>NZ_ATZA01000022.1 GCF_000427965.1 Olivibacter sitiensis DSM 17696 | reverse complement strand
GGTCGTCTCCTCGTTTACGGTAACCGTCGATACCGTTGAGCTTGCCGTGCCACAATCGCTGCTTACCACCACGTAGTAGTAGTAGGTGCCCGAGGTGGCCGTCGATGGCGTATAGGTAGAACTCGTGGCTCCGGCTATCGCCGTGCCCCCCGTGTTGCTGTTGGTCGTGTTGCTGTACCACTGGTAGCCCAAAGTACCCGTGCCGCTGGCCATAACGCCAAGTGCCGTGGCGCTCTCGTCAACGCAGTAGACCGCGCTCGCCTGTGGCTGGCCGGTGATGGTCGTCTCCTCGTTGATGGTAATGGTAGCCACACCAGAAGTGGTTGAACAAGCTCCATCTCCCGATACCACCACGTAATAGTAGTATGTTTCAGGAGCGTTTACCGTTGGCGTATAAGTTGCAGAAGTAGCGCCGCCGATCAAGACGCCGCCCGTGTTGCTCGCCGTTGTATTGCTATACCACTGATAGCCCGTGCCGCCAGATGCAACGACTTGAAGGGCTGTTATAGTCTCTCCCTCACAGTAAGTATTGCCAGCAGGCTGTGTAGTAATAACAGGAGCGGCTGTCACTGTGATGGCCAATTCAGATGGGTTACTTTCGCCGCAGGCACCATTTGCAACTACAGATAAAGTACCCGAGGTGGCGTTGGCTGCAAAGGTCAAGGTGACACTCGTTCCCGTGCCGTTTATCGTTACGCCTGTGCCGCTATAGCTCCAGGTATAAGAGGTAGCCCCACTTACTGCCGCAATGCTGTATGATTGGCTGGAAGCAGGGGAACATACCACCGCTTCGCCTGTAATGCTGCCAGGTGTTGCCGGAGTGGCATTCGTATTGTAGAAAAGAACATTACTGATACTCTCGCAAGAAAAATTGTAAATATAGCCATTACCAGAGTAGGCAATTCTACGGAAATAGGTAGGAGCTGTTACAGTATTTGGATTGTATTGCTGTCCATCGGCACCAGGAATATCTGTCCAGCTTATGCCATCCGTAGAACGCTGCCACTGAAACGTGAAATTATTATTGTTGCCACCAGTAAGTGTCCCGCCTATGTCGTACTCGTTAATAGTGCCGCAATTCTCAAGTATTGTTGACGGCACTATCACATTGTTAATAACAGGCATTACAATGAACCTTACTATATTGCTCGATTCATCAACGCAGCTTGGAGCGCCAGCCACTACCATCCGTCTGAAACCCGTTCCCGTAGCAGTCAACGTTCCTGGATTGTAGTCCTTACCGTCTGCTCCTGGAATATCGATATCATCATAACCCCATGGATTATTCAAATCATTTGGATTGGTATTTATCTGCCACTTATAAGTTACTCCCGGACCAAGATCGGTACCGACGATCGTAAGATCGGTACCTTCGGTGGTGCCGCCGCAAAATTCGGTCACTGCTGGTGGCGTAATCGTATTTTCAGGAGACACCGTTACCGTCACGGTAAACGGTTCGCCTACGCAGGTGCCCGAAGTAGGCGTTACTGTATACACTACGGTGGCCACCCCATTTCCTGTATTGGTCAAGGTTTGGCCAATGCTGGTCTGACCAGTGGCCTGTGCACTGGCACCCGTCACGCTCCCTGTTATGACGGGATCTCCCCAAGTGTATGTTGTACCTGCCGGAACGCCCGTTGGCGTAATGAAAAAGGTATCCCCGCTGCATACTGTCACTGTTTGATTGTCTACGGACGGAATGGGATTTACAGTAATGGTACCAGTCAGCTCAGCCGCAGCACCTGTACCACCTGTAGTAGTCAATGTATAGCTGAATGTGCCAAGCACAGTGGGTGTACCTGTAATCGTGTATATTCGAGTTGCCGGATCAAACGCACCTGTGACGCCTGCCGGCAAGCTGCCACTTAGATTTACTCCAGTAGCCGATCCACCCACTTGATAAGTAATGGTCTCTAAGGTTTCGCCCAGACACAACAACTGATTGTCTGTTTCATTTGCTGAGGTCAACGCGATATAGGGAAGCGGTACCGGGGTCACGCTACTTACATTATTATCTACATTTTCATCGTTTTGAGCCCCCTGTATAGTAGCTGTATTGGCATACTCTCCTGTTGGCCTTACGGTGGCAGTGATCGTCAACGTTGCTGTTGCATCCAGTCCCATTGCCCCTATGGACCAAAGGCCTGTATTAAAATTGTAAGCCGACGTACTTGGAACAGCATTGTGTGACACATAGGTATAACCTGAAGGAAGTATATCTGTTACCGACACCCCTGTAGCATTGCTAGGCCCATGGTTGGTAGCAGTAATGGTAAACGTGACTTCTGAGCCTACGGCAGGAGCCATGTTACTAACCTCCTTCACGACTCCTAAATCGGCACATAGATTAACAGCAACCGGAAGTGATTGTATCCCAGGCCCGCAATCCAATGTATATGACACGGAGTAACTGCCCGATATGAGTGCCTCATAAGTATGCGAATTGGCGCCCCTGATGGGCGAACCATTTAGATACCATTGGTAATTTGAATGTCCTGCATCGGCAGTTAAGGTATTCAAAGCACAGCCACCAGAAGTATTAATTTGGGGCTGCAAGGCTTGCTCTGGAAATGGGGTAAGGAAAGAGGCCATGGAAAAACCTGCGCCACTCTGGATCATCCCAATAGTCATGCGCACATCACTGATAAGGACAATATTAGTTGGGCTACCAATTGCCTCATTTGTAAAGGTGATCAACTCATATCCAGAAGCCCCTAGAGTGACTCTATTAACGCCAGTGTGCGTCATGATATCCACTCCATTCAGCTCCACAACGGCTGCTGGTGACGAAAGTGGCAGAAAAACATAGCCAAAGTAAGGCAAAGTACCACTATTGAAGTTCGTAAACCTAACGTTCTGCACATGCTGTGACCCACCACATTCAGAAAGCGGTGCCAAGGTATAAGCCTCAATTTCGCAACCCGATGCTACACCAGAATAGGCCGCTATACTTTGAGTGGTAGTAATCCTAGTGCTGGAGAATTGCTGCCCATTCACACCGTGCTCAAAGCTTTGAAAATCTCCTGGATTGTTCAATGTGAAGGACGAAGCGCCTACCTGTGCACCACTAGCATTATAATGGATCAAATTGACCACCGTATTTGCTGCCGTAGCCACCACCGTTGTTTGCTCCGCAACAGCACCATCAGTGCCACTACCACCATTACCACGTATCACAAAGTAATCATTTGCCAAGGATGCCGTTGGTACCATCTGGTTTGAGGCCCCGTCGAAGCAGCCCCCATAAGGGCGGTCGTAATGAGCTCCCATGTTCATAACCACTGGTCCAGAGCTCTCAATTAAGGCACCTATATATTGTCCCTCAAACAGGTAACTTTGCCCCGCATTGAGCGTCGTAAGTACCGTACCGTTTCTAGATACAGTAGTATTGTCTTCCAAGGCCATTACCGAATAAACCGGATAGTGATTTCTACCATCGCGCGTATCCAAAATCCCATCTCTATAATAGCCTATTCGAAAAGAAGTACCGATAGCCGGATCGCCAAAGCTGAACAGGTTAGCATTTCCTTTGATATTTGCATCGGGGCCCGAAGAGTCTGACGCTACATTGCGTATACTTACGGAGATGGGTTCATCAGCAGAAACAATCAATCCCACGCCGCTCAAAACCGTATTATTGGCATTTCGAGGTGCACTGCCCGTGCTACCTGTAAACCTATAGGTGACAGGAGCGCCACTGGAAACTGACAGCGTGGTCACGAACGTTCCATCGCTCCTGTTTACGGTAACATTTATCGGTGTAGTGGAATTGGTAGCAACCACCAATTCATTGGCATTAGAGAAATAAGACCAAGATGCCGGCGCTATATAATGTGTCCGGTAAGTCTGTCCAAAAAGGTTCAGGGAACATAGCAACATAAGGGCTACTAACCCGATTAGGTGCCGCTTATATAGATTTAGAAACATCATGCTGCGAGATAGATCTTTTTTCATATACTTAATGATGATTTGAACTCTAGGAAACAATGACCAAGCTTGGAGAAGATGCCTAATACCCTTCTTGTTTTTATAGAGATAATATGGTTATCGGAAAGAGCGTGAACATAAACTTTCAAATCTAAATTCAATTCTTCCTGTTGAAAAGTGCAAGAAATAGAAAATCGGAATTGTCCAAAAAAACAAATTAACTTGGAAAACCACGGGATACAACTTGTATATAATTGCCGTGCCTTTGCCTCCTTATCAAAGGAAAACAAAAGGCCCAAGGCCAATAGGGCTGTCTTTAGCAAAGAAGAAAGCGATAACTGATGTAATTCTTTTTTCATATAAATTATGATAAAGTATCTGTTAAGTCTTAAAAAAAATATGGTGAGGTGCCGCAGGGTCTTCGAAGCTATTCGCTGCAAATGACCATACCAGCACCATTTTAAAAGCAATTATTTATGGTATGCAAAAAATGTGTGTATACGGATTTTTTAGATTTGTTGACGGTTGACATCCCTTTAGATTTAAGCTGATAAAAATTTTCTCTATAATTACGTTTTATAAAAATAAATTAACCAAATCAAATCAGATCACTGTTAAACAACTAATTATGAGTCTGTTTTAAACAAAACTGATATTGAAAGTCTTTTAATTCCCCAACATTTTGCCTTTACACCCCACAAAAATAGTATATAGTCTCAAAAAAAAACTATTTTTATGACAAAAAAATATAAATATTTAATCCTATATTTAATTTATTTCATTAAAACATCACATAATTATAACATGAATAAATTATCGGGCGTGTTTCGATAAAAAAATAATGCCACTGACAAGGGAATTATGGAGAAGGCACACGCGATACGGAGGCACACGCGGCACGCGTGCGCCAGTTATTTTGGGGGGACTGTTACCTATAAAGACTTAAAAAGTCTCCTTCCCACAGGCCATATGAACTTTAGTAAGTCGCCTTTATATAGACTTACTAAAGTCCCTCCCCTCAGTCCATTTGAACTTTAGCAAGTCGTCTTTATATAGACTTACTAAAGTCTCCTTCCCACAGGCCATATGAACTTTAGCAAGTCACCTTTCCCGAAGAAACTTACTAAAGTCTCCTTCCCACAGGCCATATGACTTTAGCAAGTCGTCTTTATATAGACTTACTAAAGTCTCCTTCCCACAGGCCATATGAACTTTAGCAAGTCGTCTTTATATAGACTTACTAAAGTCCCTCCCCTCAGTCCATTTGAACTTTAGTAAGTCGGGCAGCTTACAGGTTTTTCAAAGCCAGCTTGATTAAGGCCTCTACGGTGGTAGCTTCGGGTTGTGAGGAAACAATTCGATCGAGAATTTTTTCGGATTGCAATTTATTGTAGCCAAGTACAAGCAAGGCAGAAAGGGCTTCTTCCTTTGTAGACGAAGGGATGGCTATTTCCATGAGTGCTCCGTCGCCTTCTTTTTTAAGTTTGTCCTGCAATTCGAGTATTAAGCGCTGAGCGGATTTGGGCCCTATCCCCTTGATGCGCTGTATCTGTTTCACATCGCCCTGCACAATGGCAGTCTGTATTTCGTTTGGGTTAATAGAGGAAAGGATCATCCTCCCCGTGCTTGCACCTATACCCGATACCGAAATTAAATGATGGAAAAGCTTTCGCTCTCCTTTATCTACAAAACCGTATAAGGTGTGGGAGTCTTCCTTGATCTGAAGACTGGTATATAGCTTCGCAGAAACCAAATCCTTGATTTGCTCGAACGTATACAATGAAATATGCAGGTGATAACCTACCCCGCCTACATCCAGGACAACATGGGTGGGGTGCTTTTCAATTAATTTGCCGGATAAGTAATCGTACATTTTTAGATGTGAGATTTGCGATATGCGATGTGCGATGTGCGACATCAAAGTTCTTTTTGCTGGGCATCTACGACGGCAATGGTAATCATATTGACGATTTCTCGCACGGAACTGCCCAGCTGCAACACATGTATGGGCTTGTCCATACCCAGCAATATGGGCCCTACCGCTTCGGCCTCCCCCAATTCCTGCAATAGCTTATAGGCAATGTTCCCCGATTCCAGATTAGGGAATATAAGCACATTGGCAGGTTGGCCGTTGAGCGTACTGAAAGGGAAATTCTCCTCCAGCAGCCTGCTATTGGTTGCAAAATTGCCCTGCATCTCGCCATCTACCACAATATGCGGATATTTTTCGTGCAAAATCCTTACCGTTTCCCTCATTTTCACGGGGATATCGCCTTCGTTGGAACCAAAATTGGAATAAGAAAGCAAAGCGATTCTCGGCTCAATGTCCATTTTCTTCACGGCATTGTACAACAGCACGGTAATATCTACCAACTCTTCGCTGCTAGGATTCTTGTTTACGGTAGTGTCGCCAAAAAAAACTGGTCCCTTTTTGGTGAGCATCATGTACATACCCGCCAGCTTGCTTCCTTTTTTGGTACCTATCACCTGCAAGGCAGGTCTGATGGTAGCGCCATAGTTCTTTGTCAATCCAGAGATCAAGGTATCCGCCTTCCCAAATTTCACCATGGCTGCTCCATAATAGTTTCTGTCCTGCATCAATTTGGTCGCTTCGATCAAACTGACTCCTCGGCGCTGCCTTTTTCGGTACAGTTCATCTACATACTTCCGGAACTCCCGGCTGTCTAGCTCTTTCTTTGGATCAATGATTTCCACATCGGCCAAATCAAGGCCATACTCATCCATGATGCCCTTGATCTTGTCTTTCCCTCCCAATAAAATAGGAATGGCAATACCTTCTTCTTTCACGATCTGTGCCGCGCGCAGGATCTTGTAGTTGTCGGCTTCTGCAAAGACCACCCGCTTGGGGTTTTGCTTTGCGGCCATGCTCAAGGTACGCATCAGCAAATCGTCTTGCCCCAGGCGTACCCGAAGTTCGGTTTTGTAGGCTTCCCAATCCTCTATCGTGGTACGTGCTATGCCCGATTCTATAGCCGCTTTTGCCACTGCCGGTGCCACTACCGTAATCAGCCTCGGGTCATTGGGTTTCGGTATTATATATTCCCTACTGAAACGCAGGTTGTTGACGTTGTAAGCCAGATTGACCGACTCCGGCACGGATTCCTTGGCCAATTGTGCAATGGCGTATACGGCCGCCAGTTTCATTTCCTCATTTATCCCTTTGGCACGCACATCCAGGGCGCCACGGAAAATGAAAGGAAAGCCCAGCACATTGTTCACCTGATTGGGGTAATCCGAACGGCCAGTGGCCATGATGATATCGGAGCGCGTTGCCACGGCCAGGTCGTAGGCTATTTCCGGATTGGGGTTGGCCATGGCAAAGACGACAGGCCTTGCAGCCATCTTTTCCAACATCGCCGCCGTAAGTACATCCGCAGCGGACAATCCGATAAACACATCGGCACCCGCTATGGCGTCTTCCAGCGTATGGAGATCCTTGCTCGTGGCAAACTCGGCTTTTACCTGATCGAGTTTATCGCGATCCTTCCGTATCACACCTGCACGGTCTATCATGACAATGTTTTCCTTCCTAGCTCCCAGCGACTCATAGATGCGCGAGCAGGATATAGCTGCTGCCCCTGCCCCATTGACCACAATGTTGACATCTTCCAGTTTCTTGCCCTGCAACTCGCAGGCATTGATAAGCGCTGCTCCAGAGATAATGGCCGTACCATGTTGGTCGTCGTGCATGACAGGGATAGACATTTCTTCCTTGAGCCTGCGCTCTATCTCAAAGCACTCGGGCGCTTTTATATCTTCTAGGTTAACACCACCAAAAGTCGGCTCCAACAACTTCACCGTACGCACAAACTCATCTATGTTCTTTGTATCCAATTCCAGATCGAACACATCGATATCTGCAAATATTTTAAAGAGCAGGCCCTTCCCCTCCATCACGGGCTTGCCAGCTTCCGGCCCGATATCTCCAAGTCCCAGCACCGCTGTGCCATTACTGATAACAGCTACCAGATTGCCTTTTGCCGTATATTTATAAACATCCTCTTTGTTGTTGGCTATTTCCAAACAGGGCTCGGCCACCCCAGGTGAATAGGCCAATGTAAGGTCGCGCTGCGAGTTGGTCGGCTTTGTGGGGACAACCTCTATCTTACCCGGCCGCCCCTTGGCGTGATAATCCAACGCGTCTTGCTTGCGATTTAATTTACTCATAATTTAAAATAGAACTTAATCTTCAACCTACAATAATAGTTAGCAATATTCTGGTGATACAACAGGGCATCACCAACGCAACAAATGTATTATTCTTTTACTGATGACGAAAGGAAAGCACAATTAAATTTCCTTGAAAACTTTACCAAAGTTTGCCTGCGCCAGGGCCTTCCGCACAAATTGGTAAAGTTCTTAAGCTTCGAATTTAGGGGTATTACTTTATCAGCTTTTACTAAATAATGTTAAATAGCAAATTATCCCCATGCAATACCTGAAGAAATGAATATCTTAGCCCTTGTTTTTTTGTTAAAAATTTTTTGCTCATATGCGTTTACAAGGAATATTTTATACACTTTTTTTCATTTCACTTTCATTTTTTGCTACAGCACAATCCAGGCAACCTACCGTCAATATCAATACCATAGTGGAGCGCACCAACACACTGGCAACACAAATGCCTTTTGAAAAGGTCTACCTGCACTTCGACAAACCTTATTATGCGGTAGGCGATACGGTATGGTTCAAATCATATGTGATGAATACCCATTTACCATCGGCCATCAGCAAAACCTTATACATTGAGAGCATCAACGAAAGGGACTCTATCATGGGTACTTTCTTGATAGGCCTGGAGGACGGTGTAGGCGAGGGACATATCTTGCTTGATCCCATGAAATACAAGCAAGGAAATTATCGCATCAGGTCCTACACCAAGTACATGATGAACTTTGACCCAGCCTATTTTTTCAACAAATCATTGACAATAGCCGATGTTTTCAACAAAAGAGTAAGCACCCATGCCAACTTCTCTGCCAAAAGTGATGCTAAAAGCACCGTTATTGGCGGAACTATACGCTATACAAATGAACGAGGAGATCCCGAGGCCAACAAGCGGGTAAACTGGGAAGTTGTACGGGGTACGGAAAGCTTATTGAAAGGTCGCGGCACGACCGATAGTCAAGGTCTACTCAAGGTCAATATCAGCCATTCCGATGCTCAATTATTAAAAAATGGCACTTTACACACCGTCATCAGCCTCACGGAAGACCGCAATACGTTTGCTGATTTTGCATTGAAAAAAGCATTCGATATCCCTGACGTGCAGTTTTTTCCCGAAGGTGGCTATCTTATAGCCGATATCACTAGTAAAGTCGCTTTTAAGGCTGTGGCTCCCGATGGGTTAGGTGTTGAGGTGGAGGGTACTATTATAGATCAAAACAAGCAAGAGGTAGCCAATTTCAAGAGCAACAAACTAGGCATGGGGGCGGTCTCCCTTACGCCTACGGCAGAGGCAACCTATACCGCACAGGTAAAACTGCCAAATGGCACAACGCGAGCTTACGCACTGCCCAAGGTGCGACCTTTTGGCATCACTTTCGCAATCGCCGAAAAGGATGACAGCTCCTATGCCGTAGAGATCTTGTCCAATGGCACCTATCTGGAACAGAACAAAGGGAAAACTTTTTCCGTGGTGGCACAAAGCAATGGGGCTATTTATTATGCTGCACAAAGTGCGCTGAATAGCGAGAAGATCAGCACTGTAGTACCCAAGGACAAGTTTCCAAATGGCATTGTTTCCTTCCACCTGTTTTCCCCTACGGGAATCCCACTCAGCGAAAGGCTTGTGTTCAACCAAATAGATTCGCTGTTAGACCTTAAAATAACAAGTGACAAGAAGAGCTATACCCCAAAAGAACAGGTCACATTAAACGTCTCCGCGCTGGATAGCGGCAAAGCAACCCATGGCAGCTATTCCATTGCCGTGGTTGACGAAACGAAGGTGCCAATGGATGAAGATGGTTTCACCACTATTTTAACTTCCTTCTTGCTCACCTCGGACCTGCAAGGTTACGTGGAGAAGCCAAACTATTATTTCAATAAAGCCAATGAAAATGCCAAAGCAGATTTGGATGTACTATTGCTCACGCAAGGTTATAGACGGGTAGACTTCAAGAAAATCATTGCCGACAAGGCGGATGGCATTGTTTTTTTGCCCGAGCAGGGAATAGACATCAGAGGCAGCTTGCGACAGCTGAATGGTTTGCCAGTTGCAAATGGTAAGCTTCAAATGAGTATCAAAGGTAAAAAAACACAGTTGGAAACACTCTCGGATGTCAATGGAAATTTCTCCTTTTCCAATGTGATGATAGCCGACTCGTCGGAAGTGACCATCAGCGCAAGGAATAATGACAACTACCGAAATCTGAAAATAACGCTCGAAGGAGACAATTTTCCAGCCGTCACTCCTTCTACCGTCGCGGCAGACAACATCGTAAACATCGATAGTACCATTGCTCCATATATCCAAAATAGCGAACGCCAATATCGTATGCAACGCATGAATATGCTGGATGAAGTAGTTATCACGGCAAGAGCAGCACCTAAGCCAAGACATACGGAATACCCTGCCCTATCTGGGCTGAGCCCGGTACCCGACCACTTCATAGACGGTTCACGGTTTACCGGCTGTAACATGCTCATTCAATGCCTGCAGACAGCAGCTATGGGACTCACCTTCATGGATAATTTCTTCTATGTGACCAGGGACTACAACCAGGGTAGCCGAGTGCCTGTTCAGGTTTTCCTGAACGGCATGCCCATAGACGTAAATGGCTTGATGGGAGTCATGCCTGGTGAAGTGGAGTCCGTGGAAATATTTCTACGTGATGACTTGGGCACTGTCAACAGAACCTATCAGACGAATGGGGTACTAGTGGTAAACACAAAAAAGATAGAGACCACCCGCATTAGCAAAGAAGAGCTGGCTAATTTGCTACCCAAGTACAATGTAATTACCTTCACTCCATTGGGATATATACCACATAAGGTCTTCTACTCTCCTAAATACACACCCAGCTCAACGCCTGCGGCAGACTGGAGAACGACCATTTACTGGAATCCTGAGGTTGAGCTAGATGATGCTGGGAAAGCCACTATACAGTATTTTAATGCAGACGGCAGGGGCACCTATAAAGTATTGATGGAAGGCTTTGATGAGTTTGGCAACCTCGGCAGAAGTATCTATCGCTATCAAGTGCAGTAAAGCGACCTCTGCTAGTTATTAGTCTGTCTCCTATGTTTGCTTGCAACAAGCATAGGAGACAGACATTCTTATTTTTGCCAGGTAAAGGAGAAAATGCTTCCTCCTTGAGGATTGCTTTCCAAAGTCAGTTTTCCTCCCTGTTCTTCTACCAATAACTTTACGATATTCAATCCCACACCGGTATTGTTCTCTCTTTTTCCTTCAGCAATTACCGTTTTCTCAAAAAGATTGAAGATCCGGATCCTGTCCTCTTTTGACACTCCTTTCCCATTATCCTTCACGCAAAAACGATAATAGTAATCATCTGCGTGCTCAAAATAGATGTCAATCTCACAAATAGGCTTGTCATTGTGTTTTATGGCATTGGAAATTATATTTTGAAAAACCTGCTGTAGTTTAATATAAGGTGTATTCAATACAGGCATCGGCTCAGCAATGCGCACCACTACATTTTCTCCCAATTTCAGCACCTGCAATATATGTTGCAACAAATTTCCAACGTCTACAAAAGATTTCTGGCTATCTTTTACACCGGTTGCAGAGTAGTCCAATATGGATCCTATCATATGTTGCATATACCGCAAGGTATCTTGACAAAGATCAAAATTAGGTTTGAGCAATTCGGAACTAGACACCTCAGGCATTTCTTGCAGGTAGGACATCAACGACATGACACTGGTTAACGGAGACTTTAAGTCATGCGCCACCACATACATAAAACGTTCCAACTGTTGATTGATATCATTCTTCTCCTGCAATAGTTGTTTTAGGTCGCGCTGATAAAAATATAATTTCTCGAACACCTTCACCTGTTGTTGGGTGATAGCAATATCGAGTGGCTTGGACAAATAGGCTATAGCCCCCTCCTGATAGCCTCTCAAAACATATTGTTCTTCTTTATTGATGGCTGTCACAAAAATAATGGATATATGCCTTGTCTTAGAATTGGCTTGCAACAGATTGGCTACCTCATAACCATCCATCTCCGGCATTTGTACATCCAATATAATCAAAGCCAGATCGGGTGTTTTCAAGGCGATCTTAAGTGCATCATTCCCATTGGTTGCTTTCAGGAAAACACGATGGCTTTCTTCCAGCATAGCCTCAAGCGATATTAAATTTTCTTCCTTATCATCGACTAATAAAATCTTTACTTTCTTTGCCTCTTCTACCATATTATCTTCCATATTATCAGGACAACCATATTTTCAACAGAGAAATCAACTTCTGAGAGTCTACTGGCTTACTTATATAATCGGAAGCCCCTGCTTCCATACATTTTCGTTCATCTTCCGGCATTGCCTTGGCAGTTAGCGCAATAATCGGAACACCAGCCCAAGAATAAGAACTCTCCCTTATTTTACGGATCGTATCATACCCATCCATCACAGGCATCATGATATCCATCAATATCAAAGCAATCTGATCACCTTTTTCCTCCAATAGTTCTAAGGCTTCCAATCCATTTTCTGCCGTTACCACGGGGATCCCTTTGTTATCCAAAAGGGCACTTAATGCAAATATATTCCTCATATCATCGTCTACCAACAAAATAGCCTTTCCGGACAGAATACCGACCATAGAACCCGACGCTGTCTTACCAATCGACTTATATGCTACATCAAATGCCTGCACTTCCTGTTCTATTTTTTTGTTGCTTTTCAATGGAGCCTTGGTCTGGAAATAAAGATTCAGCTCATCAATTATCCGTTCGTGTGCCTGCTCTGAGTGGTAGATAACGATCGACGATATGCGTTTCAATTTTAACTCCTCATTTCTGTTGAGCTCTTTTTCCAAATAAACGATCAACTCAATTTCGTGTTTGGCCAATACCTCCTTCACCTTAATCAACTCATTCCAATAGTAGCTCAAGCGCCCTTCCATATTGTAAATCAGGCAGCAATAATTATTGGAGCTAGCCAAGCTCTCCATAGAAGACATGTCTTGAACCTCCAAACAAGGGATAGCCAACAGGCGCTTGATCAAATCCTCGAGCATCTCTCTTCTCTCCTTATTTGGTCCCATCAGCAAAACCCCATTTTTGGTATTGTCCATCTTCTGCACCAATGTGTCAAATATCATATTGATCGCCTCTATCGTTACTGGCTTGATAGTATAACCAGTTATCTGACGAGTATCTATCCCCATATTTTCTTCCGAAGAAACAACATGAATGGGAATTTGAAACATGTTTTCGTCTTCACGAATGATTTCCAACACTTGCCGCCCGTGCAGCACGGGCAAGTTCATGTCCAATATGATCGCCTTGGGCTTATATTTCCTGGCGCAATATATCCCTTCATCGCCCGCTAAGGCAATGATCGCAAGAAAGCCATTGCTCCTTATAAAATCTCTCAAAATTGTGGCAAATGCCTCATCGTCTTCCACTATCAGAATGACGTTGTCCCCAGGCATTACAGACAATCTATCATCTTCCACCAGCTGCTGTTCGATGACCGTTTTACAGATATTCTCGCTTCTCAAAGCCAAGGGCTTGGGTGTATTTGTGATCAAATTTACCGGAAGTGCTTTGTCGAGCTCCGTCGCCGTTGCTTCATCGCTGGGATCCAATTGCCTATTATCCATGGGTACCCATACCGAAAATGTACTGCCCTTGCCTACGGTACTACTCACGGTGATCTTCCCCCCCATTCTAAGCGCCAACTCCTTGCTAATGGATAGACCAAGACCAGTTCCTCCAAACACACGGTTAGTAGAACCATCGGCTTGCTGAAAAGCTTCAAAAATAGCCTCTTCCTTCTCCTTTGGTATTCCTATACCCGTATCTCGCACCACAAACCCCAATTCGTTTGTCACCTCATTTTCTGTTATATCAAGCGACACCATACCTCCAGATGGCGTAAACTTAAAGGCATTGGCCAAAAGGTTTTTTATTATCTGACAAAATCTTTTCCTATCTATGTAAAATGACTTTTGCACGTGGTCCGAGATGACAAAATCAATTTTTTTGTCTTCTGCCATGACATTGAACAACTCCTGCATATCGCTCACTACGGCTGAAGTGTCCACGAAGCTGTAAACAAAATCCACTTTGCCCGCTTCGATCTTACTTAAATCAAGGATATCATTTATTAGGTTTAACAAATCTGAACCTGATTTATGTATGATTTTACTGTAGTCTTGCTGCTTTTCCGTCAGATTGCCAGATTGATTTTCCGACAAAAGCTTGGATAAGATGAGTACACTGTTCAATGGAGTTCGCAGCTCATGCGACATGTTGGCCAAGAATTCGGATTTGTACTTGCTACTGATTTCCAACGCCTCTTTCTGCTTGGAAAGCTCCAGCCTTGTATGTTCCAAACTCTCATTTTGCGTACTTAACTCATAGTTGATTTGCCGCAGTTCCTCTTCCTGTACTCTTAGCTCTTCCTCAGAAACCATCAACTCATTTGCTTGTCGCTCCACTTCTTCATGTTTTTGAAGAAGTTCTTCCTTTTGCCGTTCCAATTGCTCCTTTTGAGCATTTAGCTGATCTACAACGACCAAAATTTGCTCGCTTTTGCGCACACTATACATGCTACTGCTTATGTTTTGCTGCACAATATTTAAAAACTCCAATTCCGAATCGTGCACCGGCCTTAGTAATCCCAGCTCTATAATACCCAGCAACTCGTCCAAATAATATAACGGTATTATGACCACGCTTCGGCAAGAAAGTTTACCAAAAGTACCGTCTATAAAAAAATGATTCTCGGGGATATTATTAATTACCTTGATGGTTTTTTGGGCCGCTGCCTGCCCCACAATACCATCGCCCAACTTACTTGTCTTCAAATGTTCGGCAAACAAACCTTTGTTGGCAATAGGCCTGAGCAGTCCTTCATTTTCATCGTATTGATAGCTTGCCGCCATTGGTATTTCCATATATTCTGTCAACTGGGAAAGACAGCTATCTATCAGATCTTTAATCTCATAAATATTTCGTGTTGCATCGTTTACCTTGCTCACACCGGTCAATGTCCAATTGCTTTTCTTCATTAACCTATTCAGCCCCTCCATTTCCTTCAATTTGTCTTTCAGACGTTGCTGTAGTTTTAACCTCATCTGAAGCTCTTTCCTAACGATAAAAACGAGATAACTAAAAGCTATGAAAACAATTACTGCGGTGAGATACACTTGAAATGACACTTTGTCTACCATCTGCCTATTGGTAGACAATCTTTCCTTGAGATAGATCTCCTCATTCTCCACAAATTGGTTGATCAACACATAAAAATCGCCTATCAATTCCTCCTCTTGCAAAGTCCTCTGCTTCAATATCTCAAATTCCGATTTGTAGGACTGTGGCGACATACCATCCCAATAGGAAGTCAGTGCGTCGATGGCCGTCTCAATTTCCGTTAATAACGCAAGTTGTGATTCATTGTCAACTATCAATCCACGCAAATTATTCACAAGCGCCTCTCCAATAACGGATAAAGAGTCTTGGGAAATCAAAAAGCGATCTTCAACAGTAGAACGGTAGGCCAACCTATTGGTTTCCATACGTATGACGACATGTTTGATCTCCTGTGCCAGATTCAGCACCTCTTGGCTATGTAAAACCATATTGGATGAATCCATCTGCTTTTTCAGCGTGATGCCGAAAAAAAGACCAATCCCGACCATGGAAACAAAACATATAAGTACTCCAACGTATAACTTATTTTTTACAGACATCGATTAATTCAAATTAAAACTGAACTAAGTATGAAAACCATTGAATTACAGAATCAACGATTTGAACACCGATTGAATCACAAAAATCAAAACAATTGTCAAATGTAAGCGAATAATTTATTAAATTGTCCTTCGTTTTTGGATTTCTTAAAAACCGAAAACATCACACAAACGGATAATTATATCCTAAAAATTTTGATTTAGCAAGTGCTCTTTGCTTTTGAACGGTAAAATTTCAATTCACGAAAAAAGTGCTTTGTTTTTTTAATAGCTTTGCGAGAAATTTGCGGGGTGATTGGTTGCAAATGCCCTTCAGAAATACACTCCAGAATTTTGACACATTCACGATCTAATGAGCTTACAAATAAATTATAAAGAGGAATTTGCCGATAGACATATCGCAACTTCTGCACAGGACACGGACGACATGTTGTCCACAATCAATGCATCGAACCTGGACAACTTGATATCGGAGACTGTCCCTGAAAAAATCCGTCTGAAAAAGGCGCTCAATCTTCCCAAAGCGCTTAGCGAAAGTGCTTATCTGAAAAAAATAAAACAGGTAGCGTCAAAGAACAAAATATTTAAATCTTATATAGGAAAAGGGTACTACGATGTGACTTTACCTACCGTAATACAAAGAAATATATTTGAAAATCCGGGATGGTACACGCAATACACGCCTTATCAGGCAGAAATTGCACAGGGTAGGCTTCAGGCTTTGCTTAATTTCCAGACAGCCATCATAGACCTGACGGGTATGGAAATAGCCAATGCGAGCCTATTGGATGAAGCCACCGCAGCGGCAGAAGCGATGTTTATGCAATATAACTTGCGCAAGGACAAAGCTGCCGACACTTATTTTGTGGATGAAAATATCTTTCCGCAGACGCTAGATGTACTACGCACAAGGGCATCATCATATGGCATTAATTTGCATATAGGGGATTTCAAGGAAGCTGAATTTACGCCTAACATCTTTGGTGCAATAGTTCAATATCCAGCCGCAGATGGCACTATTGTAGACTACACTTCTTTTGTAGGCACCCTACACGAACAGGGCAGCACACTTTGCGTAATTGCAGATATCATGAGCTTAGCGCTATTGACGCCTCCCGGCGAATGGGGAGCCGATGTCGTGGTAGGTTCATCTCAAAGATTTGGCATACCAATGGGCTTTGGAGGTCCTCATGCCGCTTATTTTGCTACTAAGGAAGCCTATAAGCGAAACATCCCTGGCCGCATCATTGGGGTATCGATAGACAGCGCCGGCAATTATGCATTGCGCATGGCCCTGCAAACGCGCGAGCAGCATATCCGTCGCGACAAGGCCTCTTCCAACATCTGTACGGCCCAGGCACTGTTGGCCATCATGGCTGGATTTTACGCAGCATACCACGGGCCAAGGGGTATTAAAGGCATTGCCGAACGCATACATGGATTGACCGTACTTCTCTCTAGCGTATTGCATGAGCTTGGGTACGAACAGTCGAACCCAGCTTTTTTCGACACACTAAACATAGCAGCTGGAGAGCTCGCCAATTCCTTGCACGCAGAAGCCTTGAACAATGAAATGAATTTCTTCTATGGGGCAAATGGTGCCATCCACTTGTCTCTTGATGAAACAACCACTGTGGAAGACGTTAAAAACATCGCCAGGGTATTTGCAAAGGTCAAGGGCAAGAGCGTCAACGACATCGATTTTGACGGTCTAGCAGAGCAGCTAGCAACTACTATTCCTAGCCACTTACAACGCCAATCGGATTTTTTGTCCCATGAGGTATTCAATAGCCACCATTCCGAACACGAAATGCTACGCTACATCAAGTCACTTGAATCCAAGGACTTGTCACTCTGCCATTCGATGATCCCCCTGGGATCATGTACCATGAAACTCAATGCCACCACGGAAATGATACCCGTAACCTGGAGTGAGTTCAGCGATATCCATCCTTTTGCCCCTGTAGACCAGGTGGGCGGCTATATGCAGGTATTGAATGAGCTAAACCAATGGCTTTGCGAAATTACCGGCTTTGCCAAAATGAGTTTTCAGCCCAATTCAGGTGCGCAGGGCGAATATACAGGCCTAATGGTCATCAAGGCCTACCACGAAGAAAGAGGTGATAGCCACCGCAATGTGGTGCTCATTCCCGCCTCCGCTCATGGAACCAACCCCGCCTCGGCCGCTATGGCGGGACTTAAGGTCATCGTGGTCAAATGTGATGATAAAGGGAATATAGATGTAGAAGATCTGAAAGCAAAAGCAACACAGTACAAGGACAACCTAAGTTGTCTTATGGTCACCTATCCTTCTACGCACGGTGTCTTTGAGGAATCCATCGTAGACATTTGCCAAATAATCCATGAAAACGGAGGACAGGTTTATATGGATGGCGCCAACATGAACGCGCAAGTGGGTTTGACAAGTCCTGCCAGCATAGGGGCTGACGTATGCCACCTCAATCTGCACAAAACATTCTGTATTCCGCACGGTGGTGGTGGTCCGGGTATGGGGCCTATTGGTGTGGCCACACATTTAGTTCCTTTCCTGCCCGGCCATTCCGTGGTAGATATCAAGGAAAACAATTCCATCAACGCCGTGGCTGCTGCTCCATTCGGCTCCGCCTCTATTCTAATCATATCGCATGCCTATATCGCCATGATGGGTGCCGATGGACTCGCAAAAGCCACCAAATACGCCATATTGAATGCCAACTATATCAAGTCTAGGTTGGAATCTCACTATGATGTACTCTACGCTGGTGCCAATGGACGTTGTGCGCATGAAATGATACTGGACTGTAGGAGCTTCAAGAACCATGGCGTAGAAGTGGGCGATATAGCCAAACGGCTCATGGATTATGGCTTCCACGCGCCCACTGTTTCGTTTCCTGTAGCGGGCACACTTATGGTAGAGCCTACCGAGTCGGAACCAAAAGCAGAGTTGGATCGCTTCTGCAATGCGTTAATAGCTATTCGCAAGGAAATAGAAAGCGTAGCCGATGGCGTGGCAGACAAAGAAAATAATGTGCTGAAAAATGCTCCTCATACCGTAGATGTCATTAGTAGCGATAGTTGGGATAGGCCCTATAGTCGCCAACAAGCGGCATTCCCACTTCCTTATGTAAAGGAACACAAGTTCTGGCCATCGGTAGGTAGGGTAAATGACTCGCATGGCGACAGGTCTTTGATCTGCTCGTGCCCTCCATTGAGTAGCTACGAGATGCAGGAAGTCGAATAGCACTTAGTAAACAAAAAAATAAAGGGCCGATACTTTGTGTATTGGCCCTTTGTTGTAGCAGTTAGACAATTTATACCGTTTTTACGAATTTTTCGTCGTAATTCTCGATATCGATAATATATTTGTTCTTAACCAAAAACTCGAACAGCGGCTTGGCTTCCTCAGAAACAGGCATATTGGCTGTGGTAATGATGGTGTCATTTTTCTTGTCCAAATATGGATAAGCATAGAGCTTCACATTTTTGCTAAAGAGTCCGCTGGCATAAGCCAACAACTCATCGGTGTAATTTTCCTTATAGTTCTTCGAATTGAATATATTGCGTAAGTTGGAAATATTGGTAGATATGCCCACATTCCGCGGTTTGAACTGCGACAAAAAGGCCGCAAGCTGATGGTTTCTGGTAAAGTTGGAAACCAGTACGTGATTGCCCGTAGCACACAGTTCTTCCGCCCGGGCGGCAAAATAGGCCAAATCGTCATTACTCAACTGCGGATGATCGTCCAGCACATTAGACATCAATACTTCAATCATTACCACCAGATCGCTATCGTCAATGCCAAGATTACGTTTGAATTGGTCGACAGCCTTATTGAACAGATCAAAATTTGGAGTCGATTTCTGTCTATATTTGGTTATCAGGATGATGACATTCTTCTTGTACAAAAAATCTTTCGCTTGTCGCGCATTGCCCGCCTTGTCAAAGATAGCTGCTGTAGCGTAGCCTTTGGCAATGAGATAGAGATTGATCAATCGTTCGTCGACATTCTGAAATGCGGGGCCCTTTACTTTTACAAAATCTATCTCTACGGCATTCGCCGCAATGTTGTCGGACAAGGACTCAATCAGCGTTTGTATATCATCGATATAAAAATAGGCCGCGAATACGAGGTTCACACCGAGAATGCCCAGTACCGCATTCTGCAACACATTGTCGCTATCCAGCAAGCGCACATGGAACATAATCTCGTTAGGCTCGCCCCCCACTTCATGCTGAAACTTGATGCCTAGCCACCCATGCGGTTCATTGGTCTTACTGAAATTCAATGTTGTGACCGTATTGGCAAAGGCAAAGAACTTCCTGTTCTGGTATTTGGATCCCGTGAGCCGCTCTGTCAGCAAATCATATTCATGATCCAACATTTTCTTTAAGCGCGAGCTACTCACATAACGCTTGTTGGTCTCGGACCCGTAAATGGCATCACTAAAAACCATGTCGTAGGCACTCATGGTTTTTGCTATAGTGCCTGACGCCGCCCCGGCCGTAAAAAAATTGCGGGCTACTTCCTGCCCTGCCCCTATCTCGGCAAAGGTGCCGTATATTTCTTCATTCAGGTTGATGCGCAAGGCCTTGCGCTTGTTTTCGAAAATTTCTCTAGCCATGCGACAAAGTTAAATAAATACCCATAATTTTGGCTATAGATGGATATAACCAAGCTCTTCCAAGGCATAAAACAGGGCTGCGGTGTGCAGCGCTTGCCCAAATTGATTGGTTTTAAGCAACTGCTTCAATTCATCAGGGCTACAGCAAATAACATCAATCTCCTCTTGCTCATCCAATGATTGCCCTTGCACCTTAACTCCACCCGTAGCCAGAAATGTGGTTGTTATATTGTTGCTAGTAGCTGGATTGGGATAGAGTACTGCCAATTCCCTAAAATCATCGAATGCGTAGCCTGTTTCTTCCAGCAGTTCCCTTTTGGCAGCCGTCAACGCATCCTCACCAGGATCTATCACTCCCCCACAGATCTCCAACACTTCCTTACCCACGCCATGACGGTATTGTTTTACTAAAATAAATTGATTATCGGCAGTCAATGCCACCATATTGACCCAATTGGGATATTCCAACACATAATATTCTGGGACAATATGTCCATTTGGCATTTCACATTTATCTTTCCTAAGTACGGCCCAAGGCGCCCGAACTAAGTATTCTGATTCTATTAATTTCCAGTTCTCCATTGATTTTTTGTCGCTATCTATCTGCTATTTAACTTCTTGTTAAGTCGAGGACCTAACTATTGGACACCCCAATAGAACACATTTAGAATGACCTAAACTGGCTCCATCGGCGATTGCGGGAGATAAATATACACACAATTTATCGCATTGCGCAGTTTAAGTTAAAATGCGTATGAATGACGGGAATACCTTCTGGCGAATTATCTTCCTGCTGCCAAAAGCATAAAAACGGCACCTAGACTAATACTTTTTATCAAAGCTGAAATTAATGGATTTCAGTTATTTTACGTCACTTGCATTACGCCTATCTTTGGCGTTTCGAAGCATCCTTTCGCATGGTGCAAAACTTATATGGTTGAACAGAAATACCTGAAATGCTCCTAACGTCTCAAGAAAACCCGAACTTACAAGAACGACTAGGTAGCGTACTCACCGCTTTTCTGGTCAGTATCATACAATATGGCATTGAATACCTCTTCGGACTCATCAGCATTATATTCTTTCCTAGCCCGTACGACACCGAATATGCCTATACCTTTACGCCTAACTTAGAGATTCCGATTGTGATAGAGTTGCTCGTCGGCTGGTTCACTGTGTACCTTATCCTCAAGATCAATATGGATAAGGGCAAGATACAACTCCAAACAATCCCCTCATTGCTCACGTTTTCATTGCTGCTGTCGATCTTAAGGCTTGCTCTGAGCTATTTTTTTATAGGTCTGCTAAATGGCTTGCTTCCTTTTATTATTGGCCACGACAGGTACCTTGATCTATTGTACAATCAATGGATCCAAGTCATATCGGTATTTGTCGAAGTTGGGGCAATTGCATTCGCCATCAAGCTTGACTATCTCATAATCAGACGTATATTCATCCAATCCTCTCAACCTAAATCTCTGGAGAAAAATGGACCTCTTGACAGTCATAGAGGTTTCCATCAAAAACTTTGCTATAACGTTCTATTTGCATGTTCGACACTGGGATTGCTTCAATACGCTGCATCCCACAGCTTAATGAGAGAGACGATAAGCTTCCTATCACCTTCACTGGGCCAGCACTTGGTTCTGAATTTGTTTATTGTACTCTTTTTTGCCAATCCCTTGCTATGTACCGTACTGGCGAGCAGAAAATCCAATTGGAAAGGTACATCTTGGCAGTTCGTCTTAATGGGTATCATCGGCGGTTTTGCAACCTGCTTTGCCACCTATTTTATTGGCCGATTTTTGCTCAACAAACTTCTAGACAGCCACAACTTGCTACTCAATGGACTGGTTATACCCTTGCTATTTTATAGTCTGTGCTATTGCTTAAACCTATTAGTGAACCAATTTGCCAGAAGGCTGTGAATTTTGTCCATTAAGGCCGCAAAATCCCAAAATTATCTATATTTATTGGATGCAATCTTTAAAACTCACTGCACTTTTGTTCTACGCCGTACTCTTACAGTATAGTACCAATGCCTATGCAGAGCCTGTCCCTCTAGAACATCAGCTACAAATCGCGGATAGCCTTATGCGACACAACCAGTTGGATTCTGCCATACTACTATATACCACGTTTATCGAACAGGCACAGCAAGAACCAGATAAAGGCCCTGCCCTGATAGGGCTGGGACAAAGCTTCCTTTTAAAGAACAAACCCGATTCGGCCCTACAGGTGTTTATTCGCGCAGTGGACATCCTCAAGAAGTCCCCTCAAGGAAACACCTTGTTGGCAGAAGCCTATTCGGGAATTGCCATCATACATGCCCAAAACAAACAATTAGCTACGGCCACATCCTACTTCAAAATGGCCCTTGGCTTGTTGCCCAATCAAGACAGCCTTCGCCTAAAGATAATGACCAACCTAGCAGGAGTGTATCTGGAACAAAAGCAATACCGCCCTGCCCGGCAAACTTTCCAGGAAGCGTTAACCTTGTCTCGACGATTGGGTTTACGCACGGTTGAAGCCGTTATACTCACCAACCTGAGTAACCTCTACATCACGCAGAAAGAATGGTCTTTGGCCGAAAAACATGCCCAAAACAGCCTCACACTCAGACAAGAACTGAACATGCCCGTTTCAACCATTACGCTAAACAACCTGGGCTATGCAAGCGTACAGTTGGGCAAACTGAAAGCTGGCATAGCGGCTTACACGCAAGCCATGCCAAACGCTAGCGCCACAGAGAAACTCCAGCTATTGGACAATCTGCAGCAGGCATATCTGGAACAAAGCGACTACCGTTCGGCAGTTACTGCATTGCATCAGCTCATCGGCCTGAAAGATTCATTGCACCAGCTCAATATGGCAGAAAAAATTGCCGAAATCAATACTGCTTATGAAACAGCTGAAAAACAGCAGCAAATAACAACGTTACAAGCGGAAAACCAGGTTCGGAAAAATCAGTTGGCATATTGGATAGGCGGTTCCTCCATTCTCTTTTTCTTCATCTTGACGGTCGTATGGCTCCGTTTGCGCAACCTGCGAACCAGGCAAGCCCTAGAACAGTCCAAGATAAAACAACAGCTCTTGCGCGCGCAGCTGAATCCCCATTTCATTTTCAATGCCCTGGACAAAGTCAAGCAATTCATCCATCACCATGATGCCGAGAAATCTACGACCTACCTCACTGAATTTGCCTCGCTCATGCGACTCATACTCGAAACGTCCGACAAAATCTACGTGAGCCTTTCCGATGAGCTCGATATGCTTCGGCATTACCTCATCATACAACAGATGGGCAGCAAGGCTCCTTTCGATTTCGTCATCAAGGTAGAACCTGGATTGGATACCGAAGATGTAAGCATCCCCGTCATGCTTCTCCAGCCCTTTGTAGAGAACGCCGTGATCCATGGACTGAAACATCGAATTGACGGCCTCATACAGATTACGGTGAGCAGAAAAAACAATATTCTATTGATCAACATCACCGATAACGGGAAAGGCATGCTCACTACGAACAACGAAAAAGAACCTGCATCAAGACGCTCTTTCGGCAATGCCATTGTACGCCAGCAAATAGAGGAGTACAACAAAACCCATAAGCAGCCCATCGTCTTGCAGATAAGCCCCGCTGAAAATGATGATGCCGATTTTCCTGGAACATGTATATCTTTGTCTATCCCGATGTTTGACTGATGAGCAATAAAGAACAACAGGTATCACTGCTAATCTTGGAAGACGATGAATCTTCCTTGTCTATGCTATGCGATACTGTGAAGAAACATTTTCCTCAGTTGGGAATATATCCCGCTAAAGACATTTCGTCTGCCGAAACACACTTTCAACAACATGTCCCTCAACTTCTCCTCCTTGACATCAACCTGCCGGATGGTGACGCTTTTTCTTTACTGAAGCATTTACGCGACAAAGAGCACGAAGACTTTCAGGTTATTTTTGTCACGGGACAAGGAGACTATGCCCTACAGGCCATCAAGCACAGCGCCCTGGATTTCCTGTTGAAACCCTTTCGCAACGAAGAACTGGTAGAAGCCATAGAAAAGGCACTACGCCAAATACACGACCTCCACTACCGGAAACAACTGGAGACTTTCCTGCATAATATTTCCTATGGCAAGGAAGAAGCGCGTATTGTCCTGAAAACGGCCGAAGAAACACATGTGATATCTGTCGCCGATATCATACAGGTAGAAGCCGACAACAATTACTGCCGTTTTTTTATAGGCAACGCTCCAGCGATTCTCATTTCCCGGCCGCTGAAAACCTTTGAGCGCAAGCTCGATTTTTCTGGATTTGTACGTGTGCATCAATCCCACTTGGTCAACCTAAGGCACATCAAGTCATTCAACCGAAAAAAACTGTTCCTAAAAATGACTGATGGCACGGAAATTCCCGTTTCCATGGGAAAGAAGAACGAAGTGCAGAGCCACTTGGACCGCCTCACTTCCTACTGATAGTGCGGCAAATCCTCAACAGAAGCCCTCAAATCCTCAAAACATGTCCAGCGCCCGCACAATGTAAGTGCGCATCGCTTATTTTTGGGTCTCATAAAACCCGTTATTAGAGTATATGAAGAATATCAAAAATAGACTTTGCTGGTCTACACTCATCTCATTCGCACTCATTTCATGTGGCGGATCGGGCTCATCGGAACAACAGGAAGGAGCAACTAAAACGGCGGGGATTACCGATGCCATCAAGGGAGCAAACCAACTAAAAAAAGCAGCAGACCGCATGGGCGATATAGAAGCACTTCAAAAGAAACTACAGGAAACCACTCCCATCTCCAAAGAGGCCTTGCGAACGGCCATTCCAGAAAGTCTTTTAGGCCTCAAGCGTACCAAGCTGACCTTAGGTGAAGCCCAGTTGTTCAATATCAACTCTGGCTCTGCCGAATATACCGATGAGGCTTCGGGAAAAGAAATATCTTTTTCGATTACCGACGGTGCCGGCGAGATGGGAAGCGCCATGATCATTACCTCTAGCTATGCCCTCAACATGGATATGGAAGAAGAAACCAAGGACGGATTTAAACGAACCGAGGAAATCAAAGGCAATCGTGCCACCGTAGAGCAGTCCAAGGACTATGATGGCAATCCCAGATCGGAAATTACACTCCTGCATGCAAATCGCTTTCTCCTTTCTTTTAAAGGTACGAACATAGATCTTGCAACACTGAAAAAAGCTATTGACGAAGTTGACCTGAGCACGCTAAAATAAGATTGTTGCCCTCGAACGACACGAGATATGAAAAACATTTTTGCCACGTTCCTTGCCATTTCACTGTTCCTGCTTGTAAGCTGTAGTAAAAAGGATGATGCCCAACAACCAGAACTTCCTACCGAAACAACTCCTTTTACGGAAGGCACCATCAAAATGGGCATGTACAGCCATGGTGTCGACTTAGGCTATTTCATTGAACGCCTCGACTTCTCCAAGGACGATGTTCACGAACAGTTTCTAGCGCTTGCACAAGGTGCAGGAGATGGCCAAAACATGATGGCGCTTCTTCAGGAAGTGGGACAAACAAATCCATTTGTGGCACTGAGCCTGATGCTGAACGCCAATATATGCACCTATTATATCAAGGATAATGTCGTGCTGGGAAAGGCCACCGGTTTTGGCTATGAGCTCGACAACTACCACGATAAAGGAAATGATGAGGGTAAGGTTTTCCTCCGCACCTTGGTCAATTCACCCGACATAGCGGAAGAAGACCGCGAACTGTCTTTCAGCTATGTCCCTTCCACGGATTTGGGAGTAGGAAGCGGAGGAACCGTAGATCATACGCTATATGACCGGCAAACGGAAACAAACAAGGAAACCGTAGCGGGATACGTTTGTGACGTATCCACCTATACACTCAAATCAGCGTATATTTCAGAAACAGATCCAAATAATCCGCTCCCCCAATCGCCCCAGCTCTATAAATTGGTGACCTACACATCCAGCTTATTCAACAACACCATCAATTTCACCCATCCTTTTTATTTGCCGGAAGACCATGGCATATTGCAATTGGAAATCTATTACGAAGATTCGGCCGAGCCGACCCTTGTGATGAAACCAACGGAAATTATCCAGAGACCGATAGCCCAAACCGAAATGCAAATCACGGTAAAAGATCCCGTTTACACCTTCAATGATGCGGAAGTTGCCTGGAAAGCCTTAGCCATATTGTTCAGCGGATGGGGCGCATTGAACATTGACAATTGAAAACAATAAAATAAAAATATCAGATTGGCACTCTGGAAAAATCCCTGAATTTTGGTATTTTATATAATAAAGCTCAGCTTGTCTATAGGTTGAGCTATTGCTGCTTTCTTACGGGATCAAACAAGTGCATGACATTCCACATGACTGCCTTTAGCAGGGCAACTATGTGACTATATTGCCTTTTTCTCATATAAACCAGCGTGTTACGCATGCAGACAATCGTACAGAAGTATAAAAAGAAACATACAAACTGCAAGAAATTGGCATTTCGCCGCGCAAACAGTATTCTGTTCCTGTTCATATAATAGGTCTTCAGGACGCTTTCCCTTCCTACCGAAAGCGATTCCCGGTGATAGATCAGGGCATGTGTATCCACCCAACATTGATAACCGGCCTCTTTGATCCGCTCGCACCAGTCCATTTCCTCATAATAGAGAAAGTAAATTTCTGGCATTAGTCCCGCTTTTTTAAGAGCACTTTTTCTAACCATCATGGCAGCACCATGAATATAGGAGGTAGGGTATACCTTATTCTTGTATTGCCCTTCATCATCTACCCGATAACCCATACATGAGTTTCTCATGGTATAATAGTTCATCTTTGTGAAGCCTACATATTGAACCAGGGCACTTGGCTCGTAATAGTTGATCTGTGGTGACAGCATGCCAATCTCCTCATTTGCTTCCATTGTGTCCATCAAGGTTTCTACTAAACCCTTGGTAAAAATGGTATCGTTGTTCACAAAAAAAACATATTTCCCCCTTGCCTGCCGAATGGCCAGATTATTCCCCCCAGCAAAGCCTAGATTTCGTTCCGATCGGATAAAGCGGATTGGAGATGAGGTATATCGTCTCTTCCAATCGGGAATGGGATTCTCGGTACTCCCGTTATCTACAACAATCACCTCACATGTCCTTTTGCCTCTTGCACCAAATATCGATGAAAGTAAGTCCTCTGTGACAGCAGCCCGATTAAAATTGACTGTGATAATGGAAACGTCTACAAAATCAGTTGGCGGCATTACTTCAATATGAAAGCGTGTTCTTGCAAAAAAAGCAACCCTAATATAGAAAATTCCCCACAAATAGGACTGCTATTTTTACATTTCATATATAAAAATCATTATTTTTTCATTTTAACTTCCTATCTGAAAAATTGATACTGTACTTTTGCAGGAAGCTCATTGCAAATCATGTTCGTATGGTGTTATTATTTTGGATTGCCGTATTTATCGTTTTTTACTCTTTTATCGGATATGGTATCCTTCTCTACGTAATTACAAGGCTGAAAAGACTGGCTTCTTCCTCTTATAAAAAAAGTCATTCATTTGAAGTAAATCATGATAGCCTGCCTACTTGCACCTTGATTATAGCAGCCTATAATGAGGCGGGCTGTTTAGAAGAAAAAATCAAAAACTGTCAGTCGCTAACATATCCAAGGGGGAAGCTGCGTATACTTTTCGTCACTGACGGTTCTACCGACGACTCTCCGGAGATTATATTGAAACATTCCGATTTATTGCTGTTGCATCAGGATAAAAGAGAAGGAAAAATCATAGCGATAGATAGGGCCATGCAACATGTCAGCACTGAAACAGTGGTCTTTACAGATGCCAATGCTATTCTAAACAAAGATGCACTCATCAATATAGCCAAACACTATGACAACTTTTCGGTAGGAGCTGTCTCGGGCGAGAAACGAGTAATATCGCGTGCCCCTGACGAGGATAGCGGAATCGGCGAGGGTATCTACTGGAAATACGAATCGACGTTAAAAAAATGGGATAGCGAGCTATACAGTGTTGTAGGCGCCGCAGGAGAGCTTTTCGGCATTAAGACCCACCTCTATACGAAGCTTCCACATGACACCATTTTAGATGATTTTATGCTATCCATGACCATAGCAAAAGCTGGTTACCGCATCGTCTATGAGCCCGATTCGTATGCAACAGAAACAGCATCTATCAGCATCAGAGAAGAACTAAAAAGACGAATACGTATAGCTGCTGGGGGCATTCAGTCCATATCGCGACTCAAATCCCTATTCAATCCATTCAAACACCCGATTTTAAGCTTTCAGTATATCAGTCATCGTGTATTGAGATGGACCATCACCCCTTTCTTACTTCCCGTTATTTTTTTCACAAATATCTGGCTGTACCAAGATAATCCGTCTAAAGTTTATGCCGCCCTTCTGCTGGTGCAATCTATATTTTACCTTTTAGCTCTTGTGGGAATGTACTTTCAGCGAAAAAAGGTTAAAATCAGGCTTTTTTTTATCCCATTTTATTTCTGTGTCATGAACTATGCCGTAGTGATGGGCATAATCAAATATTTCAGAGGCACACAGTCTAGTGTTTGGGAGAAAGCAAAAAGATGACACGCAAATAGCTGCATTTGATTATATTTGTAACTGTTTATTAACTAAAGCGCTCTTCAGGTTATGGTTTATGTAGGTATAATAGATGATGACAAGTTGATAAGAACCATTGTTCAAAAAATTTTAGATAGTGATCCTGCATACAAGGTATCGTTTGAAATCGACAGTATCTCAGATTTATATTCCCTTCCGAAAACTCAAGTTCCAAACGTCGTATTATTAGATATACAAATGCCTGATATAGATGGTATTGAAGGGATCCAACATGTATTAAATCTCTATCCGAAAACAAAGATAATCATGCTTACGGCAATGATCGACAAAAAGAACATTGTACGTGCCCTACAAAATGGTGCTTTTAGCTATTTAAACAAGGAAAATATCTCTACAGATATCAAAAAGGCCATTGAAGATGCCTTGAATGGCAAGTCCAACCTAAGCCAATCCGCCATGAACGTATTGGTCAATTATCTGCGCGAAAGTCGAAATATACTAACCGTATTGTCCAGCAGGGAGCAAGAAATAGCTCTATGCTTGGTGGACAATCTTTCTTATAAAGAAATAAGCGATAAACTACAGATATCCATCGATACGGTACGTACGCATATAAAAAAGATTTACAGCAAACTCATGGTTAACAAGAGAAAAGAACTCATAGAAAAAATAAAAAGCAATACTTAACAAACACAAATTTGCTGAACCAAGAAGAAACTTATCAACTGAACACCTATATATCACGTTATATATCATTGAATTGCTGAACAAATCGCATTTATCATATGCTTTAAACCATTGGCAGAAAGTATAGATGAAACGAACAATCATGAAACAACTTATACTTGCTATAGACGATGCCCAGATAATGCAACTTTTACTAAAAAACGTCCTTTCTAGTAAATATAATATCGTCGTAAAACATGATGGTGAAGAGGCACTAGAATGGTTGATGGAAGGTAATTATCCAGACCTGATCATTGCAGACCTGCATATGCCATTCTTAAATGGCAAAATCTTTATCGAAAACTTGCAAGTGAGCGGACTCTGGCGAGATATTCCCATAGTAATACTCACTTCGGCCACTGATGCAGAAATAGCAGATTTGGGAGAGAAAACAAAGTTGCTTATTCGAAAACCTTTTAACCCAAGATATTTACATGAAAAACTAGATCAGTTGCTATCGGTAAACAAGCAACAAACTGACAAATAGCTATATTTTTTATTTTATAGCGCTATTCTCTGAAAAAACAGAACAATGAATTAAAAAAACAGCAACCATTTGATGAAGATCGTTTACCAAGGAAACTGCTTTTTTTCTGAAATTCAACATCGGATTCCTCCAGATGTTCTCATTCACATACAAAATGAGGAACAGCTTTTTCAATACTTGGGAAAACTTGACCTCTTGGAAACCCCTTCACTCATTATCCTTGAAACATGCCAAGAAACCGATTTCGCGATCGTGGGAATAATTAGGAGCCTGCCTCTAATAAACCGAGTCCCCATCATTATATTGGGCAACCAACCTTTGACCATAACAAAACGACGTGCAGCTGTGCCATTGAAATTTCAGGACTATTATGCCATACCAATCCCTTATGAAGATTTGGTAAAACGTATTTATTTCTTAATCCGCTTTACATCGAAAGACCGCCAATCGTACATGATGGATAAAAATAACATCAGGAGATATAAATTCCCTTTTACAAAAAGACTTTTCGACGTCAGCATTTCAGTGTTTCTCTTAACTGTATTTCTCATACCTTCTTTTCTGATAGCTATTGCCATTAAACTCACCTCTCCCGGACCTGTAATATATAAAAGTAAGCGTGTAGGGAGGGGTTATCATATTTTTGATTTCTATAAATTCAGAACCATGCGGCAGGATGCAGACAAATCCCTTGCTGATCTAAAACCCTATAACCAATATGTCAGTGACGGCTCCAATAAGGAAGCCACTTTTATCAAAATCCAAAATGACCCCAGGGTAACCAAAATAGGCAGGCTCTTGCGCAAAACCAGTATAGACGAACTCCCGCAACTCCTGAATGTAATTAAGGGAGATATGAGCTTGGTAGGCAACAGGCCCCTGCCCTTATATGAGGCAGAAATGCTTACATCCGACCAATGGGCCGAACGTTTCTTGGGGCCTGCCGGTCTAACAGGGCTATGGCAGATCAGGAAGGATAGAGAAAATGGCATGTCTGAAAAAGAACGAAAGGAATTGGACAATTACTATGCGCGACATTTTTCCTTTTGGTTAGATTTCAAGATCATAGTCAAAACCATTCCTGCACTTTTCCAGAAAACAGACGTCTGAACTTGAACTAGAAGAAAAGTCATTTCTTCTTTTTTTATGCTAGGAACTTTACCTTCGCCTAATCTAATTTACTTAATTGATGGAAAAAGCACTTGTTGCCAATCTCAATATTGCGGTCGTCGGCCTCGGTTATGTCGGCCTCCCTTTAGCAATCTCTCTGGCAAGCAAATATCCGGTAACGGGATTTGACATAGATCAGTCGCGCATTGCTGAATTGTTGCAGGGCAATGATCATACTTTGGAAATAAATCCCGAAACCCTACATGATTTTTTGATTTCGGCAAAAGAGCGGCAAAGCCGACTCACAAACCGCATCGAGGAAATCCGCCACTGCAATTTTTATATCGTAACAGTTCCCACACCAGTGGACAAACAGAAGTCGCCAGATTTAGAACCCCTGAGAAGGGTGAGCAAAATGATTGGACAGATATTGAAACCAGGTGATATCGTAGTTTACGAATCAACGGTCTACCCCGGAGCTACGGAGGAGGAATGCGTACCCGTATTGGAAAGCACCTCCGGCCTAAAATTCAACCAGGATTTCCACGTGGGCTATTCACCCGAGCGGATTAATCCCGGAGACAAAACACATACTTTCAGCAATATCCTAAAAATCACGTCGGGATCAAATCCACAAGCTGCAAAAGTCATAGACCAAGTATATAATTCCGTCATCACAGCCGGCACCTATATGGCTCCTTCCATCAAGGTTGCGGAAGCTGCCAAGGTAATCGAAAATGCGCAAAGAGATGTAAACATTGCCTTTGTAAACGAACTGGCCAAGATATTCAACAAACTGGATATAGACACCCATGAAGTCCTTGAAGCTGCCGGCACAAAATGGAATTTTTTAAAATTCAAACCCGGTCTAGTAGGCGGTCATTGTATTGGGGTAGATCCATACTATTTAGCCCAACGTGCCCAAAAAGCAGGCTATCACCCAGAAGTGATACTCAGCGGAAGACGTACGAACGATGGCATGGGAGAATACGTAGCACATGAGATCATCAAGCTCATGGCTTTAAAGAACGTCCATATAAAAGGTTCGAGAGCTCTTATCCTGGGCTTTGCATTCAAGGAAAACTGCCCTGATATAAGAAACACAAAAGTGTACAATGTGGTCAGCACACTCCAGTCTTTTGGCATTCATACCGATGTATACGATCCATGGACCAATCGACAAGAGGTAAAAAAAGAATACCAAATAGACCTTTTGGAAGCGCTAAAAGAGGAAAGCCGATACGACTGTATCGTATTGGCAGTAGGACACCATGAATTTAGGGATTTTCCCCTTCAAAAGTTCAAAGCTAGTGGCACAGTATGCTATGACATAAAGGGTATATGGCCTAAAGAATGGGTAGATGGCAGGCTATAAGGTATTAAAGCCCTATTATTTTTTTTTCATAACTTTACCCGTACCATTTTTGTTTTGGATTGTAGCCTCTGTATGACTAGTCGAACGCATCATTTTCCTGAAGTAGCTTTACTGATCACACATTACAATAGGCCCAAAAGCCTTTCTAGGTTGCTACAGCTGTTCGTAAATTATGGGATATCTTTTGGCGAAATCATTGTTTCTGACGACCACAGTGATCCTGGCAATCTTGCGGAACTTTTGCGATTGCAAAAGACCTTTCAATATCAGCTCATCACATCGGAGGTCAATCGTGGTCTTGCGGACAACATCAACAAGGGACAGCGGGCGGTTTCCCTTCCTTACACCTTATACATACAGGAAGATTTCGTCCCAAAAGTAGACTTTGCAACCAATTTTCGTGACGGGCTATCCTGCATGATAGCCGATGACTCCATCGATATTATCCGATACTACGGCTATTTCCCCTACCCTTATACAAAGGTTTACGATGGTTCCTTTTTGGAAATGAGGTTTAAATGGTATTATTACGGCTATATGAAATTCTATCAGTACAGTGATATGCCCCACCTGCGAAAGAGCTCCTTTCTTGAGAAATTTGGTTTATATACCGCGGGGAACAATAGCGATGCGACCGAATATGCCATGTGCCTATCCTTCTTGAAAAAAAAAGGCAGAGGGCTCATATACAAGAAAATAAACAGCAATTTTGACCATGCAAACAACGATGAAGAACCTAGCACAGCCGATTTCCGCTCTTCGTGGAAAACAAGCAGCAACGTCTTCGTAAGAAGCCTTCGCTGGTTGTATCTTCAACTGAAAACCTGCAAATTCCATTGGGATTATATTTCCATGAAAATAAAAGCTCGTTAATGGACATGGAGGTAGGGAAGGATCTTTTTTTTGACCGAGTGACACTGCTTATCACGCATTACAACAGGCCGCATTCCCTGCTGCGGCTCTTACAACAATTCGATGCCCTGCAGATGTCCTTTGCCGAAATAATCATTGCCGACGATGGCAGCAAACCCGAGAATTTGCATATGATCGACCTCCTATGCGACAACAAAAAGGTCAGGATACTAACCACTACCCATAATAAAGGTTTGGGACATAACATAAACAAGGGCCAAGATGCCGTACGGACACCTTATACCTTGTATGTACAAGAAGATTTTCTACCTACTCCCTTATTCAGAAAAGAGTTTGCCGTGGCCATATCGCTCTTGGAGCAAGATCATTCGATAGATATTGCACGTTTCTTTGCCTATTTCAAATACCCTTGCCTTACGCCCTATAAAGCCGACTTCCAATTGATGCTTTTTAAACCCTATTCTTTTCTGTCTTCATACCGCAAGTTCTATGCCTATAGCGACCATCCTCACCTACGAAGGAAAGATTTTTTCAGTAGATTTGGACGATATGTAGAAGGTGAAAGAGGTGATAAAACGGAATATAAAATGATGATGTCCTTTTTGAAAAACAAGGGAAAAGGTATTGCCTATGTAGACCACCAAGCACTCTTTGAACAATGCAATACCGAAGAGGAGCCAAGCACCATGAAGAGAAGCGGGTTACGAAATTCACCTAACTTATTCATTGCATGCATACGACACATTTATAGGCACATAAAGTTCAACCTCGATTACTTTTTTTGATATGCTTTTTTCTCTGCCATCCTGGGTATCCAGAAACCTCTATCCCGAAAAGTCCTTCGCCACATTGACAAAGCCAGAACTCGATGACTTAAAAGAAAGGCTACAGCGATTTCGGGTTGCTGCGCCTGAGGTTTCGATCGTTATCCCTGCATGGAATGAGCAAGATCAAGTCTTCAGGGCTTTGTCATCCCTGGCTTATTCTTCCACGCGGCGGTCGGTGGAAATCATCGTCATCAACAACAACTCGACAGACAATACCAATGTGCTTTTGGACAAGCTTGGGGTAATCAACTACCTTCAATCCAAACAGGGCACTCCCTATGCTCGACAGCTTGGATTGGAAAAAGCACGCGGGAAATACCACTTATGCGCGGATTCCGATACCATATATCCGCCAGATTGGGTAGATTTGATGATCCAACCTATGGAAGAAAACGAAAAAACGGTAGGGGTATACAGTCGCTATTGTTTCATTCCGCCAATAGGAAAAAGCCGCTTGCCTTATTTGCTTTATGAAATGATTACCGGTATTTTCATTCGAATCAGAAAAAGGAAAATGGAATATATAAACGTGCTGGGGCTCAGCATGGGGTTTGTTACCGAGGTAGCTCGACGCACGGAAGGCTTCCAGGTGAATGAAGCCAGGATGTACGACAATGCGTTAGGTAGCGCGTATTTCGTAGACGAGGCAGAAGACGGACGCATGGCCATGCGGCTTCTGGAAAAAGGGAATCTAGCCCTAGTGCACAATCCCAGAGCCAAGGTGTTTACCTCCTCACGCAGACTGGAAGCAGAGGGGGGGCTGTGGAACGCCTTCTGGCACCGCTTTACGGCACATACCAAGAAATGGAAAGAATACATTAAGGGATAGCGCATGTTGAGGAAATTGCTATTTAAACTTACAACTGCTTACGTATGGATAAAGCATGGCCATGTTCCGGGCATATACCGCTATTTTTATCGCGATACATATTACTGCAAAATACACCAAGCGAAGTACTTCTTCGCCGACTACGTGCGAAAAAAAAAATACAAAGTTTTGGAATTCAATGGCGAATTTGCCCCCGAGCTTTTATTTGTCGCGCCCTTTGCCTATTGGCATTACCTCAATGGAACCTTAAAGCAAACCAGAGGATGCAAGTATACCAGTCCACTGTATTACTTTTCTCCAGATCATCAAGAAATATTCGAGAAGAGGGATCCGGCAAACAACTACAATTATGAGATGCCCAGAATACTTTTCAGCCACGATTACAATATCAGGAAGTGGGCTCCCGTGCCATATGCGGAACATTTTGCCAATGACTTATTTCGCTACGAGAAACCCATACTGGTCATCGCCAACAGATACAACATGGAATGGGATGGCCCTCCGATCAGCTTTTTCAGCATTGAACGACTAGACCAGATAATCACCTTGTTAAAGGCCGACTATCAAATCATCTACAATAGACCGCGACCAAATCAGATTACCGGAGACAACAGCGAAATATATGACCTAGAGGAGCTTGATTGGTTGAGACAAACACACCCAGACGTCATTTTGATGGAAGATCTTTACCGAAAACACCAAGAATCGGTTAGCAGCTTCAATCATATGCAGATGCTGGTGTACGCCAATACCAGGCATTTTATATCTACGCATGGAGGAACGGCAGCACTCGCCTGTTGTTTTGGAGGCGTCAACCTCATTTTCTCCAAGAGAGGCGAAGAACACTACTTTCATTGTTTTGAAACCATATATGCCAAATTGTCCGAGGTAAAAATTGTGGTAGTCAAGGAAGACGAGGAGCTTTATCCACAGATCAAAAAGGAGTTTCTACCATGAAAAGCAATTATTGGATCAAATCGGGATTCATCAATTTGATGCAAAACGGCATGAATGTGCTGTTGGCTTTCTTGAATTTCATGTTGTTGATACGTATTCTCAGTAAGGAAGAATACGGAGCATGGGTCTTATTGGTTGGCACCGTTAGTTTCCTGGAAATGTTGCGAAACGGACTGGTACAAAATGCCTTAGTGAAGCATTTAGCAGCTGGTACTGAACAAGAAAAAAAACGGATACTTACTTCCTCCTTAGCCATCAGTCTCACGGTTACGTCCATTCTCATCCTATTGGTTTTGGCACTCGGCCCATTTTTGAGCCGCATTTATGCTTATGAAGATTTCGGTGCTTTATTATGCCTGTATATGATCGTCTTCTTTGTTTCTGGACTACAAAATATCATGAACGCAACCGAACTCGCTAATTTCAGCTTTAAAGGCAATTTTGTTTCCATTACAGCAAAGCAAGCCATCTTGCTCCTATTTGTGGGATATTGCTATATCTATAAAGTAGTGCCCAGTCTACGCCAGTTGCTCTATTTGCAAATTGGCTCGGCTATTCTCTGTACCTATTTTGCGTGGCTGGTTACCAATCGACACCTACATTTTAGCAGGTATTTAGATTTCCATTGGGTAAAAAAGCTCTTAAATTTTGGCAAATATTCCTTTGGAAGCTCTATCAGTTCTTCATTGGCAAACAATATCGATCAATGGATGCTTGGTGCTCTCCTGTCCAAATCTGCAGCGGCATCCTACAACTTGGCGATTCGCATCACCAACCTGGTAGAAATCCCAACCAATGCCATGGCCACCATCGTATTTCCACAGGGTGCCAAACGTAGCCAAGAGAAAGGCAGCTCCTCAGTGAAATATTTATATGAAAAATCTGTAGGCAGTGTCCTCGCCCTGCTCGTACCGGCTATGCTGGGCATATATATCTTTGGCGATCAAGTCATCCATTTACTCGCTGGCGCTACCTACGAAGATGCCGCTCCCTTGCTGAATATCACTTTGCTGTTCGTCATATTCATTCCTTACGGACGACAAGTGGGCATCATGCTTGAGGCAGTGGGAAAAGCGAAAACGAACTTCTTCCTCGTTCTGGCCACGGCAAGCATAAACATCGTCCTCAATTTCACCTTCATACGTCATTTCGGTATACTTGGGGCCGCGTACGCTACCTTAACAGCCAATATCATAGGCTTTATTCTATCTCAATATATGTTGCATCGAATGTATAAAGTAAACTGGTGGGCTCCCTGGATCTATGCTTGGCAGTTCTATCCAAGCCTAATCGATAAATTATTCCTAAATAAAGAAAAGAAATGATTGGCGTAGAATTTAAGGGCCGTCTTGGCAATCAGTTGTTTCAATATTGCTTTTGGCGTTATCTCAAACAGAAGAACCCAAAGAAATATTACTTTTTCCTCTATCCAAATCACGCTTATTTTCAGCGCTATTTCTATATTGGATGGCTCCCCAACATGCTTTTTCACACCAAGCTTTATACCTTGATAACGAAATTGATCACTCAGATTTTTACCTTCAAACACATTTATCACGTTAATTTCCTAGCGCCTAAACCTGTTGAACCCGGCTACCGGGAGATTTATCACGGCTATTGGCAAACGGATTATTACTATCGGCAATTGGAAGAGCGGAACAAGCCACGCTTAAAAAGAAAGTATATAACGCTCTTTAACGATAGCTACGGTAAATATTTCTTCGATGACGCTAAAAAAAATATTGCCGTACACATCCGTCTGACGGACTACAAAAACCACTATAAAAGAGACCTGTCCCTCCCAATGACGTATTACGAAAGGCAATTGAAGGAGTTGGGCGATTTGGACAGTTATCGAATCTTTTTCGTAAGTGACGATATAGCAACGGTCAAGTCCTTTTTTGGAAATCGTCAAAACTATTTCTACTCAAATAACAGTGAAATTATTGACTTTCAAATTATTATGAACGCAGATATAGCCATTATATCCAATAGTACTTTCTCTTGGTGGGCAGCATACTTAAGTACGAAAAAAGGACAACAGGTGATTGCTCCCAAATATTTTCTTGGCTTCCGCATGGGAAAGGAGTTTCCAAAAGGCATCATGACAACAAAGTTCCGGTGGAAGACCGTAGAATAAGAACTTAGCCCAGCTTTTCAGTTATCAGATCAGCCCATGCCTTTGCCCGTTCATCCCATGTGTTGTATTTAGCTATTGCTACTCTCCTTTCTACGTCCGCTACCCTATTTTGCTGTAATGACCTTTCTATTGCCATGGAAAACTCCTCGGCAGTATCCACATAGACAACCACATCTTTTGTATATTCTTTCAAATCGGGATTAAATTTGGTTGCAATGACCGGCTTTCCAGCTCCTAGGTACTCAAACAATTTGAGCGGAAAAACCGTTGCACTCACATCATTTTTCTTGAAGGGAATCAAACAAACAGCAAATCCCTTCAACAACTGGGGCAAAGATTCATAGTCTATCCGCCCTATCAAATGTAAATTTGGCTGCCTGAAGATCCAATCGGGTACCACCTCCCAAGCTATCGGGCCTGCAAAAACAAAATCGTACTGTCTGTTTCGTCCAATCAATTTCTCCAGCAGATCGTAATCTAGCCTTCGTTCTATATTGCCTATATAGCCAATAATGGGTTTCTTTAGTTCGCGGACGACATTCAACACGTTCAGATCTGGTTCCAGCGATTTCATACTGTGCTCCACCTGCGCAGCATTTGGCATGAAATAGACATTGGGGTTAAATTCCCCTTTTAATCGACAGAGCTCACGACTCGTGCATACCACCAAGTCACTTTGTTTCACTACTTTATCCTCCGAAACTACGCCGTGTTTTGTGTCATATCGTGTTACCAGGGCATCCACACATTGATATATCCGCAATATGGGAGACAAAAATAGGCCCACATCGGGATAATGAAAATTGAAAGAATTGATGAATACATAGTTACTTTGTCCTTCCTCTTGCAGCAATTTTCGAATATGACCGGCAATCCGACGCTGGTTAACCCTTAAGAAGAATCGATATAACTTACCTTCCGGCAAAAAATGGATGGATAAAAGTGGAGGTATCACAATAATAAGCAGATTCTTTATGCCGCTGTCCAAGATCGATCGCCGCTTGAAAAAGAGGCGCCACCTTCTTCTTAGATGCATCTGCTTGCGCTCTTTCCACAAGTCCTTTATAGTATAAGGATTCTCTATGTAATACACCGTTGTATATTGCGCCAAGCTCTTGGCGGTATTAAAGCTAGTGGACTCATATATTCCGTCATAGCGAACGGCACCTAGAAAAACGATTGCAGGCAAAGACGCTCCTTTCATCATATCCTGTCCCATAATTGAGTCGCCTCGTTCCAACGCTTGATTGCTCGTGCTGGATTGCCCACCACCACGGTATATGGGAGTACGTTTTTGGTAACGACGCTTCCTGCCCCCACAATGCTATGCTTGCCAATATGCACACCAGCCACAATAGTGGAATTTGCGCCAATCCATACATCGTCACCTATTTCTATTTTACTGACAGAAAGAGGCTGCTGTGAAGGAGAAAGCGTTATGTCCTCGTATCCATGGTTGATACCAGAAATGACCACATGTTGGGCAAGCATCACGTTATTACCTATCATCACAGGACCTATAATCACGTTGGATAGCCCTATAATTGTACCGTTTCCAATGGTCAGAGGCCCCACTGCGTTATTAAGTACCGAGAAATCCTCTACCAAACTATTGTCCCCAATACTGAAGGGCTGAAAAGGAAAAAGATCCCGGCGCACACTCCTGCGAATACGGGAATCCTTCCCTTTTTGATGAAACCAGGAATTCAACAAGGCCAGTACCCACCACCTAGGTTTAAAATCACCTTTTGGGATCAAAAGCCTATGAGCCCACTTTTTCCCGTTCGGATTGTTTTTGACTGTGTGGATTAACTTTTCGAACATGTTGTCTGCAGATCAATGCCTATTAGCGAATAAAGATAAGACCCTTCTTTTGAAATGTAAAGGCCAATCTTTGTCCATACAGGGCTTTTCGATAACTAGGTAACCCAATGTGCCCACAACCAATACAAAAGGCAAGAATAAGGCTAATTGGAAAAGTAAATTGACCGTAAAATAAGGCCCGACATGGATGTCTTTGGTAAAATGCACCATCAATTCGGCCAAAGGTAAATGAATCAAATAGATGGTATAACACATGCCACCTATGGAAGTAACCCAAGGGTTGACGACGAAACGATTGACCCATATCCCCTTAAATACGGAACAAAACAGTAAAAACAGGGAGGCAATAACCAACAATCGACTTGCAAGTTCATAGCTCCAGCTCCAGGAAAACAGTAGGCCCAGCCCTGCTACCAATGTCAGTATATCAAATAAATGATTGCGCCTGATCTTTTGCCATTCCAACAAATAGATATCCGCCAAAAGAAAACCCAACAGGAAATAGTGCAGATGTCCCAGAATATTAAAGCTCCAAGGATTGGCATAAAAATGGAGAAGCTGCTGAACCACCATGAATCCGACAAGTCCACCAATAAGTACTCCCCTTCTTACCATATTTTTTTTAATGCAAAAAAACATTCTGGCCAGAAATGGTGCAATTATATAGAATTGAATCTCTATCTCTAGCGTCCAGGTAGATGGGTTGAAAGGAGACCATTTATTAAATATCACAGTATGAGTATAGCTGATACTGGCCAAAAAATGCGGAATATACTTTAGGAAGCTTGCATGATTGACCAACAAGAAAACGACGAACAAAACCGACATCCAAAAAAGAAAAGGCGGTTCCAGCCTAGTAAGCCTTCTCCAATAATAATCTTTTAAAAGCGGCCTACGAGTCCCTTTCAAATAATGCGATGCAAATGGAAGCACCAAGATGAAACCACTGATGACAAAGAAAATATAGATTCCCAGAAAGCCTCGGGAAGTCACAAAAGACGAGGCTTTATCGATCGGCAAGTCTACAAAATGGTTATTAGTATGGCGTTCAAAACGTTCGCTCAGGTGCTGCACGAGCACGGGGAAAATGGATAAGAAACGCAGGCCGTCGATTTCATAAATAATCTTTCTTCCCGACGTAACGCGTTGTAGTTTCTGCGGCAAATACCGTAGCAAATTGTTCACATCAAAAATCTAAATTTAATTCATCTTGCTCCTATCATCAGTCGCTTTGTAGCCACTGATCAACCCTGCCACAAGGCAGATCAAAGATGGGATTATAAGGATTTCAAAAGGCATTTTACTTGTCTTTTTGTTTCAAACTAACATATTCGTCTTCCTTTTTCCCATCCATGGCAGGAGACAGTACCACATAGCTCCAAGATAGATACAAAACGATGCAGGATGGAACTGAATTCATCACTTCATTGCCATAGCTACTGACAAAAAGGCCAACGGTTCCAGCAGTCAGCGCAATGATCTTCACACGCAATTTCTCATCTCTCAAATTCCATGAAATGCCACAACACTTACCAATGATATAACAAATGATACTAAACCAAATAACCAGTCCCACTACGCCATACATCACCCATATCTTTACCCAATAGCTATCTGGCGGAATACTGGCAAGTGGATTACTGGAATTATAAAGCGTCCCATTTGCTCCTGAGACACCCAATCCACCACCAAAAGGAAGGTCTTCCATCAATTCAGCTAGTTTCTTCTGGTTTTCCAATCTGGCTTGGAATGATAGATCATTAAAGTCCAATGCTGTTCTCAATCGTTCAATTTGATAACTACTGCTACCTATACTGGTATATTTCAAAAACACGACAAAACCAACGACCATGATGGTACCGATAAATAGGGTCTTAAAGTTTTTCGTCAGCAACAACCACACCATACCGCCAGACATCAAGGTAAAAAAGGCTCCCCGCGTACCTGAAATGAGCATGCCTATCAGGAAAATGGCCGACAATAGAACTAAGATAAACCTTATCTTTCGTGAGAAAGGTCCAAATGACAGGATAATTGCCATCAATGCCATATGCGCTTGAGAAGCCCCAAACTGTCCAGCATCCGTAAAGAATGAGAACATACGTAGTCGCCCAAAAATGACATGCGTAAAATTTGCGCCATTATTTAGCCACAATTGCTCCATTTCCGAAACACCAAACAAATATTGCTTTATGGCATACAGAGATGCCAGCAGGGATAAGGAAAATATAGCCAAGAAAAACCTGTTCAAGTCCTTTTTCCTATTGAATAAAACAAATGCCAGCGGGGCAATCATAATCCAATTCAGTGCGGTAAACCGAAACTCTGCCAACCAACCTTTGATGCTCGCATCCGTTGGATTTACGACCTGAAACACGCTTATGATAAACCAGACCAAGATCAACGCCATATAATCGTTGCTGAGGTTCTCCCAGTGATACTCCTTGCGTTGCACCAATATCGAAAGCCAGGTAACACCCAGTATAATCTCCATGCCAGGTCCCAACGACGAAATGCCCAAATTACGCATGATGCCTGGCAGCATAAAACAATAAATCAGATATAAACAAAAACCCAGCCTAGGGTCCCTGAAAACGAATATAAGGATAATGACAGCTATAGGAGCCGCCAAAGCGAAAGCAAACGCACTCGTCAATGATGTAATGGTCAACACACTGATCAATGAAACGGAAAGAAGCACAAATGCAACAAACAAGAGTGTTCTTAAATTTGGTTTATCCCCGTCAGAAAAAGTTGAGAACATATGCCTTATCCGTTAAAATTTTTTAATTCACCCACGCTATGATCGGTATATGCCGATCTACGATTTGCATTTCTGGAATACAACAATGCTTTTACCTGAAGATACATAAACAAAGGAATCCTTTTCAAGGAACGATATATCCTGCCGTTGGCATCTTCCTCTCGCAACGCCGTAAAAAAACCTAGTACAAAAAACACCAAGCTGATCGCCCAAAACAGGCTCAATGAAAGGTTTATGAAACTATTGAACAACAATCCCACAAAAGCAAATAACACCAACAAAAACAATGGGGGTCTCAAAAGAGCAAGTGAAAAAAGTACTTGATTGACATTGGCTTTTAACAGACCAGTGCCCAAAAGACTAATTCCATGATACGAATACCTAAACCAGCTATTGATCCATCTTGCTCTTTGAAATACCAGCTGTGAACCGCCTGCGGTCTTGGTATCCCATACAAAGGCATCCTCCACATAAGCAATTCGCTTTCCACTCTTGACAATCAAGAACTGCAATACTTTGTCAAATCCCGCTCCTTTTATATCGTCAACACCCGAAAAACTGGCTATATATGCGCTCGTATTGAAAGCCATCCCAGATCCCGTCAAAGTGGCGGAAGAACCTAGATCAAAAAGGATCCGTCCATCATAAACACGGTAATAGACATCTCTGGCTGCATCTAGGCAGGCGATATCCGTATTAACGTTTTTTGGAAGTCGCACTCCTTGCAAGGCCTCATACCCTGAATAGATGAAAGGTAAAGTAGCGTCCATAAAACAGGAATCCATCAGGTTATCGCTATCCAAGATACAAATCCAATTATGGTCCCTCACGAATCTGGCAATGGCATACCTATGTGACCCTACGTTAGATTGCAGGTGTTGTTCAGGATACAACACACTAACGCGAGGATCATCGTACGCGAAGTTTCTCTCTTGGCAGGCATCTATCACCACGTAGACGTGGAAATGCTTATAACGGCTCTGAAGCACAGAAGCTATCGCTGTTGATAGCTGATGCGTCTGCTCATAGGCCGTGATGATAATAGCGTAATCTACTTTAGTTTCTTGCTGAGAAAGTACGCTAGGCAAAATGACGGGTCGCTTGCCTCTCATTCTCCAAATCGAGTAGAAAATGAAAGGCAGAAATAGGTGAGCACCCACTACAAGCTGTAGAGCAACCAAGCTAGCATGCAACAAGCACTCTCCCCAAAAGACTAACATATCCTACGATTTTGCTTTCACTTTCGTCATAATCCAGCCGCCAAAATTATTTCCTAGGCTTCTATAATATTCGATCATCTGCTCCTTTTTACTGTCAATCGACTGATCCGCCTGAAAAACAGCCACTACCGTACCACCGATATGGTACCATTCCTTGGCCTCGTTCTTTTTCACCAATGGGCCAGATTCAATAATTATAAGATCAAAAACCTCCTGAAACTTAGCAAAGACCTCATCAATGGATGTTTTAGGAGCCACTTCATAGAGTGATTCGTCATTTCCTTGATTACCCAATATTTTCAGCAATGGCTTTCCATACTTTATATTATCATAGTCTATATATTTTTCCTTATTGAGGTAGTCTTCAATATAATCCGTCAATCCCAATTTTTTGGTTATGCTCGAATGCGAAAAATTGCCATCTATGAGCAATACCTTCAGGCCTGTTCGCAGATAAGCATAGGCCACGCTCAAACTGATGAGCGTTTTTCCTTCATTGGGCATCATACTGGTGATGTACATGATCTTGGAAGGAGGTACCATGGCATTCAGCGCTTCAAAACGAAACGCTCTCAGTGCATTTTTGAAAGACAGGGCCTCGCTACTGGTTGTATTTCCTTCCCATACCTGCTGTATGTCCAGTGAAGGATCACTGATACGGCTGAATGAGCCCAATACTGGAAGCTTTGTGGCACGCTGAAGCTCCAGCGGAGTACGAATGGTATTGTCAAGAAGGAATATAATAAACAGCACCAACAAGCAGAAGAACAAGCTGACAACACCCGAAAACACGATATACAACACCTTCTTAGATGGTTCGGCCTTGTTGGGAGAGGCTGGCTCTACCAAACGCACTTTCGTTGCCGTCTTATTTTGCAGGTTAACCTGATTATATTTATTCAGTGCATCCAAATAGGCCTGCCCAGCAATCATAATATCGTTTTCGTACGATTGAATAACGGCTTCATGGGGCACAAGTCCTGTGAATTTCCTGTTCAATCGTTCCAACTCTTCGTTAATAGATTCCGTACTGTAAAAAGATTTATCACCTTCCACCTGCAATTGCAATTTTTTGCCTATCAAGTCGCTTTTTGCAACTAACGGATTGTATGGATAATTCTCAGAAGCTGCGGTTACCAAGCCTTCCAAATGCTTCTTAACGGAATCAATCTGCTTCTTGATATTGGTCTTGAAACCACTTTCTACATATTGCCTAGTCAATAAATCAATCTGCTGCTGGTCGTTTACGATTTGTTGGTTCAAACCATATATAGAAGATTCGTAATAACCCAAAGTCTTGGGGTTAAACTTTTGGTCAATTTTGCTGACAGCACCAGCAGAAGATACCACGCTTTTTCTATTTGCTTCCCGAAGACTTTCATAGTCAGCAATTTGACCATTCAGCGTTTTACTTTGGTCAGCCAAATTAAGGATGCCTTTTTGAATTTTATAATCTCTTAACAAGCGCGTCAAACTGTCTAGCTCAAATCTCCGCTGCTTCACTAAATCTCCTAGAAAATCGGCAGAATTATTCTGGCTATCTTTCAATAACGAATTATAGTACCTGGTAAATTCTTCCGCTACGGCATTGGCCACAAAAGCAGAAAGTTGCGCATTCTCGGAAGTAAACTCAATATTTATATAATCACTATTTTGTATCCTGAATTTTTCCAATTTGCTCCGTAGGCTCTTGACATCGTACTTCATTACCTCTGCAAATTCAGTCAATACTTTATAGTCAGCAGAAGCTTTGATATCTTTCAAATCACTAGGTCTTTCATAAAGCCGATCTATCACATCCATCAGCTCTAGCCTTTTCTTCCCCGGAAAATCAAACTTCTCCGGAATCTTACGGAAAGGAACAGGATTGCCTAAATCGTGTCTCAGCAGGCGATATGTGACCATATTCAGTACAGAGCTTTGCTCCATAATACTCAACATATTGCTAAACTGTTGATTGACTGCTTGGTCAGAAAGCTCATCTCTCGCATTGATAATATTTTGAGTCCGATCTACCAGACCGGCTGAAATTTGCGCGTTGGACTTGTAAACATCAGGCAAATTCTGAACCAGGAAATAGGTAATCACTACCGCAGCCAAAGGAATCAATACCAACAGGTACTTATTCTTTAACAAAAGCTTAAAATATTTAGTTATCTCCATTGTGTAGTTGAATTTTTATGACTGTGTCTAAAGGTACTCCTATTAACTCCTCCAAGTTGGCAACGCTAGTGAGGTAATCCTGTTCAGCTATAATCCTATCTATGCTGTGCTGGGTTACGTCACTGTTATATTTTATCAAGTCCTCAAACGACACCTCTCCTTTTTGATATCGAAAATTCATGTCCTTTTGCAGGGTCGCTGCATCAATACTGGCTTTCATCCGAACGTTAAGCATGTTTTTTGCACCAATAAGTGCGTAATACCTATTCTTCACTTCCTTTGTTAAGGATAGGACATATTCCTCGCCGTTTAATTCCGCAAAATCCTTGAACAATTTAGCTTTCTTAATTTCCGATGGTGTTTGCAACAATGTGCCTACGTTGAGCATTATCCCAAATTGAAAGCCATTGAACATAAAGAATCTATCGTCAGTCCCAGCCCAGCTCCATGAAGGTGTGTAATAATACATGATCGATAGCGGCTTAAACCACCCCAATTTAGCACTTGTTATTTCCACGTTGGCAATATCCACTTGTTTGCTCATAGCGTGGATTTTTGGATAGTTTTCCTTGGCAGTGTTAATCAGTGTTTCCAGATCCTCATAGGACACCTCCTCAAGCATGCTCTGTGATTTGACAGGAATACACCAAAGCATCGCTACCGCCAACAGAATCAACCATTTATCGATTTTCAAATTCATACAATAAAAAAGTCTATTTTTAAATATTACGACCACCTATAAGCAATTATTTTTTTACTAAATTCTTTAAACAAATACGCAAACTGTCACGCCAATGAGGAATGTGTTCACCAAAAGTTGCTATTACCTTGGATTTGTCCATCACGGAATTAAAAGGCCGCCTAGCCCTAGTAGGATACTGGCTTGTCTTAATTGCACTTAAGTTTATTTTTTTTTCTCCTAGGTCAAAAATGGAGTGCGCAAAATCGTACCAACTGGCTACCCCCATATCACTATAATGGTATAGCCCGTAGGTTTCGCTTTTGGACGATATTAAATTAAGGATGAAAGCCGCCAAGTCCATCGCATAAGTAGGTGTTCCTACCTGATCACTCACTACCGATAACTCGTTTCTACTATCTGCAAGTCTTAGCATCGTTTTCACGAAATTGCCGCCATACTCCGAATAGAGCCAACTTGTACGCACGATAAAATATTTGCTGTGTATGGCACGGATATTTTCTTCACCTTCCAGTTTGCTAGCACCATATACGCCCTGGGGTTTGCATTCATCATCTTCTGCCAATAATCCAACCTTATTGCCTTCAAACACAAAATCAGTCGAAATATGTATTAACTTTGAGTTATATTCTTTGGATAATATGGCTAGGTTTTTTACGGCATGTGAGTTGATGGCATAGGCAAGGTCTATTTCGTCTTCTGCCTTATCGACAGCAGTGTAGGCGGCACAGTTGACCACGACGTCAGGTTTAAGTTTTTCAAACAAATGCCTCAATTGATCAGCCTTTGTTACGTTGCCTTCATCTGAGGATAAGAAAACATAATTGGGGTTCCCTTGAACTTGCTCCGCTAAGCACTGCCCCAACTGTCCGCTCCCTCCAAAAACTACTGTTTTCAAGTTTTCAGTTTTAGATTATTTATGCAATTATAGCAAATAAATAACAATTTTAATATTCAGGAACAGTAATTTCTGCCCTCGCATTTTTCGAAATTTCCCTATCGAACCACAAAAACTCTTGAACAATGGTTCAAGAACCTGCAACCCGATATAATCCTTCTAAAATCAAGATACATCAGTCTGCCTGACCTTAGAAGTAACTTTTTACAGATAAATTTCGTGTTGAAAAAATAAACTTCCAGAAAGAAGAAAATATGCCGCCATACTAGAAAAAAGAAAATGATAGAAATATAACGAGCCCTCTCTAAAGTATATTTTCTCCATACACAAAAAACTACCTACAAAATCATTGGAAAAACAAAAAATACTAAACAAAAAAACAAAAAACAAACTAATAAAACAAAAATTAATTTTATTTCTATCAAAATAAAAAACAATATGTGATAAAAATGTGATAACAAAAAGAAAATAAACTTTGGAACTTCCTGCTCAAACAGAAGAAATGATAAACTTTTAGCTTAATTTATATCGGCAACTGGGGGGGGGGGAGGTAATCCTTAAAGGTGTATCGATATTAAACATAACGATAATGTCAACAATGTCTATCTGACAATTGCCTTTGGCGATATAATAGGTAGTGAAAGGCACACAAACAAAAAAACCTAAAAAAAGAATGGGCAGACTTTTTTTAGGCTCAATTAAAACAAACTCTAAGATTTAAGACAAGATATCCTTCATCATGGCGTCAATCTTATCGTCTAATTTTCCATTTACTTCATCGTAGCTATCTATATCTTTTAGCGGCATCTTCGCACTGCAATAGAATTTTATTTTGGGTTCTGTGCCCGATGGCCTAGCAGAAATGACACTTCCATCTTTAGTAATAAACTGGAGCACGTCAGACTTAGGTAGGTCTATGGTCCGCGATTCAAGACTTTCCATATCAGTTTCTATGCTATTTGCATAATCTCTCACATGTGCCACCTCATAGCCACCCAATGACCTTGGCATATCTAGCCTGAGCCTTTCCATCATCGCTTTGATTTCCTCTGCACCTGCCTTGCCCTTTTTGGTAACAGATATTAACTTTTCCTTATAAAATCCATACTTCACGTATAGCTCTAGCAGCGCTTCAAACAAGGTTTTCCCTTTTGTTTTGTAAAATGCAGCCATCTCCGCTATGAAAACGCATGAAATCACCGCATCCTTATCCCTTACCATCTCCCCCACCAAGAAACCATAACTTTCTTCTCCTCCCACCAAAAACTCCTGTTTGCCTTCTCGCTGAGTGATCAGTTGTCCGATATATTTAAATCCCGTCAACACATCATACACTGGCACTCCATATGCTTTTGCTATCTGGGCAATAAGTTCGGTAGTGACTATGGTCTTACAAACATAGTCGTTGTCCTTCAGATTGCCAGATGCATGTTTGGAACTCAACACATAATCTACCAAAAGGCTTCCGATTTGGTTCCCGTTAAGCAGCTGCCATTCTCCAGCTATATTCTTACAACCAACGCCCACTCTATCCGCATCAGGATCGGTCGCTAGTACCAAATCGGCAGAAAGAGCCTGTCCTTTATTCAATGCCATAGACATAGCTTCCTTCTCCTCGGGATTTGGATAAACAACCGTTGGGAAATTGCCATTTGGTTCGGCCTGTTCATCCACCAACAGCACATCTTTAAATCCCCAAGCCTTAAGCGCCTTGGGTACCAAGGTAATTCCCGTTCCGTGAATCGGGCTATAAACAATCTTTAGATCTGACGCTTCTTCGACAGCTTTCGCGTTGAGCTTCAGCTTTAATGCTTCTTCAATATATTGATCATCGAGCTCCTCCTTAAGCAGGTGTATATTTTCCTGCTTCCCTCCAAAATCCAAATCCTCTATTGAAACTTGATTCACTTCGTGAATTACGGCCTCGTCATGAGGAGGTACCAATTGCCCTCCATCATTCCAGTATGCCTTGTATCCATTATACTCTTTGGGATTGTGCGATGCAGTAAGCATTACCCCGGCCTGGCAATGCAGCTTACGAACGGCATAGGATAAAAGGGGGGTAGGCCTCAAAGAAGAGAACAAATAAACCTCAATATCATTAGACGAGAATATGTCGGCCACTGTCTGGGCGAACTCCTTTGAATTATTTCGGCTATCGTAGCTTATCGCTACTTTAATGGTATTGTAGCCTTGCTTCTTTAGATAATTGGCAAAGCCTTGGGTAGCGAGTCCAACGGTATATTTGTTCATCCTATTGGTCCCCACGCCCATTATCCCTCGAAGGCCGCCAGTACCAAATTCAAGGTCCTTATAAAAAGAGTCGGTTAATTCATCGTAGCTTCCTGCGTTCAGGAGTTCCCGTATCGTCTTCTTGGTTTCTTCGTCGTAATTGCCGCTCAACCATTGATCTATCCTTGTTTTAACAGTTGCTTCAAGTGTGTCCAAAGCCATATATTAATGAAAAAAATTAAACCAAAACATTGTTCGCAAAATAGACATCCACTAGCTTCCTATTGCCCAAACCTTAAATCCTATTTGCTGCAATGCAGCCTTGTCTAATAAGTTCCTACCATCAAAAATGTTTGCAGGTTTGAGCATATTGTCGTATATCCGCTTCCAATCATATGATTTAAATTCGTCCCATTCTGTCAAAATGGCGATCGCATGGGCATCTTTGCATGCCTCATAGGGATCCTGATATGTCTTTATGAGCTTTCTGTTTTCTTCAGGAGACCGCGTATCCAAATAGTCCATATCAGTCAATACTTGTTGCTCCGTAACCTTTGGATCATAAACGGCAATATTAGCTTGCTCATGCAATAAGTGATCGGCTACATAAATGGCGGCAGATTCCCTGGTATCGTTCGTGTCTTTCTTAAAAGCCCAGCCCAAAAACGCAATTTTCTTGCCATTTACCGTATTATATAATTTTTGAATAATCTTGTTTGCAAAACGGCGTTTTTGATGATCATTCATGATGATGACCTGCTCCCAATAATCAGCCACTTCGGTCAATCCATATGAACGGGCGATATAAACCAAGTTTAGGATATCCTTTTGGAAACATGAACCACCAAAACCCACGGATGCCTTTAAGAATTTAGGCCCAATCCTACTATCGGTACCTATCGCCCTGGCTACTTCATTTATATCGGCCTCCGTATACTCGCAAAGCTCTGACAATGAGTTAATAGAAGAAACACGCTGTGCTAAATAGGCATTAGCAGTAAGCTTGGACAGCTCGGAAGACCAGATATTAGTTGTAAGGATCCTTTCACGAGGCACCCAATTTGCATAAATCTCCACCAATGCTTCAATGGCTTCTCGCCCCTCTTCGCTTTGGTCGCCACCAATCAACACCCTATCTGGTTCAAAAAGATCTTCCACGGCTGTTCCTTCAGCCAAAAACTCTGGGTTAGACAGAATCCTGAAGTTTACTCCATTTCCCGTATTTTGCAAAATGTCCTTCAACGCACTGGCAGTACGAACAGGAAGAGTAGATTTTTCAACGATAATTTTATCCGATTTAGCAACCCGAGCGATTTGACGGGCACACAATTCTATCCACTTTAAGTCGGCTGCTTGTCCTTTACCTGCACCATACGTCTTAGTTGGCGTATTTACAGATATAAAAATCAACTCAGCATCCTCAATCGCACTTTCTACATCTGTTGAAAAAAACAAATTTCGCCCTCTAGCCTCTGCTACTACCGCACTTAACCCGGGTTCGTAGACCGGGATTTTTTCGACATCGGGATCATTCCATGCAGCTATTCTTGCTTCATTTAGGTCTACTACAGTCACCCTTATATGAGGGCACTGTTTGGCAATAATGGCCATTGTCGGCCCACCTACATATCCAGCTCCAATACAACAAATTTTACTAATGCTCATGTCTTATCTATCTCTTAAAGTTTTGGCAAGTTTAAGGTTTTTTTTGTATTTCCCAACACGATTTAGTCACATAAGCATACCTAATTGATGGTATTTCAGAGTTTTTTTCCGTTTTTTTATTTCTTAGTGCGAGAAATGCCTTATATTCGGAAAAAATTTACAAATCGATTTTTATTTACACTTTAAAATTTAGGACAAAATTTACACAGCGTCATGGCAAAAGCTAAAGGAAAAAACCCCGGATGGTTGCACGTTGCAATTTCATGGGGAGCTAGTATCGTAATTATTGGAGCAATGTTTAAAATCAACCACTGGGGAGGTTCGTTGGGAACCTATCTCATAGGTGCAGGTTTGACAATAGAGGCCATCCTTTTCTTTCTTACAGGTCTATATCCGCCTGCGGAAGATCCACATTGGGAAAAAGTATATCCAGAATTGGCAGACGATTATAGCGGCCCACTGCCTGTAAGGCAAAATGTTGCAGCTGCTCCTAGCAGTACCGCAGCTTTGGACAAAATGCTGAATGACGCCAATCTCTCACCAAAAAGTTTCGAACAATTGGGCGCTGGCCTGAAAGTATTTAGTGAAAAAATCGGCGCAATCAACCAAATTGCAGATGCATCGCTAGATACACGTGAGTTCTCGGAAAAACTTAGGACCGCAAGTAGTAAATTTGACAGTTTGAGTATCGCTTTCGAAAAGGCAACAAGTAATTTGTCTTCTATAGGCGAAACCAAAACCGACACGGAAGCCTATCAAACACAAGTTACTAAACTGGCGACCAATCTAGGTGCTTTGAACAGCATTTATGAATCTGAATTGAAAGAATCTAGCAGCAACCTACAGAAAATCAACAGCTACTATACCAACTTAGCTGAAACACTGCAAAACTTCGCAGACTCCTCAGAAAACACGGCCAAATTCAAAGAAGAAGCCAACAAACTCGCCAAGAATGTCGCTACATTAAACTCAATATACGGCAACATGCTTTCTGCGTTGAACCAGCCTAGGGTCTAAGCCCCCTGCTTTACACTTATTTTTTTATAATAAACTAAAGAAAAAAAAACGCATGGCTGGAGGAAAAGAAACGACTAGGCAGAAGATGATCAACATTATGTACCTCGTGTTACTAGCAATGTTGGCGCTGAATGTCTCGGATACTATATTAGAAGCGTTCAAAACTATTAATGACAGTCTGGAGACCTCAACTTCGAACGTGAGTACATCCGTAGAACAACTGTTTACTAGTTTTGAACAGACAAAATTGAAGGATAACCCAGAAAGGGCAAAGCCCATATATGAAAAAGCAAAACAAGCTTCTCAATTGGCAGGAGAGTTAAACTCCATGATTGAGGAGTTGAAACAACGGTTCATAAATGATGGCGGTGGAATAAACGAGGAAACTGGCGACATCAAGATGAGAGACAATACCGATATTGCCCAAAGTATCATGATAAATGGTAAGAAGGCAACGGAATTGAAAAACAAAATCAATGAAACCAGGGAAAAACTCATCGAGATCCTAGGTCCAAAAGATGCTGAATTGGCAACATTCTCCCTAGAGGCAAACGACCCTAAGAAAGCTGTGGGTACCAAAAGATCTTGGGAGCAAGTAAATTTCGGGGAAGGCGTTCCTTTGACGGCTGCAATGACTATTTTATCTAAAATACAAGCAGACGCAAAAAATGCCGAGTCGGATGTCGTCAAACGCATATTAGGTCAAATGGATCAAGCTGTTGTAACCCTTGACCAGTTCGAGGCTGTCGCTGTGGCTCCCACATCCTACCTCATTCAAGGACAACCATATGAAGCAGAGGTGTTTTTGACCGCTTACGACAGTAAATCCAACCCTACGGTTACGGTAGGTGGCAGCGCTTTGCCAACTAAAGATGGAAGAGGCCTATATACCGTAAGTACAAGCAAGGAAGGTACGTTCACATGGAAGGCAAATATCCTTGTAAAAGGTACCGACGGCACGGATAAAACTTATACTACAAAAGAGCAATCGTACACAGTAGCAAGACCATCTGCCGTGGTATCGCCAGACAAGATGAACGTCTTCTACATCGGTGTGGACAATCCGGTTTCTGTCTCTGCACCAGGTATTCCTGCTGACAAAATAAAGGTGAGTATGAGCGGAGGAACAATATCTGGAAGCAATGGCAAGTATAATGTTCGCGCCACGACTCCAGGAACTGCCAAGGTTTCCATCACCGCCGAAGTAGCCCCAGGGAAATCACAAACGTTGAGCACTACTGAGTTCAGGGTGAAGCGTATTCCTGATCCAATTGCTAAGTTTGCGGGCAAATCTGGAGGCTCCATGCCAACTGTAGCTATCAAAGCGCAAAGTGCACTGTTTGCTACGTTGGAGAATTTCGAATTTGACGCCAAGTTTAATATCACTAAATTCAGTCTTATCATTGCCAATCCAAGAGCGGATGCGATTGTATTAAGTGCAAACAACAATCAGCTGAGCCCAGCAATGAAAAATGCACTGAACGGCATCAGCCCGGGAGCTAGGGTTATATTTGACCAAATCATCGCAGTTGGTCCTGACGGATCACCAAGGCAACTGGCTCCGGTAGCACTTACCGCAAATTAGTCTTCTGACTAAAAAATCTTATACATAAAAATCCTGTATCGTAAACTGATACAGGATTTTTTATTTCAGATATCGGATTACGACACGCCCTCCTTCATATTAAGCAAGCCCATTAATCCACTTAAATATCAGAACAGGATTAAATAAAAAAACTTAAGTATCCAAAAACTCTTTTTTCACAACTTAAAATGCAATGCTGCTATCCTTACAAAATTCATTTTCTGTCTAGTCCCTATTTAACCTAGCTTCCTCCAAGTCAAGATTGTTTTCCATCAGTCGCAACACCTCGTCATCGTATTTCTTTTCTAAGCGAAATTTATTCAATCCCTGCCTTCGCAAAGACACAAGTTCAAGCATTATTTTGCGATATAACCCACGAACGGACTTTAGCGCTTGTTTCTTGTCATCTTCATTTGACGTGGCTTCGGCCGCCGCGACGCTTCGCTCTAGCTGCTCCTTTATACGTGCAATTGTTTCATATTGCCCCATTTCATAACTGTAGTTGGTATCCAAATATTCGATCGATTGTTTCCCTAACTCTAATCGAATAGCCTCTATTTGCTCCTCTTCCGGAATATAGATATCCACTTCCTCCACCTTAAGCAGCTTCAAGAATAATGGCAAAGTAAGTCCTTGAAAGACCAACGTAACCAAGATAACGGCAAACGTAATAAACAAGATCAAATTGCGGTGAGGAAATTCCGAACCATTATTTAGCGTGAGCGGAATGGCCAAGGCGGATGCCAACGAAACCACTCCCCGCATACCTGCCCAGCCGATAATAAACGGTAGTTTAAGTCCTGGACTACGCTCTTTTTCCCTAATTCTTTTGCTAAGTAGACGAGGAATGAAAGCAGAAAGGTAAACAAGGACAATACGGATAACAATAACCATTGCGCTGATGATTAATGCATAACGTATAGCTTCCTCCATTGAATAACTGCCTAGCCCTTCCACGATTACAGGAAGTTCCAATCCGATCAATATAAAAACAAAACCATTTAATAGAAACCCAACCGTAGACCACACTTCCTTTGTCTGCAAACGCGTATCGTAGTTGAGATAATCACTAGACCGAAAAGACAGAAAAAGCCCACCGCTCACAGCAGCCAATACACCAGACCATTCAAATTCTTCGGCAACGATATACATTAGATACGGAGCTATCAACGTCATAGGAGTAGTAATACTGGATCCTTTCACCCAATAACGCAATACAAAATAAAGTATATGCGCAATTACGAGGCCAACGAATACACCCATTACAGCCAATTCAAAGAACTCGACGGTCGCTTCCTCAAGCACAAACTGACCAGTCAAAATAGCTGCAATAGCAAATCGGAATATAGTCAGGGAGGCTGCATCGTTCACCAAACTTTCACCCTCCAGAATAGCTAGTCCCCTCTTGGGTACGCTCATACCCTTCAATACAGAAGTAGCCGCCACAGCATCCGGTGGCGATATGATGCCCCCAAGCAAAAAACCGAGGGCCAATGTAAATCCCGGTATAATTTGAACTGAAAAAAAAGCAATTGCGGCCGAAGTGACCAATACCAATCCAAAACCCAATATGAGAATAGACCGCCTCCAATTCCACAGATGGTTCCAAGAACTACCCCAAGCAGCCTCAAACAATAAGGGGGGCAAAAATATCAAAAATATAAGATCAGGCTCTACACTTATATGAGGCACGCCGGGAATGAAGCTGATGGCGAGTCCCCCAATGACCAGAAAAATAGGATAAGATATCTTCAGTCGCTGGCTGAGCATGTACAGCAGGGACATCATGAAGAACAGCGAAAGTACTAAAAGCAAGTTTTGATGTATCATGGCATAAAATTACCCGTTTTTAAACTTTTGATACAACAAAATAAAAAAAGAATTCACCAAATAGCACAAGAATCGTCTTATTCAACTCTTGCGCTAATCTTTTCTCACAATTTTTTCGCAGGCATTTGCACGTTCCGCATCTATTTACAGATCCGTAATAGGCTTGTATTTAGGCACCAAGAACTTCATGACGGTCCATGCGATCACATAGCTCACGGCGCAGATAGCGAACATGATGGTGTAACCTGTCTGAATATTGCCCATTGCCTTATAATGGTCAAATAATGCCCCTCCTAGCTTGGAGATAACTACTCCACCCAAGCCCCCAGCCATGCCTCCTATACCCGTCACCGAGGCCACGGCTTTCTTCGGGAACATATCGGATACCGTGGTGAATATATTGGCAGACCAAGCCTGATGGGCCGATGCACCTATGCCTATGAGCAACACAGGCAACCAAAAAGTAATCCCGCCCAATGGTTGGGCCATCAGAATGAGTATGGGAAAAAGAGCGATGATGAACATGGCCTTCATACGGCCATCATAAGGCGTCATCCCTTTATTGATGAAGTAGACCGGAAAGTAGCCCCCACCAATACTGCCAATCATGGTCATGCTGTACAGTACGGCCAATGGCAGCATAATATCCGTCCCAGTCATGCCATACTGTGCATTGAGATAGGCCGGCAGCCAGAATAGAAAAAACCACCATACACCATCTGTCATAAACTTGCCGACGAAAAAGGCCCAAGTCTGTCGGTAGCCCAACAACTTGACCCATTTCACCGGTTTTTCCTTTTCTCCTACGGGCACTATATTGGCCTTCTCTACGTCCACCAAGATGTAATCCATTTCTTCTTTGGAAAGCCTTTTCTGCTTCTCCGGCTTGTCATAGAAAATGAACCAAAATATGAGCCATAAAAACCCTATCGCTCCGATGATAATAAAGGCGCTCTGCCAGCCCCAATGCGAAGCAATCCATGGTACAGTCAATGGAGCCAATATGGCTCCTATATTGGATCCAGAATTGAAGATACCAGTGGCAAAGGCCCGTTCTTTTTTGGGGAAGTACTCGGCCGTGGCCTTAATGGCTGCCGGAAAATTGCCCGATTCCCCAAATGCAAGCACACTCCTGGCGACGATGAAACCGACGACCGAAACGGATAGCCCTGTGAAACCCAATACGGCCAATATGTTCACTACCCCTTGACCTATAGGGATGGCCCCCGCATGGATAATGGCCCCCAAGGACCACACAACTAGAGCAATGCCATAGCCCCATTTGGTACCTAACCAGTCTATGAACCTACCAGCAAATAACATGGAAAGAGCATACATGAATTGAAAGGCCGCCGTGATATTGGCATAGTCGCTATTGGTCCAGCCAAACTCTGCCTCCAAAGTAGGGTGCAACAAACTCAACACTTGGCGATCTAGGTAATTGATGGTGGTTGCAAAGAATAAAAGAGCGCAAATCGTCCAACGATAACGTCCAATTTTTGTTTCGTACATAATTTAAGTTTTCTATTTTTCTTTTTAGCCTATGGCCAATCAATGTATTGGTTAATATTATTGTAACAAATATCCTGGATTATTTTCCCTACCCAAGAAATATCGTTGGGCAATTCACCTTGCTCTATGTCGTCGCCAAAGAGGTCACATAACAATCTACGGAAATACTCGTGTCTGGGGAAAGACAGAAAACTTCGCGAGTCAGTCAACATCCCAACGAAGCGGCTTAACAGTCCCATATTGCTCAGTGCATTCAATTGTTTGGTCATGCCATCTTTTTGGTCCAAGAACCACCATGCGGAGCCATACTGAACCTTTCCGGGAAAAGACCCGTCGTTGAAATTTCCTGTCATGGACGCCATCACCTCATTCCAAGAGGGATTGAGATTGTACAATATCGTCTTGGCTAGTTTATTTTCCTTGTCCAAGTTGTTCAAGAATTTCGATAAGGCCTTCGCTTGTGAAAAATCGCCAATTGAATCCCATCCCGTATCGGCTCCCAATAGTTTCAACATACGGTGGTTATTGTTTCGCAAAGCTCCCAAATGATATTGTTGCACCCAGTTTTTATCCGCATCCCACTCTGCGAAGTGAATCAACATCGCCGACTTGAATTTTCTCTGCTTTACCACGTCCAAGTTTTTTCCGGACAAAATCACTTCAAAGGCTTTCGTCACCTCCTCATCAGTGTAGTCTTCTGCATAAATTTCTTCCAAACCATGATCCGATACACGGGCACCATGTTCATGGAAATAGTCATGACGCTGCTTCAGGGCTTTTAAGTAATCAGACAGGGAATGAATGGCTATATCGGTCACTTCCTCCAACTGCTTCACATATTCCCCAAACATGTTGGCATCAGAAACATCCATCGCCTTATCTGGACGGAAAGCTGGAAGCACCTGGATATCATACCCCTCATCACGCAATGCCCGATGGTAGGCCAAATCATCTATTGGATCATCTGTCGTACAGATTTTCTTTACGTTCATCTTTGACAGCAAGCCTCTCACTCGATAATCCTCCTTGCTCAATCGCTCCTTGCATCTGTCATAGATAGCATCAGCGCTCTTCCCATCTAGCAATTCATGCACATCAAAATAGCGTTGCAATTCCATGTGAGTCCAATGATATAAGGGATTGCGCATGGTATACGGTACCGTTTCTGCCCATTTCCGAAATTTTTCCCTGTCGGGAGCATTGCCTGTAACATACTTTTCATCTACCCCATTCGCCCGCATGGCACGCCATTTATAATGATCGCCATTCAGCCAAACCTGTGTAATATTATCAAACCGTGCATTTTCCTGAATTTGCCTTTGGGATAAATGACAATGATAATCCACAATGGGCATATCCTTAGCAAATTCATGATAAAGCGTTTGCGCAGACTTTGTTTTTAAAAGAAAGTGCTCGTCCAAAAATGGTTTCATATAAAGTTTAAATTCGTTGGTTAGTTAAAAACATTCAATATCAAAGTTTCGTACCTTGCTATGGATAGGTACTCTAGCGATTGCCTTCACCCATTGCATATCGAATCCATACAATTTTACGATTATAAACATAGGGAACCAAGCATTTCACACGCTTTAATCACGCAATCGTTATCGGAAACGTTTAAGACAACCCTGCAGCACGACTATCGTTAAAAGTCATTGCTCCTAAAATAAGTGCAGCAAAAACTCCCTGATATAACAAATAAGCACATTGGCACAAAAAATGCTTTTTTAAGTCAGCTAATCCAACAAATTTCAATACTAGTTGGTTTATACAAAACGACACGTGTATCTGGTGCGTTGTCTTTTTTAAATAGAAATATACTTTATAAATGAAAAAAAAACGCAAACAGCTTAAATCACTCATTTTATTGCTATTATCCACATTTGTTATATTCGGATTCGCTAACTGCGGCTCCGGTTCTTCCGAAAACGAAAAAGACGAAAAAGACCTTCTGGCTTTACCGGTCTTCAAGGTTGATACAGGTACGGCATTGACAGTAAGGGATTATATAGGAACCATAGAAGGTAAAGTGAATGTAGAGATAAGACCACAGGTTGAGGGTATCCTCGAAAACATCTTTGTCGATGAAGGAGCGTACGTACATAAGGGCCAAGATTTGTTCAAAGTAAACGAACTCCCATATCGGGAAGCGCTTAAAAATGCAGTAGCAGAAGAAACGGTAGAAAAAGCAAAACTAAAAAATGCGGCTTTGGAAGTGGAAAGGTTGCGGCCCCTGGTTGAGAACGATGTCATTTCCGATGTGCAGCTGCGCACCGCTCAAGCCAACTATCAAGTAGCGCAAGCATCCGTTCAACAAGCGGCCACTGCCGTAGCAACCGCAAAAATAAATCTCGACTTTACGATTATCAAAGCTCCAGTAAGTGGCTATATAGGACGTATACCGAAGCGGATTGGCAACTTGGTCACGAAAAACGACTCTCAGGCAATCACTACACTATCAGACACTCATGAAGTCTATGTATACTTTTCCATGAGTGAGGCCGATTTCTTACATTTCACCAAGGGTATTGATTTGCCCGATTCGACTAGTGTGGCAGAGACAAACGACATCATCCCCTACGTACGGCTGATATTGGCAGATGGTACAGAATATGGAGAGCGAGGGATAGTCGATGCCATTGATGGACAGGTAAATCGGAATACGGGAGCCATTTCCCTAAGGGCCAAGTTCCCTAACGAAAAAAACATATTGCGCTCGGGCAATACCGGAACCTTAAAAATGGAAGAACGCAAGCCCGGTGTTATCCTTATTCCACAGGTAACCACTACCGAACTTCAGGATAAAGTGTTCGTTTACACCGTGACACCCGACAACATCGTCAAGATGCGTCCCATCATCCTTGACGGCACAAGTGGCGCCAACTATATCGTGAAGGAGGGATTGCGACCAAATGAGCTCATCGTGTTATCGGGCATTGAAAAGCTGGAAGATGGCATGAAAATTAAACCGCAAATTCAAAATCAGTAATAAAAGTTACGTCGGCGACAGCCTATCCGTAATTTATACGACACAAGATATATCTATATACTAATTTATGCTCAAAACAATCATAAATAGACCCGTACTGGCAACCGTTATATCCATTCTCTTGGTCATACTGGGTATAGTGGGCATGATTCAATTGCCCATTACGCGCTTTCCCGAGATTGCACCTCCCAGTGTTACTGTGTCTATGACCTATCCTGGAGCAAATGCAGAAACAGTAGCACAAAGTGTACTCCTTCCTGTAGAAGAAGCAATAAACGGAGTGCCGAATATGACCTATATGCGCTCTACATCCAGCAACTCCGGAACGGGCACCATTAATATTTTCTTCACCAGTGGAACTGATCCCGATCAAGCAGCTGTAAATGTGCAAACACGCGTATCAAGAGCTGCTAGCCTCATACCTCCAGAGGTAAACGAATCAGGCATCAGCGTTACCCCCAGACAAAACGGGGTAATCATGACCATCAATATTTTTAGCGAAGATCACAACTACGACGAAACGTTCATTCAGGCCTATGCCCAAATCAACGTCAACAGGGAACTTTCACGCGTACCTGGCGTTGCAGGCGTTGGACGAGTAGGCGCTAGAGATTACTCCATGCGCATTTGGCTCAATCCAGATAAGCTGGCACTCTACAACCTGTCTACGCAAGACGTACGAAAGGCTATTGAATCCCAAAACTTCGAAATAGCTCCAGGGAAATTTGGTGAGGCTTCTAAAGAGGCTTTTGAAACCGTACTGTTGCATCGCGGACGCTTTGTATTGCCAGAAGAATACAACGAAATACCGATTCGAACCAATGACGATGGATCGGTACTGTACCTGCGGGATGTGGCAAGAATCGAGCTGGGCTCATCCAATATTAGTGCAAACAACAAGGTGGATGGGCATCCTGGACTGACGTTGAACATTACGCAAAATAGTGGTTCCAATGCAGTGGAAATAGACGAAGGTATAAGAAAGGTGCTCGAAAGACTAAGTCAGGCTTTTCCAAAAGGAATGAAGTATGAGATTACTTATAGCGTTCGGGATCAAATTAATGAATCCATCAACCAAGTCCAACATACGCTTTTTGAAGCTTTCATTCTGGTATTCATTATTGTGTTTATCTTCTTGCAGGATCTCAGATCTACCCTAATTCCAGCCATAACGATCCCTGTTTCTCTGGTGGGTACCTTCTTTTTTCTCCAGGTCTTTGGCTTTTCCATCAATGTGCTCACTATGTTCGCCCTAGTGCTGGCCATAGGCATCGTGGTAGATGATGCCATCGTTGTAGTGGAGGCCGTACACCAAAAAATGGAACGAACGGGACTATCGGCACGCAAGGCAACCATATCCGCAATGGGCGAAATCACCGGAGCAATCCTATCCATCACCATGGTCATGGCGGCAGTATTCTTACCTGTTGGTTTCATGCAGGGTCCGGCAGGTATCTTCTATCAACAGTTTGCCTATACTCTGGCCACTGCCATCCTCATCTCGGCATTAAATGCACTCACCCTTAGTCCCGCACTCTGTGCCCTTTTGTTAAAAAATCCGCATAAGGAGCATGAAGGAGAATATAAAGCTAAGCCCAAACGAACATTGATCGGTAAATATGTACAGGGCTTTTTCACGCGCTTCAATATGTGGTTCGATATATTAACGAACAAATACATTCGCTCCCTACACTTCCTGATGAACAGAAAGACACTGAGCATGTGCGGACTAGCCATTGTCACATTGCTGGGCCTTTTTGCCATGAACAGAACTCCTAAGAGCTTTATCCCTACCGAAGATGACAGCTTTCTAACCTTGACCATGGCTCTGCCACCCGGCGCGTCCTTGGGAAGGAGCGAAGAACTGCTGGACAAAGCGGATAGCATCTTAAGGAAACGTCCGCAGATAGCCAGCATGACTACCATCGCTGGCGACAATGCCCTGTTTGCTACCGTGAGTCCGTCCTTTGGTACCGCATATATTAACCTTAAGGAATATGGAGAACGTGGCAATATTAAGAACATCAGCGCCATCATAGACACCTTAAAGCAAGATTTAGCGCAAGTAAATGGCGCTACATTCAATATATTCCCCAGACCAACGGTACAAGGCTTTGGTGATTTCAGTGGTCTGGAGTTCGTATTACAAGACAGGTTAGGAGGTTCCTTTGCCACCTTCGCGGACGTATCCGACAATTTCATAAACGAGCTGCTAAAGCACGACGAAATTGCCACTGCATTTACGCCCTTCAAAGCCACATTTCCCCAATATTTACTGGAAATAGACTATGTAAAGGCACAAACACTGGGTGTGAACGTAAAAGAAATGATGACAACTATAGCCAACTACTACGGTAGAGCTCGAATAGGCAACTTCAGCCGCTTTGGGCGCCTATACAGCATCTTCATGCAAGGAGAATTACAGCAGACCATCAGTCCAGAAACGTTCAAGAACATATTTGTAAAAAACAGTCGCGGCGATATGGTCCCTGTAAATACGTTGATAAAACTAGTAAAAAAGCAAGGCCCTGAAACGGTTACAAGGTACAATCTCTTCAATGCCATTACCATCAATGCGACACCTGCTCCCGGCTATAGCACTGGCGATGCCATGAAAGTGGTAGAAGAAGTGGCATCTGCTCAGCTGAACAATAATTACAGCTACGAATGGACAGGCATGAGCCTAGAAGAACGCGAATCGGGCGGACAGACGGCCTTTATCTTTGGACTGAGCATCCTCTTTGTCTACTTCCTACTGGCCGCACAATACGAAAGCTATATTCTTCCTTTTGCCATCCTACTTTCTGTACCTGTTGGACTTGTTGGTGTTTTTCTGGCGGTCAACCTTGCAGGTTTGCAAAACAATATATACGTTCAGGTAAGTTTAATTATGCTCATCGGCCTATTGGCCAAAAATGCGATACTCATCGTAGAATTTGCCGTTCAGCAACGAAAAGCAGGTCTCAGCATCTATGACTCGGCCATCGAGGGTGCAAGATTGCGCTTACGTCCAATATTAATGACCTCTCTGGCATTTGTTGCAGGCTTAGTGCCGCTCATGTGGACGGTTGGCCCATCTGCCATTGGAAATCACTCCATTAGTATAGGCGCTGCTGGCGGAATGTTGTTCGGCGTTTTTCTGGGTATTTTCATTATTCCCGTTTTGTATATCATATTTCAAAACATCCAAGAAAAACTCAGTGCCAAAATGAACGTAGAAGAAGAAGATTAATGCATTACATCATGAAAAAAAAACATTATCGGATATCAGTATTGCTTTTCGTTCTATTTTGCGGGTTTGTTTCGGCCTGCAAGGTGGGGCAAAACTACCAACGGCCAGAGCTGGTTCTTCCTGAGAAATATAGAGACGAAATAGTACCTGCCGATTCGATAGGAATTGGCAACATTTATTGGAAGGACTTCTTTGTGGACACAACCCTGCAAAAGCTCATAGATTCGGCTATTGTGAATAATTACGACATGCGAAAGGCTCTGCGCACGGTACAGATTGCCGAGCAGATCATGTTTCAGAATCGTGCACAATTTTTCCCGACCATCACCGGCCAGTTGGCCGATGTAGACAGGAGTTACCGTTCTAGAAATGCATTATCCACCCCTAGTACGCGATACTATGTAGACCGCAACAGGACTGCTCCTAAAGATGGCTACATCATCGGCTCCAATCATGTCACTGGCATTTCTTTAAGTTGGGAAGCCGATATATGGGGCAAAATACGAAGGCAAAACGAAAGCGCCTTGGCAGATTACCTAGAAACCTACGAAGCGCGCAAATTGCTCCAAACCCAGCTTGTGGCCGATGTGGCTGAGGGATATTATAACCTGCTGATGCTCGATGCGCAAATGGAAGTAGCAAAAAGGAACCTTAGACTGAACGATAGCACCCTCCGTATCGTGAAACTGCTGCGCGATGCAGGCGAGCCCAATGTCACATCACTCGCCATTCAGCAGACGGAGAATCAGCGACTGTCTACAGCTGCGCTAATTCCTCAGTTGGAAAGGCAAATCGTGATACAGGAAAACACCTTGCGAGCACTGGCAGGGCAATTGCCCGACAGCATAAGCCGAAATGCTTCTATCTCCGATTTAATCATTGAAGATTCAGTATCTGCCGGTGTGCCGCTCTACATGGTAGGCCATAGACCAGATGTACGCGCTGCCGAACTTGCCCTTCGCTCAAAGAATGCGCAGGTTGGCGTAGCCCAATCATACCGTTACCCAAGTCTCACCATCGACCTAGAAGGCGGCCTGAACAGCATGCTGCCTACCAATTGGGTGAAGATCCCCGGATCCTTGTTTGGCAGTATAGCTGGCGGCCTCACACAACCTATATTCCAGCAGAGACGCTTAAAGACCAATCTTGAAGTAGCAAAATTGGAACGGGAACAAGCTGAATTGGACTTCCAACAGACGGTGTTAGACGCCATAAACGAAGTAACCAACACATTAATAACCCTAAAAAAACTTAGTGAAGAATATGAAATAGGGGAACAAAGAGTAAAAGTTTCCCAACTGGGCGTACAGCAGGCCAATTTATTATTCAAAGCAGGCTATGCCACCTACCTGGAAGTGATTACCGCACAACAAAATGCCATAGATAGTGAACTGGAGCTAAATGAGCTCAGACAGCAACAGCTTGTGGCACGTGTGGAACTATACAGAGCCCTGGGCGGAGGCTGGCAGGCTGAATAAAGCGCAATAACTTTGGCAATGTTCAGAACATTGCCAAAGTTTAATGTTCAGAACATTGCCAAAGTTTAATGAATAGATTTAAATATCCTATTCCACCTGATGCGTTCAAACAAAGAACCTGCCTTATCATCCAGGCTCATCCATACCAATAGCGCTTTTCCTACGATATGATCCTCTGGCACAAATCCCCAGTATCGGGAATCTAAGGAATTATGCCTATTATCTCCCATCATCCAGTAATAGTCCATCTTAAAGGTATAGCTATTGGCCCGTTCTCCATTGATGAAAACCGCTCCTTCCCTCTTCTCCAATTTATTTCCTTCATACAAGCCTATTGCACGCTCATATATTGGCAGATTTTCTTCGTTTAGCTGCACTGTCCACCCTTTCTTGGGAATGATGATGGGGCCATAGTTGTCTTGGTTCCAATTTTGACTGATAGCCGCCTTCGGAAAAACCGGATCCATATCTGCCGGATGCCCTTTCTCCTCTAACCTGGGCATCACGCTGACAATATTGCTCCAACCGGAAAGTTTCTGAGCAAGCTCCTCGGTCAATGCCAATAGATACTCCCTTTCACTAGCCCTATAGCCGTCAATGCGCAGATCGTGCAAGCGATCGGGATTGATATCCGTACCGTCTGTAATAACCGTATAATACAGCTGTTCCCCTGGAGGATTGTATTCTTTTGTACCATTCACGTATACCTGAGCATTGTCTATCCAAAGCGTATCGCCCGGTATTCCCACAGCTCTTTTAATATAATTTTCTCTTTTGTCTACTGGCCTATTAAACGGTTCGTCGGCATCCATGGGGTAGTTAAATACTACGACATCGTTGCGCTTTATCTGCTGCAGGGCTGGCAGTCGCCTATAGCTCAATTGAATACCATCCCAATACGATTTAGTACCTATCACCGGCATGGTGTGGTGCGCAAAAGGGAAGGAAACAGGCGTAATGGGCAATCGTGCTCCATAGTTCACCTTGCTCACAAACAGAAAATCTCCTATTAGCAAGCTACGTTCCATAGAACCGGTAGGAATCATAAAGGCTTCTATAAAAAAAGTACGTATAATAGTGGCTGCAACTACGGCAAACACAATGGCATCAGCCCACTCCCTTGTAGTTGATTTTTTATAAGGGTATTTTTTCTTGAACGCTTCGGTAGCCGAGCCCCCCAGATATTTGGTATCCTTATCCAGTCCCCATACAAGGAATACAAGCGGTGCCAAAAGAATGGCTCCAACATGTTGCAGGAAGCTGGTCTTTCCAAAGCTCTTTGCCACGTCCACCATTAATCCTATTCCCACAAAGAAATTTATCAAGGGAATAAAGAACAATGCAATCCACCAATTTGGTCTTCCAACTAATTTTAATAATTCAACTATGTTCCAAATTGGAACGAATGCCTTCCAACTGTTGAAATGCCCTGCCTTCTTAAACAAAAAGAAGGTACCTATATTGGCAACAGCATTTATTAATACTAGCAACAGTACCCATAAAATAAAACTATATAAATCCATTTATCTTTAATTAAAATCAAACATGTCCTTTACGGTATAAAAACCTTTCTTATCCTTCAGCCATTCGGCGGCGATTACAGCTCCCATCGCAAATCCAGCTCTGCTATGGGCAGTATGCTTCAGTTCAATCTCATCCACTTCCGAGCTGTATATCACAGTATGCGTACCGGGAACCTCCTCAATACGATGAGAGGCAATAAGCAGCTCATCAGCTTTGGGCATCACTTCATTCGCCGACCCCACCAAGTTATTGACCCATTTCACCTTATCGTCCAATTCGCTCAATATATCCTCGGCAATGGTAATGGCGGTGCCGCTTGGTGCATCTAGCTTATGCACATGGTGCACTTCCTCTACCTGTACTTCATAATCCGCTTCATATGGCCTCATGGCCTTCGCCAACAATTTGTTGATATGAAAAAAAATATTGACTCCAATGCTAAAATTAGAACCTATCATCAGGGATTTGTTCCCGGAGAGACATTTATCTTTTACCTTATCTAAATGCTCATACCAACCGGTGGTGCCTACCACAATTGGGACATTCGCCTCGAAACAGAGTGCTATATTAGCCAATGCAGCATAAGGCGTACTGAAATCAATAGCTACGTCTATATCGGCAAAATCTTTTGCGGTTATCTGCGCCCTATTACGCGCACCTATAACCAAGGGAACGTCGTGCCCCCTAGCTAACGCGATATTTTCTATAATATGGCCCATCTTACCATATCCCAAAAGTGCAATATTCATAAACCTAAGTTTTACTTAAAATTGTGCCCTAGCTCATAGTGCTATTGCAAACCTAATACAATTTTTCAAAAGGCTATACTCAATTTTCATTAATCAACACTGGCTTATTTCAAATATAGAACGGCTTTCAGTCCAACAGTCGGAAGTGAGCTATTGAAAGCAAAAGACTGAGATGGCGGGGCAAAAAGACCGGGACTAATCTTAAAAGATAAATCTGGGCTGATATCGTATCGAAAAAAGTAGGCCGAAACATAAGCCTCTATCGCCTGAACGGCATAGAAACCAGCGGTAATAAGAATGAGGAGATCCCTATTCCTTCGCCAGTAGTCTTTATAGGGAATTAGTTGGTCTGTACGTACAAATTCATAATCGGGATTCAAGGGAACATCCTGGTTAGCCAGTCGATGCTGCACTTCAGCCAGGGTTTCCTGATAATACTTATTATTGAACCAGATATAGTATCCCAGTGTGGCAAAACCTGCGTAAATGACAGGTACCTTCACGGCGGCCCATTTCTTGTTGGTTATCTGCCCCCAACCGGGAATCATGAGTGACCTGCGGGCTGCTCTTCCGGGAAGTGCCTCTAAAGCTAGCCGGGCAGAATCTTTGAATATGGTATCCCTACGCTGCTCCGCATCGTTCCTTTTCACTTCAGGTTTAGGCCTGTTGAGGGAGTCATTCATATCAAACTCATCCCGAGTGATATCCGCTGGTCTTCTGATGGAATCACGCACTTGCGCTCTTGCGGAAAAAGCCGCAAACAGGAGAATAAAGACTGTAGCTACAAAAAAAACAACGCGGGTCATCACCAATCCAATAGTTCAAGAATACGGCTCAAGTCGTCCTCCGACGAGAAAGGGATTTCAATAGACCCCTGGGCTTTCGCTCCCTTTACATTGAGTTTTACCTTCGTAGCAAACTTGGTAGCCAAATCGTCTTCAATCTTACGTAATTGGAACGATAAAGCAGCGTCCTTAGTATTGGGTTCTTCTTTACTGCCTTGCTTTTTTTCTGCCAATTGCCGCACCAATTCCTCTACCTTACGTACGGACAAACCCTTGTTTATAATTTCCTGGTAAATAAACAGCTGTTTGTCCGCATCGGCCACGTTGATAAGTGCCCTTGCATGCCCCATACTTAATTGTCCATCGCGAATGGCTGCCTGAATGGCAGGGGGCAATTTCAATAAGCGCAAGTAGTTGGTCACTGTAGACCTGTTCTTGCTCACCCTGCTCCCCAATTCTTCCTGCTTGAGGTCGCATTCGTCTATCATGCGCTGAAAACTAAGGGCAACCTCTATGGCATTGAGATTTTCACGTTGTATATTTTCTATCAATGCCATCTCCAGCATCTGCTGGTCATTCGCCGTACGTATATAAGCTGGGATATCTTGTATTCCGGCAAGTTTGGAAGCTCTTAACCTTCTCTCTCCCGAAATCAATTGATAACTCTTGTCCCCTACTTTGCGTACCGTAATGGGCTGAATCAGTCCTTGCAGCTGAATGGAATCTGCCAACTCCCTGAGCGCCTGTTCATCAAATTCGGTACGTGGCTGAAAGGGATTGACCTCTACTTGTTCCACAGGTATTTTGCTGATAGTCCCCGGTGCCGCTGTGGTGGCCGCACCCGAAATACCAGCCACTTCATTTTGCCAATCGCCAGACGTCGCTTTGGCCTGCTTTAGTTCCTCATTGTCATTCAGCAGGGCACTCAATCCTTTCCCTAATCCTGTTTTTCGCTGTTGCGCCATGTGTTATATCTTTACCCTTTCTTGCTCCTGCTGCAATCCGTTCTTTACTAAAATTTCGCGTGCCAAATTGAGGTAATTAATAGCCCCTTTTGAGTTGGCATCGTGCATAATGACAGACACCCCATAGCTTGGGGCCTCACTGAGCCGCGTATTACGCTGTATAATGGTATCAAAGACCAAATCGTTGAAATGTGATCGTACCTCATCCACCACTTGATTGGACAAACGCAAGCGCACATCATACATCGTAAGCAATATGCCCTCTATTTCCAGAGAAGTATTGAGCCTATTTTGTACAATTTTGATAGTGTTAAGCAATTTACCAAGCCCTTCAAGCGCAAAATATTCGCATTGTACTGGTATGATGACCGAATGAGCCGCCGTAAGCGCATTGATGGTTATCAGCCCCAAAGAGGGAGAGCAGTCTATGATAATGAAATCATAGTCCTTGCTTACCTGATTAAGGACAGAACGCATCTTAAACTCCCGATCGTCCAAATTAATCATCTCTATCTCTGCCCCTACCAAATCGATATGAGCTGGCAAAAGATCCAAATTAGGTGTCTCCGTATGCTGTATGGCCTCCCTCGGGTCAATATCGTTGATAATGCATTCATAGATACTAGCCTTGATCGTCCTCGGATCAAAACCAATACCCGAGGTGGAATTGGCCTGCGGATCGGCATCTACTAGCAATGTTCTGTGTTCCAATACTGCCAAACTAGCGGCCAAGTTGATGGATGAGGTCGTTTTGCCGACCCCTCCTTTTTGATTAGCTAATGCTATTATCTTACCCATGTAACTCCTTAAAAAAAAGCGCGCCAAATAAACCAATAATGTCCAAATACGGTTAACACCCATATTTTTACATTATTCTAAAGCTTAATAAATTTTATATCTCTATTTTCGCTTTTTTAGCGCGCATAAATCAAGCTGCTAAGATACACATTTTGCAGGGTTAATTCACCAACGCTCACATAGGTTTTACACACATTATCCACAATGATTACTATTATAGCAGGGACAAATCGTCCAAACAGCAATTCACTGAAGGTAGCAAGATATTACCAAAAGAAACTGGAAGAAAAGCAAATAGGATCCGAAATACTCTCACTTGAGCAATTACCTCATGACTTTTTGTTCTCAGATTTGTATGGCAAAAGAAGCGAGGCATTTTTGCCCATCCAAGAACGCATTACTGCCACGGAGAAATTTCTTTTCATCATTCCCGAATACAACGGCAGCTTCCCCGGTGTACTTAAAGCACTTATTGATGGCTGCAGTTTTCCCGACAGTTTTTTTGGAAAAAAAGCCGCATTGGTAGGCATCAGTAGTGGAAAATATGGCAATATCCGTGGCGTGGACCACTTTACCGGTGTTTGTCACTACCTTCAGCTACATGTACTGCCCCTGAAACTACACATTTCCTATATTAGTAAGGAATTTAACGAGAACTATGACTTCTATCTGGAAGATACGCTAAAATTCACCAATCAGCAAATCGAGGAATTTATAAGATTTTAATATAGACATCAATGGTTTTGCCACTGACAGATCAGCCACTGTTCTTTCCAATTTTTAGGCGGCTCCATGCTTCATTACCGCGAGCACAGACCCTTGCAGAATAGGCCAAACGCGAAAAAACACCTAGATAAATATTTCTTATGTCAAAAAAACGTCCTTGTGCACACAGGATAAAGCAGTATTGACTATTATTGCATTAAAGTTGAAAATAATTGTGAATGTTAAATGCATTGATGCTAAATATGGAAGATTTGTACGTTCATTTCCAGTATATTTGCATATGCTTATAATCAATATCATATCATAACGAACCATATAATGAAATCAAAGGAAAACAAAATCAAGGTTGCCATTGTAGGTGTGGGAAACTGTGCCAGTTCGCTCGTACAGGGGGTGGAATACTACACCAGGCATCCTGAGAAGAAATCAGGCTTAATGGCGGATAATATCGGAGGCTACACCGCTGCAAACATTGAATTTGTCTGTGGATTTGAGGTAGACGATCGCAAAATAGGCAAGGTGCTAAAGGATGCTATCTTCGAAAAGCCCAATTGCACGATGGTACTAAACAGCGATGTCCGCTCCGAGGCTCCAATTTACCCATCTGTAGTGCTGGACGGCGTATCACCTATGATGGCGGCTCATCCAGAAGACCAACGATTTGTAGTTCGAGAGGACCTAAAAGCCACGGACATGCTGGACAAAGAGGTGAACTATGACGAAGAGCTAGTGAGCCAATATAGGCAAAATATTATAGATAGGCTCAAGCAGCACGAAGCCGAGGTACTCATCAACTACCTTCCGGTAGGCTCTCAAAAGGCCACAGAGTTCTTTGCCGAGATTTGCCTAGAGCTTGGCATCTCCTTGGTAAACTGTATTCCTGTTTTCATTGCATCCGACCCCGCCTGGGAACGTCGCTTCATTGCCGCTGGAATACCTTTGATCGGCGATGACATGCGCAGCCAGTTTGGAGCCAGTATATTGTCTCAAATGCTACAGGAACTGGCTTTTGCCCGCGGACACCATGTGAAAGCGCATATTCAGCGAAATATAGGAGGCAATACCGATTTTCTGAACATGGAAGACAAAAATCGTCTTAAATCCAAGAAGATATCCAAGGAAAATGTAATCCGCGCGCAAAACGATATTAGGGGCATTTCTACCGAAAACAGCTTTTTACATGCTGGCCCATCAGAGTACATTGCCTACTACGGGGACAATAAAGTGGCCAATTTCCGTCTGGAACTGGAAGGATTTATGGGTGCTCCCGTTATTTTGGACGCTCAATTGTCCGTGCAAGACTCTCCCAACTCTGCCGGCGTAGTCATAGATGCTATACGGTATGTATATGTAGCTAGGGAAATGGGACTCGTGGGCGCATTGAGGGGACCATCGGCCGCTACGCAAAAGACACCGCCAGAACAAATGATGTTCAGTCAAGCACTTGAGGAATGCCAAGCATTGTCTAACAGGCAATTAACCGATTCTACCATCAAACAAAGAGTTGACAATAACATATTCCAAACGCTCGAGACCGAAGAACCAAAATAAACCTGAAAGACAGGCTATCGTTTGTTCCTCTAGCTAAAGGAAGAAATATCATTTCATAACATGATATTTATCATCTAAAAACCGTTAGTATTATAGCAACTTAGCCAGTGCTATATTAAGATACTAACGGTTTTTAGTTTCTACTTTTGAATTTATACTTAAATATATGAAAACATTCATCGTAGCTACAGATTTTTCGAGCGTTGCCGAGAACGCCATAGAATATGCGGGTGCCTTGGCCCAACAAATTGGCGCCCAAGTCGTGCTATACAACTCATTTCTGTTGCCCTCTCACGCGGCCAATGCACGTCTCCATGCCAATCAGGTGCAAAAACTCATAGATGAAAACAGTGCAAAGCTGCAAAGACGAGCCGATGAGCTAGCCGCCACCTACCAGATAGAGGTAAGTACCCACGTGGGTTTCCTGAGTTTCTTAGAAGATGACCTGGCAAATTTGGCAATAGAGAAAAAGGCAGACCTACTCGTCATGGGGATGGCCTCGAAATCACTGGAGCAGGATATCTTGGGCAACACTACAACTACCGCCATCAGCAAACTAAAATGTCCAGTTCTTGCCGTGCCTCCAGGTGTCTCCTTCCATGGCATCAAAAATGTACTCTTTGCCTGCGACATGCTAAGAGGCGTACAGAAACAAGTACTTGATAGGATAAAAGAGCTGGCATCTAGCCTCGGTGCGAATATCGAGATTTTCAGCGTAAGCAAGAAATTGGTTAAATTGGAAGAGAACAGTCCCTATATGAACTCCCAAGCAGCCATCGACGAGGGCTTGGACGGTGTAAGCTATTATTACAAAAATGTCGAGTCAGGTGCCATCATCGATGAAATCAGGAAAGAAGTGCAAGCATCCAATGCCGACCTTCTCGTCATGCTGCCCAATAAATACGGATTTTGGGCTAGCTTAGTACATCGCAGCAAAACACGCATCATGGCATCCAGAAGTGCCGTTCCACTATTATCGATTCCTTTGTAAAAGTTTGTTGGTTCTTACAAAGAATGCCCCAAAAAGGAGAAAATTAAAGGTCATGAAATTTGAGGCCTAACTACTAGCTTCCTTTTTGAGGCATCCCCTTCAGTTTTTACAGAACACCAAGTATTGAAGACTCTGAAAACCTATTGTTGTTTAACGAATTGTAGATTCAATGCGATACGTATTTCATCGCCTACCACCACAGAACCAGCTTCCGTAACAGCACTCCAAGTCAGTCCAAATTCCTTACGGCTTATCTTAGACGAGGCCTCGAAACCAGCCTTGAAATTCCCGTAAGGATCTTCGGCAGTACCACCTAACTCAACCTGAAAAACAGCTTCTCTAGTCACGTCCTTGATAGTGAGATCACCTACCAGCGTATATTCATCGTCGGTTTTCTTTGTGAAAGAGGTCGACTTAAAAGTCAATTTTGGATATTTCTCGGCATCAAAGAAATCAGCACTTTTCAAGTGAGCATCACGATCTTTCATAGAAGTATCTATACTATCCGCATCGATACTAAATTCAACCTTTGCATCCGAAAAATCACTTTCGCTTTCGGAGACGATGCTCCCGTCGAAAGAAGTAAATTTACCTGTAACTGTAGAAATCACCAAGTGTTTCACCTTAAATTCTACATCTGAATGAGTGGGATCAACTGTCCATTTTATTGCCATAACACAATCTCCTTTTTGAATTTTTGTTTTATTATCTTTTTTTCCGATCAGATCACAACAAACATACCAAATATATGTTTAAACATATATTTGGTATTTGAATTACCTCCCGATGACATTTATCAGGCTACGTTTACCTCATAGGTGATGTCTACGCCGCCGGCAGCGAGCATATCGTGCACGGAGCAATACTTTTTAACAGCAAGTTCCGCTGCCTTCTTCGCCTTTTCGAGATTAATTTCTCCTTTAAGACGAAAGATGATATGGATGCTGGAAAACACTGCTGGAATGGCATCCACCCGTTCGGAATCTACTTCTATCTGTAAATCTGTCACCTCCTGTCTTTGCTTGCGCAAGATGCTCAGCAAATCCAGGGCACTACATGATCCCACGGCCATGAGCACCAACTCCATGGGCCTAACGCCAAGGGCCTGCCCTCCTATATCCGGCGATCCATCAATGGGCACAGTCGCCTTGGTCGTGTCGCTATGCCCGAGAAAATGAACAGCTTCGTTCTCCAGTTTCAATTGCACTTTCATAATCCTCTTATTTCTATTTGCTGTTTTCTAAGGCCTGTTCCAAATCAGAAACGATATCTTCGATATCTTCCAGTCCCACAGACACTCTAATCGTACCTGGATAAATTCCTATTTGCTCGCGTTCTGCGTCGCTCAATTTGGAATGCGTAGTAGATGCGGGATGTGTCGCGATGGAACGCGAGTCTCCAAGGTTAGAGGTGATCAGCACCATTTGCAATGCATCCAAAAATCGCTTCGCTCTATCAAAGCCTCCTTTAACGACAAACGTAACGATACCACCGCCTGCCTTCATTTGCTTTTTTGCCAATTCATATTGCGGATGCGAAGGCAGGAATGGATAACGCACCACTTCCACCTCTTCATTTTTTTCCAGGGCTTCGGCCACTTTCAATGCATTTTCACAATGCCTATCCATCCGAAGTCCCAATGTTTCTAGACTCTTTGACAGTATCCAGGCATTGAAAGGCGACATAGCTGGACCAGTCTGCCTAATAAAAAACATCATCTCCGCTATCAGGTCTTGGCGCCCTACCACCACTCCTCCAAGCACTCTGCCTTGGCCATCCATGTACTTCGTTGCTGAATGACTCACCAGATCAAAGCCATAAGGAATTGGTTTCTGCAAATAAGGTGTGGCAAAACAATTGTCCACACTCAGGATAATATCAGGATATTTTTTCTTAAAACTCCCAACCCACTCGAGGTCTATTAACTCCAGACCTGGATTGGATGGGGTCTCCAAAAAGATCATTTTGGTATTCTCTTGTATTGCGGCTTCCCACTCTTCGGGACGCGATGCCTCTACATAAGTGGTGCTAATTCCCCATTTGGGTAATATCTTTGTGAGAATCTGATGCGTGGAGCCAAACAAAGACCTAGAAGAAACAATATGATCTCCGCTTTTAAGTAGGGCAGCAAAGGATGCGAAAACTGCAGCCATACCCGATGCGAATGCCAGCCCTGCCTCTGCTCCTTCCAATTGGCAGACTTTCTCAATGAATTCCGTCGTGTTGGGATTAGAGTAGCGCGAGTAAACGTTCCCTTCTTCTTCTTCTGCAAAAATGGCTCTGCCTTGCTCTGCACTGTCAAATATAAAACTAGAGGTAAGGTATAAAGGTACAGCATGTTCCCTATTCTGCGAGCGTTTTGCCTGGCTACGAACCAGTTTACTTTGTTCTTTCATTATATAAATCAATATTAAAAAGGCCAACCAACCCTAGGCACGGAAAAAAGCTATTCTTACATATAGCTTGGGCTTTGAAACAAACATTCAAACCTACTAATAATTAGCGCACATTAATAAAAGAAAAGCATAAAAAAAAGCCACATTGTGTATGTGGCTTTTTTTTAAGCTTTGCGCTTTTATTTTCTTTTTTCATACAGGCACTGTGTATTCACTGCCCCTACAATGGATTCAAAGGAGTTATGCTTGGCTACGGCATCTCCAAATATCAGCAATATGGGGCCATCATCAGAAATACAGGTATCCTGCACTACCTGTTCTATATCGTCAATCACGCCCAATGCTATTTTTTCATTTTTCATGGAACCATTTTGAATGACCGCCGCTGGCAATTGCCCTTTGTCAGAAGATTGATAAATCGAAACGATCTCACTTAGCTGGTTAAAAGCAAGCAGGACCACTACAGTGGCATCACTCTGTGCAGCCCTATACATTTCTGCTGGGAGACTAGTGCCCTCCTCTGACCCACTCAATATCCACAAACTATCGCTCGTCCCATTGTGTGTCACGGGTATTCCTTGCAGGCCAGGTACGGAAATAGCACTACTTATCCCAGGCACTATAGCCGTAGGAATTCCATATTTGGCAGCGTATTCCAATTCTTCATATCCTCGGCCGAAAACAAATAAATCGCCGCCTTTCAAACGCACTACATGGCCAAAATTGATGGCATAATCCACCATTAACCTATTGACGGTGGCTTGTGAAAAATTCTCATCCCCTCTATGGCTCCCCACATATACCCTTGGTGCATGTTTAGGAGAATATTCCAATAATGATTCGTCCACCAGCGCGTCATATATTACCACATCGGCACTTTTCAAGGCTTTTATACCTTTAAGACTGATCAATTCTGGATCTCCTGGTCCTGCTCCTACCAAGGTAATGCGGGGGTCTACATATACCCTCTCACTTGTCAACTTATAGTTTCCCATTTTGTTCTCCTTCTGTCTTTGAAAACAAAGGTACAAATAATCTAGTAAACAAGTAGTCTTTAAGGGCCCTCTTTTTGGAATATCGAAAATAAACGATTTTGGTCGCTTGAGGAGGGCTAAAGGTGCGAAACGAACCTATTTAATTCTGTATACTAAGAGCTTCGCGCAACTGCTTTTCTCTATTTATCAAGTCCGCAACACTCGTATCGTTCAGTATTTGCAGCATGGCATTCCGCACTTCTACAAACGTATCGCGGATACCGCAGGTTTCCTCATTCTTACATTCGTCACATTTTCTATAGAAATTGAGGCTCACACATGGCAACAGGGCAATAGGGCCATCGGTGAGACGAATAACTTGGGACAACTTGATGTCCTCTGGCGCCTTGTTAAGGCTGTAGCCACCACCAGCTCCCTTCTTGCTATACAGAATACCTGCATTGCGCATTTCCAACAAAATTTGCTCAAGGAATTTTTTGGGAATATCCTCCTCTCCTGCTATTTTGATAATTTGCATGGGTTCGTTCCCGTAATTTTTGCCTAGCACAATAAGAGCTTTTATGGCGTATTTCGATTTTTTCGATAACATATCTACCTTGATAGAAATAAACCGCTAAAATAAGCATTTTCTCCGACATTCAACTTTGCCCTGCAAACTCGACGCACAAGCACCGACCAACCCTAACGAAAGAGCTTCTTCAACTTCGTAAGGCGATAGTCGAAGATATCCTTCGCCTCTTAAGCAAACGTAAAGCGAATCCACCACTTGTCAGAGAAGCTTTCAGGCAGGGAAAAAAGACTATCACTTTCTAAAGTAAAAGCCAATCAAGAAGTAAACTACTGGAGATAGGGCCTAAGAGCTTGTCCTGTATAGGAATCTGGCTCTTCTGCAAGATGCTCGGGAATACCGGCAAACAGAAGGTGCCCTCCTCTCTCTCCTCCCTCCGGTCCGATATCTATTACCCAATCCGCGCTTTTCACCACATCCATGTTGTGCTCAATTACCAGAATAGTATTTCCTTGTTCTATCAGAGCAGAAAAAGACTTTAGCAATTTCTTTATATCGTGAAAATGCAGGCCAGTAGTGGGTTCGTCAAATATGAATAAAGTACCCTTGCTATCATTTCCTTTCACTAAGAAATATGCCAATTTGATACGCTGCGCCTCGCCTCCTGACAGCGTATTGGACGACTGTCCCAGCTGCACGTAGCCTAAGCCGACGTCCACCAAGGGTTGCAACTTTGCCAAAATCTTAGGCTGGTCAGCAAAAAAGGCGACTGCTTCATCTATGGTCATATTCAGCACATCCGACACGTTCTTCTCTTTCCAAACCACATCCAGCACCTGCTGCTTGAAACGCTTTCCATTACATGCCTCACAAGGCAGATAAATATCGGCCATGAATTGCATCTCTATCTTCACCTCTCCCTCTCCCTGGCACACGTCGCATCGCCCTCCCTCTACATTAAATGAGAAGGCTGCGGGTTTTAGCCCCTGCGCTTTGGCCGAAGACTGAGATGCATATAAAGCTCGAATATCATCCCAAGCTTTTACATAGGTTACGGGATTGGACCTGGAAGAGCGTCCGATGGGATTCTGGTCCACAAGCTCCACCTTTTCCAACAAGGCCACGTCCCCCTCTAGCCCATCGTATATACCAGTATGCTCACCTGTATAATTGCCCGTGGCCTTTTGCAGGGCAGGATAGAGAATCCGTTTCACCAAAGAAGTCTTCCCGCTGCCAGATACACCCGTCACCACCGTAAATACATCTAGTGGAAAAGACACATCGATCCCTTTCAAGTTGTTCTCCCAAGCTCCCTTTACGACGACAGCATGCTGCCAAGGACGTCTTTGGTTCGGTACCGGAATGGTTAGGCTATGCCCTAGATATTGTCCAGTCAAACTTTTTTTATCTTTCAGTATCTCTTGGTATGTGCCGGCAAACATAAGCTGACCGCCATTCACTCCAGCTTCGGGACCAATATCAATCAAGTAATCGGCTGCCTTCATCACCTCTTCCTCATGCTCTACCACAATCACTGTGTTGCCCACATCTCTCAAAGAGCGCAATACGCCAATAAGTCGCTGCGTATCCCGCGGATGCAGACCAATACTTGGCTCATCCAATACATATATAGATCCTACCAGCGAGCTGCCGAGAGAAGTAGCCAGGTTAATCCGTTGCGACTCTCCACCGGAAAGGGTATTGCTCAGCCGATTCAACGTGAGATAGCTCAGGCCTACTTCCATAAGGAACTTCACCCGAGTAACGATTTCCATCAACAGTCGTTTGGCTATCTTCGCCTCGTTTTCGCTCAATTTGAGATTGGAGAAGAAATCATACACCTGATCCAAGGGTAAAAGCACAATTTCACTAATCGACTTCCCATTTATCTTTACATAGGAAGCATCTTTCCTTAGTCGCGAGCCGTGACAATCAGGGCAATCCGTTTTCCCCCTATACCTAGAAAGCATGACCCTATATTGTATTTTATAGGTCTGTTCTTCTAATTCTGCAAAAAATTCATTTAAGCCCCTAAAATAGCTATTCCCCGTCCAAAGAATGGCTTTCTGCTCCTTATTAAGATCGGAATAGGCCCTATGTACCGGAAAATCGAACTTGATGGCATTTCGCACCAAATGCTGCAACCATTCGCCCATTTTCTCTCCTCTCCAAGGTGCAATAGCCCCATCGTATACAGATTTGCTTTTATCCGGAATTACCAGATCAGGATCTATGCCTATCACCTTGCCATAGCCTTCACAGGTTGGACAGGCCCCATAGGGATTATTGAAACTGAAAAAATTGGGACTAGGCTCTTCGAACACGATTCCATCAGCTTCGAACCGGTAGCAGAAAGCATGTTCCTGCCCATTTTCCGAAATATAACAGTCTCCTTTACCTTCAAAAAAAGCTGTTTGGACCGAATCTGCCAATCGGCTCAAGGTTTCGTCATCCTTACTCACCCGAATACGATCTATCACGATGCGCAATTCCCCAACCTTGGCCAAGGTATTTGCCACACCACTATCTTCCAGCAAATCCTCGATCTTGGCGATTTCACCTTTATAATCTACCCGCACAAATCCCTTTTGCAGCAGCACGGCCAGCTCTTCCTTCAAGGCACGCCCATTTATAGGGATCAAGGGGCTGAAAATAGTTACTACCGTATCTTCTGGCAACGACACCATGAAATCAACTACACTGGTCACCGTGTCCTTCCGCACCTCCTCGCCCGATATGGGAGAATAGGTCTTCCCAATTCGAGCATAGAGCAACTTGAGGTAATCATAGATTTCCGTACTAGTTCCCACAGTAGATCGGGGATTGCTCGTAATGACTTTCTGCTCGATAGCAATGGCAGGAGCTATCCCTTTTATGTAGTCTACCTCAGGTTTGTTCATTCGCCCCATAAACTGACGCGCATAGGAAGATAGGCTTTCTACATAGCGTCGCTGCCCTTCTGCATATAAAGTGTCGAATGCCAAAGAGGATTTTCCAGATCCGGAAAGACCCGTGATGACTACCAGTTTGTTTTTAGGTATAGCAACATCGATGTTCTTTAGATTATTGACGCGTGCGCCCTTTATGATAATGTAGGATTTTGAATCCAGCTCTTTTCTTGCCATTAATGATTTTGTTTTTCGAAGCTAAAAAGGACAATTTCTCACTCGTTGATCCTAAAAAGTTCGACGGCGCAAAAATACGGAATTCCACGGCCAAATCTAGTGATTGGGCATACCAAAACGAAAAAACGACAGAAGAAAGATATCCGATTCGATTCAACAGGCACTTGGCTTCGCTGAGCACCGCGTGGTTCATTGTCGACCTTTCAGCTCTAACAAAACTCCAGTTATTGGACAATGGTAGATTCAACTCACCAATGCAACTTTTTTGTCTAAGGTAGCATAAAAAATGTTCTTGGGGTTCTGGTAATCTAGTTTTTTTCTTGGCCTTGCATTGATTTTGTGCTGTATCTTTCTGATATCCTGTTCATTGAATTGTTCAAAGGGCTGCTTTTTCGGTATATACTGCCTGATAAGCTTGTTGGTGTATTCGTTGAGTCCCCTTTCCCAAGAGGAATAGGGGTGGGCGAAGAAGAAATCGGCCTCCAGTTTCTTTGCGATGAGCTTGTG
>NZ_ATZA01000021.1 GCF_000427965.1 Olivibacter sitiensis DSM 17696 | reverse complement strand
TCTCCGGGTAAAATCCCAGAGCAAAAAGGCGTTTTCCACCATTGCTGCACTGATAAGAATCCATTTAATCAGTAATCTTGAGATATATTGGATGGTGCAGAACAGCAGGAGAACTTACAGCAAACAGAAAAAACGAAATAAACCACCTTGTATACAGGTAGAACTGTTCTAAAAAACAGGGGGGGGTGGCTTTTTTATCTAATGAAAATATTTACTGATAATCAGTAAGTTAAGTGAGTTTATTGCCTGTTTTTAAGTTTATCCGTTTGGTAGTGTATCTTTGTATAGATTTGAGTGGTTAATAATTTGGTTCTAAAAATTTCAATCTATTGATGCTCAAGTTTTTTTGACCGGAGATGTTGCGAGCATTTCCGGTTTCTTTGTTTTTGAACACTTATCGTATGGATTTATGTTTTCATATGTGGTCTATTTAGGTTCATAATCTGGTTTTATTCAGTTTGTCTTTTTTTCCGGCATCACGACAATGGTATCTTTTGTCATTTTGAATTGCACGCCGCCACTTAGCTCCAAGACATCCAGTACTTCCTGCAGGTTCTTGGATCTGGAAATCTGCCCTCCGAAATCGTCCGGTGTCAAATGTCCTTCATAAACGACTTTCACCTTATACCACCTGGATATCTTGTTCATGATGCTGACGAGATTCTCATTATCGAATATGAAATTGCCGTTTTTCCAATCGATGACCGAGCTCGATTCGACCTCTACTATCTCTAGACTGCCGTTTGCATCGGATTTGCGCAGAATGCTTTGCTGGTTCGGCTTCAAAATTTTCGATTCTCCAGAATGGCCGCTTGGCGTGACACGTACCGATCCTTCCAGCAAGGTCGTTTTCACCCTATCTTCATCGCCATAAGCGTTTATGTTGAAGTGCGTTCCCAGTACCTCCACTTGCTGCATGGCGGTCTGCACTATGAACGGGACTGGCTTTGATGAGCTCGCTCCCAATTGCTTCGCTACCTCAAAGTATCCTTCACCGTCCATCTCGATGGAACGATATTTGGAATCAAACCTGACAGGGTACCTTATGGAGGATGAGGCATTGAGCCACACCTTAGTGCCATCTGGGAGCGACACGCTATATTGCCCCCCTTCGGGCGTACTAATGGTATTGTAAGCTATAGCACCAGATGGATTATTTGTTGCGTCGTTGTCTAACAATTGATAGGACAGATATCCATCCGCTGTTTTACTGATCAGTATGCCTTCTTCTTCCAGACTTGTGTTTACATCTACGCTGTCCAATAGTATTTGTTTCCCATTGGACAAGGTCAATATCGCCATATCCCTACCGGGCATGATATGTTCTGCAAGCTGTTTACTTTCTGTAGGTCTTGGAGAAAGCTGATAGTACGCAAAAATCAGCAATCCGAATAATAAGGATGCCGCAATACCATATCTGAACAGTTTGCCAATACCCGGCAATGATTTGCGTGCAGCTTCATATTCGTGGATGGCATCGTCCGTTTTCCTTTTGATCCTACCTTTAAGATCTAAAAATTCTTGCTCGCTCAACTTATCGGTATATTCACCCTTCAAATCAAAAGCCTTATAATAGGCTTCCAAAAATTGGACTTCTTCGGCAGAGGCTTTGCCTTCCATATACTTATTGAGTATTTCAATATATTTTTCCTTGTCCAATGAGTTCATAATAAGGGTCTATACTATACATGACCCTGCAAAATGGAATTAGCCCACTCGCGATTGAAAAAAAAGTAAAAAAATGGTTAATGACTGATAGCTGACTGCTGATGGCCGATAGCTGAGGGCTAGTGTCAGCTTATTGTTCCCACATTCCCGAAATAATCGGGAAGAGATATCTCGACTGCCCTGCGTTCCGCTCGATATGACGAACAGGACGCTGACTGCTGTTGGCCGATAGGCGATAGCTGACTGCCGATGGCTAATAGCTGATGGCTAGCGTCAGCTTATTGTTCCCGCATTCCCGAAATAATCGGGATGAGATATCTCGACTGCCCTGCGTTCCGCTCGATATGACGAACAGGGCGCTGACTGCTGTTGGCCGATAGCTGACTGCCGATAGCTGTTGGCTGATAGCTACTGATTAAAGATATTGAACAGAATAATAGAGACGATCAACGAATCGCGAATGCGGTTGAGCGTTCTACCCAATTGATTGCGTACAGTTTTTGGTGAAAGGTTCAACATGGAAGCTATTTCCTCCGTACTCAATCCTTTGTTGTATTTCAGTTCATAGATCAACTGCTGTTGGGGTGGCAAGTTGGCTATCAACTGTTGATAGGCCATTTGCAGTTCCTTGTACAAAAGTTTTGCTTCCGCATTTTCATGGGTTACCAAAAGCTCTTGGGCAATTTCCTCCACGGGAATATACTTTCCCTCTCTTTTTTGCAGTTTGAACACCTGGTTGCGGGTGGCTATATAAAAATAGGCCGGAAGATTCTTGATATCATCCAGGTGCTTCCGGAGCCAAAGCTGCGTGAAGACTTCCTGTACCACATCTTCGGCAAGTGTATGGTCTACCAATCTTTTCAGGGCATTGTTGTAAACAAATTCCCAATATTTATCGTACAATAGGTTAAAGGCATGGCGATTATCATCCCGAAGCTTGGAAAGCAATTCGGAATCTTCGAGTACTACGCTTTGCCTTGCCATGTCCACACTATTGCGTTAAATACCTAAACCATTGATTTGCAAAAAGAAACGACTATTGATTGTGGTAATCATTTCGATTTAATAATTAGTTGAGGCAAGATTAGCAATAAAATACCTATTACACAACAACAAACACAAAAAATCCGGAGAGCACGCTATCGTTTCATCTCCACTTTTTGCTCCATACCCGTGTCTTTCAACACAACCACTACGGACGACATCACACCGTCCCAGTACCAAGCTGGTGATACCGTATCAACTTCCGAAAGACTACTTGCGTCAAAGGTCTTCCCTATTTTCACTTTCTTCCCTTTGATAGCAACTTCACTTGGCTTGGAAACACCATAGATGGTTATTACGGTCGTTCTTTCTTTCGAAGCGCTATATCCCTGCTCTTCCCTTTTCCCCAACACAAACTCATAACCCGTTTTTGTCTGTTTGCAGGAGTAAGTGGTCCTGGCATAGACGTCTTTTTTGTAGTCATTGCTCAGTCCGTCATCCTCATACAAGGTAAAGGTTGCTTCTTGCCGCTCATTGGGCGGAAATACCTCCAACAATAAGGGAGCATCGCTCTTTTCCCCGATGTATTGCATCACGGGCATCGTGGGTATAATGGAACCTTTCTTGACCAGTACCGGTGTCACGTCCAAGGGCGCATCGTACTCTATGCTCTTGCCTCCCCGATATAGCGTTTTCTTGTCGTGAAAATCTATCCATTCGCCCTTGGGCAAATAGATGTTTTTGTAATTGACCCCTTGCTCAACCACGGGTGCTACCAAGAGGTTGCTGCCGAACATAAATTGCTCGTCGGCACTTTGGTACACATTGGCATCGTTCGGGTATTCCAGCGCCATGGCCCTAATGAGTGGCAAGCCGGTATCATGTGCTTCTCGAGCTAGGGTATAGATATATGGGAATAGCTTGTATTTCAATTCAATGGCCTTCTTGGCCATTTGCTCTATTTCCTCGCCGAACAGCCAGGGCTCCACGGCATTGTTGCCCTCATGGTGTATGCGGCTGATGGGGTTGAAAGCACCAAACTGCAACCAACGGATATACAACTCCCCCATGGCCTCATAATCTTTGATATCGCCGCAGTAGCCCGAAATGTCGGTAGCCCAAAAGGGAATCAATCCCAATCCGGCCGACTGCGCCAAGGGTAGCTGCGCTGCCAATTGTTCCCAGCCTTCCAGCACATCATTGCCATTGCCCGCATCGCCAGACCAGCCAAAGGTATAGCGCTGCAAGCCGGCATAGGCCGCACGTGTCATCTGAAAGATGCGCGTATTGGGATTGTGCTTCTCGAACTGCTCGGTCACCACCTTGTCCCAGGTGAGGCCGTACACGTTATGGATCTCGTCGTGCATTCCCAGGTGATGCTTCATGAAGAGCCTGTCTTCCGCTTCCTCATTGCTCCAGGCCGGCTCGCCCATATCCGTCCAGTAGCCGCTTACCCCATCGGCTATGGGTTTCTGCTGGTAGGTGCCCCACCAGTCGGCCACCTCGGGCTTGGTGAAGTCCACCACGCCACAATTGCCGCCCCAGGGCCAGGGCATGTCATAACTCTTGCCCGTACGCTCATCCAGGGCAAAATAGCCGAGACTGTCCGCCTCTTTCCATTGCTTGACATTGCTCTGGGAGATCACCGGGTCTTGCGAGACGATAACCTTAAAGCCCTGTGCCTTGAGGTCTGCCAGCATTTCCTTTGGTTTGTCGTAACGATCTCGCCATTCAAAGTCCATGAGGGCTTTGGTCCAGCCAATGTCCTGGAAAATAATATCGCAGGGAATACCACGCTCGCGATAGCCGGAGGCAATATCGCGCGTCAGCTTCTCGGAAGTGAGCATGCCCCTACTCTGCGAAAAGCCAAAGGCCCATTGCGGTGGCATAATGGCCTTGCCTGTCAATTCCGTATAGCGCTTGATGATTTCCTTGTAATTGTTGCCATAGATGAAATAGTAGACCATTTCCCCGCCATTAGCCTCAAAGGAATAAAAGCCCGGTGATTCCGTACCAAACTTGAACTCGCTCTTGTAGGTATTATCGAAAAACAGGCCATAGTTGTACGAGCTCATAAAAAAGGGAATGCTCTTGTACAGCGGATCCAAATTGGGCGAATAACAGGGCATGTCGCTGTTCCACATCTTGAAATTCTGTCCCTTGCGATTGACCGTGCCGTTCTTTTCCCCCAAACCTATCAATTTCTCGTCATGCCGTAGGGTCTTGCGACTGATAAGCTGCCCGTTCTCCACGGCATAGCCCATATCCCGATAGTCTTCGAACAACAAGCGTTGGTACTTATCGAAAATCTGCATCCCAAAGGGTGCCTTTTTTACCCGGACCCGTAAGGTCTCCGTATAGAATTCATATAACCCCTGCTGCTCGTCCACCTGAATGGCATCTGGCCCTCCCAGCTGCTCGTCGATAACGGCAAATGAGGGATTCCTGCGCTCAAATCCGCCATTTGGGCTATACCATATCTTAAACACATTACCGCTCAGCACCTGCAACAGCACCTTATCGCCATGTTCCAAACTGAAAATCACCCGATTGCCTTCTACCTCATAACCGGTACACTTTCCTAGGCCCTTTGGCAAGGTAGCCTGTGCAAGAAGTGCCTTACAAGGCCACAATAGGAGATATAAAAAGGAAAATAAGGAAAAACACAAACTCCATCTACGTAACACCATAATCAATCTATTTTTATTTATTATTCTTATCCCACTCCTATCCGTCTCCTATCCGTAGGTCTGTCGGGATGGCAATGTGTGCGGGAGACTACGGATACCCAATATGGTTCGGTAGTCTCCAGACTACCACTTTCATTTACTTTATCCTGAGTCTCTTCCGCTCTTTCCCAAGCTCCAGACTCAGGATAGTACGGGAGCCATATCCTATCTCGTCATTTCGACGAAGTATTAGGAGAAATCTCCTAATGAAGACTTCTACTGCAACCTATCCGTAGGTCTGTCGGGATGGCAATGTGTGCGGGAGACTACGGATACCTAATATGGTTCGGTAGTCTCCAGACTACCACTTTCATTTACTTTATCCTGAGTCTCTTCCGCTCTTTCCCAAGCTCCAGACTCAGGATAGTACGGGCCATATCCTATCTCGTCATTTCGACGAAGTATGAGGAGAAATCTCCTAATGAAGACTTCTACTGCAACCTATCCGTAGGTCTGTCGGGATGGCAATGTGCGTGGGAGACTACGGATACCTATATGGTTCGGTAGTCTCCAGACTACCGCTTTCATTTGCTCAATCCCGAGTCTCTTCCGCCCTTTCCCAAGCTCCAGACTCAGGATAGTTCGGGAATAATATCAATCTAGCCTAATCAGCCTTACCTCGTCCAACAGGGCTTCGTTGACAGCCAGGTTCATATTATCGTTCACGGGCTGTTCAAAACTTAGTATCAATATATTGGCTCCCTCGTTCAACTTCACTTGCACGGCATTGCTATAGCCCCAGTTGGACCATTCGGCCTTACCGCGCTGTGGGAAGACAAAGGTTCCCGCAAATTGACCATTGGCCTGCAATGTCCTGATGGCGCACTTGTTCTCCGTATTGACGGGGCCATGGCCATTGGCATAGCGGAAATCAATAGCATAAGTTCCCGATTTGCCAACTACGACAGGTATATTTATTGTCCTATGTCGCTTATGATTAATGGTGATATATCCCTTGCCTTCGGCTCCCTTGGCAGCATACTGCTGGTCTGGAGGTAAGATAGCGGCCATGTCCAATCGCTGTATATCGCTCCGGGGCGAATAGATAAAGGGCTTACCGGCAAAGGATCCATTGCCGGCACTGTCCAGCGCAATGACCTGATACGCTCCATAGTTTGCTGTGTCTATGCTATAGCTAGTTTCGGTTTGTTTGGTCAGCGCTTGTCCATTTTGCACAACTTGGTATGCAATGGCCCCGGCAACCTTGTCCCATGTCAATTGATTGCCTTTCAGTTGGGTCTTAGGATCCGGCAAACTGGTCTGATTGGCTATTAAGTTGATCGCCTTATTACCCGTATCGTTATTGGCCAATACGATTTTTATACGATGCGCTCCTCTTAGGTTTGCGGGCAAAAGAGCATCTTGCTGCTCCTTGCCATCCAGCAGGAACGATTTGATTTGATTGCCATGGCCCGTCAATTCAATATCCAGCACGGCATTTCTATACTTGAAGTTGCTCAGCCTATGCTCACCTCCGTACACCTTGGGCACAAAAGGAGAAAAATACAGGCCGTCGTGCCGGAACTGCATGCCGAACAACACTTTGTAGACCAAGGCGAGATTGCCCGAAATACTCCATAGCATTTCACTGGAATTGATTTGGGTACCGGCATAGTCCCCATTGCTGGCCACAAAGTTTTCCTTATTGGTGAGGAACAAGGCGGCCGGACGATAAATGGCATTGATGCTATGCACCAGGGAAGCCTCATTGCCTACCTTGGCGGCGGCCAATGCCCAATAGGCCTGCACAAAAGGCCAGATGCCATCGTTGTGGTAAGGGGGAATGCCCGGTATTTGCGGAAAAATGCAAGGAATACCAAAGTCGATGACCGGTGTATGAGCCACGATGCTTTCCTGTTGTTCACTATCGGCAATATCGAACAAGACGGACAAGGCCTCGCCCAGTGCTTCCGCCCTTGGCGACAAGGACAGGTAGTTTTGTCCATATAGGTACTGACCAAAATAGCCCTTATCGTCCATCCAAAGGTATTTGACCATACCCGCTTTCAGTTTGTCTGCCATGTCGCTATAGCGGTCACCAGCTGTTTTGTCTCCCAAGAGTTCCGCCATTTCTGCCAATACCTTATTGCCTTGGTAATGCACCGCCGTGGTGCCTAGGTTTTCGGAGACGAATATATCCTTGGGTTCCATCCATTTCGGATAGGTCTGCTCGCGCCAATCCAGAAAAGAGGATTCGCCCCGTACCAATCCCCGCTCCATATCATAGGCATTGCGGAAATCGTCTTCCAGGCTGTTCTTGATAATGGGATATACCTGCCTTAGCCAAGCTTCATCGCCTGTCACTTTGTAGACTTCCATCGCCGCTACGGCCCATATCATCCGATCGGTAGAAACCGGGTAGGCACCCCCTGTTCCCGTATCTTGGATGATGCGCTGGTTTTGTACCTTGCGCATCAGGCTCTTCTTTGCCACTTCGGGTTGTAGCGCAGCCATCGACAGGATGATGCTATAGCTGATGTCGCGCGTCCATACACCAGACCATTCCTTACCGGTGCGAAACGTGCTATCGGCCTCTATATCCTTGGTCATTTCTTCCAAAGAGAGGTTGTACAGCGCATCGGACAATACATGATCAGATTGGTACTTGGGATAGGCATCCAGATTAGTGCTCAATTCCCACAATCGGTCTTCTGCTTGTTCTTCTTCTGCGTTCAGCACCAAATCAAGCTCATAGATACCATCACCGTCCTTATCATGCAGTTGTAGGTCGGGATGATTCACCAAATTGTCGAAATCCCAAATCAATGGCGCACTACTTCCGGCCATGTATACGCCCTTAAAATCTTCCTTATAAAGCTTATTGCCGTTATAGCTTTCATAATAGCCCTTTTCATCAAAGGAAGCCAGCACATGCCGCATGTCCAACCTAATATGTACAGGTGTATTTCGTTTAAGGTAAACATCGCTTGGCACCTCACTTTTATCCACGTACGCTTCGCCAAACTTGATGAGGGAAACTTCCGAACCATCGGTATCAGGCAACAATACCAAGCGATGATCACTGCCGGATGGCATCTCGTTATCCCTACCATTGATGGCAAACTTAAAAGTCAGTTCCGGACTTTTATATAAAGTCGCCAGGCTCTTGTAGTTGGAACGCAACTTAGTAGGCGACAACGCCTCGGCCATATAGTCTCCCTGTACTACCTTATTATCGGCGACTTTATAGGTAGTCACCAGTTTGCTGGTTTCCTGATTATTGACTTGGCAAGCCTGCATGCATGCTAAGGTACCAATCAATGGCAAATACTTCAAAATACTGTTCTTCGGCAAAATATACATTCGGATTATTTTCTTTATTTTCTTTCTATAATGATTGTTCCCAATAATTGATTGAGCACTATTTTATACGTTCCGGCCTGTGCGATGTACCATTTGTAATCGGGATCGCCACCAGGCACCAATGCCGCACGGGTATCCGTCAATGGTGGGTGGTTTACCGCTGGCATGAAAAAGTCCGTGGACCAGTTGCCCGTAGCTACGGGCAACTTAAACTCGCCCACGTTCAATGGCCCTTCATAGATAAATTCATTGGGATCGTTTGGATTCAAGGTCATGGGTGTCGGACTATCGATATTCCATCCCGCAGGTGCTGCGTCTCCCACCATCCACAACTGGGCATACAGGCTCACTTTGGTAAACGTTATCCGCATCTGGCGCAAATCCAGCACGATTTGATAAGGCCCGGCCTCTGTGATTTGCCACTTCCAATCGGGTCCACCGTTGGGCACCAGGATAACTTCTGGATTGTTTATATTTCCTGCCTCATTGGGCGGCATATAGTAGTCTTGGTCAAAATTGCCTGTTTCCGTGGGAATTTTCAGTTCGCCCACTTGCAATACGCCAGAATAACGGAAGATGTACGGATCTTCCTCATCGCGTTCCATTTCATCCGGATCATCGATGACCCATCCCTTTGGCGTAGCGCTGCCAAACACCCAAAGCTGGGTGTGGGCCGGTTCGTCTATCTTTAACGTAGTAATGTCAAGCGTCACCAGATCCAGGGTGATGGAATAAGTTGCTGCCTCCTGTATGGTAAAGGCGTTACCGCCACTAGTCTCTCGGGCTACTATCCGGTCTTCTTCACTTCCCTTGTAAAAATAAGTAGCCGTTTGAGCGTCTTGTGTCGTGGCAAAATAGTAATTGCCCGGTTCCAACCTGCCCCTGTAGGAAAATACCGTCTCATCCTGTGCATTTCTGTTGAGTGGTGTTGCCAGATGCAAGGCGTTGCCAGCGGGTGTGGCCGATCCCAAAATAAATACAGTTTCTGCCACTTTCTTATAAGGCGTGACCTTGACAGATACGGGTGTGGAAATCTCTGCAGCCAACTTGTCGGAAGTGAAAGAGGCAACTACCCTAGCTTCAATCTCGCTCTCCTGTTCAGTTGGCAGGTTCAATTCATATATCAATAGATTATTGAGTTCTTCAATAGTAAATACCTTGGAGTAAACCTGTTTTCCTAAACTGAAATCCCTGGCTTGTTTGAACTCATTCCCCGATTTGTCTATTTGCAGGATATAGGAAATGGCTGACCCGGTTCCTTGGTTGCTGCCCGTGGTCCAGTCCAATCGGAGCGCATTGGCACGTTTCAGTTTTTGATAAAGGGTAACAGTATTGGTATCTGCTTGAATGGCCAATGGTTGATCGGCCTTTTGTAGCACAATAAAATCGCTTTTGGCGCAGCCTCCCAAAGCGGCAAAGAGCACCCCAACAAATAGGGCTGCCAACAGACGCAGATTTAAAAAACGTTGATTGGTTTTCATTATTTATGGTCTATAAGAGGTTAATTGTATTCGATGACGATCATATCCCAGTATTTCAGCTTGGGTAATTGCAAGCTAATGGTGCCACCCTGTTGCTCAAAATCAATCGCATTACTTTTTGCCTTGTCCACATCGGGCGAAGCCCACCAAACCTTTTTCACCGAGCCATTTACCCCTATTTGCAACTGAAGTTGGCTCAGCTGCACCGGTTCGGCTTGGGTACCGTTGTAGTCTTTCCATTCCATATGGCTGGCACTGACAAAATTGATCAAGTGAATAACGTCCCTACTGCCCACATGCTTGCCGAAGCTAGCGACCTGGCCATTTCTAGCGGGCCATGAGGCGATGGATACCGGGGTTCCCGAAGTTGTGACGGATGGGCTATACCAATTGCCGCCATCGCGCAACAAGTTTTGATAGGCCGTGAGAAAATCGTAGTAGCCGATAATCGCCTCTTTCAGATTATCGCGCATGATGAGGTTGGAATTGGGGAAGAACTCATTGCTCAGCATATGCTCGCCCAATTCGATATGTGCCCCCCCATGCGAAAAAATGACCGCATTGGTCAGCAAAACGCCCGGTGTATTAAAAAAACCTTGGCTTCCCGAAAGCCCGTAGTTCATGTATCCGGCAATGACCGAATTCTTCCGATAGTTGCCCAAACGATCGTTCTCCTTAATGATGTTGGCCAAATCTTCGTAAGTGGTGGCATCCCATACCTCGCTGTACAGAAAATCGCTGGCGGCCTCGGCAATTTCCGGCTGCCCATATTGGCTTACGGCATTCAGTACGGCAAACTTATCCGGTTTGGCAGCCTTAGCAGCGTTGATAAAGGAGCCATAACCTTCATACATCTGGAAAGATTGGCCATCATAATCATAATGGGTCATATTCCTGTTGCCCAGCTGATCCATGTGAAAGCCATCAAAAGGATATACTTCGTACATATCGTTGTTTTGCCCGTTGAGAAATTGTTGCCAGCCCGTATTGCCCGGATTGGTCAAGTATATACTGCTCAGGAAAGGCGGGTCGAGGTGGTGATTATCTATCTCACCCCGTTGATTGTCCTTGTAAGCGTACCATTGGGGCAATACGCCGTCCTCTTCGGCATCTTGCACCGCACCGAATATGAGGTTGTAGGCCATGGCCTTCATATTGCGGGCATGGGCACCGTCTATATAATATTTCACGGTAGCTCCACTGCATTGTGCACCAAATAGATTGAGCCAAGAGGGTGCAGGAGACTGTACCGTACCTGCCAATGGTTTATGATGTTTGTACTGCCAATCGTAAAACTGCAAGCCAGTTATGTGGTGCCGTTTCAGGTTGTCCAATATCTCGTCCTGCTGCAGCGTGGACATACCGGGATATTTGGACAGAAAACCATATCTCGGAAACTTGATCCAGGATGAGGACACATCTACCGCTATGGTTGTCTGTAGGTACTCTTCCCCTTCGTGTAGCGCGTAGATTTCGGCCAAATAGCCCTTGAAATCGTCCGATGGAGGTATCCATGACCAGGATGACCCCGTTATATCCTGTTCGCCCAATAGTTCGCCCAACCATTTGTACTTTACCTTAAGCGGCACGGATACTTCCTTGTTCAGTACAAAAGCTACGGCTTCACCCGGTGCATAGGCCGATTTATCGGTATTCACCCGGAGCCGAAAATCCAATAGGCCATTGTGGTCAAACGGTAACCCTAGGCTTTCTTCATTAGCCGGATTTTTTTTGCAGCCCAGTACGACCACGGCCAGCAGCAGCATGAACCATGCACCATGCATTCCCCTATGGCACATATGCAAGAAATAAGTTGACTTTTTCATAATTCAATAATTGGTTAGTAGCCTGCTTAATACCCGTTGTTTTGAGTCAAATTTGAATTGGCGTCACGTTCCTGCTGTGGGATGGGCAACAGCAGGTGTTTCTGTGTAGCATTCAATTTACCTATGCTATGTAGGAAATTGAGTCCATACTGGCCATTGCCTACACGGACAAGGTCAAACCAACGGTGCCCTTCAAATGCGAGTTCCATCCTGCGTTCGTGCAATACCTTTTGTCTAAAAGCATCCTGTCCCAAGCCACTCACGGCTGGAAGTCCGGCACGACTACGTACCTGGTTTAAGGGTTCTTCTGCCTCCACGGTGCGGCCAAGTTCGTTCAGGGCCTCTGCCTTCAGCAACAAGATATCCGCATAACGCAATACGGGAAAATTCATCGGGCTGGCATCATATGTAGGCGCAATGCTTCTGGAAACGATAAATTTGCGGACATTGTATCCCGTGCTCGAATAAGAAGCGCGATAAGCCTGGCCATCGAAATTGGGACCACCTTCATAAAAGATGGTAGCGTCTTTACGTAAATCGCCATTCTCGTAGGCATTGACAAATTCGCTGGTAGGTTGATTCCAGCCCCATCCACCTTCTGCCATGTTGGAGTTTCTAGGGCCCATGAAAGTACTCAGCCAGGAGGCTTGATTGGCATCCGACCAAAAGTCGGCGCTGGTCTTACCAATGTATTGCACTTCAAACAAAGATTCTACGCCATTTTTCATGCTTGGATTGAAGTTGTTGGCATAATTTGCATTCAGGGAGTAACCCATACCCTCCACTTGAGTGATATAGGGCAATGCTTGCTCGTATTGACCGAGGGTCACGTAAACCTTGGCCAATAGCCCAGCAGCTGCGCCTTTGCTTGCCCGCCCTTTGTCCTCGGCACCATAGCTTTGTGCCGTGGGCAGTTGGCCTATGGCTTCGGCCAAATCCTGAATAATCTGCTGATACACTTCTGCCTTGGGCGTACGTGGTGGATACAGGTCGTCCTCGGGACCTTGCGGAAGCAATATCAAGGGGACATCACCAAACAACTGTACCAGCACAAAGTAATAATGTGCCCGGAGGAATTTGGCTTCTCCCAGTATCCTGTTTTTCAACTCCTCGTCCATCTCGATATCGGGTATACGCTGCAATACGGTATTGCAACGCAAAATACCGGGTGCCGGTCCACGCCATACGTCCAGCGCGGCAGCATTGTCCGTCGTTGTTACGAAATTGGCTATATCCTGGGTCTCTATCCCATCCGTTCCTCCACCCGCACCCACTTGGCTATTGCCGGCCCATATATCCGTGGTCCACATGCGCATGTTATAAAGCTTGGGCCATTGCAAGGGTTGATACGCGCCATTTACCGCGGCAATGGCGTCGGCAGCGGTCTTGTAATAATTTTCTGTATTGATGGTATCCAATGGTACCCTTTCCAAATAGTCTTTCTGACAGGCAGCGACGAGCAGTGCCACAGCAAAAAAACAAGTATATATTATCTTTTTCATCTGTTTATATTTTGGTCATCTATTTTGTAAAGCCTACATTAAGTCCCACGCTGATGGTGCGCGTCACCGGATATACACCATTGTCTATACCTCCTACCCCAACTTCAGGATCAAATCCGCTGTAATTGGTGATGGTCAAAAGATTTTGGGCAGATGTATACAAGCGCAAACTCCCAACGCCTATCCTGTTGGTAAGAGACGCCGGAAACGTATAGCCTAAGGTGACGTTCTTGATACGCAAGTACGAACCATCTTCTATAAACCTATCCGAAACACGTGTATTCTTATTGGGGTCGTTGAAGATAGCTCTGGGCATGGTATTGCTGGTACCTGGGCCAGTCCATCGATCCAGTACAGCTATGGTTTGATTTTCGGCTACCGCCATGCCTTCCTGCCATGCGAGGTTGGCATTATAGATATCCACCTTAGCCACTCCTTGTAAGAACAGGCTAAAATCTATCCCTTTATAGGAAAGGCTGTTGTTCATGGCAAAAATATACTTGGGATTGGGATTACCGATAATGGCCCGATCATCATCATCAATGACTCCATTGTTGTTCATATCAAGGAAGCGGATATCGCCGGGCGAAGTCCTGTTGAACGGATCCTGACCGGGTACCTGCACCGCATGGTCATCTATCTCCTGCTGTGTCTGGAAGATACCGTCCGTTACAAAACCATAAAATGATCCCACGGGCATGCCCACTTGCTGCAGGGAAAGAAACTGATTGAGGCCAATGCCATTGGCAGGAATGGGTACGTTGCCATCCAAGCGCTTAATCTTGTTCTGGTTGAGGGATACATTGAAATTGGTATTCCAATCCAGCGTACCTTTCAGGTTTTGGCTGGTAATGGTCAGTTCAAGTCCTTTGTTTTGCATGGCACCGATATTGACATAAGGTCTGTCTCCCGAATAGCCTGTAGAGATAGGTACAACTTGTTGCACGAGCATGTCCTCCGTGTTTTTCAGGTAAGCGTCCAGCGTAATGGACAAGCGATCCTGAAACAAGGAAGCATCTATACCGATATTGCTCTGTGCCACGGCTTCCCAACGCACAAATGGGTTGGGCATGGCATCTGGTGTCACCGTTGGGACCAGATTGCCGTTGAAGTTATACTGACCGGTGTTCAGCACCGCCGCAAAGGTATAATTGCCGATTTCCTGATTGCCCGTCTGTCCGTAGCCGGCACGTAGTTTCAGATCGTTGAGAAACGCTACGTCCTTTAGGAAAGCTTCTTCCGACAGGCGCCATGCACCCGATACGGAAGGAAACGTACCGTATTTGTTTTCAGGCCCAAAACGCGAGGATCCGTCGCGTCTGATGGTAGCCGTAACTAAGTATTTACCGTTATAATCATAATTGACCCGTCCAATGTAGGACATCAGGGCCCATTCATTGGCCGTGCCGCCCAGCGTAGGCGGCATGATCCCATTGCTCAATTGCTGCGTCACATCACTGGCAAAGCCTTGCACGGAGCCAAACATGGTATCGAAGCGGTTGTTTTGGGCACTGGTACCTAGCAATGCCGTGACGTGGTGCACCTCGTTGAAATAATTGTCATAGGTCAAGGTATTGTCCCACAGCCAAGTCAATGCCTTATTACTTCCCTGGGAAAGGAAAGAATAGGGTTCTGGTGTAGGGCTCCAGCTATAGGCGGGGGACCAAGTGCGATCATCCCAGAAATTGGCCTGCAAACCGCCCGTAGACTTGAAAGTCAGGTGATCGATGATTTCCCAACTGCCGTATATATTACCGATGATGTTATAGCCCTTGGTATTGTTCTCCACCAAGTTGTTTACCCCTACCGGATTGCGGATATTGCCCACCCAGTTGGCCGGGCCTATAGGGCCTGCATAGGTTCCATCTTCGTTATAGATGGCCTGCGTGGGCAATGCAGCCATGGTCTCGCGTATATTGTATGCATTTTGGGGCTTCAAATCGTGATTCAAGGTCAAGCTATTGCCAAAGGTCAACCTATCGAACAGCTTATGGTCGCTGTTGAATTGCAGCGTGTAACGTTTGTATGCCGTATTATTAACAATACCTTTCTGATCTAGGATATTGGCAGAAACATAATAATTGGCATTTTCGGAATTGCCCGTATAGGATATGGAATAGTTCTGCATGGGTGCCGTGCGGAATATATTGTCCAGCCAATCCGTTCCCACTCCCAGAGTGCTAGGATTGGCAAATTCAGGGTTAAGCGCTTGGTTATTGGCAGACATCATCTCGTTGTGCAACTCTGCAAACTGACTGGCATTCAACATCTTTACCATATTTGTAGCATTTTGCCAAGCGGTAAAGGCATTTACATTGAGCTGGTTAGACAGTCCTTTGCCCCTTTTGGTAGTAATAATAACCACACCATTGGCGCCACGCGATCCGTATACTGCAGCGGCCGAAGCATCCTTGAGCACCTGCATGGACTCGATATCATCCGGGTTAATGCTGTTTAGACCGCTCATCACAGGAACACCGTCTATCACCAGAAGTGGATTGTTATTGTTCATCGTAGACGTACCACGCACTCTAAATGTAGCATCGGATCCCGGCGTACCAGAGGCTACCACCTGTACACCGGCCACTCTACCCTGTACGGCATCACTGAGGCTCGGCACGGGCAAGCCCTTTATCTCTTCCGTCTTTACCGTGCCCACGGCTCCGGTCAGGTCCTTCTTACGCTGGGAGCCATACCCTACCACCACAACCTGTTCCAATTGGGCGGCATTTTCAGCAAGGGAGATATTGATCTCATTTCGGTTAGCGACTGGCACCTCGCGTTCTACAAAGCCCATTGAGCGAAATACCAGTACCGCTTGGCTGCTTGCCACCCTTATACTGTATTTTCCACCCTCATTGGTAGTGGTGCCGTTGGTAGTCCCTTTTTCCAGGATCGTGACACCTGGCAACGCTTGCCCATTTGCATCGCGCACTACTCCCATTATCTCTTGCTGTTGCCTTTCGATGGGGATAGGCAGATAGGTAGCGTAACTTGCACTTGGCAAGGAAATCACTTGATATATACCTACCGCGAATAGCTTCAGAAAAATACTTCCCTTAATTGCCTTGGTGAAGGCAATTTTCATTTGACAAAATTTCATGCTTCTTCTAGTCTGTTTAAAATTGGTTAACTTAGATATCGCCTATAAATACTATTGTAAGGAACATTAATTCAACGAATAGCGTTTATATGCTCAATACCATCATTTATCATTTGCTTTTGCATCCTTAATTATGCGAAAGCCCCAATCCCTGATGTATTGCTTGTTCATTAATTTATATTTTGGTCAGTCAAATATTGATAATGCGAAGTTGCGGGCTATTATCTAATTTGAAAAATCGGAGCATATCAATTTAAAATCAATATGTCTCACACTTGCCAAATACTTGATTTGTGCCAAAAAAGCGGTATTTTTATTCCATTATAGCAGATAGACCTTAATTTTGACGCTTGTGAAAAGCCTATATGCATGCATCTTCCTATGGCTCGGCTACCTATACGGTTGGGCTGGCCCAACTACTTATTATTTCAAGAGCTATCAGGTATCCGATGGTCTATCGAGCAATACCATCACGTCTATACTTCAGGACAAAAAAGGATTCATGTGGTTCGGCACGCGCAATGGATTGAATCGCTTTGACGGCACCCATTTCAAAGTGTTTAAAACCGATTTGCAAGATAGCCTCAGCCTAGGAAGCAATTCTATATTGAGCCTTTATGAAGATAAGGATGAGCATATATGGGTCGGTTCTTATAACGGTGTGTACATTTATTATCCCAAAAAGGAAGCCTTCGTCCCTTTACCTATCATACCCAAAGGAGAAATCCGATTTATCGACGGAGACAGGGAAGGTAATATATGGATTATATCCAGCAATAGGCTGTATCGATACACACCGCACAAGAGACGACTAACGGCAATTGTACTGAAAGATGATCTGACTAGCTCATTGCACATCAGCAAGAACGGAGATATCTGGATAGCCACCATTGCCGGCAAGGTGAAGCGCTTCCTGACGCAAGAAAGCCGCTTTGAAAGCTTCGATACACAAGACAAACCCATCAATGTGATCCATGCCGTGGGAGATAGTGCTCTTTTGATAGGTGCCATCAACCAGACCTATCTGTTCAATCATAAAACAAAACGTATCCAACCCGTCTTTGCCGATCTGCCCAGCTCGGAAGTACAAAGCCACAGCATTTTCCATCAAAATGCCGCCACCTATTGGTTTGGTACGGAAAGCGGCATGTACCTATATGATCTCAAAAGCAAGCACACGACTATCCTCGATAAGGAATCAGGGCAAATGGATGCTATCATGGACAATACCGTGTCCAGTATATACAAAGACCATGAAGGAGGCATATGGGTAGGTACCTTCTTTGGTGGCGTCAACTATTATTCCGGTCTCTTCAACAATTTCCGAAAGTATTATGCCGAACCTAGTAAGAACAGCATCAGCGGGGATATTGTACACGAAATCTGCAAGGATCAATATGGCTCACTCTGGATAGGCACGGAAGATGCCGGGCTGAACAGATGGAACACGAAAACGGGGCAGTTTGAACATTTTCTGCCAAGCGGAAAGTCTGGAGGCATTAGCTACCGCAACATACATGGATTGGTAGCCGATGGAGATGAGTTGTGGATAGGCACCTATGAACACGGACTGGATGTAATGGACCTGAAAAGCCGTAAGGTAGTTCGCCATTACAACACGGCCATGGAACACAATTTCGGCAGCAACTTTATCGTTTGTCTTTATAAAACGAAAAAGGGAGAAATACTCGTGGGGACATGGAGTGGACTATACCGATACGACCGAGGTAAAAATCATTTCGTGCAACTTCCGTTCTTCAATGGACATATACAGTCCATCACCGAGGACGTCCGGGGTACGCTTTGGGTAGGTACCTACGGCAATGGGGTATACTTTCAACAAGATAGCCTTCAAGTAAGCGGCCATTTGGAACATCTTTCAGGAAAGCCAAGTATCATCAACAACTATGTAAACAACGTTTACCGCGACAGCAATGGCCATCTTTGGTTCTGTACGGAGGGAGGGCTGAGCAAATATGATCCCCAGCAAGATAAGTTCCAGCACTATACCACGGCAAATGGGCTGACGGACAACCAGGTATTTCGCATCATGGAAGATGACAAGGGGTTGTATTGGATTTCTACGGCAAAGGGATTAAACAAATACGATGCCCAAGCAAAGAAATTTGACCATTACCATACGGCCCATGGACTTCCCACCGAGCAGTTCAACTACAATTCTTCTTTTGCCGATAGCGATGGCACCATGTATTTTGGTACGGTAAAAGGCATGATCAGTTTCAGCCCTAGCAATTTTCTACAAAACACGTTTGTACCTCCCCTATATATAACGGGACTGGAGATAAACAATAGGCCTATTGGCCTACATGGCGATGATCAAATATTGAAGAAATCCATTTTATATACGGATAGCCTCACTCTGAGTTATGATAGGGCAAACATCAACTTCAGTGTAGCAGCACTGAGCTATAGCATTCCGGAGAAAAACCGCTATAGGTACAAGATGGACGGCCTAGACAATGAATGGATCAGCCTAGAGGACAATCGCAAGATCTACTATACCAAACTGGCTCCCGGGCATTACGTTTTTCGTTTGAAGGCGAGCAATAGCGATGGCCTTTGGAACCAAATGGAAAAAAGATTGCATATTACCATTAGCCCTCCATTTTGGGCTACAAATTTTGCCTATTCATTATATATACTTACGTTTTTAGGGATTGTTACCGTAGTTTTTCGATATTACTACCTAGCTTTGAAGGCAAAGGAAAAGGAGCGAATGCAGTCTTTTGAACTGAGCAAGGAACGGGAAATACATCATTCCAAAATCGATTTCTTTACCAATATTGCCCACGAGATCAGAACGCCTCTCACCCTTATCAAAATGCCCCTGGATAAGCTAATCAAACAGCACGAAGGGAATGAACAAACGAATGAAAGCTTACTTATGATAGAAAAAAACACCGATCGATTGATCAATTTGACTAACCAACTGCTCGATTTCAGAAAGGCAGAAGCCAATAGTTTCAGTCTGAATTTTTCCAAGACAGATGTTAATGAGCTGTTGAGAGCAGAGTTCGACCGCTTTAAGCCAGCAGCCGACAACAAAGCGCTCTCCTATACCTTACGTTTGCCCAGAATGACGTTACATGCCTTCGTAGATGCCGAAGCCATGAAAAAGATAATCGGCAACCTACTTAGCAATGCCATCAAATATGCCCAAGAGCAGGTTCATGTGCGCATGTTGCCTTTCAGCAGCGATGACTTGTTGTTCCATATCGAGTTCAGGAACGATGGTCCACTCATCAGAGAGGAAGAGCAGAAGAAAGTATTCGAACCCTTTTACCGCACCCAGGAATCCGACAAGGTATCTGGCACCGGTATTGGCCTGCCCCTCGCCCGCTCCCTGGCCGAGCTGCACAAAGGATCACTTGAAATCACGAATAGTTCGGATCAATTGAACACTTTTGTGCTTTCCATCCCTATACACCAAGACTATGAACTGGAAATCATAGACCATGAGGAGCGAAAGGAAGAAACTGCTCTAGACGAGGATAACCTGTCCGACAAAGAACAAGTTGCTTTGCCAACTATCTTGCTCGTGGAAGACAACACAGAAATACTCCAATACCTAGCACATGAACTTGCTAACAGCTATCGTGTCATCAAAAGCCGAAATGGCCAAGAGGCACTCACCCAACTTCAGCAAGAGCAGGTACACCTTATCATTAGCGACATCATGATGCCCGTGATGGACGGCATAGAGCTGACCAAGGCGATTAAAAACGATATCCAATACAGCCATATCCCCCTTGTGCTGCTGACAGCCAAAAACAGCATACAGTCCAAGATCGAAGGATTGGAGACGGGAGCCGATGCCTATATCGAAAAACCTTTTGCCTTCGATTACCTATTGGCACAAGTCAACAATTTGCTGGCCAGCAGAGATCAATTGAAAAACTATTTTGCCAATTCGCCCTTGACCCATATCAAAGGGATGGCTTACTCCAAGACAGACAAAGACTTTCTGGAGCGGCTTAATGAGGAAATAAACAAATATATAATGGATAGTACACTGGACGTTGAAAAGCTATCCGAATTAATGCATATGAGTAGGCCAACCTTATATCGTAAGATCAAAGGCATTTCGAACCTTACTCCCAACGAACTTATTCACTTGACACGCTTAAAGCGTGCGGCGGAGCTGCTGGCCGAAGGACGATACAAGATAAATGAGGTAGCCTATCAGATTGGGTATAGTGTTCCTACCAATTTTTCCAGGGACTTCCAGAAGCAATTTGGCGTCAGTCCCAGTACCTATGTGCTCCATTTGAAACATGATGCTTGACAATCAGCGAGACCGTTTATACACTTGCCATATAGCATCTGTTTGTTTACACCTCCAATCCTCTAGTTGACATAATATAATTGGGGAAAAAGCTGTATTTAAGTAACATTGTAGCTTTAGTCTATCCAAGGGCTTTTCCTTGGAGAACATTTACTGATCAATGCTTTTTATGAACACTGTTTTAAGAATCACTTTTTTATCCATATTTTGCTTGCACCCTATTGTATTTGTTCATGCTCAAGACCTTACTTCATCTCATCCTAAAAGCATCTTAGCGGCTAAAGGCAAAAAAGCCATAGGATACAGGGATGGACAGCTCATCGTGACGGATATTCTATCAAATCAAGAGATCGGCACCATTGACCTGTCCAGTTCGGAAATCCCTTACTTCTACACGATAAGCGACGATGGCAGATGGGTACTTTATTCTTCCAAAAAAGAAAAAACGACATACATATATGATATAGACAATGCTTGCCAATTAAAGCAGATATTGCCTTTTGTGATCGAAACCGTTGCATTTACAAAAGACGGTGGCACGGCCTATTTAATCCACTCCAGATCCTTTTGGAAAGCGTACCTATCCACTTATGATACGCAAAACTGGCATTTGCACAACAGCCGTTCCATTAGCGATTATGCCAATAGCCTAGCCATCGATGATGACAATTCGCAATTGCTAGCTGCCGGAAGATCAATTGTCTGGGATATTGACCCAAAAACCTTACGGAAAAAAAAAGTAAATTGGGAAGCTTCGAGATTGAAAAACCTGATTTTCAATCCTACCATGAAACACCAATATGCCAGCGTCAATCACAAAAACGTCATCGAAGTTAGGGATCTCCAAGCAGATCGGGTAATTCATAGTCTCCGTACGGAAAAAGGCGCTATTACGCAACTGGCCTATGCGCCTGACGGCAGGCATCTGATGAGTTTGGACGACGTAGGCCACCTCAGCATATGGGACTTGCAGGACAGCTTAAAAGTGGACAGTATGGAAGGCATAGAGGCTGCCGTAGGTTTTGAAGAAGGAAAATTGAGCGTATACAAGCAACATGTTTGGCATCTTGTCGATAATAGCAACTGGCCCAAGAAAAACGCACAAAAGCATACCAGTGCGCAGCCCGACGACGCATTTCTAGGCGGCTCCACGAAAAAAGTAAATATCGTTCCGTTACCTATTATCAGCTATACTCCAGAAGCAAGTATGATATTGGGAATGGGAATGAGTTTTGTATTCAACGATAACGAAGGTAGCCAGCAGGCCCAATCACACTTCTTCCGTCCATCTTCCCTCACCCCTATGGTTTCATATGGTTTCAACGGACAATGGCAGGCCAGCATCCATGCCGACTATTTTCATAGGCGTGGATGGCGTTTTTTCAATCAGATTGGCTTTCTCAAAAACAACCGATCTTTCTTCTTTGGAATAGGCCATGATGCCGATAGGGGCAGGAATTCCGTTTATCATAACCATATATTCTCATGGGAAGGAGAAGTAGCCAAATTGATAAAGGATCGCTTTTTTGCAGGCATCAAATATCATGTGCGCAATGATAGCCCATTGGAATATGACACATCCAGCTCATGGCCAGTTCCCGACAATGAAGGAGGTTTCTTGGCTGGCATTGGCGCAGTCCTCCGCTATGACACCCGCAATGACCTGCTTTTCCCCACGAAAGGCCGTTACATTGATTTATCTTTCATACGCTATGACAACCGAATAGGCAGTGATTTTGAATACAATGACCTCCAGCTTGATTACCGGAGTTTTTATCCATTACATATACTGACGGATGGCACGACGATAGCCTTTCAAGCCATATACCACAATACCTATGGCGGCGATATCCCCTTTTATCAATTGCCGCATCTATCTGCCGACAGGATCTTGCGTGGTGTTTGGCGCAATTTATATATCGACAGGCAGGCTATTGCCGTACAGGGTGAACTGAGATCCAATTTCAGCGACATTGACCCGAGGTATGGGTATGTGCTATTTGCAGGTGCAGGTGATGTAGCCCCCAGTTTTTTCAAGAACTACACCCCTCGGATTGTTGGGGTATTTGGCACGGGGTATAGGCAACAGATTATTCCAAAACTGAAACTTCAATCGCGCGTTGACCTTTCTTTCACGACACGAGGCGATCTGGGTATTTCCGGCGGTATAGGCTTGACATTTTGATTATTATGCACCTATTGTCGAAAATCATAGCGTTTCTTAGAAAGAACCAAAAGCGTATCGCTGTGCTGGTCTTATTTCAGACATTGCTTTTCGCTTTTGTCTTTTTCATATCCTATATCTCCGATCCCGACAAAGCCATTAGCGAGTTTGGAAAGAGACATGGTATAGGAATCAACCTGTTGCTTTTAACCCTAGAAGGCGTTTTTGTTTATTATATCCTGATATTCTGTGCCATTCTTCCTTTTATGCGCAAAAGCAACCGAAAATATACATTTGCTATCGTAGGTCTTTTATTTATTGAAAAAATAAGTCTGGCTTATTGGGACTTTGCCACTACATCTCAAGAAGAAACTACCGCCCTATCAAACAGTGTAATTGCCCAAACCAGTATCTACTGGTTTTTGCTCTGGGGTACTATCTTTTACGTTTTTGACCTGATAATTTGCTTTTCAGCTGCAGTGATGATCGAGTGGATACGCAAAAGCAAACAGCAGATTATTCTGGAGAAACAGAAAGCTGAAGCTGAGCTAAATGCTTTGAAACACCAAATCAATCCCCATTTTCTTTTCAACTCTTTGAGCTTCATCTATGGAAAAACCATTAAATTGGATGAAGACACGGCACAATCTGTTCTCATACTGGCAGACATCATGCGCTATGCACTGGGAAAAGAAGAGGATGCCGACGGAAAAGTAATGATCGATAAAGAGGTGACACACATGAAAAATGTCATTGAGATAAACCAAATGCGACACAACAATAGCTTGAACATCATATACAATGAACATATTGTCAATCCATCGGCCACTATCGTTCCGTTGGTGCTCATCACATTGGTAGAAAATGCCTTTAAGCATGGCGATCTGCAAGACAGGAATCACCCACTTGTTATCAACCTGAATACCAATGCGCAACAATTATCGTTCTATATAGAGAACAAGAAAGGACAAGGCGTTAAAGAACTATCTAACGGCATAGGTCTGCAAAATGTAGAGCAGCGTTTGCGATTGATGTACGGCGATAACTATACCTTGTTATTGAAAGATGAACAGTTAAGCTTCAGTGTGCTTTTGAAAATACCGCTATATTGATGATAGATTGTATTATTATTGACGACGAACAACATGCGATAGATTTACTGGCACATCATGTGGAGAAAGTTCCTTTCCTGAATTTAGTTGATACCACCACGGATCCAGTAGTTGGGCTTACCTTGCTCCATCAAATGCAAAATGGACTGGTCTTGCTGGACATACAGATGCCCGATTTGACAGGAATAGAGATCCTGAAACAGCTAAACAGAGACATTCAAGTGATCATCACAACAGCCTATCGCGACTACGCCATCGAAGGATTTGAATATGCCGTATTGGATTATTTGCTTAAGCCCATTTCTTTTTCCAGGTTCCTAAAGGCCGTGAATAAATTGCAAGAAAAGCATAGCCAAAGCGTAGTCTCAAATGACAGCAACGAATCGTACTTTTTTGTGAAAACAGAACAAAAAGGAAAACTACTGAAAATCCACACCAAGAACATCACTTTCATTGAAGGGCTCGGAAACTATGTCATCATCCACACGGACGATGGGCAACGTATCCCTGCTTATCTCAACCTAAAAGATGTAGAGCGTCAATTGGTAAAGAGCGACTTCCTACGGATACACAAATCCTTTATCGTTTCGCTGAAACAAATAACCGCTGTGGAGGGGAATGTTGTCAGCGTATTGCATGGCGACAAAAATATCCCTATCGGAAACGCATACAGAGAAAATTTTTTTAAATCGATCAGCTCAAAAATACTTTCGTTTCCTCCCAAACCAAGTATGTGACGTCCCGTCCTCCTCCCCAATATATACCCGTTCACATGGTACAAGCATCAAGGTAAATCGGACCGCATAGGCCCCTGCCCGACACCAAAAGGACCCGGTTCGTGACGAGAGAATTTACTTTTGGTCAGTTTCTAGCTTGATTTTTTTCTTTTGTGCTTCGGTCAGCTTGTTGAATTTGCCATAAGAATCGATGACGTACAGACGCAGATCATCATCGGTCGCCTTTTTAATGAAATTGACCTTAGGTCTATAATTGACCATAAACAGCTCCAGGTCCTCGCCTTTCAACGGCGTGAAGCTCTGGACCAGAGCAGGGGTAAAACGCGCATCGATATCCCTGTTACTGGCTTCTTCCTCCATGAGCCTATAACTTCTTCGCGCATTTCTTCCTTCCTTGCCAAACATGCGGGATGGAGACAGGGCTATGCCGCCGCCGCTTACCGTCGTAGCCACCTGCCCTTGCGACTGGGCCTTTGCCCGCTCCTCTTCCAGACGCGAATTGGTCATGGCCGTTACGTTCACTTCGGAAAGCAGGCGCGGATCGTCCACGCCGGTAAGGTACACACGTTTGAAAGCAAAATCGGTCACCACCAAGCTGTCCGTTCTATAGCCCGGAAATGAAAACACCAGTATCTCATTGCTTTTTACGGCAATCGAAAAATCACCGTTACGGTCACTCCCTACCACGACACCGCTAGCCAGGTTCTTTATGTCCACTTGAGGCATCACCTCATTGCTGCCTAGTTCCAGCACCTTTCCCTTGAGCAATTGCTGGGCTGTACCTGATGTGCAAACAAAAAGTAAAGGTAAAGCAAATAATATAATGTAAATCGTTCTGTAGGTCATGCGTATTGGCTTCATGCGATAAATTTCTTATTCCGGTGTAAAGATGCAATTTTCTGTACTCTATTGCAATAAACAAGGGAAACTCCCTTTTGTGTGGACGTCACGACAAGTGATATGTGGCTTTTATGTGATAACAATCACATTTTAACATGACTAATATAAATATTTTGACAATCAATAGATTATATCTTTGGCCAAACGGAAATTCTAAAACACCCCTGTTATGGACATAGCGAACAAAGAAAATCACGAAAGTATGGAAAACGAACAAACACTATCGAAGGTATTCCCGGAGGGGGCATCTGAAAACACAAGGAACAGGCCCACCCCTATCGACAAGGAGGTAGCATGGGACAAAACCAAAACCATCATGAGCAAAACAGATCAATACGGCACCATCGAATATGCCAATGATGTGTTTATTGATGTATGCGGATACGAAGATTACGAACTGATGGGACAGCCACACAATATTATCAGGCATCCGGATATGCCTAAGGTCATTTTCAAGGTACTATGGGAAAATCTCAAAGAAGGGAACAACTTTCACGCCATCGTGAAAAACCTAGCGAAATCTGGCCGCTATTACTGGGTTATGACCGATTTTGAAGTAACACGCAATACTGATGGAGAGATAACCAACTATATTGGAAGGAGGAAAGCCGTGCCTACCGAGATAATTGACAAACATATAGCCCCATTATACAAAAGACTGTTACAAATAGAACAAACAACTAGTGTAGATGCCAGTGAGAAATACCTGATTGGTTTTCTAGAGGAACAGGGCAACACCTATGTAGGCTTCATCCAATCTATCTTGGAGGAGTATGAAGAACGCCATAAACCTAAAGTGGAGAAGGAACCGGAAGTAGTTAATGAACCCGTCAAAAGAGGTTTTTTCAGTCGCTTTTTCGGTTAACGATGGAAATGAGGCCAATGGGCAAACCCACTCTCTCTTTGTCTTATTGGCCTCTCTCCATCGAATCAATCAAAATCCACAGCTATTAACTGGCCGCGATATCTACCAATACCTTGATCTCGTTCCCTCCCAAAAGTGCTTCAAAGCCCTTATCGACGATATCATCCAGCTTGATCTTATTTGAGATTAACTTGGCAACGTCCATTTTCCCTTCATTTATCAACTGGATGACCTCTGGGAATATGTTCTTATAAGCCAGGCAGCCTATTATCTTCAACTCTCGCACAGCAATGTCAAACGCATCTACCTCTAGCGGTTTGGCAAATAGGGCAATGATGACACAGGTGCCGCCATTGCGTAGCGATTTCATTAAATTGGTAAACGTAGGCTGGACACCGGCCACCTCAAAACCGTATTGTACGCCACGTGCACCGGTAATCTCCTTGATCTGATCCACTAGATCCGTGTCCTTACCATTGATCACATGGGTAGCACCTACTTCTTCGGCTTTCTTCAAACGTGCCTCTGAAACATCTATGGCGATAATCTTGGATGCGCCAGCAGCTTTGACCGCTTGAATGGTAAGCAGACCGATAGGCCCCACGCCAAATACCGTACACGTATCGCCGATCTGCAAGCCGCTGTTTCTAACGGCATGCACCGCTACGGCAGCCGGCTCCACCAGTGCACCCAATTCGAAGCTCATGGAATCTGGTATCTTATTGACCATGTAGTCTTCTACAACCACATACTTGGCAAATCCACCATTGCTCGACAAACCTACGAAGCCAAAATGTTCGCCCAGATTATAATTCCCCTCTACATAAAAAGCACTTTCCTTATTGCGGTACATAGGTTCAATGGCGACCCGATCGCCTACCTTTATATCTTTTACACCCTCTCCTACCGCAGAGACCACTCCTGCAAATTCATGCCCCATTGTGGTCACACCCTTATGTCCCGTAAGTGGATAGGGCTCGTTAAAAGGGATAATCATGGGGCCATGGGTATATTCGTGCAAGTCCGATCCGCAAATACCGGCATATTTTACTTCTACCTGAACTTGATGTTTGCCCGGTTGCTCAATTTCGACTTCTTCCACGCGAATATCTTTCTCCCCATGCCATCTTGCAGCTTTCATTTTTTCCATGTTTTTTCTTTCCGTTATAAGTTAACTAGTTACTTCTATGTATATAGCAAAGTAACGACACGTTGACGGCAAAGTTTTGCGATTGACACAAAATGGTAAATTCTAATCTTGTTTTAATTCTCGGTCAACTTTATATCCCTAGACTAACCAACAAAGACCATAATGCCCATACCCAGCAAGCCAAGAAGCAGGCCAACGAGCAGCGTAGGCAACAGATTGTTCTTGAGGACTCCACTGTAATCCTTGATATCGGCGATGGCTGCTGCCGCAATGATATTAAACAGGCAAATGGCATTGCCCGTGCTGGCGCCGCTCAATTGCAAGGATAGAATGATATGTCTATTGAGCTCTAGATAATTGGCGGTTTCGTACTGCGTAGGGGCAAACACCAGATTGGAAATAGTAGTGCTACCGGTAATGAACGTACCAATAAGGCCAACAAAGGGAGCCAGCAAGGTATAGCTACGACCTATTTTGTTCATCATGTTGGCAATATACCCCACCATGGAAAGTTGCCCCACCCCCGAGTGTATCATCAGATTGGCAATTACTATGGTAGGCAGCAAGATGACCGATACGTTGGCCACTTTCTGCAGGGATATTTTCAAATGCAGGGATTTGCTCTTTTGTAGCCACGCCACACCTAGGCCTACCAGCAAGAAAGGCAAAAGCGGGGATTGCAATGGCCTTAGTTCACCGCTTATTCCCGTGTCAAGCATATTGGTCAATGTCAATTCCCAAGCCAGCCATTGTTTTAGGTCGGGGATCAGTTTGGGCAATAGCAAGAGCGAAGCTAGCACTGCATAGGGCAGCCATGGCCTTAGGTCAACTTTTCCACTTTTGCCTCTCAGATAGACTACCGATAACAGCAGCATCACCAATGCGCCCAGAACAGTTGCCAATTCTGGGGAAAACCAGGCGAACACGACATAGGGAACAGCAAAAAAGAGATACAATACCATCATTTTCCGTTTATTTTCGAGCGGACTGCGCTGTTTCCTGATCAGTCGAAAGATGAAAAACAGAAAAACAAGCCCTCCCAGCAGTATGAGTATAGCTGCCAATAGACTTATTTTCTGTATATCTATATGAGCAAGACGAAGTGGAATCTGAAGGCCCGTAACGATGGGCGTGCCCACCGCTCCGAACATGGAAAATAGACTGTCCAGCAACAATACCACCGAAACGGAAAGGATGGCCTCAAAGCCCATGGCAATCAGAATAAGCGGCACAATGGCTCCTGGCGTACCAAAGCCGGCTACTCCTTCAAAAAAAGCGGTGAGTCCAAAAGCGAGCAGAAAGAAACGGATATCGCGGGAAGCGTGCAAATCGTCCAGTGAGTGGCTGATTTTATGAATCTGCCCCGTCCGTGCCATTATGTTATAGAGAAAAGTCGCTCCCAGCACGATCATCAGGATGTTTGTAGTGGTAAGCAAAGATACCCCTAGCACGGCCACCAAATGGGAAAAACCTGCACCCCAGTAGAAAAACAGAGCCAGCGAGATGGTCAGTGCTATCATTACAGCTGTTTTCACGCCTTTCGTCAGGGAAAAAACCATTAGGGCAAGAATGGGTAAAAGCGCCAATATATAAATCATATTTTGTTAGGTATTATTAATCTCGCCTCGCAAAATAAGCACTTAAATCTATTTCATCCGTTTATAATTTCATTTTTAATAGTCAGATCGAGCTTACCATAATAATATCTCCTTGTTGGATACCATGGTCATTTGAGCCAGATATTAGACCGCATTGTCTTCCATACCTGTCTCTTGACCAATAGTCGAATAGGTCTCCAAGTTCATTGCTCAAGCTATTGGATATTCCCAATAGCCTATCCTCCCCTAGCTTTTAGTGGGTACTGGCGGTGCTACGCCGTCGACCAATATCAATGGATTTTGCGCACCACCCGCATAGGTACCGAAGCCGCGTATCACGATCCTTGCGGCATCTGCACCTGGTTCCCCGCTGTTCTGCACGGACAAAAGACCTGGCAGTCTCCCCGCCAAGGCATTGCTCAGATTGGCTACCGGGCTTTGCTTAAGCTGTTTGGAGGAAACCGTAGAAACAGATCCCGACAACGTGATGCGCTTTTGGGCACCATAGCCTATCACCACTACTTCGTTCAGGTCATTGTTCGATTCTACCAAGGTCACGTTGATCACGTTTTCTTTGTTCACGTTTATTTGTTGGGAGACATAGCCTACCATATAAAACTCTAAGGTGCTATTATGGGCTACCTCGATGATATACTCCCCATTTGTGTTGGTGACAGCCAACTTCGTACTGTCGGAAACGACCCGTACGGTAGCGCCCGGTAAAATGCCATTCTGATCTCGCACCACACCGCTTACGGTGATTACCGTATCTTGTAAGGAAGCAATAGCAGTATGGGCATGAACAGACGGCAAAAAAAAGATCAACGATAATAAACATAATATTATCAGTTGACAGGCAAGAGCACAAGACATCGTACCCTTATTGGGATCCCTCAGACCCTCATTAGTCACATATTCATTCATTATTGAACAATTGATTGATAAAATAATTAGGTTGTAGTTCATAAAATGGCCTAAAGGCCATTTAGATTGGTCGGTAATTTAGTATGCTATTCTTCCATAGGTTTGTTTTTTGGTTTACGTTAAAAATCGTTTTTTGTTCGGGAAATAAAGTCTATATGGATATGTTAGATTGGCTGAAGTAAACTCGTATGGAAAATTATTTAATTTGTTATACAATTGGTCATAATCACAATTTGGTTAAGCGTCCTATACGGCTAACTATACGACTGCTCAAATTTGACCAACAGGAAATTAATTGATAAATCAGATTGTATCAATTTAAAATCAAATCGTATCAATAAACGACAAACAGCTTTATTATCCCTTTAGCTAAACAAAAAAAGGGCGCCGCTCTAATTGAACAGCCCCCTTTCTCATACTTAAAGTAAGTTGCTAAAGCTTTTTCAGTCCTTTCGCCTGTCCCTTCTCTCCCACTTCAGTAATACTGATTGCATAGCCTCCACCTGGCGCGCTTTTTTGTTTCAAATGAGATTTGCTATTGACCAAGACTTTCCTAATGGCATAGGCTTGGGGATTGTCTTTATAGTGGGCACCTTCGGCATCGGCATATATAGTGGCAATATAGGATTTGCCAGGTTCCAGAAAATCAAAATTTATCTCTGAGGTGAAACCGTTCTCACCGGCAACATTCCCCACAAACCATTCATTTTTCCCCTTAGCCTTCCTTGCAACGGTAATATATTTCCCTGGTTCTGCCTCCAGATACCTGCTTTCATCCCAATCTACGGCAACGTCTTTGATAAACTGAAAGGCATCCATAAATCGCTCATAATGCTCAGGAAGATCGGCAGCCATTTGTAGCGGGCTATAAAGCGTCACGTACAATGCCAGCTGATTGGCCAACGTGCTGTTCACATGGGAGGTGTTTTCCGGGTTTATTTTGGAAATATCCATTTCAAATATACCCGGCGTATAGTCCATGGGGCCACCTATCAGGCGCGTAAAGGGTAGTACCGTCACGTGATTGGGCATACTCCCCCCAAAGGCCTGGTATTCCGTCCCTCTGGCAGATTCATTGCCTATCAAATTGGGGTAAGTCCGCGCAATGCCGGTGGGCCTTACGGCTTCATGCGCATTGACCATGATTTTATAGTCGGCGGCTTTTTCAATGGCATATTGATAATGGTTTACGATCCATTGGCTGTAGTGGTTCTCGCCACGAGGCAATATATTTCCCACATAGCCGCTTTTTACTGCGTCATAGCCATGTTGCTTCATAAATTTATAGGCAGTATCTATGTGCCGTTCATAATTTCGTATGGAGGAAGAAGTTTCGTGATGCATGATCATTTTCACGCCCTTGCTCTTTGCATAGTCATGTATTTCGTGCAGATCAAAATCGGGATAGGGTGTCACGAAATCGAAGACATAATCTTTTGAATTGCCAAACCAATCTTCCCAACCTTCGTTCCAGCCTTCTACCAATACCCCATCAAAACCATGTTTTGCCGCGAAATCTATGTAACGCTTTACATTTGCGGTATTTGCGCCGTGTGTTCCATTTGGTTTCAGGATTTTGTAATCGGTCTTTCCCAATTGTACGCTTGGCACGTCATTGGTATATGACCAAGAACTTTTTCCCGTAATCATTTCCCACCAAACGCCCACATACTTTACAGGTTTGATCCATGATGGGTCACCTATTTTGCTAGGTTCGTTTAGGTTGTAAGTAAGCTTGGAGGCCAAAATATCCCTGGCATCGTCGCTCACCATGACCGTACGCCAAGGCGTCGTACAGGGTGTTTGCATATACCCTTTGTCGCCGTTCACGTCGGGCGTTAGCCACGATTCAAAGACCATGTTTTTATCGTCCAGATTGAGGTGCATACAGGGATAGTCAATCAATGCAGCCTCGTGAAGATTGATATACAGGCCATCGCTGGTTTTCATCATGAGCGATGTTTGTACACCGGTAAGAGAGAATGAAGTCTGGGAAAGATTCTCCGTAATGGATTTTTCCATCAGCCCTCTTATTTCGGAAAGCTTCGATTCAGTGTAGTCATATTCTTGGGTATCGTAATCGCCAGGTATCCAAAAAGCGGTATGATCGTCTGCCATCGCAAACTGTGTACGCTCTTCCTTAATGACGAAATATATGAGCTTTTCCTGTTGGGGAAATTCATATCGGAAACCCAACCCATCGTTGAACAGACGGAAACGGATCAACACTTTTCGGGCTGTGTTTTTTTGCCGTATGGTGACGGCAAGCTCATTGTAATGATTCCGGATTTCGCTCACTTCTCCCCATACAGGTTTCCATGCTTCATCAAAAGTACTTGTTGCCTGATCGACAATTTCAAAATCGTCGAAAAGAGAAATTCCCTGATCATCCTTGCCTGTATCACCCTTCAACGTGAAACCAAGCTTGCTAGGCTCAATAACAACCTTTCCCTTATAATGTAGTTCATAGGTAGGTAGGCCGTTTCCTTGCAAGGAAAATTGCATGGTCATGTTGCCGTCAGGCGATTGGAGCTTCTGGGCCCAAGATAGCATCGTGCATAAGATCAGCACGATGAGATTGACTGCTTTTTTTGTAAATAAGTTCATTGGTAGCAATATCCAAAATTAGGTTTAAAAATCTATTTGCTTTATTTTTTTGTTCCGAAACGAAGATCGGCACGGAACAAAAATGAGATAAAATACAGCAGCAAGGGTAATCAAATAGTATAAATCAGGAATCAATACTTCTCAAAGATGCCTCGCTACTTCCACTTTCAGCTAATATACAGTAAAAATATCTCCAAGCCTTTTGAAAAAGGCAGGGAAAGTTTGAATAGAGGAAGAAAACATCAATGAAGAACGGTCTCCTATGCCTGTTTTGTACAAGCGTAGGAGACCGCCCTTTTTGCTGATAGAAAACTATCGGACTATATTGCAGTCAATTAATATCCTGGGTTTTGTTCCAAACTATTATTCCCAGCTATGGCTTCCGTAGGCACGGGAAATCTTTTTAAGTGATTGGAATTGGAGGGCTGATGGTCCCACCATGATTCTGTGGTAAACGCGTCCCACCTGATCAAATCGGTTCGCCGACGACCTTCTCCCAAAAATTCTATGCTCCATTCATCCAAAAAACGGTATTTATCTAGATTGGCCACGGTAACCGGATTTGGATCTACCTGATTGGGGAAATTGCGTTTTCTCACCTCGTTTATCAGTGTTGCCGCACCGGCTTGGTCGCCCAAGCGCCATTTGCATTCGGCCAGCATATAATAGATCTCTGCTAGCCTTATCACGGGATTGTCGGCACCCCAGCGCAAAGTATTCTCCGCCAAGGTTGGTATAGGTACTTTCACCAGACGTACACCCGTATTTTCCTCGCCGTCGGCCATTCGGGAAGTAAGCTCGTTCACGGAACCGAAGCGCCTGCCCGGCCCCACCTCCGAAAAGCGCCCTACCTGATCGCGGAACACTAAAGGCTGGTTATTATATTCCTCGCCTCCCACAATGACTGCGCCAGCCGAAGTTGTATGCGGTCCATTGATGAACATGCCCTCGTAATTGCCATTCCCCAAAAAGCGGTAAGGCCTTTTTCTTAGATCGCCGTCACTGAACTTTTCATAGGGCGCTCCTAGGTTGAAGGCACTTCTATAAAGTGTACTATCCGGCCTACGGGACGGCGTCAGGTGAGCACCGTTGTTGCCCCCCATGTCCTGATTGAAGTACAAACGCGAATTGTAATGGTAGAAATCGGCATAAAACCAATCATACTGCAAGCGATTGAATGCCGAAGGTATGGACCAGATAATTTCTGGCGAGCGATCATTGTTGAAACCATGGGGCCCGTTCCATGAAGCATCTAAAGCATAAACTCCGTACTGCCCATCAACGATTCCTTGGGCAAGCTCCAAGCTTTCCTGATACATGGGCCTGCCTATATAGGCCTCTGCGTTGAAATACAGCTGTGCCAACATGGCCACGGCAGCGGCCTGTCTAATCGCGCCTTGCTCCGGTTCACCACCTTCCTTTTTGTTGAGCAAGGGGATGGCTTCCTGCAATATGCTTTCTATATGGCTAAATAGCTCTTGATCCGTGCTACGCGGGAGATTTTCTCCTTCCAAAGTAGTAAATATGGGCATACCTCCAAAGTAATCGAGACCGCGCATGTAGAAATATGCCACAAGGGTATTCAATTGATTCAAGTGGGCGGCCTTGTCCTCGTCAGTGAGGGCGAAGCGGGAATAATCCAATGGTTCCAGATCCGTTTTTGCATCCAAGGCCAGTGCTACCCCCATTAGGGTGCCGCGCCACGCGCCCCATATCCAGCCTTCGTCCACTGTCCAGCGATGATAGTGATAGCGTTCGTTCTCGCCGCCATTGTACCAGTGCCTGCCTTTGGTGGTGATGGCGAAATTATCTGCCGTATATTCCTGTAGCCGCCATCGATCTTCTCCCATATACCATCGCGCATGTGTAAATGGCCGATTCACCGCGGCGAGTATATCTTTCTCACTTTGGAAAAAGGTTTGGGGTGTAACCTGACTGTAAAACTCCTGTTCGAGCTTGATGCAACCGGCAAAGACAGCCAAGAAACAGGCGGTTATGGTTATTTTTATTGTAGTTTTCATCGTAATCTAAACAAAAATCGGTTAAAAATTAGCCTGCAATCCTACCATGAAGGTCCTTGTTTTGGGATAAGCATTCCGTTCTTCAAAGCCTGGCTCCAATCCATTTATATTCACCTCTGGATCCAGACCGCTGTATTTCGTAAACACAAACAAATCCCGCCCTGTGGCATAGAGCCGTAGGTTCTGCAGCGGCCCAATCCAACTCTTTTTGAACGTGTATCCAAGGCTGATCACATCAATTTTCAGGAAATTGCCCTTTTCCAGCCAATAGTCGCTGAGCTCTTTTTCACCGCGAATGTCACGATGTTCCTCATAGGCCGTGCGAAGCACGTTCTGCCCTTGTACATTGGATAGGCTATAATACATGTTGATCATGTTGAACACATCGTAACCAAGCCAGCTTCGCATGTACACGCTAGCGTCCCAGTTCTTATAAGAAACGGCATGGTTCCACGATAGTTGCAAACGCGGTATACCGTTGCCGATAAAGCGTTTGTCCGCGATGGTTTTGTTCCTTTCGGTGACGTCAAAGGCATCTCCATTTTGGTCGTAGAGCATCCATTGGCCGTCGTCCGTAAATCCGGCAAACTGCCATATAAAGAACCTACCTATATCTTGTCCGGGAAACAGACGTACGGCATTTCCCGGTGATCCCGGGGCCGGAAACCACTTCCTGTCAGAGAATGTCTGGCTTCCCCAAAGAGAGTTCAATCTACTCTTGTTATGGGACGCTACCAGCGTTGTGGTATAATTCCAGTCGCTGGTATTCACGGCATTGTAATTTAACTCAAACTCATAACCTTCGTTTTGCATACTGCCGATGTTCATGGTGGTCCTATCGTGAATGGCAGGCGGTTGGGACACACTGATATCGTAGATGAGGTCATCCACCTTCCTTTTGTAATAGTCAAAACGTCCACGCAACTTATTGTTTAGTATGGCAAAATCCAGTCCCAGATTGTATTCCTTTTTGACCTCCCAACGAATGTTCTGATTCTGGTTATGCATCACGCCATAAGTACGGTTTCAGTCTCCCGCAAACAACCACCAAGTGTCCATGCCGTACATACGGGTGGAGGTATAGGCGTTGAACCCCTCGTTGCCGGTTTCGCCATAACCCGCCCTGATCTTGAGATCATCGAACCATCCGTTTTCCATGAACGATTCCTCGGTAAGTCTCCAGCCGGTGTCATGGCAGGGATAGGTTTGTTTGATGTAAAGGGGTTGACAGCGATCGATCCTAAGTTCCAAATAGGAAGCCCGATATTTGACAAAATAGAGATAGAACTAAATAAAGACTACTACCGAGGAGGGAAGTTTACTATCGAGGTGGAAAACAACTCGACGGAAAATATATACGTACAATCCATAAGCAAAAACGGAAAAGAACGCAGCTCCGTATTCATGCCATTTGAAGATATCGTAAATGGAGAAATATTAAAAATAAAGATGGGGAATGAGCCGAATCTTAATTTAAAAAACTAGATATCATTCTACCCCTGATGATGGAATAGGTCGTTATATTATGGCCGTTCAGGCCAGACAATTACCGCTTTACCCATACGGATGCCGACAGCGTGTTCCAACGATATTATTCTTCCAGAAAATCAAGGTCCCTATCGTGCGTTTCGGGTATGGTAAGTACGGCAAAGAAGCCCAAGGCAAAAGTAATGGTTCCTACTAGCGCTCCCGAGAGCAATATTCCCAGCGATGGCTTGGCCGCTCCATATAATGAGGTCATGAGCACCAGCGCTCCCCTCACCATATTGGGTATCGTAGTAGCCACCGTGGCCCTTAGGTTGGTACCGAATTGCTCGGCGCCGATGGTCACGAACATAGCCCAATAGCCTATCCCCAATCCCATCCACAGGCAGGTGCCATACAGCATAAAAGAGCTGTCTATCAGGCCAGAGAGATAGAAAACGCTCCCCACCAGCGTAAAGAGCATCATATAGGTAACCGCCCGCTTACGCGAGTGCAGCGCATGGCTGATGAGCCCGCTCATCAAATCCCCACATGCCAGGCCCACGTAGCACCACATAATGCTCAGCCCCGGCTTTATCTCTTCTGCCAGGCCAAGCGCCCGGCCAAACTCATTGGAAAAAGTAGATAGGATACCGATGACAAACCAAGTAGGCAAACCCAGTGCGATGCACTTGAGATAGAGTACTAGCCTGCGCCTACTCGTAAAAAAAGCCAGAAAATTACCTTTCTGCACACCGGAGTCATGCCTGATATTGGCAAACATGCCCGATTCGAATACCCCCAATCGTAGCAGGAGTAGGCAGATTCCCATTCCTCCACCAATGAAATAGGCCTGCCGCCAACTGAACAGTTCGACGGTGATGTAGGCTACCACCGCTCCACAGAGCCCCACACCGGCCACCAACGAGGTGCCGATGGCCCGCAAGCGCTTGGGCAGTATCTCCGAAACTAGGGTGATCCCTGCCCCAAGTTCTCCGGCAAGCCCAATACCAGCCACGAAACGCAAGACCTTGTACACATCGGGGCTGGACACGAAACCACAGGCTATGTTGGCCGCAGAATAAGTCAATATGGATCCGAAAAGAACCGACAACCTCCCCTTTTTGTCGCCAATGACACCCCATAGTATGCCCCCTAGGAGCAATCCCGTCATCTGCCAGTTGAGGATGGCCCTGCCGACGGCAGAGACTTCCTCCTCGTCCAGCCCTAAGTCCTGTAGGCTGGGAATGCGAACGATGCCGAAAAGGAGCAGATCGTAGATGTCCACAAAATAACCAAGAGCCGCCACCAAGACCGGTATACTGGCCAGATGCTGAAATGTTGTTTTTTCCTGTTGTTGCATATTTTGTTGCAGGTTACTAATTGATTGGTTTTACAAGATTGGCATTATACCCTTAGCTGGAACAAGGCAAAACCGCTCCCAATAGTTCTCAGCCTGGCCTTTAACATCGAAAAATCTCGATCCAACATAGGAGAAATATACTAATCGGTTTATATTAATTTTATTTGCTAAGCCATCTTCCACAGGTACGTTTTACTCTCCTATAAAGGCCCCCTGAAGGATTAGCTTCTTGGCTAAATTGCCCAAAGCTAATTAAAATAATGCTATTTCAAAATGAGTATTTAGGGGCCGCAAGGAATTATCATGTACACAAAACAATACCCCGTTTGTCCATGTATCTATTAGTGGTGGCATCTATAACTTGGTAATGAAAACAAAGGAAAGAATAGTGGATTTATTGCAGGAGGCTAGGCCACTAACGGACGAGCCCATGCACCAATATCGCCATGTGCTGCTGCTAGCTCCGCATCAAGACGACGAGACCTTGGGCTGTGCTGGGTTGATTCAACGTTTTATGGCACTAGGCTCAAACGTATATGTGGTCTTTCTGACAGATGGTAGTATGTCCCATCCGCATTCGCGCCTGTTTGATGCCAAGAGCCGTACCCAGATACGTAACGAGGAGTCTATAGCTGCTGCCAGCATATTAAATATACAGGCAGATCACCTTTTTTTCTTCAATGGGCCAGATAGTCGCTTTCCGCATCGCGGTGAAGAACAATATACCAGTTACCTAAATGCATTGGAGCAACTGACTAGCAATCTTCACATTGATCTCCTACTGGCACCCTATCAGTTAGACCCACATTGCGATCATCGGGCCGCTTACCAGCTAGCCTTCGATTTGTCGGCAACGAGCCATATCAGCCTATGGCAATACCCCATTTGGGTATATGAATTGGGAAAAGAGGAAGATCTGCTGGCGCTACAGCATGGCGATATCCGTTGCTTGAAACTCACACCAGAAGAACAATCTTTTAAATGGGCAGCATTGCAGTGCCATCGATCCCAATTGGATGCCCATATATTCAATGATCCCACTGGATTCCTGTTGACAGCCGATGTATTGCAGCATTTCAATCAGGGAAACGAATATTTCATTGTAGACCACAAAACTACCTTATGAGCAAACGAACGGACAAACTATATTTCGACGCGTTATATGACAAGGGATATGATCCATGGAACTTTGAGGGAAGCCCTTACGAAAAGGCAAAGTACCGGCGCACCATGGAGGCCATACCCGACAGGCGCTATTCTTCTGCCTTGGAGATCGGTTGTTCCATCGGTGTATTCACTCAGCTGCTAGCCCCTAGGTGCGAGCGACTGCTGGCCGTCGATATCAGTGAAAAGCCCCTAGCACAAGCAAAAGAACGTCTGCATGAACAAGACCATGTAGATTTTATGCTCGCAGCAGTGCCGCAAACATTTCCAGATGGCACGTTCGACCTGATCGTCATGAGTGAAGTAGCTTATTATTTATCGGCATCTGAGCTATATGAAACCTTGCAAAAAATCATCGGTAGTCTAACTGCACAAGGCATTTTTGCTGCTACACATTGGCGCCCAGCCATTGAAGATTGTTCAATGACTGGAGATGAAGTACATGAGGTCATGCTAGGGCACGAGGAATGGCAAGCCATCTATCACTATCAAGAAGATTCTTACCGGATAGATGTCTTCAAAAAACGCGTGCTGTAGCACCTTCTAACGGCCCATCGAATATATCTACTATTTTGGTCCCCTTATCGACCACAAATGTCCCCACCTGCTGCAAGGTGGCATCGGGAGCGGGTTGGCGTAGATAAAACAACAAATCGCGGTGTAGATTTTCTATGCCTTCTTCGGCCATCAGCCCCCTGGCTCCTACGCATATGGCACTTTGTTCTATAACATAGAGGCCTATTCGTTCTACGGCTAGCCTGGTCATATGCGCATGCATTTCCAATGCTTCCCCGTATTGGTCGGCGTCAACTGTAGCCTTATCAAACCATGCCGCAGCCTCGCGAAGCCATAGATCTCCGGTCCGGAGGGCCATCTCCATATGGGCCAAGCGTGCTTTTTGAAAAACGTCGTCCGTTCTACCCATCTTGATGAGATAGCTCAACGTGGCCTGCAAAATGGCCTCGGCCATACCTGTATGCACGGCCGCAAAACGGATAGCTCCTCCCAAAAAGAAGGGCCTTTTGGTATAATCCTCCGGTCGGCCGAGCAATGATTGCTCCTCCATCTTTAGCTTTGAAAAATCTATGGTATAGCTTATACTGGCTCGCATGCCCAGGGTATTCCAAGACTCACGGTCTATTCGTCCTTCTTCTACCATGTACATAGGCAAAATGGCCATTTGCCAAGTATCCTGCCCATCTATTTCCCATTTGCCTCCCATAAGGGCGTGATCTACCAAGTCTGCCCCCGAGCAAAAAGCCTTGCTACCTTGCAAGACTATACCCTCTGCTGTCCGAACATAGCGCAAGCCATCTTGGGCATCGGTATTCCAAACCCCGAAAACGGCTTGGTCCTCCAGCACCAAGCGATACCAGTGCTCCTTTTGCCGTGCCATGCCATATTGATGAATCAAGAATAGCGCATTGATATGCCCTTCGTATATACGCCCCATGGCACCATGCGCACGGCCAAAGCGTTTGAGCAAGTGCAATATGGAGGGCATATGCCCATCCCGAAAATCATAGGGCATGTTCGGAAGCACAATACCGAGCAAACCACTGGATTTCAGCAGCGCAATCTCTTCGCTGGGAATACCCGATCCTTGAGCAGTTGGCCCATTGAGTTGCCGCATGCTGTCGAAAAATCCATTTATATTTATTTCTTCAGATGTCCACATATTACGCTGATCTACTTATGCGGCCGAAACCTTGGCCATTCTGTTGATTTCTTGTCTAAGTTGCGCGATTCCTTCTTCAATGGACACCAAGGGATACTTATTTTCCCATCCCTGTCTATCGATTCCCTGTTCTATGATCTCCCAACATAGGCCAAAAAAATGGCTTTCGCACAATGCTTTTGATAGCAGAAAGGGATTTGCGACAAGCTGTTTGGCCAGTTTGTTGATTTCCTCCACGCAAAGCTCTTCATCTTTTTTCAAGAACAATTGCCTTAGTTGGTGCCTGGCATCGTATTTTATTTTGAGCGCCTGCACATTATCTACAAGGACATTACGCCCTGCTTCATACATTTCTTTCCATTGCTGCAATTGCCCGGAAAAACCGAAATCCACTTTCCCTTCCAGTCTTCCCGATGTATAGACCTTCACCTTGGGTGAGTGCCGCAGTTTGGCATCGATGCGCAAAAGCCCCTTCCGGAAGTTCTCGTCTTCCAAGAAAGGTAAGGGTGGTATTCCACCCGCCTTCTTGTATATCTCGCACCGCACCGCCGTACTCGGGCCAAAACATTGGAAATGCCTAGGCCAGGGATCGTGATTACAGGGGTCTATCAGCGATTCCAATTGACAGGTCAGGTAACGGTAGCAGACATTGCGCAAATGATACTTATAGGAATGAGGTTCCCCGTTCTCGGACAAGATACGCCCCCCTACCACGTCGCAGCCCTTATCAAATTCCTCCAGCGTATGGTGAAGCCAATGGATGTCCACCCGTGTATCCCCGTCAGTGGAGATGATGATACCATCGCCCCTTCCATTTTGAGATATGCGCTCACAGGCTTTGTCCATAAGAAATCCGCGAATGGTGCCAATATGTGCCTCTTTGCCTGTCAAATCTATGTCCTCCACCTGCAATTGGAAATCGGGGTGTATTTCCTGAAATTGCCTGGCAAGCGCATAGGTTTGGTCGTGGCTGTTATTTACCAGTAAGAGGACTTCATAAGTTTCCCTATCCACCAACATGCCGTCAGGTGTATATTGGCTGTATAAAGCCGTCAGGGCATCGGCAATCAGGACTTCCTCATTACGTGCCGGTACAATGATACATGCACGTAATTTACAGTTTGTCGGTGCTGCAAACAGATGTTGCATCTGAGCAACCGTTGTATAAGTATTCATAGATAGATGGTAGCAAAAAAAAAAAGATTGATCGTTCTAATCCCATTTTTATATAGCAACACCGTAAGTGGTATTTGGTTTGCTCCTCAGTCTATGTGATACCGATTTAGCCTTTCCCGAAAAATCGAGCATTTAGTTCTTCAGGACTCCCTCCAGCACTTTCATCTTGCCATCGATAGCATGGTGTTCATAATGCAGTCCCAACATTTTGGCCAATAAGGGATAGATATGGATGTTTTCAAATGCAGGAATGTGGGCACCTTCTTTGAAGCCAGGTCCCCACGCCAGGAAAGTAGCTTTCATATCCGGCGTATCGTACACATAATAGCCATGCGCGCCGGGATTGGGACGCTTGATAGAGAAATAATAAGGTGCATTGGCGATCAGGACGATGTCGCCAATGCGCTTAAAGCGATCATCCTTCTTACCGTAATGGTATTTGGAAGGGACTTTCTTTTTGAGGTAGGCCCTGTAATGCTCCTCCCCTGCCTTCAAGACGTTGTATATGGCCTTGATTTCCTTTTTATCGCGTACATGTACATCCACAATGGTGCCATTGAAAGCCACATCCACCTTTGTGGTATCCAGTAAGGGCGACAGATTAATCGGCTCATCTTGATTTATGGTAGTCATGCCGTGGTCGGAAACAAAAACAAAGTTGACTGGCAAGCCCGTTTTTTGCACCGCCAAGCTCAGTGCATATACCGCAGAATCTACGAAATGGACGGCCTGCGCCGTTTCCGGTGCATCGGGGCCATATCGATGTCCTGCATGATCCACCTCTGGGAAATAAAAATTGATAATATGTGGTCTTTTTTCCTCGGGCAATGACAGCCATTCCACCACCGCATGAATACGTTGCGCAATGGGTATTTTTTCGTTATAGGGATAATAGTATGAAGGCAATAAGCCTGCTATGGGAGCCTCCGATCCTGGCCAGTAAAAGGACGCACTCAAGAGGTGCTGTTGCTCTGCCAGCGTCCAAATGGGTATACCGCCGTACCACGAGGGGTCTTTCACCGCTTTGGCATTGCTCATGTTATACCTGCTCTTCTTCGCAGGGTCATAGATGGTATTTCCAATAAGGCCGTGGTGTGCCGGATACATGCCTGTGACGATGCTATAATGGTTAGGAAAAGTAACAGAGGGAAAGGAAGGCAGCAGCGCATCTGCTTCTACGCCCTTACTGGCTAGTTGCTGCAAGTGCCTTGCCTCATATTTCTCCATGTAGTCATAGCGAAAGCCATCCACGGAAATCAATATCACATAGGGTTTGGTCAACTGATCGGTACCATTAAGCCTGTTGGGAATTACTTGCTGAGCGGTATCCGTTTGGGCAAAACAGGCAAAGGAGACTAGCCATAAGAAAATAGCCAGTGCAAGGTTGTAGCATTTTTCCATGACGCTATATTACGTATTTTTGTTTATATTGTTGCTAGGTTAATTTATCGGGAATTCCAGCCAAATACTGTTGATTTAACAACTAAAAGCAAAAATTCAATGATACTCTTCGTTTTTATCCCTAAATTCGTTGCCTAGTGAATTTGAAATAGTAAAAGAAGCAAGAAGCTGGTATTCAGTTTTTTGTGTTTAAAAAAATATTCATAGCTATATTAGATGAATAAATTATTGCAATATCTCAAAACGATCACGTTCAGAAATAACCTTATTATTGCGCTCGTTACGGGTTTCGTGCTCCTGCTCCTGACATTTTTTGTTTTACGTTTCTATACCCGCCATGGGGAGTCGATTGCGGTTCCCAATCTGAAGGGAATGGAGATAGAAGAGGCCATAAGAGCGCTGGAGGCCCAAGGGTTCCGTTATCAAATAGATTCAGTGTACCAAGCGGACAGTCCTCCCGGATTGGTTATTGAGCAAGATCCGGATATGGGCACCAAGGTAAAAAACAATAGGACCCTGTACTTGACCATCATTACCAAAAGTGCGCCTGAAGTGCAGTTTCCAGATTTGGTGGACATGGCCCTTGTAGAAGCCTTAGCTACCTTGAACAACTACGGACTGAAACTGGGCGATACCACCTATATACCCGACATCGCACGTGACCGTGTGCTGGAGGTAAATTATGGTGGGCAAGATATACAGGTGGGCCAACTTATCCCCAAGGGCTCGAAGATAGATCTGATACTGGGCGATGGGCGTGGGGATAGTGAGGTAGAAGTTCCGGATCTCAGGGGGTTCACGCTGGATGAGGCTCGATTCACACTTCAAGGGGCATCCTTGTCGCTTGGCAATGTGACCTATGTGGGGTCTGTGACGGACTCGAGCGCTGCTAGGATTATCCGGCAAACTCCTGCTGCAGATTCCACGGGGCAAAAGAAAGTTAGCATTGGCACAGGCATCAATCTCGAATTGAGCAACTGATTCGCTGTTAGCTATTAGCTATTAGTTGTTGTGGAGCATATGCTGGAACCCCATCTACGGGAGTAAATCATTGAAAAAACGTTTAATGGAAACAAATAAGAAAAAAAGTAAAGGAAAAAAAGTACTATTGGCCTTCCTACTGGCCGTTCTGGTGGCTGGGGGAATTATTGCCTATCGCTACTATGAGCGGTATTTTGCTCCAAACGTAACCGACAGCGAGCAATACCTATATGTACCTACCGGGTCTACCATAGACAGTGTCATTCACAATTTGGCTATAAATAACATCGTAAAAGACACAGCCACCTTCCGCTGGGCAGCTACAAAAATGGAATATCCCAGCCGTGTAAAGGCGGGAAAATACAGGCTCACACCAGGTATGAACAATAGGGCTTTGATCAATATGCTGGGCGGTGGTCTCCAAGAGCCTGTGAAGCTACGTTTTCAGAACGTGAGGCTCAAAAGTGATTTTGCGGCATTGGTGGCCTCACAGCTAGAGCCAGATTCGGCTATCGTCATGCAGCTTTTCTACGATGAAACGCTCGCCCATAAATATGGATTCAATACGGACAACTTTTACAGCATGTTCATTCCCAATACCTATGAGCTGTATTGGAATACTTCCGCTCCCGATTTTTTTGAGCGTATGCACAGCGAATATGAAAAATTTTGGACAGAAGAAAGAAGGGCAAAGGCAAGCGACCTGAACCTTACGCCCATACAGGTAAGCATATTGGCATCTATAGTACGTGGAGAGGCCTTGCACAATGACGAAATGCCTGCCATAGCAGGACTATATCTCAACCGTTTACGAAAAGGCATGCTGCTGCAGGCAGATCCTACGGTGATTTTTGCCACCAATGATTTCACCATTCGCCGGGTATTGAACAAGCATTTGTCCACGGATTCGCCTTATAATACCTACCTTTACAAAGGTCTTCCACCAGGGCCCATCAATATGCCCAGTATAGCTGCCATAGACGGCGTACTGAACTACAAGAAACACAATTATTTGTATATGTGCGCCAAAGATGATTTTTCTGGCTATCACAATTTTGCACAGACCGTGAGCGAGCATCTTGTAAATGCCCGGAAATTCCAGCAGGCACTTAACGAAAGAAATATAAAGAAATAACGTCATGTTTGTATTTGAGACTTCCATCAGGGTACGATACGGAGAAACCGACCAAATGGGCTATATGTACTATGGTAACTATGCCGAGTACTATGAGGTAGCCCGTACGGAAATGATGCGGAGCTTGGGCACCTCTTATAGTGCTATGGAGCAAAATAAGGTGATGCTTCCGGTCATTGAACTGCACTGCAAGTATATCAAGCCGGCCCATTACGATGAGCTCTTGCGTGTGCGCGTCATCCTGAAGGAAATGCCCAAGGTGAGGATGCGGTTTGAATACGAGGTATACAATCCCAAGGATGAATTGATCAATACGGGTGAAACCACCTTGGTATTTGTGGATATGATGAAGAACAAACCCTGTCTTTGTCCCGCGGATTTTGCCAGCATGCTGAAACCCTATTTTGAAGATAATACATGAATTGGCTAAGAAAAAAACTGGAGGATTTTAAGCCCTATCAATATTTCATTGAGTGGACGAAGATCGTTGTGCTGCCCGGTTTCGGGAAACTGCCCTTGTACACCGTGGCCTTGTTCTTCTTCCAGGAAATAGCGAGGGAGTCTCTCCTAAATAAAGCCTCTTCCCTAGCCTATTCATTCATGTTGGCCATTTTTCCCGGCATCATCTTTCTCTTCACGCTCATCCCTTATATACCTATTGACAACTTTCAGGAGCAATTGCTGGAATTCATGAGCATGATATTGCCGCACAATGCCTACCTCGCCATCCAGTCGACACTCGAAGACATTGTGAAAAACCAAAACAGCCGATTGCTCTCCGTCGGTTTTCTCATGGCCCTCATCTTTTCCACCAATGGCATACACAGTCTGATGGTAGCCTTCAATAAGTCGTCGCTCATTACGGAAAGTAGAAGTTTCATCAAACAGCGGCTGGTATCCATCGCGCTAAGCTTTATGATGGTAATGGCACTGGCAATAGGAATGGGTATCATTACTTCTGCCAATTATATTATCCATTACCTGGAAACGAATATCGAGATCAACAATAGTATTTGGACCTGGCTCATTGGCCTCACCAGATGGATCATCCTGCTGGCCATTTATTTCTTTACCTTGAACATGCTCTATCGTTTCGGCCCGTCCAAACCCATGGCGTGGCGTTTTTTCAGCCCCGGAGCCACCCTTGCCACTATTTTGGCCGCGCTGACCTTTTGGGGCTTTGCCTATTACATCAACAATTTCAACACCTACAACAAGCTCTATGGCTCCATAGGCACGCTCATCGTCATCATGGTGTGGCTCTATATCAACTCGCTTATCCTACTACTGGGCTTCGAACTGAATGCCAGCATCATGCTTTCCAAAAACAGCATAAAAATCGTGAAACCCAGGTTCAACAGCTTCAAGTCTGACGATAAAGTGCAAGACAAATTGATAAAGAAAAGATAATGCCCCTCTCCTTATCTAAACTTTCTGCTGTTTATATCTTCAGTTTTTGGAGACATTTTTAACAATGTCACTTCTCTGTTGTTGTAATGGAGCTTGATATAGTTCTTGTGCATGATGGTTATCTTCACAGGTGTGCTCTCTACCACACGACCTACGATGTCTAGGTATTCCATACGTCCCTGCAGAAGGGAATCTACTACCTTGCCCTTTCCTTCGTCCATGATAAGACGCTGAAAAATACTGCCATTGGCAGAGATGAACTGGATGCGTTGGTTGGGATAAAACACCACGCGTTGTACTTTGGAATCACCAGACACTTTTACCCAGCTACCTACGAGCGATTCAAATTTAGAAGATCTGGAAGCTGCCAATAACGGCAGCAAAAACAGGGTGAATAAATAGAAACTCCTTTTCATCATATACTTGTTTTAAAAAATAAACCATGAAATTAGATTCTTATTCGTTAAAGAACAGCTATTCTTGCCATTATGTATATTTCAAATTTATAGCTTTTGTGTTTGACAGTCAAGCAAAAAAGATATTCGTTTGCGTCCCCTGAGAAGATTAGAAGACGATAGCTGCCATGCTCCACTGTCCATAAATGAACAAGCAGTGTCCGAAAACGTACATTATCAAATAAATAAAAAATACATAACAAATTATAAATCAATAAATTGCATTTATGGAATAAAAAAGGCGGCAGGAAATTAAAGACCAAAGCAGTATAAGCTGCCCGCTGTGTGTTACGAGTTATGAGCTATAAAAAGGCCGATATACGTAGAAACGAGTCTCAAATCTCATATCTAATGTCTCAAATCTAAATACTATGATAAAGAACTACTTCAAAATTGCCATTCGGAACCTTTGGAAGCATCGGCTCTTTACAGCCATCAACGTGCTTTCGCTGGTGCTGTGCCTCACAAGCGTCATTGGAATCCTGCTATTGGTAAACAAACTGGTCACTTTTGACGATTTCCACGAAAAGGGCGATCGCTTATATGCTTTAGAGGAAGGAAACAAAGACAATGCGCTGTCTCCCGGAACTGTTTTTCCTATTGCCAAACTATTGCAGACAGATTTTCCAGAAGTGGAAAAATCAACCAGAACTCTCACTTGGGACACCTATATATTGAAGTATGGCGGAGGAGATTGGTCTATCACCCCAGACTTTGTGGATCCCGACTTTCTGGAGATGTTCACCTTCCCCTTGCTGTATGGCAATGAACAAACTGCCCTGAACGACGTTAATAGCATTGTCCTCTCAGATGAATTGGCCCAGCGCATATTCGGCAAGCTCAATCCAGTGGGTAGGGAAATCCAATGGAACGATTCGCTCCGGCTCACGGTCACGGGTGTGCTCAAGAAGCTTCCCGGTGCATCTTCCCTGCAATTCAGCGCTTTGATGCCCGTGCAATGGCTCTACATGCAAACACCTTATTTCAGACAAATGGCGGACGGATGGGAAAATAGATTCGTCACTTCTTATGTCTTGTTGAAAGAGGGTGTCAACAGGGAAGCTTTTGAAAGAAAGCTAAACCAGGCGGCTGGCCATTACTTTCCGCGAAAGGATTTGGAACCACAATTGGGGATTCTTCTGTACAGGGACATCACGCCCCGCTATGAACCACAAATCAACTACTATATCGGCGGTTTACGCCTGATAGTCATTTTCCTGGTATTGATTGCCAGCGTCAACCTCATTAACCTTAGCTCTGCCGCGGCCTTCTACCGCATTCGGGAAGTGGGCGTTCGGAACGTATTGGGATCGTTCAAGCGGCAGATCATGGCTCTGTTTCTCACGGAAACCTTTTTGCTGGTTTCCATGGCCCTCGCCATCAGCCTTTCATTGATCGCCCCATTAATCCGCTACTTCAACAGAGAATTGCTCACCGAGTTCTCGGTCGATTTCATCTGGCATATGGACTATCCCGTGGTACTACAGGTCTGCCTGCTCTTTATCCTATTGGCTTTCATTTCCGCTTGGATTCCGGCCAAACGCCTGCTACGCACGCCCGTCGCCCTGGCCTTGAAAGGAAAGGCCTCTAACCTCCCCAAAAGAAACCCTTTGCAACAGGGCTTAATTGTACTCCAATTTGCTTTGGCAGTTGTATTTGTGTTCCTTACGGTGACGGTTCAGCAACAAATGCGTTATATGAAAAATGCCAACCTGGGATTTGATAAGGATCAGGTGATGGTCGTAGACACATACCTCGGGTTCAAAGATAGGGAAAAAGCATACCAATCCCTCGATCAGGCCATTCGCCAGCTTGCTGATTTCCAGAACATCCAACATTATACGACTAGCCAAAACATTCCCGGTCAATATCGTAACTGGTTCAATACCTATACCGCAAGAAAAGACCAAGCCGATGCATCGGAAGTTTACTGCAGGGTAAGCTATGATCTGGACAGCGCTTACTTTCCCACATATGGCATTGATTTTTTAGCTGGCACCAATTTTCATGACCCCAAGGCACTGGCAAAGACCAATGCGGTGATACTCAACCGACGGGCAGCATTGGCCTTCGGCTGGCAGCCAGAAGAGGCAATAGGCGAATCTATCTACGGCAAGGGAGAAACAGGTGAAGCCTATACCGTGATTGGCGTAACGGCCGATTTCAACTATAGGGCGCTCAACAGCGGCATAGAACCCTTGGCTCATTTCGGCAATAATACAGGAGCGGTATCCATGCAAAGTGGTCATCAATTCCTCAGCATACGCATTGATCCTACCAAGGCACAACCTGTTGTACAATACCTAAGGAATGCATTTGCCCAAATACCCGCCACGGGTACCTTTGCCTATTCGTACAGCAATGAAGTATTCGACAAGCAGTACGAGCGGGAAGATGTGGTGATGACTCTCATTGCCACGGCTGGTGCCATTGCTATTTTTGTGGCCTGTGCGGGTACCTTCGGACTGACGGCCCAATTGGCCCGACTGCGCACGAAGGAAATCGGTGTCCGCAAGGTGCTTGGCGCGTCCGTGCGGCAATTGGTAGCGCTTCTTTCCCTTCGTTTCCTGATTTTGGTGGGAATAGCTGTTGTGCTAGCACTGCCACTTGGTTACTGGGGAGCTTCCCTTTGGTTGGAAGAATTTCCCTATCGCATTGCCATCAGCTGGTGGATGTTTGCCTTAACGGCCGCGGCCGTATTGGCCATTGCTTTTGCAACGGTCAGCTTTCAGGCCATCAAAGCCGCTTTGGCCAATCCGGTGGAGTCTTTGAGAGATGAATAGGAATGGCTGTCAGCTATCAGAAATCGGCTATCGGCTGACTTTCTGATCGCTGACCGCTGATGGCCGAAAACTGACTACTGATAGCTTAATCGAGAGATTGCAAATTGATATATTACACACACAGCTCACAACTGGAAACTGGCAACTCACAACTATACAATGCGTATCCTTCTTTTCATATTACTATTTGTTCCGATTAAAGGGCTTTCCCAGGAAATGAGTTCGCTAAGGCCGCAAAACGGTGGCAAGGTAGGCTATATCCCTTATGACGCTGCATTGGACGATAGTACATTTAACTTGTGTGGAGCAAAGGAAATTCCCGAATACTATGGCGTTTCCGGTGGTTATCGCGGCGGTAGAAAGAAGTTGTTGAGTTTGTTGAAGCAGCTCAAATTTCCCAAAAGTGACGTCAAGCCATTATCAGGCTACATCACCATTCGTTTCGTTGTGAACTGTGAAGGCAAGACAGACCGTTTTAGGGTCTTGCAGGTAGATGAAAACTACCATAATAGCCATTTTCATCCCAGCCTCGTGGACTCCATATTGTCGTTCACCAAGAAATTGGACGATTGGTTGCCTGCAACTATAGACAATCAACCCTATGCCTATTTTCAATACTTGACCTTTAAAATAAGAAATGGGATACCCGTGGATATTTTGCCTTAGTCTCTGCTTGGTTATAGCAGCGTGTAATGGTCCCAAAAAGGCCGATCCAATCACAGATTGTGAACTGGCAGAAGAATTGTATGAGCGGCACGGGAGGCAAGGCAGCCACCGTTCCCAAATTTATCTCGATAGTGCCATCAAGCTATGCCCTAGTCTTGCCAAGGCTTGGAGAGAAATCAGCGTGCCCTATCTAAAACGGGGTGATTACGCCACTTGGTCACACTACATGGATAGAGCCGTTGAGCTGGAACCAGCGCATTATTTGAACGTTCGCGGATGGTGCAAGATAAAATTCCTGCACGATTATGAGGGCGGATTGGACGATCTCTTGCGATATGATCAATTGATTGAAAGCGATCTCAAGATAGCAGGTGAGTACAATCTCTATACCTGGATGGCTTTTGCCAAACTGGGGCTGGGTGATTCGCTAGCTGCCTTGGAATACTTCAATAAAAGTATTGAATCGGCATTGGCAAAAGGGGAAGAATGGATAGGCCAATATGATTACCTCTATCGGGGTATATTGAAATTAGAGCTAAAAAACTATGATGGGGCTATGCAAGATTTTGACGAACAAATTCGCCTGTATGACAAGTTGGCGGATGTACACTACTATAAAGGATTGACGTGGCAACGAATGGGACAAGGATCCAAGGCACAGGCCGCTCTCCGGAGGGCTCATCAATTGTTTACAGATGAAGGCAACCATATAAGCGATCCTTATGTAGAAATGCCCTGGGAAATCTATTTGGAGGATATTGATAGTTTACTAAGTTTTAGGAGGTAAATAATCCTTTTTATATTTACGTTGCTGGAAATTGTTGATTTCAACGACGGTAAATGTATTTTACCTCTGCAATGCTTCTTACATCCCATCCTTACTCCCTTAAAAGTTTAATACTGGGAAATGGAAAGTTCTCATTGGCCAAAAATCTCACGTTAAGCTATATGTGCCAAATCTATATTTTGGACAACTGCCATCACAAAACATGCATTAAACCATTTGTCCACATATGAACAATGAGTGTCCGAAAACGAACATAGCAGCTTAGGTCAAATTGCACAACCCATTAAAAAACAGCATATTATTTTTTTGGAACGAAATCGGCTATTAGGAATCCGAAATTAGTTGTCGGCTGATGTTCAAGTCAAGTATATAAAAGGTTATATTTCGTCTTTTAGACTGCCGTGTAAGGAAACGAGAAAATCAGTATTGGAATAACAATTTTACCGAGCAACAGCTAAAAACAAATATGATTCATAAAAATCAAACTATGACCAAAATCACTATTTCAATTTTAATAGCCATTTTAATTTCGACATTCAGTTTTGGGCAAAACTGTAACTGCGAAAGCAATTTTAAATGGGTGAAACAAACTTTTGAAGAAAATGATGCTGGTTTTCAATATGTGATAGACCAAAAAGGAAGAGATGCTTATGAAACTCATAACACAGCGATATTAATAAGGGTTCAGGCCGCTAAGACACTGCAAGAATGTACGCGTATTTTATATGACTGGTTGAGATTTTTCCGTAAAGGGCATTTTGGGATCGCATTGAAGCAACAAAGTACACCACAACCCATAGCCGCAGAAATCAACTTAGCTTCGAATCAGAAGAGCTTAAAAGTTGACGATAAAGCATTTGAAGATTATGTAAGCTCGTTAAAAGGCATGACACCTGAAGGTGTATGGGTCTCTGGACCTTATACCATAGGTATTATCAAAACCGAAAATGACTATACGGGGTTCATCGTCGACGCACCTGGAACCCAATGGAAAAAGCATCAAATTAAACTAAAACTATATCCTGACAGCAATACCCACACCTATACAGGCGAAATGTGGATGAGAAATTTCTCTAAGATAGAAGGCCAAAATGTAGAGCTAATAGGCAAAAACCATATCAGAATAGGGAACACATTTTTGTTGAAAAGAGAAAACCCTGTTTATGAAGACGCACAAAAGGTAAAAGACTATCTTGAGTTCATAAATAGCACACAACCGTATTTTAAAAAGATATCGGATAAAACCAGTTATCTGAGAATTCCGAATTTTAACATTTCACAAAAAAAACAATCGACAGTGTGATGAACGCCAATCATCGCACAATTCTTGGCACCTTAAATCTTGTAATTGACTTGCGCGGCAATGGAGGGGGTGCCGATGGTTCCTTTCGAAGCCTTATACCCTATCTCTATACCAATCCAATTAGAACTGTTGGTGTCAAATTACTCTCTACTAAGCAAAACAACCAGGCTATGCTGAATTATTCGCAAGACGATAATTTTAACGAGTCGGATAGAAAATGGTTTAAGGATGCCTACGAAAAGTTGGACAAGAATCTCGGTAAATTCGTTCAACTTAACGACGATATTATTTCCATACAGAAACTCGACACTATATACCCGCAGCCTAAGAATATTGCCATTATTATAAATGAAGTCAATGCCAGTACAACCGAACAATTTCTTTTAGCCGCTAAACAGAGTAAAAAGGTAAAATTATTTGGGACCACAACTTTTGGCGCTTTGGATATTTCCAATATGACTGGCGCTCAATCTCCTTGTGGTGAGTTTGAACTATGGTATTGCGTTTCAAAAAGTCATAGAATACCAGATATGGCTATTGATGGAAAAGGAATTCAACCTGATTACTATATAGACAAAAGTATTCCTCCATATAAATGGGTTGACTTTGTAAATAAAGTAATAAGTGAGAACTAAATATGGAGCGCACGATATCAGTTCCGTTCAATACCGTGAAGCGTAGTAAGAAAATAGGGATACGGAAAGTATTGGGGCCATTTAGTTGCCAGTTATGTGCCTCGTCCGACTACTGACGGATTGTGAGCTACGAGAGGAACTGACAACAACAATGCACAACTAAATAATGACACACTAGTATTTGTAAAAACATAATTGCATTTCATATCAACAAAGTATATATTTATAGGATATCTAATAAAGCTATGAAAACCGTATCCCTTAAAATAGATGATTCCATTTTTGGAGAGACCGAAAAGATTCTTGCGGATATGTGTATTCCCAGAAATCGTTATATCAACGAAGCACTGGAATACTACAATAAGATTCAAAAACGGAGAATGCTGGAGAAGCAGCTCAAAAGCGAATCCCATCTAGTGAAAATAGATTCCATGAACGTGCTTAAGGATTTTGAGAATATAGATTATGGAGATTAATCAATTCGAAATCTGGGTTGCGGATCTAAATCCTCAAATTGGCACGGAAACTTAAAAAACAAGGCCAGTTTTAGTCATCCAAACTAATCTCCTAAATCAAATTCCCCATCCATCAACAATCATTTGCCCAATAACGACAAATGTTCAAAAAGATGCAGCTATTTTAAGGGTACATGTTAAAAAGGGTACTGGATATCTATTGGAGCATTGCGATATTATGATTGATCAAATCAGGGCAATAGATAACAAAAGATTAATTAAGAAAATAGGAAAATTACCCGCCCATCTCATAGAGAAAGTAAAGGAAAATGTACTGGTTGTCCTCGATATTGAAGCATAGATTAAGTTCTATGATGTTTTGTACGGATAGATGATCGTATGCCCAGCCAGTGCGGAGGAAAGGGGGAAGAATTGCGTGAATGTATTTATCAGTCTCACCTCCCCCTACCCCCTCCAGAGGGGGATAGCGATCCACCATGGCAGTGCTAAAGCAAGGTAGTGCAAATGACGATTGTATCGCTTTTGCCAAGCAAATGTAACATACCGTTGCCCACACCATCCATCATAGAACCAATAAATTAGCTCTTCGAAATGCCCCGGTGAACCTGGTATAACCACATTTATTCATAGATTTGTTGCCACACAAGCATGCTTATGTTGGCCAGGTTCCTTTTCCAAAAAATCGACAATGCGCAGATCATCGTTTTCAGGATCTTTCTAGGGATTTTGATCATGGCTGAATGCTGGGGAGCCATACTGACCGGTTGGGTCAAGAAAGTATTTGTGGACCCAGCTTTTACCTTTACCTTTTTTGGCTTTGAATGGACCCAATTCCTATTGGGACAAACCATGTATTATTATTTTGTCGTTTTGGGCATATTGGGCCTGCTGATTGCCTTAGGCCTGTTTTACAGAGCATCTATGCTGCTATTTGCCATAGGCTGGTCTATAGCCTATTTGATGCAAAAAACACATTATAACAACCATTACTATCTCCTCATGCTCGTATGCTGGATCATGGTTTTTATACCTGCTCACCGCTACCTATCGCTTGATGTAGGCCGTCATCCGCACATGAAATCACCGTACACCTGTCATTGGAATCGGCTGTTGTTCATTGCACAACTACTCATCCTCTATGTTTTCGCCGCCATTGCAAAGATCTATCCGGGTTGGTACACCGGACAGTACCTACACCTTCGTTTTGGGCAGTCGGCTCACTGGTTCAGGCAGCAACTCGACTGGCAAAAGATGGCTTCCTTGTTGGAAAACGAGCACTTTGCCTTGATCGTATCCTGGATCGGAATCGGTTTCGACTTCCTGATTATCCCGCTACTACTCTGGAGGCGAACGCGCGTAGTCGCATTTGTGGCCGCATTGATCTTTCACCTGTTCAACTCCATTACCTTGCAAATTGGGATCTTTCCCTACTTCGCATTGGCCCTTTCCATCTTCTGCTTTCCTCCCGAAAGTATCAGAAAGCTGTTTCTTCCGCGAAAAATCCCGTTCAAAACCATCAACCAAAAGCCGGATACATCCCCATCGCGGCGACAAAAGGCTATTACCTTGGCACTATCGATCTACATTTTGTGGCAGGTTTACCTGCCGCTACGCCATTGGTTTATACCGGGCGATGTGCTATGGACAGAGGAAGGTCATAGACTGGCATGGAGGATGATGTTGAGAACGAAATCGGCCACTGTCCAGTTCTGGATAACCGATAAACACACAGGTAAAAAGGAATTGGTAGATTTGAACAAATACCTGACGAGGGATCAACGGCATGGCATGGGTGCGGCTCCGGACATGATCTGGCAATTTGCACAGCACCTAAAGAAACAATATCGGGAGAATGGAAAGGATATTGCCATTTACGTACACGCCAAGGTATCGATAAACGGAAGTGCTTATTATGACTTTATCAATTCAGAGACTGACCTTGCCCATGTGAAATGGGGCTATTTTTCCCATCAGGATTGGATTCTCGATCCACCTGAAAAACTCGAAAAACCGAGCGAAGGCAAGCTGCACCGTATATATTGACATCCTTTTGTAGAGAGGAATACACATCTTTTAGACCTACCTAGATTAAATTGTCCAAAAGTGAACATGAAGTGTTCGTTTTCGGACACTTACACGAAAGCAAAAACTTATAAAATCTTATTTATCAATGAATTGCTATTTTGGAATGAAATCGGCATATCATAATCCAAACTCGGCGGGACGGATAGGAGAAGTTGTAAGTTGAAATTGTTAAGTCGAAAGCTTTAAGTCAACAAGTGGCGTAGCCACCAGAAAATTTAGAACTTACCTGCCTGCGGTAGGCAGGATACTTACCACTTCAAACTCAACGAGATTTTCTGATGTCTGACATCTCATATCTCAATACGCATATCTCAATACTAAAAAAATGATAAAGAACTACTTCAAGATCGCATTCCGCACCTTGTTTAAGAACAGGACCTATTCCGCTATCAATATTACCGGATTGGCCGTTAGCCTCACAGCTTCCGTCCTATTGCTGCTTTGGGTATGGGATGAGTTGAGCTACGACCGTATGCACAGCAAGGCAGACCGTATCTACATAGCGGCGGCGGCTATTGGTAAAAGTAAAGATCAAATCTGGCCAGTGACCAACGCGCCATTGGCCATTTTTGGCAAAGCGGAAATCCCCGCCATAGAGGATGCTTGTCGTACATCAACTTTCAACGGTGATATATTGCTGGAATATGGGGACAAAAAATTCAACGAAAGCCGAGTCTATGTAGACGGCAATTTTTTTCAAATCTTCGACTTCAAGCTGCTGGAAGGCGATCCCGCTAAACCATTCCCGGATAACCGATCTATTGTGTTGGACAAGACCACGGCAGAAAAATACTTCGGCAAGGAACCCGCCATAGGCAAGGTATTACAAGTGAAAGATGGCAATAGTTATAAAGTGACCGGTGTGATGGAAGATATGCCCAAAAACTCCGATTGGCAATTCCCTTTAATCTTACCTTTTGATATATTGGCAGAAAACAGGCCGAATAATCCACTGAATGCCGATTGGGGCAATCTCAACTATCAGACCTTCTTCTTGCTCAAGCCTGGCGCCGATGCAGCCGCAGTGGGCAGGCAATTGGCCGACATTCACCGGAAAAACCAACAGGCCGATTTCTGGAAGGATCTCAATTACCTCATGCAGCCGCTCACCAAATACCACCTGTATTCGGCAGATGGTGATGAGCAGGGCATGAAACAAGTCAAGATTTTCGCCCTCGTGGCCGTGGTCATCTTGCTTATTGCCTGTATCAATTATGTCAATCTGGTCACCGCGCGCTCTACCCGCAGAAGCAAGGAAGTAAGCGTGCGCAAGGTGGTAGGTGCCAATAAAGGTCACCTTTTCTGGCAGTTTATCTCCGAGTCTTTTGTGGTATTTATTATCTCCATGCTGATCGCCATCGGACTGCTGTTTGCCTTAATGCCGCTGTACAATAGCCTGTCCGGAAAAGAAATGGTATTCAGCTTATTTGATGGCAAGGTATGGGCCATCTTTGGCTTGGCCTTACTAGCCGTGTTGGCTTTGGCTGGCGTATACCCTGCCTTGATGCTCTCCTCCTTCAATCCGGCATTGGCGCTCAAGGGCATTATACCGGGACTAGGAAAGAACAGCGGATTCCGTAAAGCGCTTGTGATCATTCAATTCACCTGTTCGGTCGTATTGATTGTATCTACGATAATCATTAGTAGGCAACTGGAATACATCAGGAGCATGGACTTGGGCTATTCTAAAGATAATACCTTCACATTTAACAGCTACAATTTCAGGAAAAATTACGAAAATATCAGCCGACAATTGGAGCAACAACCCGGCATACTGGGCGTAACCACCTCCAGCCAACGCATATTAAACGTGCAAAGTTCAACCGGCGATTTGGAATGGGAAGGCAAGCCAGCCGATATGAGCAACTTCATGATCAATCAACTGTCGGTAGACCGTACGTTCCCAGAGGTGATGGATATGCAATTGATAGCGGGCAAGGGCTTCACCGGAACCGCGGCAGACAGCAGCTATTATCTCCTAAACGAAACGGCTATCAAGGTCATGGGGCTGGAAGATCCCGTAGGTAAGCCCGTCACGTTTCATGACAATCCGGGCATTATCGCCGGAATAGTGAAGGATTTTCATTTCAAGGACATGAAAACGGCTATTGAGCCCTGCATCCTATTTATGGATCCCAGCTGGGGTTGGAACACCATGTACGTAAAAACCACGGGAAAAGATGCCAAAATAGCCCTCGCAGCGGTAGAGAAAATTTGGAAGCAGTACAATGCCGACTATGAATTCAATTACAATTTCATGGACGAGTCGTTCGACAATATGTACAAGAGCGACATCCGCTCGGGCAAATTGTTTAATATTTTCGCAGGTGTGGCCATCCTGCTCTCCTGCCTTGGTCTGTTTGGTCTGGTCACGTTCACCGCCGAGACCAAGTTCAAGGAAATCGGCATACGCAAGACATTGGGTGCCAGCGTGGGCAACATCATATTGCTGATTTCAAAGGATTTCCTTAAGCTAGTAGGAATCTCCTTCGTGGTTGCTTTCCCGCTCGGTTGGTGGATGATGAACAAGTGGCTGGACAACTATGCATATCGTACCAGTATAGAATGGTGGGTATTTGGCATAGCAGGCCTTACTGCCTTTGCCATCGCGGCCATCACGGTCTGCGGTAAATCGCTGAAAGCCGCGCAGGAAAATCCGATCAAGGCGATCAGGACGGAGTAAATGGCTATAAGCGGTCGGCGTCATAATTAAATTATATGTAAATCAATCTATTGCATGATAATAGCTTCTTTGAGCATTTCGGTGGGTTGCACGTTTTGGGTGTTATGTGGACTTTGCCTGAGTATAGCAAATAGTTGCTATATGCTTGCTATATACTTACTATAAGGTTGCTATAACTCCTATTTCCTATGTACGAAAAATATGAGAGAATTCAAAGAGATAAGGGAGATTTAAAGGCTAATTGCCTAAGAGCTTGTTTAAAATTTTAACGAAATTTTTGTTATACTGATTTTGAATTTGTCTTTGCTAAAATTTAAACAGGCTCTAAAACATTGTTCAAAAACAAATAAATTAAACCATAAACGCAAACACCTACAACAGGTATTTGCTGTCCGATACCGAACATAAATTGTCCGATATCGGACATCCGAATGAAAACACCCAAACGTAATTCATTAAAAATAAATAGTTTGTGAAATTGGAACAATATCAGCTTTAGCTACCGCAAATCTCGTTTGAATCAACATAATTGGTCGGCTTATGCACAGCGTCAGTTCCATCTTACAGCTTTTACCACAAAAACTTGTCTTATTGCTGATCAGTTGCATGGTCTCTGGTTCACTGGTTTATGGAAAGGCAAACATAGATAGCCTTGGCACAGCTTATCTAGCTGGGCTGGTAGTCGATGCCGAACAACTTAAGCCCATTGTTGGAGCATTTATTTATGACTCGAATGGTAAACTTCTCGGGCACACGGATGACAATGGATATTACCATATCCAAGTCGGGTCGACCAAAAATGAGGCTATCCGCTTTGAACTTAAAATCGTCAAGGAAGGTTTTAAATCCATGCTACAGAAAGAAAACTGGGCAAATGCACCGTTCTTGGGTGCTATTTTCCACTTTGCCCTACAGCAATCCGACAGCAAGACCAAAGCTTTTTCGTCCCTTATCCCCTATACCTATCACGACCTGAGTTATGATAAGGCTATCCAAACCTTTGATCAGAAGGTAAGAAAGGATGTGGCGTTCCGTGAAAAATTGGCGGAGGCCAAGGCTGGCAACGAAAAGGCCTTCATTCAAGTCGACACAGCATACTACCTGGTGAGCAGCAGCTCCTGGGTAAAGGTCGATGCACCAGACGACCTCGTTTCCATTGACGATGGCGTGACGATAAAAGCCCATGAACTAAATGAGCAGATCAAAAGAAAACAAATTAAGGGCATGACACCTCTGGGCGACGCAAAGCCAGCAAAATATGCTGTCTATACCCGATAAATCAACTTCAACACGAATACCATGATCAAGAACTACCTCAAAACCGCTCTCCGCAACCTTTGGAAGACAAGGGGCTACAGCTCTCTCAACATCTTTGGCCTTGCCGTGGGCATTACGGCTGCCTCGCTCATTTTCTTATGGATAGAAGACGAGATGAGCTATGACCAACACTTCTTAAATAAGGCTGATATTTATTCCGTTAAATCGCAGCAGACCTACGATGGCGTCACTTACGTCATGGAAGCTACCCCTGGAATATTTGCTCCAACCGTATTGGAAGAAATTCCAGATATAAAGGCCGCTACCCGAACAACCGATTCCCAAAAAAAATTGTTTTCGTTGGGCGATAACAGCATCTATCAATCTGGTTTGTACATAGATCCCAGTTTTATCGATATCTTTTCGCTCAACTTCGTTGCGGGTAACATCCGTAATGCCATGGCAGGTATCAACTCTTTGGTCATCACCCAAAGTATGGCTAGCCGGGTATTCGGCAACGAGCCCGCAATAGGCAAAAACCTGAAAGTAGATAATGGAGAAAGCTACACGATAACGGGCGTTGTGGAAGATATGCCCAACAACAGCTCAATCCGATTCGACTGGCTCATCCCATTCAAAAACTATGAAAAAGACAACCAATGGCTGCAACAATGGCGCAGCAATGGCGTGTACACCTATATCCAACTACAACCAGATGCCGATTTGCAAGCCGTCAATAAAAAATTATTTGATTTTGCCGTGGTAAAAACAGAGGGAGGAGTCGACTTCTACCGGAATTTTTTATATCCCATGGAGCGCTGGCGACTGTACAATAGCTTCTCTAGGGATGCATTAGAACAAGAAGGACGCATCAAATATGTCCGGCTATTCAGTATCATCGCTTGGGTGGTACTTCTCATTGCCTGCATCAATTTTATGAACCTGGCTACTGCCCGCTCTGAGAAACGAGCCAAGGAAGTCGGTATGCGAAAGGTCGTAGGTGCAACCAAGGCCTCACTTGTCGGCCAGTTCCTTGGCGAATCGCTCATCCTCGCCACCTTGTCGGCATTGCTGGCCATCGCATTTACCTACCTGTCGATTGGCGCGTTCAACGGCCTTGTCGAAAAAGAATTGACCATCGGGCTGTTCGATCCATTACATTTAGTATTTCTCGCAGGCATTATTCTGGTCTGCGGCTTGTTGTCAGGAAGCTATCCGGCGTTCTACCTGTCCGCCTTTAACCCCATCACGACGCTAAAAGGCGGCAAACAGAAGGCGGGTGCCGCAGGCTTCGTTCGCCGTGGATTAGTCATCGCCCAATACGCCGCTTCCATTACGCTAATCGTCTGCACCGTTATCATCTTTCAGCAGATCCAGTACGTGAAAGGACGCGACATGGGCTTCGACCGCGACCAAGTGTTGACTACTCCCATAAGGGGTACGATGGCCGAGCACCTGGACCTGCTCAAGCGACAACTAACGGAAATCCCCGGCGTAGAACAAGTTGGCGTAAGTAATTTTAATATTCTGAGCATCTACAGTAACGGTAATGCCCCCGATTGGGAAGGGAAAGACCCGAATATGACGGCACTTGTAGGCTTTATGCAAACGGATGCCGATTTTGTCCCAACCATGGGCTTGCAGTTGGTCGATGGTCGGAACTATCATCCGCAGCAGTTGGGCGACAGCACGAGCATCATCATCAATGAGGCCTTAGCCAAACTGATCAAACCGGATGGCAAGGTAGCGGGGCAAACCGTCCGCTATGGAAATGATGCACCATTAACCATCATCGGCGTTGTCAAGGATTTCGTTTACAACAATGTCTACACCCCTTCCGAACCACTGCTCTTCTTCCCATTTAGTGGCAGTACGGGGCTATTGAATATCCGCACCGGAGCTGGCGTTGATCTGGGTAAAACCGTGGCGCAAATCGAAGGTGTCATCAAAGCCCAAAACCCAGAATATCCTTTTGAATACAACTTTCTTGATGACCTATTCGACAACAAGTTCAAATCCGAAATGCTCATACAGAAATTGGCCGGCGTATTTGCCGTACTGTCCGTCATCATTTCTTGTTTGGGCTTGTTTGGCCTTGCAGCGTTCACCGCTGAACGGCGCACCAAGGAGCTGGGTATCCGCAAGGTTTTGGGAGCCTCGGTCTCTTCCTTGGTGGGCCTCCTGAACCGGGAATTTGTAGCGCTGGTGCTGATTTCCTGCGCCGTAGCCTTCCCCATTGCCTGGTGGATTATGAGCGACTGGCTAAAAGGCTACCAGTACCGCACGGAACTGCACTGGTGGGTATTTGGCCTGGCGGGATTGGGTGCTTTGCTTATCGCCTTATTTACCGTGAGCTCGCAAGCGATCAAGGCGGCACTGGCCAATCCGACTAAGAGTTTGAGGGATGAATAATGAACAGCATCGGCTATCAGAAATCGGCTATCAGCTGCCTTTCTGACTACCTGAAGCGAAATACAGATGTAAACAATATAAAGTCGACTACTAAAGGTTAAAATAAATAATAAACTATATAGGAACCGACTGCCGAAAGCTTAAATACCATGCTAAAAAACTATTTCAAAACCGCTCTCCGCAACCTTTGGAAGACAAGGGGCTACAGCTCTCTCAACATCTTTGGCCTTGCCGTGGGCATTACGGCTGCCTCGCTCATTTTCTTATGGATAGAAGACGAGATGAGCTATGATGCACATTTTCCAAACAAGGAAAATATCTATATCACCAAATCCAAACAAACCTTTGATGGTGTGTCTTATGTGTTTGAAAGTCTGCCGGGGCCATTTGCACCAGCCATTAAGGAAGAAGTACCTGGCATCAAATATGCCGCGCGAGTGAACTGGCCATCCAGCCTGCTCTTATCAAAAGGAGATGACAATAGCATCTATCAAACGGGATACTATACAGATCCGGATTTTATGGATATCTTCTCACTGGAGTTCATTGCCGGCACCAAGGCCTCTGCCCTATCTAATATAAATGATATCGTCATTACGGAATCGACCGCCAAACGGATTTTTGGCAATGATGCAGCACTGGGAAAGACTATACGCATTAACAATAAAGAAGATTATACCGTAACGGGTGTGGTGAAAGATCTTCAAAAGAACAGCTCTTACCTTTTTGATTGGATTATTTCTTTCAAAAACTACGAGCGGGACAAAGACTGGATCCAACAATGGGGTAGCAACAGCTTTATGACCTTTGTAGAGCTGGAACCTACGGCCAACCTGACGGAAGTAAACAAAAAGCTCTACGATTTTGCCAAAATCAAATCTGGCAACGAAGATCTTGTAGCACGCAATTTTCTTTATCCAATGGAACGTTGGCGACTTTATAACAGTTTTGACAATAATGGCAATGAGCAGGATGGAAGGATTAAGTATGTTCGTCTTTTCAGTGTGATAGCCTGGGTGGTACTTCTAATTGCCTGCATCAACTTTATGAATTTGGCCACGGCACGCTCTGAAAAGCGTGCCAAAGAAGTAGGTATGCGCAAAGTCGTTGGCGCGAGTAAACTATCCCTAATAGGGCAATTTTTGAGCGAATCGCTCATCTTGGCAACTTGTTCTGCCCTATTGGCTATCGGGCTCACATATCTTTTCATGGGGTCTTTCAACGACCTTGTGGAAAAGAAAATGATCGTAGATCTTTTTAAGCCTACTCATCTGATCTTCCTCGCGGGCATTATATTGGCGTGTGGGCTACTGTCTGGTAGCTACCCTGCCTTCTACCTGTCTTCCTTTAATCCAATCACCACTCTGAAAGGAGCTAAGCAAAAAGCTGGCGCGGCAGGTTTCATTCGCAGAGGTCTAGTAATACTGCAATATGCTGCATCCATCACACTGATTATATGTACAGTAATTATATTTGAACAAATAAAGCATGTGAAAGGAAGGGATATGGGCTTTGACCGAAGCCAAGTGTTAACAACAGGCATGCGAGGGAACATGTCCCAGCATCTAGACGCTATCAAGCAGCAACTGATAGGTACAGGCTACGTGGAAAATGTGGGTGTAAGCAATATGTATGTGCTGAACATCGGTTCCAATACTTGGGGAATGGATTGGGATGGCAAAGATCCCAATCAGCAAACCTTAATTGGCATGCTGCAGACAGATGCAGGTTTTGTTCCCAGCCTCGGCATGCAACTAGTAGATGGCCGCAACTTCCGTGAGCATATGCTGGGCGATAGCAGCAGCATAGTCATCAATGAGGCTTTTGCCAAGCTCATCAAGCCCGATGGCAAGGTAGCTGGCCAAATCGTACGTTGGGGCGAGACACCTTACACGGTGGTGGGTGTGGTAAAGGATTTCGTTTACAACAATGTCTATACGCCCGCGGAACCTGTCTTTTTCTACCCAATGCAGTCTACTTCTGGTGTGCTCAATATTCGTACGAAGGCAGGTATTGACCTTTCAAAGGCGGTGACAGAAATAGAAAAGGTGATTAAGGCCGAAGCGCCCGAATATCCTTTCGATTATAATTTCCTAGACAACCTATTCGACAACAAATTTAAATCGGAAATGCTCATACAGAAATTGGCCGGCGTATTTGCCGTACTGTCCGTCATCATCTCTTGTTTGGGCTTGTTCGGCCTTGCAGCGTTCACTGCCGAACGGCGCACCAAGGAGCTGGGTATCCGCAAGGTTTTGGGAGCCTCGGTCTCTTCCTTGGTGGGCCTCCTGAACCGGGAATTTGTAGCGCTGGTGCTGATTTCCTGCGCCGTAGCCTTCCCCATTGCCTGGTGGATNATGAGCGACTGGCTAAAAGGCTACCAGTACCGCACGGAACTGCACTGGTGGGTATTTGGCCTGGCGGGATTGGGTGCTTTGCTTATCGCCTTGTTTACCGTGAGCTCGCAAGCGATCAAGGCGGCACTGGCCAATCCGACGAAGAGTTTGAGGGATGAATGATAATTTCGTATTGCGACGCGCGATATACGAATTGCGATAAAATTGGAAAATAAAAACAAGATAAAAATAAGGAATAAAGATGAAGAGCAAAGACACCTATCCTCTCAATACCTTCCTGCGGCAGACAGGTGCAATACACATATCTCAATACTAAGAATATGATAAAAAACTATTTCAAAATCGCACTGCGTAATATCCAAAAGCGAAAAGTATTCACTACGATTCATATCTTTGGATTGGGTGTAGCCTTTTCTGCGGCCATTATCTTGTTCCTGACGGCAATGTATGAGCTATCTTATGACGATTTCCATACTAAGCTGAATCGCATAGGCACCTTGTACGATTCGTCCAATCCAGTCAGCGGCAAGGACGAGGGTACCGCCATGCCCATACCCATGGCACCTACACTCCTACAGGAAGTCGCCTCTGTTGAAAGCGCAACAAGAGTGGGCGAAAATCCGACGACCATCCGTTACGGAGAAAAGACCTTCTCTCCTACTACCTATTATGTCGACCCGTCCTTTTTTGAGGTATTTGATTTCCCGCTTGCTAAGGGAAGCAAAGGCACGGCCCTTGCCGGTCTGGACGACGTGGTTATCACCGAAAACATGGCCAATAGCCTGTTTGGTAAGGAAGAAGCGGTAGGCAAGCAGATAGAAGTAAACCAAGGTGGCCAATGGGAAAGCCGTATGGTATCTGCCGTGCTGGCCAAGATACCTTCCAATTCCAGTGTACGCATGGGGGTATTGATGCGATTTGAGCATTTTTTTGCCTATGAACGTGACAAGGATAAGTGGAACAACAATACGCACAATGTCTATGTATTGCGCCAAGAAAATACCAGTTGGGATCAACTGAACACCCAACTCCGCCCGTTCACCCAGAAACATTTTGCCAACAGCGTTGAAGATTTAAAGCGAGACGGTGCCCAACCCGACAAACTGGGTGACTACTACAGCCTGCGAGTATTTCCCTTCGCCCAATACCATTTCAGCCCATTGGGCGGCTCGGTCAGTGTCCTCTATCCGTGGATGCTATTGCTGTTGAGCGGCCTTATCCTGTTTATCGCGGGTTCCAATTTCGTCAACCTCACCTTGGCCGATTCCTTCAGCCGTTCCAAGGAAATAGGTATGCGAAAGACGCTGGGCAGTGGCAGCAGGCAGCTGATTCTTCAGTTCTGGGGCGAGTCTGCCTTGATCTGTATGATTTCCATCTTAGTAGGTCTGGGCTTGGCCTGGATACTGTTGCCACAATACAATGCCCTGATGCGCTACGAACTGCAATTGTTCACCCTGTTCAATGCCAAAAACTTTGGCTTCTTCGCCTTGGTATTCCTATTTATCACCGTCGTGGCTGGCGGCTATCCCGCATGGATCATGGCACGTTTCAACACCATCCAAATACTAAAGGGCAAACTGAACCTCAACTCGGGCAATTCCCTAAAACAGGTGCTGACAGTCGCCCAATTTGCCATTGCCATTTTGTTGATAACGGGTACCATCATCATCGGCAAGCAAATCCATTACCTGCAAAGCAAACCACTTGGTTACAACAAGGCCGAGGTGATCAGCATTCCCGTGGGGCAGCACATGGACGGTGAACTGGCACTACAGCGCATGCGCCAAGCACTGAACGGGAGGCCCGAAGTATTGAGTGTGAGTGGTACCGATATCAATATGGGCCGTGGCAGGGATGGCTCCTCTTCTACTTCTAGGCTGGGCTTTGAGTACGAAGGCCGAAACGTGAGAAGCCACCTGCTACGGGTGGACTATGATTACCTCAAGACCATGGACATGCAGTTACTGGAAGGCAGGGATTTTTCTACCTCTTTTGCCACTGATGTATATGCGGTCATCATCAATGAGCAAATGGACCAACAGCTAGGGAGCCACAGTCTGGGGAAAACGCTACCTATTCGAATGGGGGCAGATAATGATTCCATACCGAATGCACAGATTATCGGGATAGTCAAGGATTTCAACTTCAAGAGCCTGTACCAGGCCATCGAACCGTTGAGCTTGTTCATCAATCCAGAGGAATCGCCCATTCAGTATATTTTTGTACGCGTAAGGCCGCGCAATCTGCAGGCTTCCATCCAATCTATAGAGGCCATTTGGAAAGGAATAAATCCCAAGGCCACGGACGAAGCTTCCTATTTGGACGAGAACACCAATAACGAATACAGAAAGGAACAACGTTTTGCAAGTATCATTACCAGTGGTGCCACTCTGGCCACCGTTATTTCCTGCATGGGCCTGTTTGCCTTGGCGCTATTGATGATCAATAGACGGGTCAAGGAAATAGGTATTCGCAAGGTATTAGGTGCTAGCGTGGGCAGCGTAATGCTTTTACTGTCTGCCAGTTTTGTCAAAATGGTACTAATTGCTTTCGCCATAGCTGCTCCCATCGTTTGGTGGGCCGCTTCCGATTGGATGGAAGGCTTTGCCTACCATATTGAACTACAGGTTTGGATGTTTTTAGCCGGCGGATTGTTGGTATTGGGCATTGCGCTCTTGACCGTGTCGGTACAGTCGTTGAGAGCAGCAATGGCCAATCCAGTGGAGAGTTTGAGGGATGAATGATAATTTCGTATTGCGACGTACGCAATACGCATGACTTGTCCCGTTTTCGGGATCTCAATACTAAAAATATGTTAAAAAACTACATCAAAATCGCTTGGCGCAATCTCGTGCATAACAGTTTTTTTTCCGCCATCAATATATTGGGTATGTCCGTTGGGATAGCCACCGTGATACTCATAGGTCTTTACCTGCATTCTGAACTGACATTTGATGACTTTCAGAAAAATGGCAAGCATATATACCGAGCGGGATTTAGCCTTGTAAAAAATAACGAACCAGGGATGTCATCAGCGCCTTTTATTGCTGCTTTTGGGCCAGCGGCAAAGGAAACCTTTCCTGAAATTCAGCGTTTTTGCCGCATTGCTGCCGACAATAAAGCGTATGCCACCTCTGGCGAGATAAGCCTGAAACTGGACAATATCAATTATGTTGACAGTTCATTCTTTCAATTGTTTTCCTTTCCCCTATTGGCCGGCAATGCACAGACAGCCTTGCAAAACCCGTATAGTCTTGTACTGACAGAAACAACGGCAAGGAAACTATTCAACGATATAGATGTAATAGGAAAAACGATCCAGTTAGATGGCAAGGATAATTACCTGATCACCGGTATTGCAAAAGATGCTCCGGAGAACTCCTCCATTCAATACGATGCCCTAGCTTCCCTATCCACGCGATATACAGATTCCACTCATTATTTCATGGGATGGAACGGAGGAAACCAATACGAAACCTATTTTCAGCTAGCCAAAGGAGTTTCTCCTATCGCTTTGGAAAGAAAATTCGTTGATTTCATGTGGGATAAAATCAACGCCGACTATGCTGCTTTTGGTATGCGCATAGATGTTTCCCTGCAGGCCTTGCCCGATATCCATTTGCTGCACAGCGATAATGCGACAACCCTCAGGACCAATTTATATGTTTTTGCGCTTGTTACCGTTTTGATCCTAGTCATTTCGTGTTTCAACTACATCAACTTATCCACGGCACTTGCTTCTACCAGATTCAAGGAAATAGGCGTCCGAAAGGTACTCGGGGCAAGACGCCTACAACTTATTTGGCAATTTTTGGGCGAGTCTACTCTGTTTAGCACCATTTCCCTCTTGTTAGCTTTTTTTCTGGTCATTGCTATTATGCCCATCTACAATTCGTTTTGGGAACGCCAGCTATCCATTGCAAGCTTTGGCTGGTTTAATACGATACTGCTATCGATGGCCATCGTATTGATTGTCGGCTTGGGAGCTGGAGCCTACTTGTCTTTTTATCTTTCATCGTTAAATGTCATCAAAACAATGAAAGGGGCGGTGCTCAAAGTACAGCAAGGTGCATTTGGCAAAGCACTTTTAGTCTTTCAGTTTGCCGTAGCCACCCTGTTGATAGGATGTACGCTAATTATCAACCTTCAGCTACGTTACGCCAAGGATAAGCCCATCGGATTTGACAGGCACAACCTATTGGTATTTCCGCTTTCTGGAGAAGATGTACGTACAAAGGCAGAAATTCTCCGGCAACAGGCGGAACAGCTGCAAGGTGTGCAGCAGGTGAGCTTGGTTTCGGAAGTTCCTTATGACGGTATTACTTCCAATGGTTTTATCCCCGAGGGCAGCGAGCAACCTTCTATGTTTCATCAATGGGATGTAGACCACCGCGTATTGCAGACGATGGACATGCAGCTTGTTGCCGGCACTTTCTTTTCTCCGGATAAGCCAAGCGATGCTGAAGGTTATGTTATCAACGAAACGCTGGCCAAGACACTGGGCTGGCGGGACCCGATAGGAAAAACCATAAGCCGTGACGGCAACCATCGCGTAATAGGCGTAGTTAAAGATTTTCACTTCGCTTCGCTACATGACAAAATAGCGCCACTTATTATAACCAATAGGCCCTGGCAAGGAACTTTTAGTTACATGGTCGTACGGTATGAATCCGGCAATCCGTCACTTGTACTTTCTCAGGTGGAAAAAGTATGGAAGGACGTCTTTTCCGAGGCGGCTTTTGATTTTTGGTTTATGGACAATGTCTATGACTACCTATACAAGGACGAGCAACGTTTCCAGCGCTTGTTTTCTTTTTTTTCCATGTTGTCTATTATCCTTTCCGTGAGCGGGGCTTTCGGTTTATTGGCCATAGCGATTCGTTCCCGTACCAAGGAGATCGGTATCCGCAAAGTGTTGGGGGCATCCGTATCCGGCATAGTCGGCTTGCTGTCGAAAGACTTCATGAAATTGGTATTGATTGCGGTAGTCATCGCCTCGCCCATCGCGTGGTGGACGATGAACAGATGGTTGGAAGACTTTGCTTACCGAATAGAAATACAGTGGTGGATGTTCGGGTTGGCAGGCTTGGCCGCGGTGGTGATTGCGCTGATTACGGTTAGCTGGCAGGCCATCAAGGCGGCACTGGCCAATCCGGTGGAGTCTTTACGCGATGAGTAGATCGCGTAATAGCGACATCCCGAAATTCTTCGGGATGAAGAGTTTGAGGGATGAGTAACGTAGTGGCTGGAAAAACCCCAGTGGCTCGCCTATAGTCTTTCGGTTTCTTCTTCCATACTGGTTTTTTGTTGTCTACGTGGTGTATTTCCATGGCCAAATCGGTAAGTGAAGGAAAGTCCGACCCGGCGACTATCGAATTGATAATGGTAGTAGTTGGTAAGCCCCTGGTAATACGTGTCTGACTTATACTGCTCCGAAAAAAATGGATCCAATAGCTGCAAACGAACCGCACCTCTATTTTGAAGGATTTGTTTGCTGACAGTCAAATTCGATCGAAATAATTTGCGCATTACGCTTATCGCATCGCTTTGCGAGGGAGACATGTAGGAGATGGTGGCTTCCGCACTCCAGTTACGGCCAAGAGCGAACTGGTTCACGAGCTGAACCATCCATGAAAACCGGCCGACATCAATGGGTACTCCATTTAGTTCCCCTTGGAATCCAATGTGATTTGCCAACAACTCTGCCGATAGGTCATACCAGCTCGTCACTTGATCACTGTAAGCCATGGATAGGCTGTAAAGGTATTGATTGGCTATGTTTGCCATTCCTTCCACGATAACCAAATCGCCAGGTACAGATTCGAGTGTTCCGCTGAAGAAGTCGTTCAGCTGTGAATAGCCAAATGTGGTGGTTAATTTGTCGGCAAAGGTATGCGATAGGTCTACCGTGTTCATGATTTCCGGCCTTAGGTAGGGATTTCCAGTCTGGTAGAACAGCAGGTCACTATAAAAGGCAAACGGAATAAGCGACTCATAATGTGGGCGATTGACCCTTCGGCTATAGTTCAGCGCCCAACTGTGCTGTTCACTGGGCGTGTACGAAAGTAGTAGCATAGGAAACCATTGCATGTAATCACGGTCAAATGCCTCTCCGGTACGTATTTCTCTCCCATGATTGTTAGTACGTTCCACACGTAGCCCAGCCCGTATCTCCATACTCGAGCCGATGGGCTGAGCGTAATTGACATAAGCTGCATATATAGCCTCATCGAAGAGATAATGCACGCTCCTATACGGATCAATGACATAGGAGCCTGACGACGGCGAAAATTGCTGGAATAGGGCTTGGTTGTTCATTTCCGAATAGGTAGATTTCATCCCGACGTCCAACTTCTTGTCTCCTTTAAAAGGAATTGTATAGTCTACTTTGACACCATAGATATTGATGTCGCTAGGAATATCCTGCCTGATTTGGCTGAAAATACTGTTTTCCGGTGTCGCCAGTTCAATAAAGCGATTTTCCAAAAAATATTCCACGTTGCGGTCGTAGGCCATATAATCGGCCACAATGTTGAGTGATTGTCCTTTTTTACCTATTTGCTGCTGGAAGTACAGGTTAACGGTTTGCCTCGGATTACTGGCTTCGCGGGTGCGGGTGGCGTCGTTGCTTGCTACGAGGTTGCTCCCAGCATCGAAAATGCCCGTATAACTGGTTTTGTATTGAAATGGATGAAGGATGAACGTCCCCGAATAGGTGACCCCGATGCTGGTCTTAGGAGTCATATAATCCATACCAATACGTGCACTATGCGTGTGGTTTGTTGTCCACGTGCGGATTGCCTGATCGCTCCTATTTCCGATCATGCCGTCACTGTTAGCAAACAAATTCTCCGACACGATATAGGTGTACGGTCGGTCGAGTATGTATCCATAACTGCCTGTCGCATTGAAGTTGTTTTTGCGGAAATTGACGCTGAGGTTGTTAACTTGACTATAATAGCGACCATGCCTTCCTGTGGCACTTACCGTGCCATTGAACCCATTTAGTTGGCCTTTTTTTGTTTTGATATTGATTACACCGCCTGTACCGGCGGCGTCATATTTTGCAGACGGCCGGGTTATGATTTCCACCTGATAGAACTGATCGGACGGCAAGCCTTTCAAATAATCTCTTAGTTCCTCACCTACAAGGAATGTCTGGCGGCCGTCGATTAAAACCAGGACACTAGATTTGCCACGGATACTGATACCGCCGTCTGGGCCAACGGTAATCCCTGGAGATTGGCCCAGGAGATCCATGACCGTACTACCTTGGCCAGAAAGTAATTGATCTACGTTAACGATATATCGATCGACCAATGTTTCGACAACGGGACGTTTGCCCTTTATCTCCACGGCATCCAGTTGAATAGTTTCCTTTTCCAAATGGATGACACCGAATTCGTAAACCAGAGTAGCGTTTAAATCAATAACGTGGCTTACATAAGGCATGTAACCTAATGCCGTGACTCGGATATAATAGAGGCTAGATGGAAGCGCTGAAAACTGGAATTCGCCATTTTCGCCCGTTAATTCGAGCTTCATAATACTCGAATCAGGTAGGGAATGTAGAAAAACCGTAGCTGCATGGACAAATTGGCTATCGGTTGACAATATGTGTCCTTTGAGCGAACAAGAACCCGCATCCTGCCCCAAACAGGGGAGGAAATTGCAAAGAAAACAAATAAACAGTAGGTATAGATCTTTCATAGAGCAATTTTAGCTCTATTGAAAAACCATATCAATAGTCCAAAAGACTAAAATTGACAAGCATTAGATTAAAAGGTTGGTGGCAAAATGCCAATGAGCGTACAAAGCAAAACCAATGATGAATTATCTCGTGCAAGCATCCTTTGACGCGCATTGGCAAGCTGATTCTTGACAGTGAATGTACTAATACATACCCGATCTGCAATTTCTGGAATCGAAAGCCCAGACCTCCATAACATTATAAGTTCAATTTCCCTGGGCGATATAATATCCTTCATGATGAGTTTACCAGTGTTGGAATGCCAATAGCAGATATGTTCATCGGCCGAAAGCCGAATCCAATATCCTCTTTCGGTTACCATTAGTGGCTTGACATCAGAAACACAGTCAAAGGCTACCGCTACATCGCCAGCGGCATCATAGGTAAGTGGCCTAGAGCGGTAAAAGCCACGCAGTTGCTTGCCTTCTAGGTTCGTAGAATAGCAGCCACAAGCGACAAATTGAACCGCTCGGTAATCGGAAAGCTTGAAACGCGAGACAAACTGTTTTCGTAAAAAGAGAAACTGATGTATCGGCTTTCGATCTGTCAACATGGCGACATAGGATGAGTCCCATCTGGGCGAAGTTATGCCTGGATTTAGGCCGATCAGTGAAAACAAGGTTTTGGTATGAAAAAGGTAACGATAAGCGTTAAAATCAAACAATGAATACACACAATTGTCCTGCAAGGCTATCCTCTCTAAAAAAGCGAAATGGCCCATGATTTCCGGGAGCGCATTTACTTCCGTAGTGGGATCTTGACATCTTTGTAGAATCTCTGCTAAATCAACCAATAGATCCCGGTCGTATAGGTCGATTGAGTAGGTTCTTGTCATGTTTCGAATGTTAAACAAACAAATATAATACTTTACCCTAAATATTAGGTGGCGCAATTACCTTTTAAGTTTCCCCACCGATTGCGACAATTTAATATCCACAATATTTCATCGAACGACCCGTTCCAAAGGGCATATCTAAGCATACATAGCACGCCACTCGAAACCCACAACTTTTGCTACCTTTGCACCCTGTATGCATCCTGTAAAAAACAAAACGCTCACTATATTCATCCTCGGTTTATTATCTGCCATAGGGCCATTCTCCATAGACATGTACCTCCCAGCCTTCAAGATGATGGCGGCAGATATGCAGACAGATGTTTCCCATATTCAATTGTCGCTTACCAGCTTCTTCTTCGGCATTGGCATTGGTCAATTGGCCTACGGCCCATTGCTCGATCGCTTCGGGCGGAAGAAGCCCTTGCTTGCAGGACTCCTGCTATACCTGTTGGCTTCGCTGGCTTGCGCATGGACAAAATCGGCCGATCACCTCATTTTCTTCCGTTTTGTGCAAGCGCTGGGCGGTTGTTCGGGCATGGTAGCCAGCCGGGCCATGGTGCGCGACTTTTTTCCACCGGCCGATTCGGCCAAGATTTTTTCCTTGCTGATGCTGGTCATCGGCATCTCCCCTATTATTGCTCCCACTGTCGGTGGCTATGTCGTCAACCATTGGAACTGGCACGTCATCTTTGTTATCATGGTAGCGTTAAGTATACTGCTGTTATTGTCTGTCATCCTGTTCTTGCCCGAAGGACGACCTGCGAACCGATCTATATCCCTGCGGCCACTTGCCATTGCCAACAATTACCGGCAGGTGTTCAGCATAAGGCAATTTGCCACCTTTGCGCTTAGCGGAGCGTTCGTGGCATCGGGCATGTATGCCTACCTATCGGGATCGCCTTTTGTGATGATGGAGTTATATCACATCTCCGAACAACATTATGGCTGGATATTTGGCCTATTGGCCACGGCCCTGGTGGCTTCCAGCCAGCTCAACATCCTCGCCTTGCGCCATTTTTCCAGCCTACAGATTGCACGTACCGCTTTGATCTGCCAGATCTCGGCCAGCACCTTGCTCGTGCTGCTCCACGTGACGGGTCATATCGGCTTGTACGGCACCATAGGGTTTATATTCATTTTCATGAGCTGCCAGGGTTTTGTCTTTCCCAATACCTCGGCCATGGCCATCAACCCTTTTGCACGGATGGCAGGCAGTGCCTCTGCCTTGTTGGGTTGTCTACAGATGGGAATAGGTTCCATCTCATCGGGCATAGTAAGCCTTCTGCACAATAGCACGGCCATCCCCATGACGGGCACCATGGCTTTTTGTAGCTTGATTAGCCTTTTGTTTTTGTTGGCAGCTCCCAAGGAGCTCTTGAAAAGTGGAAGTTATTGATCGCATTTGTCTAAAAAAAAGGGGTAGAACAAAGCATGTCCTACCCCCAGGTTAAAAGGAAAAATCGTATTTACGGATTTTGTTCCGTAATCATGGGATTGAGCAACAGCTCACTTTCCAACGGTAGTTGGAAGGTATAGTCTTTTTGCGGTGTCAATTTCACCTCCTTGTACAGGTGATTGGGCGAGCTGGTTCTATCCACCGCGATGTTCCAGCGCTTGTTGTCATAGAACTCAAATCCACCTTCACCCCACAGCTCAATACGCCTCTGAAGCTGAATCTCGGCCAGCAGGTCTTCACCTGTCTTCGTAGATTTCACATATGCCGCATCGCGTTTGGATGCCAACTGGTAGAGGGTAGTTTGTGCATCGCCACTACGTCCCGCACGGGCTTCTGCCTCTGCTTTGACCAAGATCAGCTCCGAAGCCCGCATATAGATTTCGTTCTGAAAATACGCAGCAGTCTGCCCACTTAGGATGTTGGCGGCAAACTTGGTGCTGTTGTACTTTGGATATTGAATCTTGGCCCCTGATGAGGGATAGGTGAACTCGATATAATCCTCCTTAACGAAATTCTTCTTGCGGTAGTCGGTTTCAGCTATCTGGTTATACAAACGCTGATCGATAGCCAACCATGAACCTTGCGAACCGCCATATCCACCCTCACCCCAGGGGTTCATCCAACCCGGAAAAGACGATGTACCTTTGCTAGTGGCCACATCAACCTTGTAGCCCAATATGGCTTCGTTATCCAAAATTGTCATGCCGGAAGTAGTATATTGTTCTTCGGTCATCAAGGTAGGATAAGCCTCCAATACGTCGGCAGCAGCGGCTATAGCCGTTTCCCAATCGCCAATAGTCAATGCCGCCCTGGCGAGTACCACCGATGCAACGGTACCATCAAAATCCGTGCGGTCTTCTGTTTTGAAATAATTCGATGCCCGAAACAAACGAACAGCTTCCTTTGCATCTGCCATGACTTGGTTCCAAACTTCTTGCGATGGTGCCCTATCCTTTAAGGGGTTGTTGTTGTCCAGATGGAGCGGCACTCCGGCCTTATCCTTGCCACCGCTCAAATAGTCGTCTTGATAAAGCCACATCAGATAGGTGTACGAAAAAGCCCGCATGGTGAGTGCGGCGGCTTTGTACATCATGATTTTTTCATTGGTGCCATCAGCAGCTTCCAGGTTGACATCTGGGGGGATTAGGCCCAAGATCTCATTGGCATAATAAATATACTTGTAGAAGGTGCCCCAATAAAGATTGACGCGTCCCGTACTCTGTTCTCTGTAGGCTCTTAGTTCATAGTCATTCACTAACCATGCACCATTCCTATTGGCCAGCACGATGTCATTTCCCTTTAGGTTCAACAGCATGTTGATGACAGGTAGGTTGCGCGAGTCGACCGAATTGACATACGTATAGTTGTTTATCGCCGTCACCATGGTGTTCAGCATGGGTTGAAGCACCAGATCAGGGTCTTTCTTAACCAGCGCCTGAATATCGGCTTCTGTCAACGTACTCCCCGTGGGGTCGATATCCAGCTGCTTGCTGCAAGCTCCCAGCAACAACAAGGCGGTTCCCAATATGATATTTAAAAACTTATTCATTTCTTTGATTGCTATAAATCCGCTGTTCGTTTAAAGATTGATGTTGATGCCAAAAGAAATGGCCTTCGTCTGTGGATAATTGAAAGGATTGATAGTTGTACCGTCAATTACCTGACGGGGATCCAAACCTTTTTTGGCCGACTTGAAGAAAATATTCTCGGCAGCCACATAGACCCGCAGTCCTCCCAAATACAATTTTTGTGCTAATGTATTTGACAAGGTATAGCCGAAATTAACAGTCTTTAGGTTGAAATAATCGGCGTTAAACAAGCTGAAATCCGAATATTGTCCTTCACTGCCACCGATGGTCCAGTTGCCAAAGTCCGTCCCTCCCAGCATACGCATAGGAATATTTGAGTCGGTATTTTCCGGTGTCCAGGCATCCAATAGATCTACGTGTACGCCACGTCCTATTGTTTGGGTGGTCAAGTATTGATAGGAACGAGACACGACTTTACCTCCCATTTGCCAACTGGCTATAACGCCTAAATCGAAATTCTTGTACCGGAAATTGGTACCTAAACCACCTACCAAATCTGGTGTAGCCGTTCCCAGTTCAAAACGTGTTGCTTGTGAACCTACAGTTGTAGTGACGATGTCGCCTACCGATTGACCTGGGTAATTGGCCAAATCGGTCTCCGTAAGCTTCTTGTAAAGCATGCCCAATCCGGTCTCCTGATCTACACCTGCATAGCGATACATGTACAGATTGAAGTAGTCCGTTCCTTCCCGGCGAAGGTAGTTGCCAGAGAGGTAACCTCCGTCCAAGCTGGCAGATCCCATGTTACTAGGTATTTTCAGGAGCGTAGTACGATAGCGTGACGCATTCACGTTGAAAGACCATGAAAAATCACGATTTTTGATGATATCGACGCCGAGGTCGATTTCAAAACCCGTGTTCAGCAATTCTCCCACATTTTGGAGCGCCCCCGCACGTCCAGCAGAAGCAGGCAGGGGACACGCTTAGCAACATGTCTACCGTTTTGCGCCTGAAATAGTCAAACGTTCCGTAGAAGCGGTTCCAAAGACGAAAATCCAGTCCGGCATCGAACGCTTGGTTTGATTCCCAAGTGATGGACGGATCGCCCCAAGTGCTCGCCTGCAATGCAAAATCGGCATCGGTCAAACCACCAGAAGCAGCAAGCGAATAGGTGTTGGTCCAGGCATATTGAGAGGACGAGGGTATGCCATTATTTCCTTGTATGCCATAGCTTGTCCTCAGCCGCAAATCGTTGATCCAATTTGTATTGTTCTTGATGAAGGCTTCTTCCGAGAGGCGATAGGATCCACCCAAAGACCAGAAGGTACCCCAGCGGTTGTTGCGGAAATAGGAAGAACCGTCTTTTCTGACACTGGCAGACAGATAGTACTTACCAGCATAGTTATAATTGAAACGACTAAAATAGCCTTCAAGGGCGGTTTCCGATTCGCCACCGGTCAAAGCTAGCACCCGTACGGCGTTGCCCATGGTAGGGTTGTCCAAAGCGAACATTTTGTACTTGGTGCCATTCATGTAGTCATTGCGGTATTTATTGAATTCGTGACCGAGCAAGGCATCTACATGGTGCAATCCAAAGTCTTTGTCCCAAGTCAATACTTGCGTCAGGTTGATGGTCATGGCCTTCGAGAATTGTCCTGTTATAGAGCCCTCGTAATCCCTAGCAGCCGTTCCACTCTCGTTATTTCCGTAGTTCCTGTAATTTCTATATTGGTTGTCTACGGCGATATCGGCCTTAAACTTAAAGTCCTTTAAGAAGGTAGCCTCTAGGTATCCCCTACCTGAAAAATAATCGTTGGTGGTTTCCGTTAAGTCTTTTTCAAAGTAAACCGCTGGTGAGTAACCATTAAAGGACCCTCTAGCGGTTCTTCCGTACGGAGAATAAGTCTGGTTGGTACCCATATCATACGTGGGGTTGCCATTGGCATCCAACACGATATTACCTTGCGCATCGTAAGCATAAATGGGATAGGTAGGCGAAAACAAATTCATAAAAGTGAAAATGTTAGTATTTACAGCTCCGCCTGTATAACTTGCAGGTGCATTAGTATAAGTCTTTGAATAAGACATGTTACCCCCGCCTTTCAACCAAGAGGCGATCTTCGTGGTCAAATTAAGGCGTGAAGAATACCTGTTGAAATCCGAACCCATCACGAAGGATGGATTTTTCAATAGGCCCAAGGAAACGAAGTAATCTGTATTGGAAGTAGCACCGCTGATGTTTGCGTTGTACTCCTGGCGGAACGTGGTTTTCAGGAAATAATCCTGCCAGTCGTCGTGATACAGCAATTGAGCATCGGAACGAATCTGGCCCGTAGCTGGATCTATCAGAGTAGTCCCCTCAGGAATGCTATAATTCATGTAATTGCCTAAGCCATTGCCTGAATTGCTGGAACCACTGGCCGTAAACAAATTGTTGCTTGCATATTGTCTGGCATCTGCATCGCTGTAGCCTTGGTTGTATCGCATATAGTTGTAAATCCCCTTCCAAGTATATTCATAATAGGTAGCGGGATCCCTCACCACCTCATAATCGGACACGCCCTGGCTAATGGCGCCACCTCGGAAGTCCAAGGAAATTTTAGGCTTTCCTTCTTTTCCCTTTTTTGTCGTGACCAAGATTAACCCATTGGATGCCCGGGAACCATAGATGGAGTTGGCCGCTGCATCCTTGGATACGACGATAGACTCAATGTCGCTGGGATTCAAGGCGGACAATGGCAGATTGGAAACCGCACCGTCTACTACGATAAGTGGATTATTGGAAGCATTGATACTCCCCATGCCACGGACACGCAAGGTGGCGTCATTGCCTGGTTGTCCGGAATTGTTCGAAAGCTGCAAACCGGGAACCGCACCTTCCAATGCTTGTGAAATAATCGATACCTGCTGCATCTTAATATTGTCTTCCCCAATGGAAGCTATAGATCCGGTGAAATCCTTTTTCTTGACAGTGCCATAGGCCACTACGATCACCTCATCCAATCCCTGCAATTGTTCCTTCAACACTACCTGATAGCTGTTTCTGCCATCTACCTTGATTTCTTGTGAAACGAAACCGGTATAAGAAAATGTTAAGATGGCACCATCATTCACATCGGCTAGGGAAAAACTGCCATTTTGGTCGGTCATCGTTCCCAAACTGCTGCCTGCAACACGTACGCTGACACCAATCAAGGGAGCGCCAACGGTATCCCTAACGGTCCCGCTAATCCGTTTTTGAACCGCTATGGGCGCTTTTTCAACTTTTGACTTTGGTCGGATAGTGATGAGCTTATCTTTCACCTTATAATCAAAATCTTGTTCTGAAAATAGTTGTTCAAGTACCTTGCTTACCTCCATTTGGGTTACGTCGATGGTGACAGGCTTGAACTTACCTATATACTCTTCTTTCATCAGGAAATCATATCCGCTCTGCTTGCGGATATCGGTGAGTACTTTCTCTAAGGGGGTATTGCTTACATGGATGCTCAGTTTCTGAGCCAGCCCCGTGCCAGCATAGGCATTCAAAGCAAAGACCAACAAGCAAATTGGGGTCAATTTCATAGCTAAAGAAAATTGATTGAGCTTCTTGCGGAGGATCTGGGATGCCATAGCTATTTTGGGCACAAAAGTCCTCCTATACGAAACATATTTCATACATTTGTTAAAGTTTGGTTGTTGATAAAATCTATTAAATTGAGTAATTGATGATTTGGATAACCTTACCTTAGGCTGGATTTGTTGGTAGCATTTCCAGCCCTTTTTATGATCTGGTAAAAGGATGATCCATTGGTTTAGGTCGCATTATTTTTTCACGATCACCCTCCTTCCTTCTATGATGAATTTCAATCCAGTATTTTCCTCCAGCGCATCAAGCACTACCGAAAGCTTTTTGTCGCGCGAAATCTCACCGTACATGCTTCCCGTGTTAGGCAGGCTCTCGTACACGAATTGTACATCATACCAGCGTTCTATCTGCCGAAGCATGGTGGGCAAGTCTACATGGTGAAAAATAAAGAGCCTGTTTTTCCAAGCTACGGACGTTTCGATGTCCACTTTCTTTTTGGAGAGCATCTTACCTTCTAGATTGCTTTGTTCGCCAGGGATCAACACCTGCGATTGATTGGACAACTCGTTCCATACCCGTACGGCTCCCTTTAAGAGCGTGGTTTTCAGTGTAGGTTCGTCTGAATAGGCATTGACATTGAAATGGGTACCCAATACCTGCACTTCTTGCCCTGCCGATTTGACAACAAAAGGACCTAGATTGTCGCCACGGGAACGCCCCGCATGCTCGATCTCAAAATAAGCCTCGCCAGACAATTCTACGGTGCGTCTCCCGCCATCAAATTGCACCGGAAAGCGAAGGATGGATGCGGCATTTAACCAGACGGATGAACCATCTGGCAATACCAGCTTGTACTGACCACCACGGGGTGTCTCAATCGTATGGTAGCCAATTTGTTTATCCGAATAGGTCTCTCTTCTTTTGTTTCCGTCCGCTTCTGTCGCTCTATTTCCCTTGAACTTATAGATCAATTGACCATCGTCGGCCTTGGTTATTTGTACGTTTTCGTCGTTTGCCAAGTCGCCATTTGCAGCCTCATCCAATATGATCTTGGAACCATCAGCCAAGGTGAGGATGGCTACATCTTTTCCCGGGTCTATATCCGTTTGGGTACGGACCATTATGGTCTGCTTAAATGAACTACCCTTTTGATGCCAATAAAAGTAGCCCAAAGCAAAACCAAGGAACAGCACCGCGGCGGCGGATGCCCACCAGCGGTAGTTGGATGGACGCGAAGACCTATTGATGACTTCGAAAACAGATGCACGCATGGAGGTTTTCGCCTCTTTCCAAGCATCTATATCCGGAAGTGCGTCGTTTTCCTTTATGTAATGCGTGAAATAGCGTTCTACCTGTATTCGTTCGCTTTCAGTACATTTGCCATCACGATACCTGTCCAAAAGGCGCTTAATCTCTTTTTCTTCCATGGTAAATACCAAATATTATGTGGCAATTTTACCTATTGGAAGCTAAAGCCTTAGAAAATCCCGATTTTTTTTAAAAAAAATAATAGAAAAATATTTTTAGCAGAAAAAATAGAAGATAAAACGGTTTAATCTTGTGTTTTATTTTTTTCAAGGCCTCGCTGGACAGGTTTCTTACCGTCTTTACAGACACATGGAGTTTTTCAGCTATTTCTTCATTGGTAAAGCCTTGGTACTTCATGGAGAATACCACCCCCATTTTTTTTGATTGTTTTGCTACTATCCTATCGAGCATACCTATCAACTCCTTTTCTTCTATTTCCGAATCGACGGCATGTAAGTTGGTCTTTGCAAAAGACTGGAAATGCTGTGCAAAGCGCGCTCTCACTTTTCTATGATCGGATAGATTCAGAAAACGGTGTCGAACACATTGGTATAGATAAGGTAGTAATGCCTGGTTTATATGTATTTTTGATCTACTCTCCCATAAATAGACAAAAACTTCCTGCACTATGTCTGCGGCTTCCGGCTCATCCTCCACCAGTTTAAAAGCATAGAGAAAAAGATTGTCGTGGTATTTGTTATAGATGACCGTAAATGCGTGCTTATTACCGACACGCAATTCACCCAACAAGTCTTGGTCACTTACCGGCTTAGGATCATCCATGTCAATCGCGAGATTATAATTTGCTTGTTGATAAAGTTGTGAAGCAAAGCTAAAGAACGGCTTTCTATTTAGCAACAAAAATCACATCAATTACGCTACATCGCTAAAAATAGTTTAAAAATAAAGCAAAAAAGCATTTTTTTTTCAGCAAACCACTCCTTTGGATTAACACTTCGCAATAATTAACGAATCATATTAGGATTAGCATTGGCTTGCGTCAGTTCTTTGCTAGTTACTGATTCAAGTTTAAGGGCTGGGAAGAGCGATGGCCTAACTTGGATCAAGTAAATGGAAGGAAGCTTATAGCTTTCTAGACACATCAAGCTGCAAGCTTGTCCTTATTTCAAGGCACAAGCTAACCCGTCCGCACTTGGCCTTTACCCCGAAGCTTGCGCCAGTTCTTTGCCAGATACTG
>NZ_ATZA01000003.1 GCF_000427965.1 Olivibacter sitiensis DSM 17696 | reverse complement strand
TGTGTAAATCGTCAGCAAAAAGTGGACACGATATTTTAAAAACTTAAGGAGTGTTTTCATCAAAAACGTTAGATTTAATTATGGGAACACCAAAGAAGAAGAGCACGGAATCATTTGTAAAAGACATTCGTAAGACGTACAGCCAGCAGGTATTAGTTCAGAAACATTAAAAAGACCGCATCGGTCAAATCCACGCAATCCGATTATTGCAGATGTTTGTTTCAAAGGAGGTCTGATTGATTCTTGGGGAAGCGGAACGATAAAAATCATTGACACTTGTAAACAGGCTGAACTCCCCGAACCCGAACTTATCGAGCAAGATGGCGGTTTTTCGGTAACCCTTTTCAAAAATAAGTTGACAGTAGAACAGTTAACGAAACTTGGCTTAAACGAACGACAGCTAAAAGCCGTTGACTATGTGAAAGAAAAAGGGAAAATTACGAATAGGGAGTATCAAGAACTATTTGAGGTCGCAAGAATAACAGCGACAAGAGATTTGACAGAATTAGTTGAAAAAGCTGTATTTAAGTCGTCAGAGGTCAAAGGAGCGGGTGCTTTTTATGAACTTTTGTGAATTGCACCATAATTGCACCAATTGCATCATAATAGCATCACGATTGCATCATTTAAGTATAACTAAAGTGTAGAAGAGAGTTGGTAACCGACTTGATTTCCCCTCGCTCATTAGTGGCTTGTGAAACTCCACCGCTCTTTTGCCCGTGGCAGTTCTCGCTTTGGGCATTTACGGGATTGGTTTGGCGACTAAATTCTATGAAAAAAGGATTGTTGTTATCGGGGAACTTTCTTATCTTTATGGCAACAAAGTACATTGACTGATTGGAAAAGGTTCTGTCAAGAGAACTCAAAATCCTACAAAGTAGGGTATATTAAAGGAGACCTATTCGGTTACCTGTCTTGATAGTCTACTTGCTAACAATAATATAATCAACGATTTAGGGGAGTGGTGGAGAATCCTGCCACCCCGACAACATAGGTAACAAAAACCTACAAAAACCCTCTAAATGAATCATTTAGGGGGTTTTTCATTTTTTATCATATCAAGGTGATACGACAGAGGCAAGTTATATTTCAGGTGCTATTTATCAAATTGACGGAGGATCTTTGACTGTAGTTTAATCTTTGTAAAAAACTATAGGTAACAAGTACAGCCCGACGAGGTTAATTTTGTTGATATCAAGAGTGCCAAAAAGTTGGTATGTAATGAAAAGATCATCGTAGAATAAATTGTATAGCAGTCTCTCTTTATCAAAGGGAGCAGAATCAAGCAAAAAAGACTAACTTTGAATATTCCAATTTGTTCATATGGATTCACTATTCAATTATATAAACAAATATGCCTCAACGTTAATGTCCGAAGAAGATTTTGAAGTCATCCAGCGTCATTTTATTCAGAAACGCATAAGGAAAAAGCAATATCTATTAGCAGAGGGAGAAATATGTAAATACTTCGCTTTTATCGTAAAAGGTGCCATGCGTAAATATTGTATAGATGAAAAAGGGGTTGAGCACACAGTTGATTTATATATAGAAAATTGGTGGGCAGGTGACCGTGAGAGTTTTGTGATGTCTACGCCTAGTGCGTACAATATAGATGCCTGGGAAGATTGTGAAGTACTCCTCATTTCAAGGGAAGATACATTAAAATTGTGTCAGCAATGTCCTGCTTTTAATGAACTGTTACTGAAACTTGATGAACGAAATAACATTGCTACACAAAAAAGAATAACTTCTTCGATAAGCTTTACTGCTGAAAAGCGCTATCAGCGCTTCGTTCAAGACCATCCTTATTTTGTCCAGCGTTTTCCTCAACACATCATCGCTTCCTATCTAGGCATTACAAAAGACACACTAAGCCGGGTGCGTAAAAAAGCACTTAGTAAGTAAGCTGTATCTCTAGCTTGTTTTATATTCCGTAGACATTTGTCTGTATTTTTTTTCGTCATTTGTCTACGTTTTTTCCTTTCCATTTGATGCAATTTTGAATGACAAATTCTAAATCAAAGAATAATGGAAAAGTCTCCTGCAATAGCTAGGTCTAACTGTGGTATCGCTTATTGCAATGGGGTGGATATCGCTGTCTTTGAGGATGGGACAATAAAATTCACAGTATGTATTTCTTGATCGATTAAAATGAAAAAGCAAACCAGTTTTTCGACAAAAGGACAAAGGGCAGATATCGGGGATTTAACCACATATTGCAAAACGCCCATCTGGAACGTTAAGTATAAAAAAGATGCCTCTATAAACGAATGAATTGAATATGGAAAATACAAAAGTAATTTTTAAGGACGGCAGCATTTACGGTGAAGTCCAGCTGTTTTCAGACGAAAAAAAAGCGGGAAAAATGGACATTTCCGTTGCAGGTGATAAACTTAGGGTGTATCACACCGAGGTAAATGCCGAGTACGAAGGAAAGGGGTTTGCCAAATTATTGCTTAACCGGTTAGTAAGCTACGCAAGGGAGAATAATCTGCAAATCATTCCGCTTTGCCCCTATGTGCTCGCACAATTCAAACGTCACCCCGAAGAATATGCGGATGTCTGGCTAAAAAATGTATAAATAGTTAAAGTGTAAATGAAATATATTTCAGAAATCCCGGTAAAGGGGACTATAGGAGCGCAAAAATACAAAACGGCCATTTATTGGAGAAACGGTGTATTGATTACCGATGAGCCGGAAAAATTGGGCGGAAAAGATTTGGGACCAGATCCTTACACATTACTGCTGTCTTCTTTGGTAGCCTGTACATTAGCGACACTCCGGATGTATATTGAACACAAAGGCCTAGTGATCCTGGAAATACAAGTTGAGGCCAATATGTACCATAAAATAGAAAACAAAGAAACGATAGCACAGATTGAACGAAAGATAACATTTCCGGAACAGCTGGATCTGGAAGTACAACAGAGGCTATTGAGGGTTGCGGAAAATTGCCCTATATCGAAAATTCTAAAAGGAAATATCAGGATCTCAACAGCGTTGATAAAATAAAAGTACGTAACCTATAGGTATAAACATTATCTTGCTATTAATTACGATTAATAAGAACATAAAATGGAAAACAGGCACATACTGGAATTGGCAAATGAAGCGATAGCAAACGGAGACTATGAATTATTTTATCGTTCTGTACGGACGATACGAAATGGACATTTGTAGAAGATCAAACCTTGCTCGGCAAAGAAGCCGTTCGGGCGTATATGAAAGCAACCTATATGAAACTGCCTAAGTTTCATGTTGAAAGAATGATTGCCGGCGGAGATTTTGTTGCAGCTATTGGAGAAATCAGCTTGCTCGATGATAAAGGAAAATATACCGATTACAGTTATTGTGATGTGTGGGAATTTCGTGAGGGAAAAATGGCTGAACTCAAAGCTTTCGTAATTGCGAAAGGCAAAAAGAATTGATCAGCCAACAATTGCTTTTATATGCAAGGCAATTAAATTGGATATAAAAGCAATTTATCTAAGTTTGAAGTTTAACTATATACATTTCTTATTATGCTTGATATCGTTATAGAAGCCAGACAGGCCGAGATTGCCCCAGGTTTTTCAGTTAAACGCATCCTTCCCTACAGGCTTCGTAGAATGGTTGGGCCGTTCATTTTTGTGGACCATGGCGGCCCTGTAAATATCCCTGTGACGGCAGTAAATAACCTTGATGTGTTGCCGCATCCGCATATCGGTCTATCCACGGTCAGTTATCTGTTCAGTGGCAATGTGACCCACAGGGACAGTCTCGGAGTGGAGCAGGTGATAAAGCCCGGCGAGGTAAACTGGATGACCGCCGGGAAAGGTATTGCGCATAGCGAGCGCTTTGAAGACCCGGCGATGCTGGCTGGAGGAGAACTGGAAATGATACAGACATGGGTAGCACTTCCTGAAAAGGATGAAGAAAGCAACCCTTCCTTTATCAACTACAAGGCTGAACAGTTGCCCATTTTTACGGACACAGGCGTTTGGATGCGTCTGATTGCAGGGGAGGCTTATGGTTTAAAAAGCAATGTCAGTACACATTCCCCCTTGTTCTATGTGCACGTCGTACTGGATCAGGGTGCTCGTTTTGGCCTGCCTCATGGGCATAGTGAAAGAGGGGCATACATTGTTAGCGGCAGTGTGGAAGTGAACGGCATTACCTACACGGCAGGAAACCTGATAGTATTCACCAAAGGAGTTGACCCATTGATTATTGCCAAGGAACAAACCACATTGATGATGCTTGGTGGTGAGCACCTGGGAGAAAGGTACATCTGGTGGAATTTTGTTTCCAGTAGAAAAGAACGGATTGAACAAGCCAAAGAAGATTGGAAACAGGGGCGTATTGTGTTGCCACCAATGGATAATGAAGAATATATACCCCTGCCTGAAGACAAGAGCAGACCCGCAGGTGGTCCTCCCCCTAATGCCCTTTCTTAGGCAATCGGCAATTTCAGGAAATTATATCGTATAGCCATTGCACTAGATTATGGCAGAAAGCGGTGTCCAGTTGCCAAAAGAGGTATTCAGTATTAAAAACAAGAAAAAATGGAAATAGGAATAGATAGTTTCGCATCCGCTATGTATGGCAGCCAGACACTTAGCAGTGTCGATGCCATGGAACAGTTATTGGAAAGGATCGTCCAAGCCGACGAGGCAGGACTTGCCATTTATGGTATCGGCGAGCATCATAAGAAGGAATTTCTGGACTCCGCTCCTGCGGTAATCCTTGCAGCGGCCGCAGCAAAGACGAAGAACATACGCCTCACCAGTGCCGTTACCGTGCTGAGCACCTCAGATCCGGTACGGGTCTACCAGAGCTTTGCCACCCTGGACCTGATCTCCAAGGGACGGGCAGAACTGGTTGTCGGCAGAGGATCTGCAATAGAAGCCTATCCGTTGTTCGGGTATGACCTGAATGATTATGATGCGCTGTTCAAAGAGAAGCTGGAGCTCTTGTTAAAAATCCGTGAACAGGAATTCATTACCTGGTCTGGAAAATTTAGGCCAGCGTTGGAAAATCAACCGGTCTATCCCAGATCAAGTCAGGAGAAACTTCCTGTTTGGCTTGGTGTTGGGGGGACACCAGCATCATTCGTCAGGGCGGGGACGCTGGGGCTGCCACTCATGGTTGCAATCATCGGCGGAGAAACGGCACGTTTTCGACCTTTGATTGATCTATATCGTGAGGCTGGGCGCCGGGCAGGCTTTTCGCCAGAACAGTTAAAAGTGGGCTTGCATTCACCAGGCTATGTAGCTGCGACCAATGAGGAAGCTATTGCTGACTATTATCCAGGCTATGCCGAACTTTGGACCAAGGCGGGCAAGGAACGTGGGTGGCCTCCGGTAACAAGAACCGGATTTGACGCGATGATAGCTCCTAAAGGTGTGCTGGTTGTGGGCGGGCCAGCACAGGTGGCAGCAAAACTATTAAGGCATAGCGAGGCATTGGGTGGTGTTGACCGCTTTACCTTTCAGATGGACAACGCCGGGCTAAGCCATGAACAGCTGTTACGTTCCATAGAACTCATTGGCACGGAGGTTATTCCGAGGATTAATAAAGCATACAGTTAATCCCATTTTGGCAAAGTCGTATATGGCCACAAAGAAACTAATGCGTATTGTACTGGCGGGTATGCTTTTATTAAGGCAATTTGCTTGGGTACAAAACTTCAAGCTGATGCGTTACGATGATGACTATTATTACTACCTTTTCATGGAGAATTAATGTTTTTTTGAGTTATAATGTCGGGGTGCAATATAGTGGCTCGCCCTTCGAGTTTCATTCCCAACTCCGTGAAAAAAGCAATGACAGCATCGAGAGATTCTACCACGATGCCCACGTTGTTCATTTGCAACAGTTTGTTATCTTTCATGGTCAATCGTTTTCTCTTCTGCTAATTTAAAAACACGCCGTTCGTTGAAGCTTGCCATAAGGCAAGTTTTTTACTTTTTAAAGATCAATAATAATTCGTCCAACTGCCGGAAATCGATGGTCATACCTTCTTTAAAGCCCATGGCTATCTCTTTTTCGAGGTCGTCAAGCGTATCGTAAGTCAGCAGCATCTCGACCTGCACTTTATTGCCTTTGGGAATAAAGCTGTTCTCCCACAAATTTTGAGGAAGCGCAGGATTTATCGTGCCGTTTTCATCACTAAATCCACCTTTCGAGGCAAATGATTTTTCTTTCTTGATAGCAAGAAAGGTGGTCTTACTCCAATGTTTTTCGCCTTCGGGACTTACCATTGCATACAGCCAATACCCACCTTCCCGAAAATCCATTGCCTTGGTTTCGGCTCTCCACGGTTGCGGTCCCCACCATTGGTCGAGCAGTTCGGGAGTTGTCCATGCCTGCCAAACCAATTCAAGGTTGGCGGCAAATTCACGTGTGATGTGAATGGTTTTGTTTTCTTTGTTGACGATGAAGTCAAATAATAAATTACTGTTCATTTTATTTGTTTTGAAAATTTATCATCCAATTAATTCCGTATTTATCGGAAAATTCACCGAAGTAAGCGCCGAAAAACATATCTGCCATAGGCATTGTAATATGGCCTTCCGCAGAAAGTTCGTTAAACAGTCGGTCTGCTTCTTCTCGTGTTTCGGGCTCAATGCAGATGTGCATATTGTTCCCTTTCGTCAATGTAAAGCCCATTTCCTTTGGTGCGTCTGTTCCCATTAAAATGTGATTTCCCGTTATTGGCAACTCAACATGCAACACCATATTCTTAATTTCTTCTGCAACAGGTGGGTGTCCCGCACTTGCAGGAATTTCGCCAAAACGCTCAATCCCTTTTCCTGAAAAAGCTGTTTTGAAAACTTTTTGGTAAAACAAAAATGCTTCCTCGGTCTTACCATCGAAATTCAAGTAGGTGCAAACCCTTGCTTTGTTGCTGGTTTTGTTTTGCTTGCGAAGTTTGAATTTTGCCTCAATGTATTGGTCGAGATTTTGCATAGCCATGGTAAAGCCTTCTTTAAAACCGACTTCAATTACTTTTTCAAGTGCTTCCAAACTTTCGTATTGAATGGTAATGCTTACACTTGTTATTTCTGCGTTTTCTCCAAAAACATTTCTCCAAAATGAATTGGGGAATTTTTCGCTCACATTTCCGTTCTCATCACAAAAATTATCAATGTATGAATAACTTTTTTGATGTTCTATTTTTTTGTATTCCGCTTTGCACCAGTGTATTTCGTCTTTCGGACTAATCATTGAATAAAGCCACGTTCCACCCTCACGAAAATCCATTGACTTTGTTTTAGTTTTATAGGGCTTCGGTGCCCACCATTGGTCGAGAATTACCGGGTTTGTCCATGCTTCCCAAACCAAAGCAAGGTTGGCATTAAATTCACGCTTTACGTGAATGCTGTTGTTTTCCTTATTTACGGAAAAATCGAATAATAGATTACTGCTCATTTTTTCTGTTTTTTAATCGTTGCCAATAGGTTGTCCAATTGGTTAAATCTTGTTTCCCAAATTTTTCGGAACTGCTCCAGCCATTTGTCTATTTCTTTCATTTTGTCTATTTCGAGTTGGTAATAGATTTCCCTGCCTTTGTGTTCCTGTTTTATCAGTTCGCACTCGGTCAAAATGCGTAGGTGTTTGGAAACGGCTTGTCGGGTGGTATCAAAATGTTCGGCAATGGCGTTCGGTGTCATGGCCTGTAATGCAATTAAGGCGATAATAGCCCGCCTTGTCGGATCTGCAATGGCTTGAAATATGTCTCTTCTCATCTGTCTGAATTATTTTAATGAAACCGATCAGTTGCAAATATATGTGCAACTTTTCGGTTTCGCAATTTTTTTGTTATAAAAAATCTTTTCTGTCAGAAAATCAGGATATTAAAGGTTTTGCTTTCGTTAGGCAATAGTCCGACAATGCCGCAGAAACCGATAAATAAACTAAAAGTTGCCTTTTGGTATTTTGATCGGGACATAAGGACAAACTGGTAGATGATTTTACAAATACCACCGTAAATGGTATATTGATCCCAAAATAACAGTTAAATTCAGCTGCAACATGAGTGTCAATTCACAGAACGTCTTAGACTATCCAAACAATAATACCATTTTTATGGTATGGGACTTCCGTGAAAGCATTGCCATTAAAGACAGGTTCAAGCATCTTTGCGCACTGATCGCCAACCTTAACAATTCCGCCAACGTACGCTTCCCCAATTCAAGGGCCAGCGTGGTAATGGGAATTGGTTACCGCGCGTGGCATTTGTTGGACTTACCGAAGCCACTTCCAAAGGAATTTGAAGAATTTGCGCCTATCGTCGGATCCAGGCATACGGCCGTGGCTACTCCAGGGGATTTACATTTTCATATCCGCGCCGATGAATATAGTTTTTGCATCGATGCCGCATCGGTCGTCTCAGAAGCTATAGCGGATATTGCCGAAAGTGTGGAGGAGGTCCACGGATTCAGGTATTGGGACAGCCGAAGCATTTTGGGATTTGTAGATGGTACGGAGAATCCACACGGCGGCGATCGGCAATATTTTGGAATCATCGGCGACGAAGACCCTTATTACAAAGGTGGAAGCTATCTTTTTGTCCAAAAATATGTTCATGATCTGACGGCTTGGAAATCTTTGCCGATAAGCGAACAGGAAAAAGTGATCGGCCGATCAAAAGTCGATGATATTGAAATGCCCGATGACGTGAAACCTTCCAATGCACATTCGGCACTGGCCAATGTGGGCGATGATCTCAAAATCGTACGTGATAATATGCCTTTTGGAAATATATCAAACAATGAGATGGGAACCTATTTTATCGCTTATGCAAGTTCATTCAACACGGTAAAGAAGATGCTGACGAATATGTTCATAGGTTCTCCAGAAGGCAATTATGATAGAATATTGGATTTCAGCACTCCCAAAACGGGAACTTTGTTTTTTGTGCCGACTTTTGACATGCTGGATGAATTTGCAGGGTAGCTTGAAACTGCCATTAGGTATTCAATGTTAAAGAAGGATAAGAACAAAAATTGGACGATCTGAAAAATATCTTGAATAAAACATGGAAGGAAAAAACGTATTCGTGGAACGCATTTTTAATGCTAATAGACAGTTAGTTTGGCAAGCCCTCACCGAAAAAGAAATGATAAAGCAATGGTATTTTGACCTTGCGGAATTTAAAGCCGAAATTGGGTTCAAGTTCGAGTTTTGGAATGGAGAAGAAAGAGGTGAACAATTTTTCAACGAAAAAAGCTGTTTTTGAAACTGATCCCTCTTGCAAAAGAATGGTTTTTGCAGGTATTTACTGCCCTTTGAAAAGATGGCTGAATTTGTTCCATTCAGCTATATTATTTGTCATCATCTTTTTGTTCATTCTATAATAACGCTTTCAATGCCGTTTTGGATTGCCTTTTCCCGTCCAACGATTGCCTGTCCCTCTGCCCGGAATACATTAAGAACATCAATCCCTATAAGTTCTAAAAAAAATCGAACATAGTTCGTCGTAAAATCATAGGGTTTCAGTTCTCCTTCGGAATATATCCCGCCGGAGGAAGTAACAATATAGGCTTTTTTATTTTTTAGTAGTCCTTGTGGTAAAAATCCGCTTCCCGTATAACGAAATGTAAGCCCAGCTCGGGCAATTTGGTCAAAATATGCTTTCAGGGTAGAAGGAATATTCCAGTTATACATAGGGGCTTCAACAACCAGAATATCTGTTTCTGATAAGTCCGTAAGGGCAGTGTCTGAAATAGCCATTTCGAGTTGCTGCGTCTCCGTGCGGTTCTCAGCAGGGGTAAAGAATGCATTGATATGGGATTCACTCAAATGTGGAACATTGTTTTTTGTAAGGTCGTATCGCTTTACATTGATTTCCGGATATTTTTCCTTCAGTTTTTCAATGACTGTATTTCCAATAGCTCTACTGGCGGAATTTTCATTTTTTGGGCTCGAAATGATGTGCAATACCTGTTTCATTCTCAATTATTTTTATTGAACAAATTTACTTACTTTTACTAACCTTTTGTTAGTAGTATATAAAAGGTTAGTAGTAATATTTAGGTTAGCATATGAAAGAAAATACCCAAAAGAAGATGTATACCGAAATGGAGTGTGCCAAAAACCTGGCAGCTGTTGAAGATGCGCTTTATGTATTGGGAGGTAAATGGAAATTACGGATTATTATTGCCCTGGTGAGTGGTTATACCCGTTTTAATGAAATTCAACGGACGGTTAAGGGAATTTCAGCAAGGGTTTTGTCAAATGAATTAAAGTCTTTAGAAATGAATGAACTGGTGAAAAGAGTGGTTCATGCCGACTGTGTTCCTGTAATTGTGGAATATGTTCCTACCGATTATACGGAAACCTTGAAAGAATTGGTTTCGATATTGGGTAAATGGGGCATAAATCATAAAAAAAGAATCACCTCCACCAACTGATTTTAGATTGTTTAGGGACAGGGTGATCACTTACTATTTATCAATAACGAGATTATTTTTTGCTGCTGATATTTCTCGAAACTGATCTATCGTGCGATTGCCCTATTATTTTACCCGTTTCATTGGGAATGTTTGCTTGCGTTCCTCCCCATTTTTCGTTCCCGAGATTTCGGCAACCAAAGAGTCTGCACTGATTCTAGTATAGGAAATGATCTGCGGAAAGTCGTGTTGCGCGTTTTCAAACACTAATACCGAGTCTGAAATGGCCTGCAAAGCAAAACGGACGGGCAGACCGTCATTCTGGTTTTTAACGGTGGGGATATAGAATAATCCGCCCTGCTGCTGAACCAAGCGTATAGTTTCAAAAATCACGGAGTCTTTGTCTTTCAGGATATAACTTTTCCCCGAAAATTCGTTATCGCCTGTTTTAGTCCAGGTTTCGTAGACACTTCCCCTTGATGTCTTGTTTTCCCAAGTTCCGATAAGCCATTCCGCCTTTTTGATTCTGCTTGTCTGTTGCGTAGTCCAACAACAAAAAATAATCAATCCAATAAGCATAAAAAGTAGTCCTGTTCTCATTGCTGGTGTGCTTAATGTGCGGAATGTATCCCTAATTTGTTTCCTTCAATGTCTATGAACAATGCAAAGAAACCCATTCATTCTTTTCTGTTTAAAATTGACTTAAGCCTTCTTCTGAACTATGCATTTTATAAACTGTCGCAATGGGGGCTTTGATGTAGATGATTTGTTCGATCGCTATCGTATTGGGTATCATATATTCAAATATTACTACTTTCAAACCTTATCTGCCTTGAAATTTTCCTGAAGCACTATAAGTCATGTTTGCCCTAAAAAATCCAAAAAGCAGTATGCTGTCCGTTTCTGGAATTGCGGGTTACAGTTTGATTATTCGGTTTTCCCTTTCAATGTGGCATAGATGGCCATGGCGTGCCCGTGTCCGAGCTCAAACTCTTTTTTGAGCCAATTCGTGATTTGGGTTGCTTTTACCGTTTTGGGAATTGTTCCATTTTGCAATAATCCCTTTTCTTCTGCCAGCTTTTTAAAGTCTTCGGGGCTTTTGCCGGTCTTCTTTTTGATATTGTCTATATATGCTTGAAAGGACATAACGGTTTTTTTTATTGCTTGAATTGATTTTGTGGTAAATGTGTCAAGATAGTCTATTGTGTATATTTTAAAACAACACCGCTTGTCGAAAGCTGCTGTGCGGAAACAAGCGATAAATTTTCTGAAGCAATACCCTTTCTGAAAAGTGGTCGTCCACTTCCCAAAATAACCGGGGCTAGCTCTAGCCTCCAGATCACATTGTGAAAAGATAAGTCCCAATATTGGTTTCCTTCAAAGTAACCGTCAAGGGTTATGATGTTCCACATGATTAGTTTTCTCACTCTTTCTGTTTTTTAGATCGGCTTAGCGTTTAACTTCATAACGGTCACTAAGGTTTGGCACTTTTCGTCTTTAGCTGTCCTTGTTGTGTCATGGCGAAATCCGTTCTACGAGTCATTACCTTTATAAATTCAACCTTTCTAAAGCGCAATGCACTCCAATCTTCGTCAATGGCAACTTGTCTTACGGGTTCAAAATCCGCCTTTCCCAGGATGTCCCAACCGTTATCCCTGTTTATTGCTGCTTTGTACTTTTTAGAAGTTCCTTTGGGGTAAGCATACCAGACTATTCCGTCGCCTTTTAACTTCTTGTCAATAAGTGGTGTAAGGGTGTCAATATCTGTTTGGGTCTTTACAAATGCCAGGACAAATTCAAGCTCATTGGTTTCATCGATGTTTGTCTTGATCGCTGCATAATCTTTCACTGCATTCAACTCCGTTTCAAATTCTGCCGGCGGGTTTAAAATGCAGATTTCCTTTTGCTGTTTAAAGTTCAGCTTTTTGAATAAAGGTGTCATAGTTTATCGTTGTTTATCCTACCATACGATGCAATGCTTTGCAGCCCATTGTTATCGCTAACCAGAGTTATTGTAAAATTAAAAAAATAGAACAGAAAAGCTACTTGTCCTATGACAAGTAATCAGATCAATGGCGAAGTGGAGTAGGCAAGGATAGGTAGGACCGATTAGCGGTTTACCGAAATGCGCCTAGATGGATAGAGGGTGATGTACCGACGTACTGTTTAAAATCCTTTAAGAGGTGGTTCTGGTCGTAATAACCATGTCTAAGGGCAATCTCCATTAAATCGTGGGATCGATTGTCCGTGAGATCGGCATATGCGTTCAAAAATCGCTGAAGCAGGATGTACTTTTTGGGCGACATACCGATATGGTTCAGAAAATTTCTTTCCAGCCATTTATAATTCATTTTTTCTCCAAACCGTTTGAGTATATCCTGAACCGATACCGTACCCTTTTTTAGGTTAATGAATTCCAGGGCATCGTTCAGCAACAAGGGATAATCATAATCACGACAGATGCTGTTTATATGAGACTCAACAAAAGAAACTTTTTCTTTCACCGATAGGTTGGCGTATACGCTGTCCACAAATGAGGCATGTCTATCATCCAATACCTCACTCAGGTTGCAGATAGGACGTGTCTTAAAATGCAAAGGGGAAAGGTTAAAGATCTTATAAAAAGATGCCGGTTTGAAACGGGCAATAAGCAGGTGTTCAACCTCATCCAAGGGGTCGATATATATGTTTTTTAATATGCCCCCGCACAGCCAGACAGATTCCATAACGGTAACCTGTCCCTCGACGGTGACCTTGATACGGTTATGCCTTTCGGGCATGAAGATCATCACCGGAAAACCATCATTGAACAGGAGCTGCTTGGAACGCATGCCTTTGCAGGGGAATACATAAAACCCCTCTACATGATCCTTGCTATAAACGGAAGGCGCAATCCTCGTGTGGTCGCTACTGCTACCCTCGAGGAGTTTTATTTTTTTTAGAAAACTGATCGGCATATATGTAAAGATACTCAATAAAAATAAATCAGGTAAAGAATGTCTAAAAATTACTATAAACTCAGGGTGACCTAAGCTATTTTTGCCCTGACATAAAAAGGAAGCTATTAATAATTTAGCCGATACAAGGTGTGTGTTTTAATAAATAACGGCATAAGGAATGACTGAACAGAAACAATATCCTATCGACAGGGTAATCTATCCGCTTCAAAGGTTTATACAACAGGAAAAAGCAGGCGGTATCGTGTTGGGACTAAGCGTTATCATCGCTTTGTTCCTGGCCAATTCTCCCTGGTCCGAGCAATATTTTAGATTCCTTGAGCACAAACTGGGATTTCAGTTTGACGGAAACTCCTTTTTGGAATACAGCATACTTCACTGGATCAATGACGGATTGATGGCGATTTTCTTTTTCGTGGTCGGGCTTGAGCTAAAAAGAGAAATCGTGGGCGGCGAGCTTTCCAGTCCACGGAAAGCCTTATTGCCCATCGGTGCCGCATTGGGCGGCATGTTGGTTCCGGCATTGATCTACTTGTCATTAAACCCTTCGGGAGAGGTTCACGGTGGTTGGGGTATCCCCATGGCAACGGATATCGCCTTTGCACTAGGCGTGTTGTATCTTTTGGGAAATAAAGTGCCCTTATCGCTGAAAGTATTCTTAACGGCCCTGGCCATTGTGGATGATCTGGGGGCTGTTTGTGTCATCGCATTTTTCTATACGTCCGATATTTCGATATCAAGTCTTCTGATCGGTCTGGGTTTTGTGGCGATCATGCTTATCGGAAACAAGATGGGCGTAAGGAACATTTTGTTCTATGCCGTCTTGGGTATCGTAGGTGTGTGGACAGCCTTTTTACTATCGGGTGTTCATGCCACCATCGCATCGGTGCTTGCCGCATTTACCATTCCGGCCGATGTGGAGATAAAAGAGAATACCTACATACAAAAGATACAGCATTACTTGAACAAGTTCAAGGCCATTGACCCGAACGACAGGATTCCGACCCTGACAGCAGAGCAGCTGCACATTTTGGAAGAAGTGAAAGCGGATACCTATCAGGCAATTCCACCTTTGCAGCGCTTGGAGCATGCCATGCACCCTTTCGTAACCTTTGCGGTCATCCCGATTTTTGCCTTGGCAAATGCTGGTGTTTCCCTCGCCGTTGATCTGGAGCAACTGTTCAGCACCAATGTCGCCCTTGGAGTGGCACTGGGACTTTTGGTCGGCAAGGTAGTGGGGGTTGTAGGTTTTACCTTACTGCTCATAAAGCTAAAAGTAGCCCCATTTCCGAATGGCTTCAATAGGAGGAACTTATTCGGGCTGGGACTGTTGGCCTCTATCGGGTTTACGATGTCGCTGTTTGTTACCTCATTGGCATTCGATAGCACGGAATATATGGCGCAGGCCAAGATCGGGATTTTTACGGCATCCTTAATCGGGGGAACGCTGGGATATATCGTATTGAATAAAAAAAAGAAAGATTAATAGATTAATATAATGAATGGTAAAACGGAACAGGAAATATCCTTGATCAGGGAAAGTGCGTTGTTGGTCAGCAAAACCCTGTCGGAAATAGCCAAGGTGCTAAAGCCGGGCATGACGACCCTGCAGGTTGACAAGCTGGCGGCGGAGGTGATCAGGGACAATGGAGGCGTGCCTTCCTTTTTAAATTACAACGGCTTTCCGTACAATATCTGTGCATCTGTAAACGATGTGGTGGTGCACGGCCTTCCAAACAATACGGCCATACGTGACGGTGATATCGTTTCGCTGGACGTGGGCGTTTACAAGAACGGCTACCACGGAGATCACGCCTATACGTTCATCATCGGGGAGGCGCCGAAAGAACATATACAGTTGGTGAAAGTGACAAAGGAATCGCTTTACCTTGGCATAGAGAAAGCAGTTGCAGGCAATCGCGTCGGCGATATCGGGTATGCCATCCAGCGCCATAGCGAAAGTTATGGTTACGGTGTGGTCAGGGAACTGGTAGGTCATGGCCTCGGAAAACAAATGCACGAAAAGCCGGATGTTCCCAACTATGGGTTCAGGGGACGAGGAAAGAAACTTGAGGAAAATATGGTACTGGCCATCGAACCGATGATCAACCTGGGCACTGCCGGTGTGCTTTTTGAAAGCGATGGATGGACGGTGCGCACACGGGATAGGAAACCCTCCGTACATTTTGAGCATGACGTATGCGTGAAAAAAGGAAAGGCAATGATCCTTTCCGATTATGCCATTATTGAGCAGTCGGAATCAAAAAACACTAACCTGAATACATCTTATTACGATCGTTAACTGTTTTTTCATCTTTAATTATTAAGATCGAAAAAAGGGATCTGCGCATGTGAATTATAAAACTGCGTGAATAATCCTAGCTCTTTTTAGGGAAGATTACAAAATAACTTCAGATAATTGTTCCTCAAGACGCTTACTCTAGGTGTCAGGGAGTTTCTGCAAAGCCCTCAGCACGGGCTTTGTTCCTTTAGTCGTTCAAACCTTTGTTTTCAAGAATTTTTGGAATGTATTTTTCAATCCGGTCCATCCTGGTTTTGGCTTGCTTGGCAGAGGAGAAATAGAGCAGGTATCCTCGTTGCCTGCCGGGTGTTAGTCTGTAAAAAGCAGTTTTTAAGTCGGGCATTTCCGTTAATGCGCTTTGAAATTCTTGCGGCATTTCAAATTCAGTTGTTGTTTTCATTTCAACTTTCAAGCCCGCTTTCTCATTTTGAATTGCCTCTTTGATATACGCCTTGACGATTGATCTGTTTTTAAGAATTTCGTCCATGTTGGAAAAACGGATTTGCCTTGCCGACTGCACATTTTTTGTTTGTTGCACCAAAATTTTCTTTGGGTCTTTCAGCAAAGCACCTTTGTGGAACAACAAAGCACAATATTCCTTAAAACCGTGTATAAGTACAATGTTTTGCCCCTGAAAAGTATAGCAAGGGTGCATCCATTTATAGTCTTCTTCAAGCGATTTGTTCTCACGGACGATTTTGCGCAGCACATGAAATTCTTCTTTCCATTGCTTGGCTTTCTCAAAAAAGCGTTCTGCTTGTTCGTTCATAATTGTCGATTTAATTTTTGTCGGAAGTGATTTTTCTGTCGGCAGGCCTAACATACCAAGACACAATTGTCAAGATCAAAAGCAATGTCGGTCCAAACAACTCGACTGCGCTATCGCCAACTGCCAAATGCGAAAGAATCGCCCCCGACATAACAAAGAAAAATCCCGCATAGGCCCACTCTTTGAGCAAAGGAAATTTGGGAACAAGCACCGCTATCACGCCCAATAATTTCCAAATACCAATGATGGTTAGAAAATAGGCTGGGTAGCCCAAATCCAAGGAAGTCTTGTCGACTTCTTCTTTCATTTTCATAAGTTGGACGATGCCTGTCGATGTCATTCCCAATGCCAGCCAAACAGTTGCAATCCAATAGATGACTGTCTTTAATTTTGTTGAGCTTGCTAGCTCGGTTTGCTTCGTCATATCTCGTTATTTTTTTTGCTGACGATTTCTTGCAGACGGTTGTGTGCCATATGGATGCCCTGGGCAAAAGGCATTTGCATCAGTTGGTTTCTGAAAGCAACGGATTTAAACAAGATGTGCATAGTCAGTTTACTTGTTTCGTCCGTTAGTTTTTCAAATTCCAAGTATTCAAGCTGAACAGGGAAGGGCATGTTTTCCATTTCAAAAGTTCGTGTAATCTTTTGGTTCGGTACAAATTCGTGTATTGTTCCGTTTGCCCGAAAAACTACTTTTCCGTCATGAGATGTTTCAAACGAATAGGAACCGTGTTTCTTGTTTTCCATTTTCAGCACTTTCGTTCCCATCCATTGTTCAAACAGTTCGGGTTCTTCATAAGCCTTAAAAAGCAATTCCAGAGGCAGATCAAATTCCCTTGTGATGATGATTTCCTGTTTGCCCTCTTCGGCATTGACTTTTGTTTTTTGTTCCATTTTATTTCTTTTGATACTTTTTCATTACAGCTTCCAGTTTGTTGAACCGGTCGTCCCACATTTGTCGGAAAGGTTCAACAAAGTCGGCTACTTCTTTCATTTTCTTGGCATTGATATGATAGTGAATTTCCCTGCCGTTTTGCTCTTGTTTGAGCAATTCGCACTCGGTGAGAATTTGCAGGTGCTTTGAAACGGTCGGTCTTGCCGTGTCAAAGTTTGAGGCAATGGCACCTGCCGTCATGGATTGCGAAGCAACCAATAGCAATATTGCCCGTCTTGTCGGGTCGGCAATAGCTTGAAAAACATCTCGTCTTAAATTCATTCTTTATATTGTTGTTTTTTATAGGCCTTCACACCATGATGCGTCGTTTTGTCATGTAGCCAAATGACTACAAATATATTTGTAGTCATTTAGCTACGCAAATTTTTATTGTTTTTTTTATTTAGCTGTCGTTTGAATGATTGACCGACAGTGATTTTTTCTGAAAGTTGATAGAAAAACCGCTATTGAAATATCGCGTAAAGTTCAGTTGTTGTCAGAGGCACTTTGTTCCGGCTTATTGCCCAATTAGCCCGAATTTGGGTGATTTCAATTATGACAATGTCCATTTTATTCTCACGGCGGACAAGTTTTTCGATTCCAGTCGCTGGGAGGGCAGGGTCTTGAAATCGTTCTTGGTATAGAATTCAATGGGCGAGGGGTAGGGTTCACCATTTCTTTTGAAGTCATGGTCATGATCTATCACCCAGCCGTTGAGCTCGGATTCATCTTCCTTTAGCTTGCTTAGGAGACGAGAACCAAGGCCCTTGCCATGCAGCGAGCTCGAGAGAATGATGGCAAACCACCTCTCGCCGTCTCTCGTGAACTTGAATGCCCAAGCTCTGACAAGATTATTCTCTATAATTAAATAGTGCTCGCAGTTTGCCAGTCCATGTATGTAGTGGTTTAATTCTTCGATGTTTGTATAGGCAAGCCTTTCCGGATATTCATCGTTCCATAGGTCAAGCAATTGCGACTTATGCGATTCCGAGAGGTGTATTTGGTGGATTATAGGCATAAGGTCTTGTGGCACGCAGTTTTTATTTATTAATTCTATACTGAAGTAGCTCTTCATTCCCATTTGGGAGCATTATTGTTCCGACAAATTTTAATCCAAGTTTTTCCTTCCCTCTTTCCTTATCAGCGTATAATTTGAATATCCCAATCTCTTAAGTTGCGGAATCATCTTACTTTCAATATATTGTTCAGCATCTTCAACTGATTTAATGTTTCTATTGCCTATAAAGTTGAGCCAATTAGGTGTATTAAAAAGTTGAAAAATGAATTCTGAATCATTTTTTGTAATGGGTTGTATGACTAACCTTTCAGTCTCAGATGTTTTGTAGATCATTGCGCTTCTTTTTTCGTCATAAGGTTTCCCACCGTCCTGCCTCTTTTGCGATGTCTATAAGAAGTTGCCCTTGTTGGGTCATTAGACCATGCTCTATCATTCTTTCTGCTCGGGCTATGTTGGGTTTGCTCCATTTGCTTTTCTTTGGATTGCGAGGCGTAAAGGTTAAGTAGAAACTTTCGGCGTCTCTTTTTTTACACAAGCTGTCTATCCATCCAAAACAAAGCGCTTCTTCCGTAGCATCGTTGAGATTGACACTTTGTACCTTGCTTTTTTTGTGGTACAGAATTAACCAAACGGATCTTTCCGTTTGGCTGTTTTGTTCTAACCATTTTCGCCACTCCGCTCTCGATATGGCATAGACAGCTTGTTTTCCATCTTTCGTTTCCATAATACGTTATGCTTTCTTTTGGTTTAAAATTTCGAGGTAATGGACATTAGTCATGATGCCAAGTATATTGCCAAAAGGGTCAATTACAGATGCCGTTACAAAAGTCCCTTTTCCCTGACTATGGTCCGTGATAGGTTGATATTCTGTTGCTCCCATCAGAATAAGCTTGTCAAGTGTCCCTTTTAAATCGTCAACGTGCCAATATGCGATAGCTCCAGAGGGTTTTGTAGAATAACCCTCTGGAGCATAACTGCTATCAATTATTCCTAATTCGTGTTGATAGTCGCCAATACGAAACTCGGTATAACCCGGCACATTGAAGTAGGGTTCAATGCCCAAAAATTCGCTATACCATTTTTTTGCTCCTGCGTGGTCAGTTGCATAAAAGTTAACCGTTGCCAAGCCTCTTAAAACATGTTTCCTTTCCATCTTACTTGTTTTTAGTTACTGATATAACGAAAGTAAGATGGTAAAGTGACAGCCCTATGTCAGGGGCACAAAAATTTATTTTTAGCATCTTCATGCAATTGAAAGAATGCAAAGACAGCGGGCGGATCGGCATCCCCGGCAAAGAGCTTGCCATCGGCCAATAGCTTGAACAAGGTATATAACTCGCTCCATTCGCCTTTATTTCCTGATAATGACATATTATACTAGCAGCATATTTGAACATTGAGCTTAATATATGATTTGCCATTCAATTCATATGCTGTTCCATAGCCGAATTTTGTGCTAGCAGGATTGATAAGGCCGCTATATTCAAGCAAAAGGCTCAACAAGTCCTATTTTTTCAAGTACTTTCTCTGCCGTTGCCTGTATGGCTGGTACGGCCACCGAGTTTCCAAACTGTTTATAGGCCTGCCAGTCGGCTCGGGATAGTCAAAGTGCTCTATCCCCTCATCCTTGTGAAAACCCCACGATAAATATGCGTTCCCTGTTTTGCGGCACGCCAAAGTTTTTTGCATTGATGATTTGCGGTTCCGGAACGTAATAACCCAGTTCGTTGCGTAAGACGTTCAGTATAGTGGCCAGTGTCTTTCCCTTATCGTGGTTGCGCAGGCCTTTTACGTTTTCAAGAAAGAAAGCACGTGGCCTATGCCTCCTGATGATTTCTGCTACATCGAAGAACAGCGTGCCCCGTGTGTCCTCAAAACCGCCCCGCTTGCCCGCTATGGAAAAAGCTTGGCAAGGAAAGCCAGCACACAGCACATCAAACTGATGAGGAATGAAGCTTTTGGTAGATTCCTTGGTAATGTCTCCGAAAGGCACTTCGCCAAAATTGGCATCATAGGTACGTTTGGCCTGTTCGTCCCACTCGCTGGTAAAAACACATTTGCCTCCCAGGTTTTGAAACGCAAGCCTAAATCCTCCAATCCCAGCAAATAGGTCTATGAAGGTAAAACGATAATCGTTTGGTCTGGGAAACGGTACATCCCACCGCAGTGGGAGTAGTTGTTGCAAAGAGATCTGCTCCAGCTCTGGCACCTTTAGTTGCAACTCATTATAGAAATCACTTGCCCTCTGGTAGTAAGTCTCCGCCTCTTTGTGAAAACTGTTTTGCAAATAGTGCGTTAGGGAGGCGACATCTTCTGCCGTGCCATTGAGTTTCTCTACGTGCAAATGCTTTCTAATATCCGAATATTTTAGTTCCATACGTGCTGTTTCCATCCTTGGCCAGTAAGATCAATTTTTGCAAATATGAGCAAATTTGCGCAAACCATACTAATTAATTTAGTTTTCAGCCCTTTTATGGCAGGATAAAAATAGAAATGCTAATGGTTACAGAATGTTTATAACAGGCTCGTTGTGTAGAAAAAGCTCTGTTTATGGTTTCAGAAAGAGTGGTGGTATACATGGTGTACAAAAATAAAAAATACCCAAAGATGGGTATTGAATTTATGTTTGTGTTTTCGGAGCTTTATGGGCAATTAATCTATTTCTGGCAATCTAAAAATGAGGCATTTTGTTACCACATTATATGTCATGGCGATGATCTCTTTGCCTTGAGCATTGGTATCCTAACGGCCTATTTTGCTCTTAGCCATACATCGTCCTCAAAACAGGTGACCTGCACGGCTTCTCCATCGCTCAATAAGAATGTCAGCGGGAAAGTACCATCCTCGTTCAGGAAAAAAGTTTCCGATCTGGGCGTAAAGGTTATCTCTTTATTGTCCCATAGCTGTTTTAATGTCAATCCGTTTGCCGAAGACTGGATATTGATCTTAAAGCTATTGTCATCCTTGAAGATATATGTTCCTTCAAGTCGTTTAAGTTGTGCTAGCGATAGCTGTTGGATTGTTTTGGGATCAAATCCTACTTTTACCGTTGTGATTCTTCCCAGTATCTTAGCGTAGGCAAACTGTCCGGAACTGTCTTTCAGGAATTCGACTTTGTAACCTTCTTCTTTTGATTCGAAGTTTGTTTCACTGATCTGAATAAGCGGATATTCTTTGTTGTCCCATTGGGCCAAAAGGATGTTGTCTTTTAGCTCAAATTGAATAAAAGATGCTTTATCGGGAAGCTGGTAATATCCTGTGAACTTTTCCAGAGGTACTGTTTCGGATTGCTGGCTATCTCCTCGTGTAATAATACCTGCATGAGCGGGTGCTTCTGCAAAACAGTTCGTTGAAAGAAGCGTGTTTACCAATAAGATGCTGCCGATGGCCATCCCGATTTCGGTGGCGATTGCAGACTTGAATGAGTTCATTGTTTTCATAACTATCTTTTTTTGATGCAATGATAAACTCCAGAAATTAGAAGAAGTTCGAATGGATGCAAATGCACAAAATTGAGGTCAAGTAGCCTCTGAATTTGCCTTAATATATTCTTTAGGAGTGAGCTTAGTTGCCTTTTTAAAGGTGGTATAAAATGTGGTTTTGGAGTTGAAGCCCGCCCTGATAGCCACACCGAACATATCTAAATGCTTGGTGTCTTCCGATAATAGCAGTAATTTTGCTTCCTCGGTACGCAACTCATTGATAAACTGATAAAAGTTCTTACCCAATCCATTATTAAGGACGTAGGATAGTTCATGTGTGCTGATACCTATCTTATCTGAAAGTACCGAAAGTGTGAGGCTTGGGTCGAGATACAGTTTTTCGTCGACTGTTTTCCGCAGCACCGTATATTTGAGTTCGTCGACCTGTTCAGTGCTAAGGCGTTCATTGAGTGTCTTTTTGGGTGCTATTTCGTCGTTTTCCGCTGGCTGATAAGTTTCGATAGCATAAATTGATTTTTGAGTTAGCGTTGAATAGGCCAAAAGGATTATCCCCAAAAAGTAGAGGATAGGGGAATAATAAGTTACGTGAATGTTGGATATACTTAGTATACGGATGAAAATCAAGAATAACACGGAAATCAATAGATATCTTAGCCATTCCAGATCTATTTTTTCTGTAAACGAAGCCACCATTTTTAAGTTCTTTTGGTGACGACGGAGCAGAGCGAAACAAGCGATCCAATAATAAACCATCTGGCCAAAGAAAAAATACCGGACGATAAACCCTATCCACGGAGGTAATTCGGGTAGATGGTTTTCCTTATGAAAGAGATTTGGCATTAAGTAGACCAGGGAAAATAGAAGGAAAAGCAGGAAAGGCACGAAATGGAGAAGCCAATCCTTTTTGGGTAAAGAAGGCGATACGTAATAGTTTACCGCCATATATAGGCATGGGAGCATAGCCCATCTTGGCAGTTCAAGTAGATGGATAAGGAAACTTCCTCCAATCCCAAATCCTTCCAGAAAAAGTTGGGTAAACGTGCAGGCAAGGATACAATAGAATACCCCAAGCCATTTGTCGGCTCTGGCATTTACCCGATTGACACCGAGGAAAGATAGCGATCCAAGCAGCCATAACGCTCCTCCAGAAAATGCATAAAAAATAGCTAATATATTTATGTCGGACATCAGATAATTTGCGCTGTTTCCAAATTTACTGTATTTGCTCAAAACTCCTAATTTACATGCTCCAGATAGGCACCCCAATCCATCCATGTATAGACAGTATCACGACCAGATAAAGCAAAAATAGGATGTTAAAAACCAACGGAAACTTGACCCATTTTTTATTTATTTGCGGCCAGCGTCTATACAATAAATACGCTGCGATTATAACGCTCACTCCGAAAAAAAGCATGCCTGCGAAAATGGAGATACTTGTGGCATTTACGGAAGTAAACAGTTCCTTGTGGACCGCATCAGTCACCCCCAATAGGCGATAGGAAGCCAGAAAACAGACAATGCCTAGGGAGGGTAAAAGTACTAAGCAAAGGTCTGCTATTTTTATTTTTTTAAATAAGGCTAAGGGTATCCCGAAAATCGCGTAGATGATAGACAGTAGGGCAGCAATCAACCCGAGGTAAATAGGGATCTTTTGTAATAGAATTGGTAGATAAATTGTTTTACTGTAAAAACTATTGCCATAACCCTGAAAGAAGGGGTGCCCCTCATTGTCATGCCCAATAACACATGAAGGAATTATATCTCCTTTCAATCTAAATATGCCATTTTCCATATGCATTAAGGAATCTATTTGTCCGTTTCCTCTATCGACAATAAGCTTGTCCTCGTCAATGGACAAAAGTTTAATCCCCCCGAATATTCTCCTGTGAAACTCCCATCGCTCATTCTTGGGATTCATGAATTGGTAATATCCCAGCATGGGTTCTATTTTCGACTTATCTATTTTTACAGTGCGCATTTTGGGCGCTTCCCTATTTTTCGTTAGAAAACCTTCAATAACTTGGGATACTGGCCATAGGTTTGTATTGCAATTGGTGGAAATGGCATATGCCAAACCAGCCTCCCTGTTAAAAAATATCCAGGAGCCAAAGCCCTCACCTTTGCCATTATGGCCTCTAAATGTTACTTTTTTGTTGTTTGGAAACAGATCGTTGCCCAGTGCATATCCCGTCTGTAATCCGTTCTGGCTAGCTAATGTGCTGTGGACTTTTTCCATCTCTAAAATATCATTTCCATTAAGTAAATCAACGTTGCTGTTTTTGTCAGCATTTAGGAGGTAATGCATAAATTTAGCCATATCAGATGCATTTGATACCAGCGCGCTTGAGGCTCCGTTGCTACTTGGCATATAAAGCGGTAATAATGTATAGCTTCCATTCCTAAAATCATACCCTTTAGCATAGGTTTGCCGACTTTCGCCACTTAGATCAAATAGGGTGCTATTCATCGCTAAGGGTTTAAACAGCGTCTGTTGGATATACGCATCCCAAGGGATGCCGGAAACTTGCTCTATAATGTGTCCTAAAACATTATATCCGGGATTGGAGTATGACATCATCTTGCCGGGTTTCCAGCGGGAATTAAGCGAGTTTTCTATGGCTTGTACCGCTTCAATTCCGGTTAAGGGCTTTCCTGTCATATTGACCATCTTATTCAACGAGATATCTTCGAAGCCTGCCGTGTGTTCCAAGATATGTACGAGCCTTATAGGATGCGTAGACTCCCATTTGTTGGTATATGGAATTTCGGGTGCAATTGCCTGCAATCGGTCATTGAGGTTTAATTTACCTTCTGCTATTAATTTTTGGATGCCCATGGCCACGAAAAATTTTGTGACGGATGCTAAATGAAATTGGGTTGTGCCGTCAACAGGTTTTTTTTGTTCCAGATCGGCATATCCCAATCCACCCGAAAACAAGATGCTGTCCTTGTTTACGATGGAAATCATCAATCCAGGCATGCGTTCTTTTTGCAGAACTGTGTCGATTTTTTTGAGCAATTGGTCGATTGCAGGTGTTAGAGAATCATCATGCTGCACTTGAGCTTTGACCATGTTGCATAATAATACCATGAAAAATAGGGTTAAAATTGATGTTATACGTTTGTTCATTGTCGTTGTTTTTTTGTCAAAGTACATACGTCCCTTTTTATTTTAGTTCCTTGTTATCCAACCGAACTAAAAAATGTCATGTTCCAATAAAAAGCTTTTGATGCGAGATATAGCTTTGAGAGACTTTTGTATGTTTGCGGCGCTGTTTCCACTCTGTACCAGATTGCAATATTGTCGCCAACGCAAAATTCACTGTTTGGCCTCCCATATAAACGGTTTGTCTAGTCTTTTATAACCTTTGTCGATAAAGTTATTGCAAATAACTCCGATGTTCCATCTTTGCAAAAGATGCTAATTGAAATTTTTGTTATCCAATGAATAAATTGCTTAGAATTCTTTCTTATGCCTATGTAGGCTTCTCTTTACTGTGTTTATTGGCGGTGTCGTTGATGGCCTGGCTTAGTCCGCAGCAGGTGATGGAGTTGGTACGGACAAGGCTGGACAATACCGATGCGCTAAGCTCGATACGCGGCGTATACGGTGCAGTTGGTCTTTTTCTGGTACTACTTTTAGCGTACCTGGCCAAAAGCGATTTACGGAAAGCCGTTCTATTCCTGGTCCTATTCTGGGGGCTTTATGCTTTGGCGCGGGCATATACCTGGGGAGTAGATGGGGCACTGGGACCTTTCGGCCAGCAGTGGATCACAGTCGAATCGGCGCTTGCGACCGTTGGGCTGCTCTTGTATTTGTTGGCCAGACGGAAATAACGTAAAGCAGATAGCCTGACGAAATAAGGACAGGGGGCATACCCAAAAATTATAGGCTATATTTGATAAAATCATTATCTTCGCCTCGTAACCAGAAAGTTCCTAATAAGTTTGCAAAGCTTCCGGAAAAAGCTAGAACAAAGGCGATGAATATGAATCGAAGATGGAGAGCGGCAAGCCGTGGAGTCGCTAGGTGAAATATCAAGGAACAATCTGGAGAAACTTGTTGACATGGGCTGCCGAGTAGGTGTCATGCCATGATGTGATCGATGAGTACGATAAACCAATACCGCACAATTGCGGAATACCTGATTATGGAAATCTAGCGATGATACTAAAAAAAGCCATTGATGAAGATACGCTCCTGGTTGGATTGCGAAATGGGAGCCACAAGGCATTCGAGCAGTTATACCATCGTTATAAAAGGCTTATCGTTGGCCATTTACTGAACTTGTTCCATGACGAAGGGCTCGCGCAGGATATTGCACAAGATACTTTTATCAAGGTTTGGGAAAGCAGGGCGCAGCTGGACGAGCATAAGTCTTTTAAGGCATATCTGTTTACCATTGCTACCAATAATGCTTACAACCTATTCCGGAAGGCTGGTAAAGATGAAAAGACAAGGCTGGGCTTGCAACTGGCCTTACAGCAGGCTGTAAACCAGGTAGAGGAATACATCTTCCAAAAGGAACACCTGGAGTTGCTTCATTCCTTGCTGTCCCTATTGCCAGAAAAACAGCGACAAGTATTTCGTATGGCCAAAATTGAGGGCTATAGCTATGCCGAGATCAGCGAACAGCTGCACATTTCTCCCAATACCATAAATACCCACATCAAACGGGCCAGTAGCTTTCTCCGTGAACAATTGCTAAACCACCCCGAACTTCTATTGGCGCTGCTTGTTGTTCAGTCAATTTGATTTTATCTTTTTGAAAATCAGTTGTTTCTGATTTTTTTTGATTTGCTTGTCACTAATTTTTTCCTACGGATTGTATTGCCTGTAAACTTCTGAAATTTTGAGCAACAACGACGCATATATCAATGAATTGTTCAGGAAATACCTAGAATGTTCTATCAGCAAGTCGGAACTGGATGAGTTGTTGGATCATTTTGGCGATGACGAGTATTCTGATTTACTAAGAAACCTCATTCGAGAACAATTTAACCAACCAGTACCCGAAAACATGGACAACGATCGCCTGTTAAGTATTATGGGGCGGATGGATAATACTGTGCTGCAAGAAACCAGATCTGCTAGACCTTGGCCGATATCGCGTTGGCTGCCCTATGCAGCGGCTATCCTATTGATTCTGGCTACCACCATTACCTGGCTTCACTTTGGAGAATACCTAAGTTTAGAATCCAAAGCCGTAGATCTGCAATCAAATGACATCGCTCCGGGAGGCAATCGAGCTACGCTCACACTTGCCGACGGACGCACTATCAACCTGAGCATGGAGCAATCCGGAATAGTTATCAATGATGGCAGTATCACCTATCAAGATGGCGCTATGTCAGTATTGCGGTTGGACGAACGTGAGACTTCCATCCCGTTGGAAATGTTGACCCTCACGACGCCCCGTGGAGGACAATACCAGATTACCCTTTCAGACGGTTCTAAGATATGGCTCAATGCTGCTTCGCAACTCAAATATCCCAGCAGGTTCAAAGGCAAGGATCGGGTGGTGGAGCTATCTGGCGAAGCCTTTTTCCAAATTGTTAAGCAGAAAGGGGAGCGCCGGCCTTTTAAGGTTATCAGTCGAGGACAGCAAGTCGAGGTTCTCGGTACCCAATTCAACATTTCCGCATATGCCGATGAAGGAGAAACAAGAACCACACTGGTTGCTGGACGAGTAAAGGTCTCGGCAGATAAGGATTCCGCGTTGCTCAATCCTGGCGATCAAGCTACCTACCAAGGGGAGGCTATTAGCGTAAAACAGGTAAATACCTCGCAGTATACCGCATGGAAAGAGGGTTTTTTCTATTTCAACGGACATTCTCCACAGGAGGCCTTTGAACAATTGGGGAGATGGTACGATATCAACGTAGTCTATCGGCGAAAGGTACCTATTGTCCAGTTCTTTGGCAAGGTCGAACGAAATAAGTCCTTAGGATCACTGTTGAATATCCTGCAGACTGCCGGGTTTGAATTTGATGTCGTATCGTCAGGAGATGCCATCACCTTGATCGTGGGGAAAGAATAGTTGCCTAGCAAAGAATAATTATAAACCAAAAATTCCAATTAATAAGCCAATTAAAAATCAAAAAATTATGAAAGCAAGAGCAGGGTAACGGAAAAACAGGAAATAAGAATAACGATAAGCAGATAAAACCGGATGGTGTAGCGAGCACCATCCGGAATAAATGTCTGGAAAGCCCCAGCGTATAGCTACGCTGGCATTTAACCAATTTTTAACCATCCAAACAGGACAAATATATGAGTTTTGCACAATGTGTGAACAGGGAATCGTATCCCTTTACATACCGGTTTATCCTAATTATGAAGTTAACGGTTTTTTTAACCCTAACGTTCCTATTTCAGGCTATTGCAAGTAGCAATGCCCAAAAACTGACATTGACGGCACGAAACAGCACTTTACAGGAAGTGATGGAAGAAATACAGAAACAGCAGGGCTACTCTTTTTTCTTTTTGGGCGAGCATATTGCCTTAACGCGAGTCAACGTGCAGGTAAACCAAGTAGAGCTGGCTGAAGCGATGACGGCAATCTTGGCTCATCGGGACCTCTATTGGTACATGGTGGATAAGACCATTATTATCAAAAACAAAGAAAAGGCCCCCCATCTTTTAAACACAGACCAACCGCATGCCTCTGTACAGCAACGAGAGCTTACTGGAACGGTTACCGACGAGTTGGGAACACCGTTGGAAGGGGTGACTGTCACCCAGAAAGGGACAAATATAAGAACTGGAACCAACGCACAAGGCGGCTATCGGATAGTCATTCCAAATGGAGATGGCGTCTTGGTGTTCAGCAATGTTGGATTCGAGACACAAGAGCAGCCGATAGGTAGCCGATTGGTTATCAACATTACCATGAAAGCATCAATAGGTGATTTGAATGAGGTAGTGGTGGTAGGATATGGAAGTCAACGTAAGAGAGACCTTACGGGCTCGGTTTCCTCGGTTACCGGCGATCAGCTTACCGCGTACCCCGCTGCGGGAGCCGTTCAGGCATTGCAAGGAAGAGCGCCGGGGGTTGCGGTATCGAGCGTAAACGGCGAGCCCGGTCAGGCCCCACGTATACGCATACGCGGAGGTACGTCAATAAATGCAAGCAGCGAACCACTATACGTAGTTGACGGTTTTGCTGGCGGTGCGCCTCCTCCTCCGGAAGATATTCAGTCGATGGAAATCCTGAAAGATGCTTCCGCTACGGCAATCTACGGCTCTCGAGGGGCCAACGGCGTTGTGTTGATTACCACAAAAAGTGGCAAAGCAGGCAAAACTCAAGTTGGCTTTAACACATCTTATTCCATGCAGGAAGTGGGCAAGAAATTAGAGCTACTTAATGGACAGCAATTTGCCCAGTACATCAACGAGATCTATCAAAACGATGGATCGTCCATTGTACCTTATCCCAATCCGGAGCAATATGGCGTAGGTACAGATTGGCAAGATGCGATCTTCAGGACGGGCGGACTGGGAAGCAGTCAGCTTTCCGCCAGCGGCGGCACAGATGGAATTAAGTTTTATACCTCTGTCGATTATTTCGACAATAAAGGAATAATAACGAATTCAAGGTTTAATCGTATATCCGGCATGTCCAACCTGGATATTAGGATGAATGATCGCGTCACGTTCGGTACAAAAATGTTCTATCTGCGTTCAAAGCGCGATGGCGTTTTGACACAAGAACCTAGTGGCGGTTCAACTGGCACGGGCGTCATTATGGCTGCACTGAAGTTTGAGCCCGTTCAAGGCATATTCGGTCAAGATGGAAAGTATACGCTCTCGCAAGTTGGCGATCCGCACGACAACCCAGCGGCCGTCGCCAGGGAGCGCGAAAGCGGCACGATAACCGATTTGTTTCAAGGCAATGCCTATGCAGAATTGGACCTATGGCGCGATCTGAAATTCAGGTCTACCTTTGGTATTCAAACCAATAACAACAGGGCAGGCGAATACATTCCCACCACACTCAACCTCGGGCGAAACTACGGGGGAATTGGTTCTATCGCCGCAGAGAAACGAACCATGGTAATCAACGAAAACTATCTAACTTATGATAAGAATATAAACGAGTCGCATCGGTTTACGGTGATGGGCGGGTATTCTTACCAGTTCTCCAGAAGTGAGGCTTGGAGAGCCGCCAATCAGAATTTCGTTACCAACTCGTTTTCCTATTGGAATCTCGCGGGCGGATCCAACTATCAAAGTGCCTCATCGAGCCTCACGGAGTGGGTGCTTTCCTCGTTCTACGGTCGACTAAACTACAATCTCAAAGACCGGTACCTGCTTACCTTTACTGGGCGATATGACGGGTCATCGCGTTTCGGGGCGCACAATAAGTGGGCGTTTTTCCCTTCTGGGGCCGTTGCATGGAACATAAAGGAAGAACCTTTCCTCCAGCATGTCGATGTGTTATCCCTATTGAAGTTAAGGACAAGCTATGGCGAGACCGGGAATACGGAAATTGGATCTTACAGTTCACTGGCCAAGTTTTCTCCTTCGTTTACGATTATCGACGGCAATCCCGTCAATGCGGTATTGCCTACGGATGTGGCCAATTTCAACCTTACGTGGGAAAGTACCCGGCAGAGTGATATAGGGGTAGACGTAAGCTTCTTCGGTGGGCGCTTGTCCCTCACGGCAGATTATTACTACAAGAAAACAATGCATTTGCTTTACAATGTGCCACTCCCGGAATACTCTGGCTATACTACCTCATTGCAGAATATCGGGAGTATGCGAAATAAGGGATGGGAATTTGCCTTGTCTACCATAAACCTCGATCGTGGCTTTAAGTGGAATACCGACTTCAATATTTCCTTTAACCGAAACAAGATCCTTCAATTAGCCGGCGGCGATTTGCTGTACTCCACCGCTCCTGGACACCTGCTGTCTACGGATTCGCAAATCCTGAGGGAAGGTGAAGTAATCGGAGCCTTTTATGGCTGGATGTTCGGCGGTATTTATCAAATGGACGATAATTTCAGCGCCGAACCCCACAAAAAGCCCGGCGATGTCCGTTATCTCGACATTACCGGGAGGGATGCCAATGGTAACTTAACCTATGTGCCCGATGGGGTGGTGAACAATGACGATCGTCAGATTATAGGCAACCCACATCCAGATTTCGTGTTTGGTTTCAATAACGACTTTCGATTCAATAACTTCGACTTAAACATTTTTTTTCAGGGAAGTGTAGGCAACGACATGATGAACTATACGCGGCTGGAACTGGATTGGATGGCAGGCAAAAGCAATGCTACCATTGATGCGCTGAATCGGTGGACTCCCACTAATACCGATACGAATGTGCCTAGAGCTTCGGGAGGACATAAATCGGAAGTGTCATCCCGCATTGTGGAAGACGGATCCTATGTACGTTTGAAGAACCTGGCAATTGGCTATAATTTTCAAGAAGACGGCTTGCGAAAACTGGGAGTGGCTACCTTGAGGGTATATATCAGTGCACAGAACATATGGACCATTACCAACTATTCGGGCTACGATCCGGAAGTGAGCTTTCTGGATTCCAATACCAGGGTGGGTTTGGACTATGGAAGTTATCCCAATGTAAAATCATGGACATTGGGCGTTCGTGTAGGTTTTTAAATAAAAAAAAGAAAAAGATGAAACGCTTTATAAACTATTTACTTGCCGTTTTGGCGGCATTGACACCAGTGGCCTGTACCGATCTGGAAGAAAACCCAGTGGGTATATTGGCACCAGAATCTTTTTTCAAGACCCAGGCTGATGCCGAAGCTGCCGTGATGGGAGGATATTCATGGATTGCCAGTGAGTACCTATACGGTAGGAGATTACTCATTGGCTTACAGCTCCTAAGTGATATGTGCGATATTGGCGATATCGGCACAGCATCTGAGCGGGTACAGCTAAATAACTTTCAGATTGACGGCAACAATGGAATTGTTACTACCTTATGGCCGTATTTTTACCAAGTGATAGGGGCGGCAAATGCAGCTATAGATGGCATCCCCAACGTTGAAATGGACGAAGATTATAAGAACCAGTTGATTGCCGAGGCAAAAATGCTGCGTGCTTTGTGCTATTATCATCTGGTGCAGCTATGGGGCGATATACCTTATATTGGGGAATTTGTTTCTGATCCCAGTAAGATCTCTTCCATTTCGAAAACACCGGTAGCTGAAGTGTACAATCATATCATTGCCGACTGCGAGGACGGAATACGCTACCTGCCAAATGCCTATTCCAGCAATGTGAGAAGTAGGCCTACAAAGGGAACGGCGCAGACGCTGTTGGCTTCCCTGTACCTCACCATGAAAGATTATGAAAAGGCTCTCCAACAGGCCGAGAGCGTCATAAACAATGCAGGGACATATGGGTATGGGCTGATGGAAGACTACCAAGACTTATGGCGTGCGGATCTGGGCGATCATAAGGAGCAAGTGTGGGCTGTAGATTTCAAGGGAGGAATACAAGGGCCCAACTATCCGCAGAACGTTGATTTTATGGCGCCCATTACAGGAGTCCGCGATGCGGATATGAACGGGTGGAGTGTCGTGGTTGCTTCCCCGGGCGTTTATGATAGCTTCGATGATCGGGATTACCGTAAGAAAGTTAGTTTCCTGATAGAAACGCCGGTGAATGGTGTCATGACGCCTTATACCGGGTGGCGGTGGCCCCGTATCCATATTGCCAAATGGTGTTTGTACCCCGGGTCCAATGCTACTGAAGATGGCACACTGTCTGATCACAACTATAATATTTTCCGCTATGCCGAGGTGCTGCTAATAGCGGCAGAAGCCATCAACGAGGCACAGGGCGCACCAAATGCCAATGCCTATGCATATATTAACGCCGTGCGTGCAAGGGCACGAAATTATGGGGGAACAGCTGTTAGCTTTCCGGCGGATCTGCAGCCAGGGATGTCGCAGCAAGAATTTCGTGCGGCAGTCCGTGAAGAAAGACGTATAGAGCTTGCTTTTGAGTGGAAGAGGTGGTATGATTTGGTGCGCTGGGGCATTGCCAAAGAAGCCTTTACCGGCACAGATTCCTATGAGCCGCGTCCCAATTTTCAGGATCGGAATCTACTGCTGCCTCTTCCACAAGACGAGTTGGACCGAAATCCAAATCTGCTGCCCCAGAATCCGGGATATTAGATTTAGCGAGGGACAAGACGACATGCGCTTCATCCCAATTACCTGATTTATAAAAAAAAATTATACACGATAAAGTAAAAGCATGAAAATTAAAATAAATAGCTTGAACCATATACTTGCGTATATGACGTCAGGATTTTTGCTCTATGCATGCGGCGGCACGAAACCGACTGATGATTTGGATGTAGAGAAACAACTGTCATATTGCGAAGAACAGGTTAATGAGACATTAGCCCAGATAGGGGATACCTGCTTGATGCCGAGAAGCATAGATAGCAAGGATTCTAAATGGCATTTAGTCAATATTTATGATTGGACAAGTGGTTTTTGGCCCGGAATACTCTGGTACGTTTATGAAAACACGACCAATGAAAACATTAAAGAACAAGCAATCAAATATACAGAATGCCTAGAGCCATTGACTAAATCCGAACCCCTAGGCGATCACGATATAGGATTTCAAATCTTAAGCAGTTATGGAAATGCTTACCGCATGACGGGAAATGAAGCATATAAAGAGCGAGTTCTCCAAAGTGCAGAAAAGCTATCAAGGCTCTATAATCCAGTTGTAGGCACCATTCTATCTTGGCCCAATATGGTAGAGAGAATGAGCTGGCCTCACAATACCATCATAGATAACATGATGAATCTCGAAATTCTTTTTTGGGCCTCAAAAAATGGAGGAGATAGGAAATACTACGAAATAGCGCTGAACCATGCCCGGAAAACGAAAGACCATTCTTTCCGGCAAGATGGATCCAGTTACCACGTTGCAGTATACGATACCATTGGCGGTGAATTTATAAAGGGCGTTACCAACCAAGGTATAAATGATAGTTCGATGTGGGCAAGGGGCCAGGCTTGGGCCATTTACGGATTCACCATGGTATACAGAGAAACAAGTGACAAGGAATTTCTTCGGTTTGCCGAGAAAATTATCGATCGCTACCTACAGCAACTACCAGAAGATCATGTCCCTTTTTGGGATTTCGACGATCCCGATATCCCTAATGCTCCAAAAGATGCGTCCGCGGCGGCAATTGCAGCATCGGCACTGCTTGAGTTGTCTCAGTTGGAGGACGATGAAAAGAAAGCGAAGAAATATAGGATTGCAGCATCGAACATGTTGGAATCGCTCTCTTCCGCACGGTATCAAAGCCGGGATACAAAGCCTTCATTTTTGTTGCACTGTACGGGCAATTATCCTGGCGGATACGAAATAGATGCATCAATAAACTATGGCGATTATTATTACTTAGAAGCGCTTAATAGGTATAAAAAGATGCTGCAATAAAGATGTTTTCATCATAGTCCCTCAGTCCAGCGATAGCAAGGGGCGCAATAATGTGCGCTGCGGTATCGGGCGGCACTGCTGGCTCCTCTCGAAAGGAGCCGGCAGTGCCGTTTTTGATTCCATGAGCTTGGCGTGAAATCAATTGTTAAAGCAAGCAACACTTCGCCAAGTAGCCAAAAGGCTCGTCGTTTGCATATCAAAACATGCCGTTCATCTATGTCAGGCACCTATTGGCCAGAAAAAGCATTACCTTACGGTTTTTAATCTTAAAAAATCTCAAAAGCTATATGACACGTTCAGAAATTATCCGGGCTAGCATCTCGCTGCTTTTTTTGATCCTGCTTGTTTATTGCCTGTCGCTGTATCTGTTGAACTAGGGTGTTCAACGGCGGATATGAGGCTTTTTTTGCGTTAAAAGTATTAGGATCAACAAATAAAAACATATAACTTTGTTTACCGAATAAATATCAACGTTACTTACTAAATCTATTTTTTTTTAACTGAATTTTTGCATTATCAGCTTATTAATAGAAGTATTTTTTATGAAATGGCAGACATAGAAGACGTTGATAAATAAAATAAAGTCAACATATGTTGTTCAATTCTATACACTTCCTTGTTTTTTTCCTTGTCATTTTTATGATCTATTGGTCCATTCCTAAGGAGAATGGACGATGCCGCAATGTTTTGCTTTTGTTCGCTAGTTACTACTTTTACGCTCAATGGGACTGGCGCTTCTGTTTTTTGCTTTTGTTTTCCACTGTTTTGGATTTTGTCTCTGGCTTATTGATAGCCAATGCTTCCTCAAAGGTACGGAAGAAATGGTGGCTTTGGACAAGTATATGTGTGAACGTGGGCTTCTTGATGTACTTCAAATATGTCAATTTTTTCATCGACAGCTTCGTTGATCTGCTAACCACTTTGGGTTTCCAAGTCCATGTGAATACATTAAATATCGTCTTGCCCATAGGTATTTCGTTCTATACCTTCCATGGACTCAGCTATGTGTTAGATGTTTACTTTGGGAAGTTTAAAGCTACGGGAGATTTTGTTAATTACGCTTTGTTTGTTTGTTTTTTTCCTATGCTGCTGGCTGGGCCTATCGAGCGGGCGCCGCATTTGTTGCCCCAAATTACCTCAACGCATGCGTTTAACTACCATAAGGTGGTGGATGGCATGCGGCAGTTCCTCTGGGGATTATTTAAGAAAGTAATCATTGCCGATAACTGTGCTCCCTTGGTAAACCGTATTTTTGACATGCCCGAACAGCAATCGGGCATGACGCTGATTTATGGCGCTTTTTTATTCACTTTTCAAGTCTATACGGACTTCTCCGGCTATTCCGACATGGCATTGGGCACGGCCAGAATGTTGGGGATTGAACTGATGAAGAATTTTGCCACGCCTTTTTTTGCCAAGGATTTGGCCGAATTTGTAGGCCGGTGGCATATATCGTTGTCCACTTGGTTTAAGTACTATATTTATAAGCCCGCTATCAAAGCGAATTCTAGTACGGCAAGGAAATATTTTTTCGTGTTCCTTATTTTTTTGATAAGCGGTTTTTGGCATGGCGCTCGGTGGACTTATATCTTCGTGGGATTGATCGCTGCATGTTTCGTAATCTTAGCTTTGCTTATTAGGGGCAGCGCAAAAAAAATAATGGCCAGATCGGAGAGGAAGAACTTTATTCCGTCCATCGGAAACCTGGTAGCCATAGGTCTCAATCTGACGGCAGCATCTGTTCTCTCCATCCTGTTTAGGAATGAGAATCTATATAAAACGGGCCTTTACTTCCACGGCATTTTTACCAGGTTACACGTTCAATGGCCAAGCTATTTCTCTCTTCCCTTGGCTTTTCTTATTTTCTTTATGCTGACTATCGAGTGGTTTGGCAGGTACGATCGCCATATCCTAGAAAAGATAGGAATGGGGTGGCCCAATTCCTTAAGGTGGGGCTTTTATCTTATTTTGTTGTTGTTGATGGCCTTATTTATGCCTCAGGAGCAGGAAGAATTTATTTATTTTCAATTTTGATAAGGTTATGAAAAAGCTTGTTTTCAGGTTTGCGTGCTTTGTTTCGTTATTTGTCGCGCTCTATCTGCTTTCAACGATTGTTATCTACTACTCCCCATTGCAATTCTTGAAAACCAATATACCAAATAGAAAATACAAGTCGGCGGGATTTACGGCCCGGCGATTGGCAGAGGCCGATACCACGCGTCAGGTAGATGTTTTGATCCTTGGTTCTAGTTTGGCTTATCGCAATTATGATACACGGGTTTTTGATTCTGTTGGTTACAAAGTCTTCACCTTGGGCACCAGTAGTCAGAAGCCGAGTACTACTTACATCTTGGCCAAGCGATATGTGAACCAAATGAAACCCAGACTAGTGATCTTAGACGTCAATCCCTTGTTATTGCTGCGTGATAGGCCAATAGATGTGGTGGATATATTGCTTAATAGTTCTTCTAGCATCTATGACTTAGAGCTAATTTGGAGAGAGACAAGCGTGATGTCCATCAACGCATTTTTGTTGAAAAGTCTTGGTTTGACACATTCTGAAATCATTGAAAAAAAAGAGCAACGAAATACTATCAATGGCGATGAATACATAAAAGGAGGCTATGTATTTACAGATACCACAAATATTACCAATACATTTGGTTTGAATAAGGAATTGATAGCTCAAAAGCCTACCAATTTGCAAATGAGATCCCTTAGCTGTTTAATTGACTATTTGGAAACACAGAACATAAATTTTCTTTTAGTGCAGTCTCCTTTTAATTCCAGTGTGCTAGATTTTCTTCATCTGGATCGTGAAAAAGCAATCCAAATGGGTGAAAATTATTTCGCACATTTGGGCCATTATGTTGATGCAAACAATAAATTAGACTTTCCGAAAACTAGTTTTCGTGATGTTTTGCATTTGAATGGCAAGGGAGCAGAACAATTTAGCGAATTTTTACTGCCTATAGTGAAGGAGCAGATTGGAGGTGAGTGATTTAATCGACAGAGTTAAAAACTATTATAACATACTTTCCTTTATCATTAAGTTGATGACGGCGATTGATGGCATGGTAAACTTAGCTTTTCCTAAAAAAACGATCTCTGGGTGAGAAAAACAAAATAAAGTTAAGGAAAATTAATTTTTGCAGTTCATGTAAATCTTTGGTAGGTGTGATATCAGAGAGAGTGGGCTAAAAAACTGTTTTGGTTAGGTTGCCAAAGGCTACTCCATTTGCATATCAAAACATGCCGTTCATCTATGTCAGGCACCTATTGGCCAGAAAAAGCATTACCTTACCGCTTTTAATCTTAAAAAATCTCAAAAGCTATATGACACGTTCAGAAATTATCCGGGCTAGCATCTCGCTGCTTTTTTTGATCCTGCTTGTTTATTGCCTGTCGCTGTATCTGTTGAACTAGGGCAAGAATTCCGTTTTTGCGAGGCATAATTTTGTGTCTTGCTTATCGTTTTAATTCATGTTGAAATACCGGCCGTTTGTCCGGTTATGCCTCGGTAAGTAGGGGCATAGCAAAAATTTAATGTGAGCAGTATGTTAGAATCTGAAAAAATCGGCTATCTTTGTTGATGAGAATACCGATAAAATGCAAGGAAATGCTTGATTTATTTGTAATTGTTGGAAAGTATTGTTGATAGCTTGTTAATGAGGTTGCTGTTATATTCTTTTTTAATTGCTTTTGTTGTCATGCTAAACCCCGTGATCTGATACTATGTTATTCAATTCTACGAGCTTCCTGATTTTTCTTCCCATTGTCTTTATTCTGTATTGGTTTGTCACAAACAGGTCTTTGAAGGCACAGAATTGCTTGCTGCTTTTAGCCAGTTATTATTTCTATAGTTGTTGGGATTGGCGTTTTCTATTTCTGTTGGCCTTTTCCACCGCATTGGATTTTTTCACAGGTTTAAAGATCTACGAGGCAAAGAATATCAGATGGAAGAAAATCTGGCTAGCCATTAGCGTGGGGATCAATCTGGGTTTCCTGGGTTTCTTTAAATATTACAACTTTTTCGTTGAGTCATTTGCTGATTTTATTCAGGTATTTGGCTTCCGACCCAATATTACCACGTTAAACATTGTTTTGCCAGTGGGGATTTCGTTCTATACCTTTCATGGACTTTCCTATGTGATTGATATCTATTACGATCGTATAAAACCAACAACAAATTGGGTGCAGTATTCCCTTTTCGTAAGTTTCTTCCCATTGCTGGTAGCCGGTCCCATAGAGCGGGCCACGCACTTATTGCCCCAAGTAGAACGGCCACGTGTTTTCAAATACCATCAGGCCGTGGATGGCTTGAAGCAGTTTCTCTGGGGCCTTATCAAGAAAGTGGTGATAGCCGACAACTGTGCGGAATATGCCAATCAGATATTCAATAACTCCGATCAGTATTCGGGAGGAGTACTGGTCTGGGGAGCCATCTTATTTGCATTTCAAATCTACGGCGACTTTGCTGGCTATACCGATATGGCCTTGGGCACGGCGCGCTTGTTTGGCTTTGAACTACTGAAAAACTTTAACTATCCCTATTTTTCCCGCAATATTGCCGAGTTTTGGAAGCGCTGGCATATCTCGCTATCCTCTTGGTTTAGGGATTACTTGTATATTCCTTTGGGCGGGAGCAGGAAAGGGCTGTGGATGACGGTACGCAATACCTTTATCATTTTCTTGGTAAGCGGCTTTTGGCACGGAGCCAACTGGACCTTTGTAGTGTGGGGAGGTTTGAATGCACTGTTTATCATGCCATCGGTCATCTGGAAGAGCAAAAATAAGTCTACTATAACCGTGGCAGAAGGCCGATTGTTGCCTTCATTAAAAGAAACAGGACAACTGTTGCTTACTTTTGCATTGGCCACTTTTGCATGGATATTCTTCCGTGCAGAGAGTTTGAGTCATGCTTTTGATTATATAGGTAGAATCTTTCTTTTAGAGAGTGATTACAATCCTTTTCATTATGCTGAATTGAAGGGAAGTAAATTATGCTTGTTATTACTTATCCCATTCATACTAGTTGAGTGGCTTGGCCGGGAGAACAATTATGCCATAGAGACTCTGGGCTTCCGGTGGCCAAGGGTATTGAGATGGGTGCTATATGCTCTATGCTTGTTTATTGTCGGCATGTATATGCATACGGGAGGTACGGAATTTATCTATTTTCAGTTTTGAGTATATAAATGAAGAAATTTTTGTTGAATTCGACCTTGTTTAGTTGCTTCGCAAGCATCATTTATATTGCGTCTCTTTTGATTGTTGGCAAGTTGGCGCCAACCTATTTAAAACCAAATCTTCCTGCAGGTTTTGAAAGGCGAAATGGTTTTTCTTATACTAGATATAGAGAAGCAGAGTCTACAACCCAAAAAGACGTTTTATTTTTAGGCTCTTCCCATGCCTATAGAGGCTACGATCCTAGGATTTTCGAGAAGGCTGGCTTCTCATCTTTTAATCTTGGATCTAGCTCCCAGACGCCTGTTCAGACCTTATTCCTGTTAAGAAAATACATAGATCGATTTCAACCCAAATTGGTTGTGTTGGATATTTATCCTGTTTTGCTAAATTCGGACGGCGTGGAGTCGACGCTTGATTTAATGACCAATGCACCGATAGACTTTTCTTGGATGCGCCTTGCGTTGACGGTAAACGATATTCGTGTTTATAATACATTCGTTTTCTCTCTTTTTAAAAAGCTATTAAGCGAAGAAATACAGGAACAGTCTAGATATGATGGGGTTGATACTTATGTGGAGGGCGGCTATGTGGAAACTTTTAAAGTGATTACGCTGCCGTACAATAGTTTAAAAGCAAATAAGTACCAGTTAAATGAGAACCAATACGAGGCCTTATTGGGAATAAAGCGTGAACTGACAGTAAGATCCATACCGTTTAGGATATTTCAAGCCCCTGTTTTGCCTGGTAGGTATGCCAAAGCAACTAATGTTGAACATATAGATTCGTTAATGGCAGGGTTGGACACCAATTATATCAATTTCAATAAGCATGTACTGTGGTCGGATAGTTTGTTTGCGGATGATTCCCATTTGAACCAATATGGCGTTGACGTTTATAACAAACAAATTCTACAGCTTCTTCCAGCGCATAATGCAATCGACAACATCATCTCCAAAAAATGAAAAAACAATTAAAACACACTCCCTTAGGCTATTTTAGCTATTTCTATAGCTATATGGGAAATAAGCTTATTTTCAATGTGGTCTTGGCCGTTATCCTGGGTTTGTTGGATGGTATAGGTTTAGCTTTGTTCATTCCTCTGCTCCAGTTTGTGAACGATGCCTCTAGCATTGGCTCAGGTGAGAGTATGGGAGGCATGGCATTCATATTAAAAAGTTTTGCTCAGGTAGGTGTTCCAGTTACACTCTCCAGTGTGTTGACTTTGATGGTCATCATTTTTACAGTCAAGGGCTTGCTCAACTATTGGTTAAGTATGGAGCAAATCGATTTGAGGCAAAAATATATGGTTAAGCTCCGCCAAAGACAAATAAATCAGTTACAAGCTTTAAGTTATCAAGGGTTTTTAAAGTTAGACGCTGGTCGGATTCAAAATGCAATTACGGCTGAGGTTGGGAAAAACCTACAAGCAATGATTCAGTTTCTTGGCACTACTAAATCATTGATTATTTTAATATCTTACATTGTACTTGCTTTTTTGGCCAATTGGCAATTTGCGATATTTATCCTAGTAGGGGGCTATTTGTCGAATTTTCTTTATCGCAGGATCGTAGAATCCGTCAAAACGTCCTCTATTGAAATTTCGAGAAGGGGGAATCTATTTAATGGGTTTATGATCCAATGCATACATCACTTCAAGTATTTGAAAGCGACAAGTTATTTCACCCGTTATGCAAATAAGCTGCTCAATGTAATAAATGAGGTGGAAGGGCTTAACAGAAAGATTGGCAAAAGTCAAGCCATCACTTCAAGTAGCCGAGAGCCGGTAATTATATTTATTGTAGCTGTGGTTATTTTGTTACAAACTAATTATTTGGGAGCTAGTTTAGGCTCGATTTTGCTGAGTTTACTACTTTTTTACCGTGCTTTAAACGGATTGGTGGTCGTGCAAAATTCTTGGCAAAGTTTCATGCAAAACGTAGGAGCTTTGCAGTCGGTGGCGGATCTGTCAGAATCAATGAAACAATATCGGGAAAGAGATAATAAAGAGACGTTTCCTACATTTCAGACGCAAATCGTATTGGAAAAGCTCAACTTTTCATACGGTGATAAATTGGTGCTAAGAAATATCGATTTGATTTTACACAAAAACGAAACCATTGCCTTTGTTGGTGAGAGCGGATCTGGAAAGTCTACATTGGCAAATATCATTTGTGCCTTAATAGTTCCCCAATCAGGCAAACTATGGGTGGATGGTAAATCGCCTTTTGACTTTCATCTTGACAGTTATCGTGAGCAAATAGGATACATTACCCAGGAGCCGATTATTTTTAGTGATACGGTTTTTAACAATGTCACATTTTGGTCGGAGCCCAGTGTAGAGAATGTCAGTCGCTTTTGGCAAATCCTCGAAAAGGTGGCCATGAAGGAATTTGTAACTAATATGGCAAATCAAGAAAATACCTTATTAGGCGATAATGGCATGTTGATCTCCGGAGGGCAGAAACAACGGATCTCCATTGCCCGAGAACTGTACAAAAATGTGGAGATCTTGATCATGGATGAAGCCACTTCGGCATTGGATTCGGAAACGGAGAATTACATTCAGGAAAGTATCAATAAATTGAAAGGAGAGTATACCATGATTATCATAGCCCACCGCTTGTCTACCATCAAGCATGCCGATCGTATCTATTTATTGGAAGATGGAAAAATCAGCGGACAAGGGAATTTTGATGAACTGGTGCAAAGTTCCAATCGTTTTCACCGTATGGTATCTTTACAGAATATGAGTTAACACATTTTTGTCTAAAAACGATGAAAAAAAATATAACAGCAAAAATCCAAGGGGGACAAATTCCACATGGTCGAGTGAAAGTAAGCGGCGCCAAAAACGCCAGTACGCGATTACTTGCGGCCGCATTGATTGCCGATGAGACGGTGGTACTAACCAACTTCCCAACTGAATTGGTGGATGCCCAATATAAAATTGATTTTATCCGCAAAAATGGCGGAAAGGTTAAAGTGGATGTCATTGCGGAGACCGTAGAAATCGATGCCAAGGATTTGGATAATAAGTCTCTGGAAAGCTATGACTTTCCTATTCGAACAACTTATTTGTTGGTACCAGGCCTAATAAAGCGATCGGGTATTGCCCGTATTCCTTATCCCGGTGGTTGCAAGATTGGTGATCGAGGCTATGATTTACATATCATGGTGTGGAAAGCGTTGGGTGCCGAAGTGGAGGAAAAGCCAGATTATATCGAAGTGCGCGCTCCAAAAGGCTTCTCTCCAGGAGAGATTAATTTCCCGATTTCCACCATAGGTGGCACAGAGAATGCCTTAATATCTGCTTCTATTATCAAGAGCGAAACGATTATCAAGAATGCTTATATCAGCCCGGAAATAGAGAGTCTGATCGCTTTTTTGAGGACCTTGGGGGCAAAGATTGAGGTTGTTGGCAACAGTTTTATCAAAGTGGAAGGAGCGGATTACCTGCGTGGCTCCTTGTTTCAGGTGATGCCAGACCGTATTGAAGCCATTACTTGGATTGTCTATGGGATTATTTCAGGTGGAAACATCACTGTAGAAGATGTGCCTTTTGATACCATGGAGATTCCTTTGATTCATCTCCAACATGCTGGTATTGACTTATATCGAAATTCAAAGAATGTCATTGTATCTCCAGAATGTTTAGTGAATGGCAGTGTGCAACCTTTCGAGTTGGCTTGTGGTACACACCCCGGCATCATCTCTGATATGCAACCTTTTTATACTTTATTGGCGCTCCATGCCGACGGCATTAGTCGCATATTCGATTACCGTTATCCAGAACGTATGAAGTATTGCGATGAATTGAACAAGTTCTATTCGAATGCCCTGTCTTATAAAACGGGAGCCATTACCATTGATGGAGGCAAACCTATACATGCAGCAGTGGCCAATTCTACGGATTTAAGAGGTAGTATGGCGGTAGTAATGGCTGCTTTGTTGGCCGTAGGGGATTCGACTATCTATAATGTGGAAATGGCATTGAGAGGATACAATAACCTAGAACAAAAATTGAAAAACCTTGGTGTGCAGATTGAGGTAGAAGCTGGTTTGGCTGTTTAAATGACAATAGCGGATGAAAGTCGTAGAGCAATTGGATTTGACCCCTTATAACTCTTACAGATTGCACGCTGTATGCAGGAAAGCTTATTTCCCGGATTCGGAAACTGATATTCAAGAGATCTTTAGAAAAGAAGGAAATAAAATCATCTTGGGTAGCGGGCACAATGTTATTCTTGCCCGGTCTTTTTATGAGGATGATTTTGTGATTTTCTCGGGGAATTTTGATCAAGTGGTCATTGACGAAGAAGAAATAGCAGCAGAGGCAGGCGTATCGATGTACGATCTTAGTGTAAAGGCCTTGGACTATCAGCTAGCTGGCTTGGAATTGTTTTATGATATTCCCAGTTCTCTAGGCGGCGCCGTGGTCATGAATGCGGGTGCTAGTGGCGAGGAGATTAAGGATTTATTGGTGAAAGTACGCTATTATGATCCCATTGTTGATCAATTTGCTGAGATTAATCAGGCCGAAATGGGATTTGAATACCGCAATAGTTTCTTCCAACGCAACCCCCATCTGATCATTGTAAAAGCATGGCTCCGATTAAGAAAAGGGGATAAGTCTGCGATACATGAGAAAATGGAACGTAATAAGCAAACTAGATGGGCTAAGCAGCCCAAGGAATTTCCAAATGCAGGAAGCGTCTTTAAAAGACCAAAAGGTTACTTCGTTGGCGCGTTAATGGATGAATTGGACCTGAAAGGATATACGGTGGGTGGTGCTAAGATCTCTGAAAAGCATGGTGGGTTTATCGTTAATTTTAATCATGCAACAGGAGAGGATATATTATCCATCATTGCGCATGCACAGGAAAAAGTAAGAGAAAAGTATAACGTGGAATTGGAAGTCGAACAAAGGATAATATAGCTTATGGACAGGCAGGAAAAACCTTTAGTAAGTATCATTACCGGATATTATAATCGAAAAGAGAATCTCAAGGAGTCTATTCAAAGCGTATTGGAGCAAACCTATCCAAATTTTGAATATATTGTTTTTGATGATTGCTCTACGGATGGTACTTCTGAATTAATTGATGAATTTGCACATCCTCGTTTACGCGTCATAAAGCACAAAAGAAATATTGGATTTACAAAGGGAATAATAGCTGCAATCGCGGAAAGTAAAGGTGAGTTGATCGCTATTCATGGGGCTGGCGACGTCTCATTTCCAGAAAGAATAGCCAAACAGGTTGACTTGTTGGAGAAAAACCCACAAGTGGGTATTGTAGGATGTCTTTTAGAAGACGTTTCTCGAGAAGGAACAAAAATACATTCCCCGATTGATGGAAGCAATAAAAGTCACTTTACTCAAGGCGAAGTGATGTATCGCAAATCTTTGTATTATGAAGTAGGCGGGTATAATTCATTGTTTAAATATGGACAGTTTACCATATTAAAATTAGAACTGCTAAAGATAAGCGAGTCTGCGTTTGTTAATGAAGTGTTATATAGGAGAATTCATTTCGAGAACGGTGTAACTAAGAATCCCAAAAAAAGGATAGAACAGAAGTTTTATGTTAAGCTCGGGATAGAACTTGCAGAAAAGGGTACTCTGCTTAATATAGACTCGTCGAATATTCTGATAAGATCATGCCTTTCGGTGTTTAATTTATTAAGAGATAGTCCGCAAGAAGATATTTTTATCTCTCATTTAAGAGGAAATAGGAAGGCTCTTTTTATTTATGGACTTTATAGAAGGAGATTGATTTCAGGACGTTTGGCATTAAGAATACTTAAGAAACTTATTCGATGAGTATGAAAGACGTTAGTATCATCATACCAACATTCCACGATTGGCATAGATTGAGTGTATGTCTGGATGCACTTACCAAACAATCATTTCCAACCGATTCTTTTGAAATCATTGTAGTGAATAATGATCCAAAAGATTCGCAACCGCAAGACTTAGTGGTGCCCATAAATTGCAGCATAATTGAAGAAAATAAATCGGGCTCATATGCCGCAAGAAATGCAGCTTTAAAAATAGCGAAGGGGCGGATAATAGGTTTTACCGACTCGGATTGTATACCTGATAGCGATTGGATTGTAAATGCCTTTAATGCTTTTGAACGAGATCATACATTGGATAGGATTGGAGGACCGTTGAAAATTTTCTCTAAGGAAGATAAACCTACCTGGGTAGAGATGTATGATTTTGCATTTGCATTTCCGCAGGAAAAGTATGTTCGAAATGGTTTTGCGGTAACAGGTAATATGTTTGCTTATAAGAAGATATTCGACGATATAGGTGAATTTGACGATTCCTTGATGTCAGGTGGGGATAATAGGTGGGGAATTAAAGCCAATAGCAGGGGATATAGCATTGCTTTTGCTAAAGATGTTATTGTAAGACATCCGGCTCGGAGTTCGTTGAAAGAACTTATTAAAAAAGAAAAGAGAGTCGGGTTAGGTAAAAGGAATTTCTTGGAACATAAAAAGCTTTCGCCGAAATTGAAGCTGAAAATATTCTATTTCTCAATAAAACCCAAAATGTATATTTGGGAAGAGATAAAACAAAAGTTGACTGATGCACCGTTCCTCGGCAGGTTATATGTATTTGCTCTAAGACATTATTTGATCTTTGTGAAGGAAAAAAGCATGCTAATTAATTCGTAGAATGATAAAATTTCAACATGATCTTAATTTCAGTCGTTATTCCTTGTCATAATTGTGAGCAGTATCTGCATCGGGCTGTAGATAGTGTTTTCAACCAATCTTTCAAGGATTGGGAATTGATTTTAGTAGATAATAACTCAACTGATAATACTAAATGTATTATAGATAAATATCAGCAAGAGTTTCCAGATAAAGTAAAGAGTATTGCAGAAACCAAGAAAGGTGCATGTGCTGCTAGGAATAAGGGATTGGGAGAGGCAAAAGGTGACTGGATTCAGTTTTTAGATGCCGATGATGAGTTGTTGCCCGATAAATTAGGAAAACAAATGAATTTAGTTGAAGGCAAAAGTATTGCATTTGTGGCTAATCCCTATTTAATGGTTGGTTATAAAAAGGATAAAAAATTCCAGAAAATCCGACCTTTGGAGGAAAATGATCCATGGATTGGCTTGATACAATCACGTTTGGGTATAACGAGTGCTAATTTATGGAATAAGAAGGCTGTTGAAATGGTAAACGGCTGGACCGAAGACCTTGCGGCATCTCACGAATATGATCTTATGTTCAGAATCATGAAAAAGGATTCCAATATTTGCCTTGACCCTACTATTAATTCGATTATCCATATTACATCTAGTTCTTTATCCCGTGTAGGAGGAGAGGCTAAAATCATTAAGTTAGTAGAGAGTCGAATAGGATTAAGAATAAGTATACTAAATTTCTTGAAAAAGAATGGGCAATTGACTTCAGAAAGGAAAAAGGCAATACATCTGTTTATTTACAATATTTTAATTCCTCATTATCGTTTTGCTCCTAGTTATATCAGAAGCAAATTAAAGGAGTTGAATTTAGATGTGCCTATGAAAAACAAGGTTCATGGATTATATTCGCTATTTAAAGTTGATTTAAAGCGACTCTTTGACTAGCTATCTAATTGATTTTGTATGAAAATTGCTCTAATAGCGCCTGGTATTGTTTCTTTACGCTTTGGTGCTACTAAAAACCGAATAGAATTAGCCGCCTCCCTAAAGAAGTACGGATGGGAGACAGATGTAATGGGTAATTTGGAAATCGGACTCGAGCAACCAAGGGTAAATAGAGAAATATACAGGCAGGCTTTGAAGAATTTCCTTATTAAACATGCCCATTTGTACGATGTTGTATTATACGAGTACGATACCTTGCCTTTTGATAGATCACTTTTTTCCAGAGAAACGCTTTTTGTTGCCCGCCCTGCCTTGTTATCTTATCATTTGGACAATATAAAAATACCATTGAATTTCAGAGCCAAATTGAATAAAATAGTCAGGAGGCAGGATAAGGTCAGACAGGACAATTATAAGAACATAGAAAAAACATTGATGAATTGCGATCTTATTCAGGTTCAAAATCATATGGACAAAGATCTTCTTGTAAAAAAAGGGTATGATGGGAGGAATATAGTAGTTGTCCCTAATGGGATTACAGAGGAAAGATTTAGCCATTTTACCGATGCATCAGTTTTAAACGTAGCCAAAGAGGACAAAATAGCATTTGTTGGCACTTTTGATTTCAGAAAAGGAGCCATGGATTTTCCTTATGTCCTTAAATATCTTCTTTCCAGAAAGGAGGGCATAAAGATGAAATTGTTAGGAACAAAAGGGCTGTTAAAAACTGAAAAGGAGGTCTTGAATTTCTTTCCAAAGAAATTTCATTCATTTCTCGAAGTTGTACCATCGTTTGAACCAAACAACCTTCCAAATTTACTGGCTGATTGTAAAGTGGGTGTGTTTCCTTCCTACGTAGAAAGTTTCGGTTTTGGTGCATTGGAGATGATGGCTGCTGGTCTTCCCGTGGTTGGCTATAATTCGCCTGGTCCTTGTGATTTCCTCTTGGAGGATTTAAAAGTGCCTATTGGCAATAGAAAGGAATTAGCCAAGAAACTACATTTGCTTTTAGACGATGAGGATTATTTAGCAGAGAAAAGAAGGGAATTATCTTTGATTACAAGAAACTATCATTGGGATGTTATAGCGGAACAAGCATCTAAAAATTATATACACCATTTAAAACTTATGGTTAATTAATTAAATAAAATCCGATTATACAAACTCATTTTACTTCAAATGAATCGCCATCCATTAGTAAGCATTATAATTCCTATGTTTAATTCAGAGAATTTGATTAAGGATACGCTGTTGTCTTGCTTGAATCAAACCTATGACAATATAGAGGTCATTATCGTGAATGATGGCAGCACAGATAAGGGTGAAAGTGTCGTGTCCCAATTTGTAGATGACAGGATAAGATATTTTAAGATTGACAACAGTGGCGCCTGCGTAGCTAGAAATTTAGGGATAAGTCATGCACGTGGAGAAGTTGTTCAGTTTTTGGACGCTGATGATGTATTAGACAAAGACAAAATTCATTTTCAGCTTTTAAAATATAGAGAATATGGAGACGAGTATGTGTATAGTTCGAACATGGGCACAGTAAAGGGAAATGCCTTTACAATAGATGAAGGATATGAACTTTATCAACAAGATTTCGAACCAAAGGCATATTTCCGAAATTTGGTAAATCAGTTTGGTAAATATCTCACAACAGGAGCTTGGCTTATACCATCCAGAATTGTTCATTCTATTAATGGGTGGGACGAAAAAATTAAGCTGAATCAAGATGGAGAGTATATGATGCGGGTTATACTTCAAAGCAAAGGCATTATTTATTGTGAAAAATCTAACTTTTATTATAGGAGAGATGTAAAAGATAGTGTTAGTAAGAAAAGAAATAAAGCCATTTTTGAAAGTTGGCTTTATTCTTATTTATCCTACGTAGATAATTTTAAAAAATCATTTGATAACAATACCGCGAATGAACTGGGCTGGAAAGCCTTAAGTGTCTATTATTGCAGTTCATATCCTAATCATCCCGATTTATTAAAAAAATGTAAAGAGCATATGAAAAAATTAGGATATTCTACCCCAAATGCTCATGGTGGAAAAACTTTTAAAAAAATCGCGAATTACATTGGAACGGATAATGCATTAAAAATTTTCGAACTTAAGAAAAAGATGATGAGATTTTTTTCATTTTGACATGGATGAGGTTATTTTCGAAATACAGTGTAATCTTCCCTTAGTTAGCTATGGACAAGCTCTCCTAGTCAGAGCAGCTCGATGTTTTTTGTCTTGGTTCTCTAGCCTTTTGCTTTGCTTGGAAATAGCGTTTTTAATCTGCTCGATTTCCAATCTCAGTTTGATATGCTGTGTTAAGGCTTCACAATTTGACGAAGATGTCGATTATACGGATGCTCATCGTTATAGCCTGTTCACTTTTCAGTACGTTGGACAGCATGAACACACCGTGCTGCATAGACCGGAGCATGCTGACCCCCTAATTCCGGACTTAGTTTAGGTATACCATGTTTGTTTAAGCACTGCTATCGCATGGCATTCCGTCAGATGCTGACCCCTCTACTGTTTCATACAGTAAGTAATATATTCCGGAGAATATTGACCCCTTTAGTATTTAAGGGAGCTCTTAGATTCCGGAAGATGTTGCCCCCTTGTCTGGGTGCTGATTTTGGTTTTACTTTTGGGAAAATGATATTACCCAATGGCCGGAAAAACCAGACCCATGAGTCAGATAAAACAGATGATCAGGCTGCACCAACAGGGCTATGCCATCAAAGCAATAGCCCGCAGTCTCAGTATAAGTAAGAATACCGTAAAGTCCTACCTCTACAAGATAGGTGAGGCAAAGTTGAACATGACCGACCTTTTGGCTTTGGAGGATCCAGTTCTGGAAGGTCTGCTGCATTCAGGTAATCCGGCCTATCGTGACCCCAGATTTGAGGATCTCAAAGAGCGTTTGCCCCATCTGGAGAAAGAACTTAAAAGAGTTGGCGTAACGCGTAAACTGCTTTGGGAAGAATACAAAGTATCTTATCCCCAGGGATATGGTTACTCCCAGTTCTGTTATCACTTTTCCCAACTTAGTGTTTCTGCCCGTTCAGGAACCATGGTAATGCAACATGAACCTGCAGACAAACTCTATATCGATTTCTCTGGTAAGAAGTTGCATTATATTGATATCGAGACAGGTGAGCTTATTAATTGCGAGGTATTTGTCGCCTGTCTTCCTTATTCCAATTACTGTTATGCAAAGGCTGTACGTAGCCAAACAATCCCTAATTTTATTGGAGCGCTGAATGATTGCCTGTGGTTCCTGGGCGGAGTTCCCAAGGCACTGGTACCGGATAATCTAAAGTCGGCCGTAACAAAGAGTGACCGCTATGAACCTGATATCAACAGAAGTATGGAAGATCTGGCCAATCACTACGATACCGTTGTGGTTCCTGCCCGGGCAGGAAAGCCAAGAGACAAAAGTGCTGTTGAGAACCATGTCAAAATCGTCTATACACAGGTATTCGCACGATTGCGCAACCGTAGGTTCTTTGTGGATATTACGGATCGATTAGTGCCAGTTATTTCGGTCAGTTGATGCCATCTATTACGGTTCAAAACGTGCCATTTTAGAATATTTGGATTAGAGTTTTACGGTTCGTTTTGTGCCATTCGTATTACGATACTCTAATACCCGAAACACCATCAGGGTTACGGTTCGTTTAGTGCCGCTTTAAAAGATCAAGAACTTACCTTGTCGCTCTAATAATTGAAGCGATATGGCCAACACACTTGATCCGATGGACTTAAAACAAATACTTACATTGCATCTAGACGGCTACAGTAACCGTAAAATAGGTTCCGTACTTGGTATTTCCCGTAATACGGTCAACACGTATATGCAGCTGTTTGCAGGCAGCGAATACTCCTTTAAGGAACTTCTGGGCTTCGATATGGTCGCTTTAAGCGAGCTGTTCTCATCGCATACCACTTTGGACACAGCACGGCACAATGAGCTCATGCTTTATTTCGAAGGGGTCAACAAAGCCCGCAATCATCCCGGCTTCACTTTTCTATACCACTATCAGCAATACGTCGAGCTGGCGGCAGAACCCTACAGCTATACCCAGTTCCTGGAGCATTACCGCCGTAAATACCCAAAAGAAAAGGGCTCGATGAAACTTCAGCACATAGCCGGTGAAGAAATGTTTATTGACTTTGCAGGCAAGAAGCTACATGTCATTGATAGGCATAGCGGAGAGATTATTCCTGTTGAGGTATTTGTCGCCATACTTCCATGCAGTCAGTATACCTATGTCGAGGCCTGCACAAGCCAAAAACGTGCAGATATGATATCCTGCTGCAGTAATGCCCTGCGTTTCTATGGAGGTGTACCCAAAGCTATAGTATCGGACAATCTAAAGTCGGCTGTCAATAGATCGAGCAGATATGAACCCGAAATCAACCGTAGCTTTAAAGACTTTGCGCGCCATTACAACTGTGTCATCAATCCAACCCGGGGGTACTCTCCCCAAGACAAGGCATTGGTTGAGAATGCGGTCCACCTGGCGTATCAACGTATCTATTATCCGTTGCGCGAGATGACCTTTTTCTCATTGGAAGATCTCAACAGGGAAATTACCATTTTATTGGAGCGGTACAACAACCTGCTGTTCAAACGGAAAGAGTCCAGTCGTATAGAACTGTTCCAGCGCACCGAAAGACAGTATCTCAAAGATCTACCTGCCGGCACCTATGAGCTTAAGGACTATAAAAGAGCGAAGGTGCAGAAGATGGGCTATGTGTACTTTTCTCCTGATAAGAGCTATTATAGCGTGCCATACCGTTATATTGGAAAAGAAACCACCATCCACTATACCAAAAGCCGGGTTGAGGTCTTCTACAGTCATGAAAGGATTGCGCTGCACCGGCGTAATCTGATAAAAGGGAGCTACATAACGAATACCGATCACCTGAGCAGTACCCACAGGTTCTACTCGGAGTGGAACCCGGAGTTCTTCAAGAAAAAAGCACAGCCCCATGGTGAATATGTCTTGGCCTGTATTGAAAAGATACTGGCATCACAGGACTATCCCGAAATAAGCTACAAACGCTCTCTGGGCATCATCCAGTTGCACCGTGCCTATGGTTCGCAGCGCCTCAATAATGCGTGCAAAAGAGCGCTGGATACCGATGCATGTTCGTACCTGCGGATAAAGAACATCCTGAAGAACAATATGGACAGAGTCCCTCTGCAGGATGGGTTCTCCCAACAGATACAGCCCCACATACCATTCCATAGTAATATACGCGGAGCTTCCGCTTATGAATAATAACAATCAAAAATCAGAAAATGAACAATCAGACAGTTGAAAAACTACGTAACATGCGTCTTGGTGCCATGGCACAGTTGCACCAACAGTACGTTAAGGAAAACAGGTTCGAAGGTCTTACATGCGACGAATACCTTGCATTACTGACCGATCACCAATGGGAAGACCGCGAAAACAACAAGATCGACAGGTTGCTCAAACAGGCGGGCTTTAGGCAGAGCGCCAGTCTTGGCGATATAAACTACGCCAGCGAAAGAAATCTGGACAAAAACATGTTTGCGCGTCTTGGTACCCTTGACTTTGTGCAACGGAAAGAAAACATCATCATCTGCGGTGCCTCCGGCACAGGAAAAAGTTATCTATCGCAGGCACTCGGGCATCAGGCCTGTCTCACAGGAATAAAAACACTCTACACCGTAACTGCCAGGATCATTAAGCGGTTGAAATTGAGCAAAGTCGACGGGACATATCTCAAGGAGCTGGAAAAACTGGCCAAGGCGGAGCTGTTGATACTTGATGACTTCGGCCTGCAGGCCTTTGATAACCAGGATCGGGAAACATTGATGGATATCATAGACGACCGACATGGCAAAAGATCAACCATAATATCTTCCCAGATACCGGTATCCGCCTGGTATGAAATCATCGGTGGTGAAGGAACTATTGCTGATGCAATACTGGACCGGATAGTAAACTCCTCGCACAGGATAGACCTGAAAGGTGAATCCCTAAGAAAAGGAATATTGAAAAAGGAATAATCACGGCTTTTTTATATAATTGTATGATCTTTTGAGTGGCACGGTTTGACCGAAACCACTGGCATCATCACTCCGAAATACCCACTTTGACCTGGAATCGCTTAATGAAGCCATTACCTCGTGCGTAGACAAGCTCAACCAGACACGAATGCAGAACCGTAGCTACTGCCGTCAGGAACGCTTTATCAGCAGTGAAAAACATCTATTGGGCAAACTTCCTGTGGATCGCTTTGAGTTGAAGCACTATGCCGAGCTTAAGGTCGCTGACAACGGCCATATCTACCTGGGGCGCGACCGCCATTCTTATAGTGTACCCTATATCCACCGCAGGCAGAAGGCACAGGTCGTATACACCGATCGGATGGTCTATATCTTTGTACAGGGCAATCAGGTAGCGGTACACCAGCGTAGCCAGCGTGCAAACTCCTATAGCACCAATCCGGAACACCTGGAATCCAGTCACCGTGAATACATGGACATCAGTCCCGAAAAATACAGGAAGAAAGCTTCCGGGATATCCCCTTCATTTGGACAGCTTATCACAGCGATCTTCGAGCAGAAGGGACGTTACCCCGAGCAGCTCTACCGTACCTGTGACGGACTGTTCCGTCTACAGCGAACCTATGCCGGGCCATTGTTCGATAAGGCCTGCAACATTGCTGTAGAAAACAGAATGTTCAGCTCCAGATCTATCGGTAATATGCTGGCCAGTGGATTGTCCGGATGGACGGAGCCAGAGGAAAGTGAAGTACCAATGCCACAGCACACCAATATCCGAGGTGCGGGGTATTACAGTTAACAGAACCATTAAATGATAAAAACAGAAATAAAAATGAACATTGAAAAACACCTAAAAATGCTTCGTCTGAACGGTATGGAGCAACACTGGAAAGCGATGAAAGAGACACGCCAGCATGGCACACTGAGCTTTGAACAGGGACTGGGGATGTTGTTACAGTCCGAGATTGACGACCGTGACAGTAAGCGCTATGACAGGCTGAAAAAGAATGCAGCATTCCGCTATCAGGCTTCCATTGAAGAAATCAATATGGATCCGCTCAGAGGCATTGACCACACCCTCATTACCGATCTTGCTACCGGAGGATACATCGAAAAAGCCGAACCCATTATCATTACAGGTGCCGCTGGCTGTGGTAAATCTTTTATGGCCTCTGCCTTCGGATTGAAGGCCTGTGCACAGGGCAAAAGAGTAGCTTATTACAACTTACAGAAGCTGCTGCAACGCTCGAAAATGGCAAGACTGGAAGGAAGCCTACAAAAACTTATGGACAGACTGGCAAAAACGGATCTTCTCATACTGGATGACTTTGGTATCGTGCGGTTGGAACAGCAGCAACGCCTGGATCTGATGGAGATCTTTGAGGACAGACATGGTAGAAAAGCGACCATCATAGCCAGTCAGCTACCTGTGGCAAATTGGTATGATATAATCGGTGAGGATACCATTGCAGATGCCATACTCGATAGGATTGTACATGTATCCCACCGTATTGAACTTAAAGGAGAAAGTCTAAGAAAAAAAAGGTAATATTGTCAGGTCATTGGTAATGACAACCCTTGAACCAAAATCAGGGGGTCAACATCTCCGGAATGGGGTCAACATCCCCGGAATATGCAGGGAATTTTTGCTTTTTAATTTTTCTTGGGTTGGGTTAGTCTACTTTTATTGTCCACTTAACAGAAGTCAATCGTTGTTTTATTTGTTGCAAAGTAGCTAAAACGTCTATGTCTTTTGGAAAATCAGCAAATACCAATTTTTTGAAATCACCGCTGTAGATTGGTTGTAATTCGCCCCAAACTGTTTCTAATTCACGAAACATCAATGCTTCGTTTGGGTGATGAATTAACCAGTCATTGTTGTTCTTAAAACTTACAACATCATCGTTGGCAACTTTTAAAAGCATTTCGTCAAACGCAGATGAATGCAAGAAATCAGAAAGTTCTTTGTCCTTCAAAAGTTGGCGCAAGTCATAAGTGTGGCGGATTTTTGCTTTTAAGTCGTCCAACGGTTTTTCGGTGTAGGAAAATCTTACCAAGCTCATTATTTTTTCGCACAAAGTCCGTTTAGGTTCTAATACTTTCACTTCAAAAGGTTGCAAGCCGTATTCGGCTATCAATACTTCCTGACCTGTTTTTATCATCATTTCGTAAATGAAAGAATTTACGGCTTTTGTCGTGTATGGTTCGTAATAACCCAACCAAGTCGCTTCAACAATTATCACATCTCTTACCTGTCCGTAATCGCCATTAAATTCCTTTGCGTAAGTGTGAGCCGTTTTGCGGTTCATTCCCATTTTCTGTGTTACTTCGAGTATGTCCACTTCGGGCAAAACAGTATTTACAATACCGCTAATTTGCCTGATTTTCGTAGTCAACTTATTGTTGCTTTCGCCTTCACGTCTTAGCACAACCAAATCAATATCTTCTGAAAATCGTTGTATCAAATCATAACACTTTAGTAGTGCCGTTCCGCCTTTGAATACGGCTTCTTCGCCAATTTTATGATTGAAAATGGTATGCAAAGCATAAGTTACCCAATAATCCTTTTCTACATAAATTTCGCGAATGTCCTTTTCCTGTGCGGTAAATTGCACGGCTTGTCTGAACAACTGTTTATTTTCGTGTAATCTCATTTTATATTCCATTTTTCAGCAACAGGCAGAATTTTATTTATCCCTGAAAGTTGGTAAGCCGTAATCGGGTTTAGTGATTTTCGTAAAGGTTCTGTCAATCCAATATTTCCTGTTTCTTCTAATAATGTTCCCAATAACGCCCTTGTTGCAGGTGGATATTTCAATGCCAATCTTACCAAAGTGCTTTTATCTTTTTCGGACAATTCTTTGAGAATGGCTAAAAATCGTTTACAGGCCGAAGTAACCGTTGTGTCGGGAATCTTTTTGATGTAACGAACAGCGTCCAAAAGCTGAAGCAAAGGAATGTTTTCTTTAGTAATGATATTCTTTTGTTTGACAAATGAAATGGTGTAGCGTTCTCTTTTGAACGCAGGACGAATTTCATTTTTGCCTATTTGTATGGTGTTGCTGATTTGTGTTGTCAAACCCAACTGACTGTAAATACTGTAACCAGTCAAATAGCCTGTTACTTTTCCGTCTGTTTCCAAAAGGTCTTTTACAATTTGGGCTTGGTTGGGCTGTAACTTCCCGAACGGCGTTGTTTCGGGTTTGTAAAACTTGCCTTTTGACAGCTTTACAATTTTGCCAGAAGTCGCCAAACGGTTGAGGGCTTTGATAATAGCCTCCTTGCTATTTGCTTCTGCGTCGAAGTCGGAATAGGTAAAAACATAACCCTTTGGCAACCTGTCTATGCTAAATGATATGTATTTGGATACTTTCATTCTTTATTTGCTGACTGCAAAGATAGTGAATGTCCAGTTTATTTAATAAAAAACTGGACAAAATAACGAGAAACCCCGATCTCATTAGTCTTGGTCTTCGTACATAATATTATTGTATTATATTTGTAATACCTTATTCCCGGTAGCCCCCGAAGCAATTCAAACTTCCGGGTTTCGTTTTTTATGACCGTACTCTTTTGATGGTTTGCCATTCTATAATAGCCACACGAAGGGATTTCCCTTGGAGAGCTCGCTCCGCTCGGTTCGTGCGCCAACAGAGGGACCGATTTTCATGGAGGGGGCGCAGCCCCTGGTTGTGCTCGACAATTTTCCCTACGAAGGAGACCTGACCAATATCAACCCAAACGACATCGCTTCCGTTACGGTGCTCAAAGATGCGGCAGCCGCTTCCATTTGGGGGCCCGATTGGGAAACGGCGTTATCGTGATCACTACCAAAAATGGTAAATATGGCTCAAAGCTGGCCTTTTCCTTAGTATGCCATGTGCACAATTCGTATCCACCTTGCACCCCTGGAATAATACCTCCTTTCAAATACTTAATATTGCATTATGATAACCAATGTCGGTTATTTGTGTAAAACGATTTTAACAATATGTATATTTTTAAACAATTATCTCTGATTCAAAAAAACGCGATTAACAAATATATGGTGGAAGGGAATGCCTATAACTTCTTGGCATATGAAATAAAAGTTAGCAATCAGAACGGAATCGGCCTTTATTATTCCGAAGTTCTCGGCGAACCTGTAGTTTATTATTTGGTAAACGATGAAGATTTGAAACTTGAATTTCAAATAAACGAAAGCGCTTTTTGTAAAATACCCGATGGATTAAATAGCGAAGCATTTTTACCTGCTGAAATGAAAAGATTTAAAAAATCAGCGGAAGATAAATATAGAGATTATACGGTTGAAGACCACAAAATTATTTTTGGATAATGCGATCGATATTTATTGCTTGTTTGAATATGGAAAATATACTAGGAGACCTTTCTTGTTACCCGTTTAAATCAGAAGTGTGGGGTACGGTATTTGATTTTTCAACTGTTGTATTAGGCGTGTTTTCGCTTTTTTACCTAAGAAAAACCTTTGGTGAGCAAAGTAAATTTAACAAGGTTCAAATAGCGTTGAACCAAAATCAAGATCTTTTAAATAAACTATTACTCACAAAAGAAAGATTAAGTCTAAGGCCGTTATTTCTAGTACGAATGGTTGGTTTGGGCAATCTAGAAAAGGAGGTTCAGCATGAGTTTAGATTCGAATTACATCTTGGTAATGCCAGCGCTATGAATATTAAAATTTGGCGTACAGACTACCATGGGAAAATTGTAAATCCAGAGATAAAGTTGTTGGATGAAGAACTTTTAATGCCCGGTTTAGTTTTTTCTCATTCATATATTAAACCAACAGGTATTGGCAATAGAGATTTGCTGCTTATAAAAGCCTGCGATGAAACGGGATTGGAATATCAACAATACGTTCGATTGGTGTTGCCAAGGATATCCATTACAATGCCTAAGCTGGTTGAGGGGTAGGTCGACAAACATATTCCAATAAATCGGTAATAAATTACGGGAACCCGTAAATAACTACCCTCATAAACGTCAAACCCCACTATGCGGGGTTCAAATGTTCTTAATAGTGAGAATAAAAAAAGTAATTCATTGAACTAAACTTCAATTGTAATCGTATCGCACAGGTCAACTTCATTAGATGGACGCTCTACTACGGTAGCTAGCTAGGGGAAGATTACAGTGTCCTTTCTGTTTCTTCCGGGTTCAACTATCGCTACTTTTTCCTATACCTTTTCGGTTTGGATTTGTCATCCCGGATGAGCCAGCCCTTTTTGACCGCATTATTTAGCGTATTTGTGGCATTTCCATAGGTATATCCGTATTCGGTTTCGCAGTAATCAGTAGTTTCAGCTACAGTGCGGTATTCATCAAAATATCCGTTGGGAATTAGGTTTTCAGGTATGAGATCCATAAGGTTTGGATTTGAAAAGACCATCTCAAGGATATCGTACCCATTTTCTTCATAGAAGGTTTTCATTTTTACTTTTAAGTCTTCGAATTCAGGAAGCGGAGTTTCAAAGTCGAAAAAATCTCCAAGAGTAAAACCATAAAAAAGTATCAAAGGGACTAAGGTATCAAATGATGGAGAGACTTCCCCGTTTTCAATTCTATCTATCGTATTGCGAGGTATCTTTGAATATTTTGAAACAGTATACAATGACAAAGCCAGAGTAGCCCTTATCTCTTTAAGCCTGTTTGATGCCTTAATGAACAAATGGTCGCTTTGGGAGGAGAAAAGAAAAGATTTTTTAATTTTATTTAGTTCCATATTTGGAATTTACCGTTGTTTTTCTATCTTTGTATTACTTATGTTGTTGAACAGTTTTAGATATATCTAAAAAGAATAGAATGCTTATGACATAAAATGAATTGATACATATTAAATTGGTATAGGTGAAAGCATTTAACGTCTCACCACGCAATATCCCACACGAGCGTGAGACAGCAGGTATTATGCCCTATCCGTGCAAAAGACTATATTTGTCTACTGTTATGGAGAGGGTACTGCTGTTGATCCGCGCTCGTGTGGGAACTCAAGTGGCGGGGAGGTAGTATCCAATCCATAATTTTTTCATCCAAAATACTGGATTATCATCCTCTCCTCTAGACCTCTTGCGTTTCCTATACCGTTCAAAAATCAACGGTAACATGAAACATATCAACCATATTTCAAAAACCACCTTTAGCGTCGTCGTAGGGAACGCTCAAATGCCTTTTGCCCTTGCGGCATTCGGCCAATCCCTACAAAACCCCATTATTCGCGTTATTTCTGCGCCCGAATAATTTTCTGATATCTTCTATTGGGCAATTTCTTGACAATCCATTGGATTGCCAAATCGGCATACTGACTGGCCGAACCTAGCCTTGCCCAATTCTTCCTGAATCAATCAAATAAATTTTTCCATTTAAAATTTTAGTTTAAGGTGAACAAAAATTACCCAAGGGCATTCCTATGTCCCAAATATACGCTTTGCAAGGCAAAAAAAGCAATTCCGAAACGCTTGTATTTTACCGGAATTTTCATATACATAGCTATTACAACCTTGTCTGTGTGTCCAGCCGCGGCGCAGACTCCCGAGCAATTGGGAGCTGGCCAAGGCTTTTCTATGGACAGCATCAAACCGCTTCAGATAGGCGATACCATCCCCGAAGCCCTGTGGCATTTGCCATTACGGGTGGTCAACCATCCAGAGAGAAAGGATACCATTACGCTCAATGACTACCGGGGCAAGCTGATCATACTGGATTTTTGGGCTACTTGGTGTAGTAGTTGCATTGCAGCCATGCCCGAAACCCATGAGGTGGAGAAAGAGTATAGCGAAGACATGGTGGTGATACCGATCAGCGACGAGCCATCTGACAAGGTGGGAACATTTTTATTCACAAACAAGACCGTAGAGCCTCTTAGTCTTTATTCCGTCACAGAAGACAAGTTACTTAAAGTAGTCTTCCATCATAGGATGGTACCTCATTACGCGTGGATATCCCCAAAGGGTGAATTAGGAGCTACTACGACCGCAGAACGAGTAAACCCACAAAATATACAATTATTCTTGGCTGGCGAACAGTCAAAAATAACTATGAAGAAAGAAATAGACACGGAAAGACCGTTATTTATTTCGGACGTGATCGATTTAGATGACTTAGCCTATTATTCAGTCTTTACAAAAGGTAAATATGATGGCCTACCTTCTGGCAACCGATTAAGGAACGAGAACGGGGTAGTCAGAGGACGAGCAATAACCAATTCATCCATATTGGATATATATAGAGTAGCTGCATACCAGTTATTTGAACAACGCAGGGAAAGTTTTAATGAAAAGAGACTTATAATTAATGTTACGGATACATCTGAATCACTGACTAAAAAAGTTAACAGTATTGCCGATAGCTTACTTAACTATGAGATAATTGTTCCAGTTCATCTTGCAGACTCTTTGTATTCGTACATGTTAAAAGACTTAAACCGATACACAAACTATCAAGGGTACGTTGAAAACCGTGAAATTAAATGCCTAATTCTTACCAAAAATGCCGATTTAAAGAAAATAAAATCGAAAGGCGGAAAAAAAGAAAATAGTCTCTTCTTCAAACATCCATCAATTTTGAGGAACTACCCCCTAAAATCGTTAATAAGGCGATTAAATGACTATCCCGAGATTCCTTTCCTTGTAGTAGATGAGACTGGATACGAAGAAAAAGTAGATCTGCTATTTTCTGGCGAAGTTGAATTAAAGGAATTGAAAAAAGACCTAAATAGACAAGGCCTTGATTTATCGGAGGATTATCGAACCGTTGCCATGTTCATAATTGAGGACAAGTCTGTTGCTCAACACTGACGATACCATATGGGTACATATGCACCCAAATTACTTGAATAACTTAGTCTTTATCACAATGAAATCACTTTGGTTTATATTAATATTCTACGCATCAATAATACATGTTCAAGCACAAAACGCCATTTGGGGCAAAGTTGTTAGAGATAGCGATAACCAACCTGTTATTGGAGCGACAGTTCGTGTCTTAAACTCCGACATATTGGTTAGCACAAATGAAAATGGCGAATTTAGACTTGTCTTTCTTTCCCCTAAAGGGGAGCTTGAAATCAGTAATATAGGTTACGAGACCATGCAACTTTCCGTGTTTGGTAACACAAAGGCGTTACATGTACGCCTCAAAGAAAGTACAACGCAAATGGAAGAAATCGTTATATCAACAGGTTATGAAGCGCTACCGCGGGAGCGTTCAACGGGGGCGTTTGATCATATTGATAACGAGACTTTCAACAAACAGGTTAGCACCGATATTTTGAGCCGCTTAGAAGCCGTATCTAACAGTTTGACTGTGGACAGAGGAACCAATAGCAATGGTCGAATAAGCATAAGAGGTATCAATACCTTGCGGTCTGATATGATGGGCCCGCTTATTGTAATAGACAATTTTCCTTACGATGGGGCTATTGAAAATATCAACCCTAACGATGTGGAGAACATCACAATTCTAAAGGATGCCGCTGCCGCTTCGATTTGGGGAGCCAGAGCCGCAAATGGGGTAATCGTGATCACAACAAAAAAAGGCAGTTTCAATCAACCCATCAACGTTGACTTCAACTCCAACATCCGAGTGGGCAAAGTTCCCGATTTATCGTACGTTCAGCAGATGTCGTCCAGCGATTTCATTGATGTAGAGCAGACGCTTTTTTCGAGCAACTATTACAACAGCCAAATCAATTCCGCAAATAGATCAGCACTCTCTCCCGTAGTAGAATTACTAATCAAACGGCAAGAAGCCACTCCCACTGAAATCGAAGAAATTGACCAGCTAATAAATCAATTGAGGATGTATGATATTCGAGATGAATTTAGTCGACATATGTACCGTGGTTCTGTTGATCAGCAATATTCGTTAGGCCTAAGGGGAGGCAGCGATCGCTTGGCATGGACAGCATCTGCCGGGCTGGATAACAATACTGGAAATCTTGATGAAAGATTTCAACGATACAACATCCGATTAAACAACACATACAAACCTTTTGACAAGCTGATATTGTCTAGTAATATTCAATACACCCATAGCAAAAGCATCAATGGTCGTCCTGCCTATGGAGAAATAGGAAGAAATAATCAATACATATATCCTTATGCAAGATTTACTGACGATGATGGGAATCCACAGGGTCTCTCCATTGATGTCCGTGAGTCGTGGGCAAAAAGCATCGGCAATAGTGGGGTACTTGATTGGATGTATTATCCATCTGAAGACTATAAAAACGTCGATCGCGGGGCGAAATTAGACGATATACTGCTGAATCTGGGAGTTAATTATAATCCCCTGCCAGGTTTACATTTAGACCTGAAGTATCTTTTTGAGAGACAATCGAATATTGTCCGAGGATACTTTAACGACCAAAGTTATGTAGCAAGGAATATGATAAACCGCTTTTCCCAAGTAGGTGAAGACGGTAATATAGTTCATATTGTTCCTTATGGAGGCATTTTGGACCGCTCAAATAGTGTGTTGCAGGCAAATAACCTTCGACTACAATCTAATTTTTACAAGAGCTGGGCCGCCCATCATTTCACAGCTATAGCGGGATGGGAATTGAGGCGCTCAAACACTTCCAGCAACTGGTCACGCCTATATGGATATAACAACGAAAACCTGACATTCGGCCATGTAGATTTTACACGTACATATCCGATACTGAACGGCGTGGTATCTCAATTTATTGACGATAACACCGGGATTTCTGACAATACGACCAATTTTCTATCTTACTTTGCAAACGCATCGTACACTTTTAAAGAAAAGTATTCTATCTCTGCAAGTGGCAGGCGCGACGCTTCCAATCTGTTCGGCTTGCGTACTAACGACCAATGGAACCCATTTTGGTCATTGGGTGCAAGTTGGAACCTGTCCGAGGAATCTTTCTTTACGAATCGTTTTGTCTCATATCTAAAATTGCGAGCCACGTACGGTTCTTCAGGAAATATAAACCCATCGATGGTGGCCGCAACAACTATCCAGTATGTTGGAACAAATATGTTCACACAAAGCCCGATTGCCTATATTAACAATTTTTACGATTCCGGACTCCGATGGGAACAGACCAATATGGCCAATTTCGGTCTTGATTTTCGATTGCTTAACCAACGAGTATCGGGAAGCATCGATGTTTTCCTTAAAAAAAGCACAGACCTTTTTGGCACTGCAGTATTGGACTATACCGGAGGGATTGGTGCAACAAAGATAAAGAATGTTGCAGATATGAAAGGAAGAGGTGTGGACGTTGGGCTGAAAACGCAAAATATAAGACGAACTGAATTTAGTTGGTTTACCAACCTAAATCTTAGCATGGTGAAGGATGAAGTTGTCGAATATCATCTTTCAAATCTGAACGGTAGCAATTTTATCAGTACTTCTTCTTTGGCAAGGATATCTGGAGTGAAAGGCAAGCCTGTGTATGCTATCTATTCATACCGTTGGGCAGGACTTGATCCTTCAACTGGCGAACCAAGGGGATATCTGAACGAAGAGGTAAGCACCAACTATTCTCAGTTGACCGGTGCCGGTTCCCAACTGAAAGACCTTGTCTACCATGGGCCAGCAAATCCCACGGTCTACGGCTCACTTGGGAATTCATTGGCCTATAAAAGCCTTTCCTTGGATTTCGCATTCGTGTACAAGTTCGGACACTATTTCCGCAGGCAATCTATTAACTATCAACAGTTATTCACTAATTGGGTAGGACATTCAGATTTCGAAAACCGTTGGCAACATGCTGGTGATGAGATTATTACTGATGTACCGGCGTTTGTGTACCCCACGGCAGCCAACAAAAACAACTTCTATGCTGGTTCGGAGGTATTGGTGGAACGAGCTGATCATATCCGATTACAATACCTTAACCTAAGTTACGATTTCGGTAAAGCTAATCGTGGAAAGCTGCCGTTCGATAACCTGGCTCTATTTGTTAATGCAAGCAACTTGGGTATCGTATGGCGGGCAAATAAAAGAGGCATTGATCCCGATCATTACTTCGGCACAAATCGAACCGCTCCCCCTGCAATATATGCCTTTGGTGTACGGGCAAATTTGTAGGAACAGAAATAGTATTTTAAATATTTCAACGGTTAATAACCGTTCAGTCATTTAAAGAAACATGAAAAAGACAGTCAAAAAATTTCCCTTAATTGCTATAACAGCAGTTACTTCGTTCCTAATCACATCTTGTGAGAAGTACTTGAATGAACCTTCAAACAAGAGTTTAGCGATAATTACAAACCTTGAAGACCTACAGGCATTGCTTGATCACACAATGATGAATAGTTCGCCGTTAGCGCCAGAGATCAGTGCTGATAATTATTACCTTACCGACGACGGTTGGGAATCACTTGAGCTTGAAACAGATAAAAATATGTATATCTGGGCTGAAAATAATGTGTTCCAACCAGGAATTGAATTGAATGATTGGACACGAATCTACCAACCCGTGTATTATGCTAACACTGTACTCGAACATTTATTAAATATCGAAAGGAGCCAAAGCAATAATCTAAAATGGCAGGATATTAAAGGTCAGGCTTTAACATTTAGGGCGACCTGTTTTTTGGATGCAGCACAGATTTGGTGCGCTGCCTATGATGCGTCAACCGCCGAAACAGAATTAGGTATTCCTCTTCGCCTCCAATCGGACTTTAATATCCCTTCAAATAGGGCGACGTTACAGGAAACCTACAATCAAATAATTGACGATTTAAAAGAATCCATACCATTATTACCAGTCAATCCAGTCGCAAAGAATAGACCATCTAAACCTGCGGCTTATGGTCTTTTATCAAGGACCTACCTATGGATGCGTGATTATTCTAACGCTTTGCGTTATGCTGACTCTTGCTTAATGGTGACTGATGAACTATTGGACTATAATGATCTGATTCCCTCTACCGCCTTTCCTATACCTCGCCATAATCCTGAAGTTATATTCGAACGTTGGACCGACTTAGGACAAGTGCTTACTTCAAGTCGCGCAAAAATTCCCTTATCAATCTATCTTTCTTTCGATGAAGAAGATCTTAGAAGAGAAATATTTTTTCAGAAAGAAAGTGATGATCAGATTACTTTTAAAGGTTCATACTTGGGATTTGCGGGGATAGTCTCAGGTATCGTTACAGATGAAATATACCTAACTAAAGCTGAATGCTTAGCGCGAGATAGCAATATTAATGAAGCAATTCAAGTTCTGAATACCTTTCTTGAGAAACGCTGGTTAAAAGGCTCTTTCACTCAGGTAGCTGCCACATCATCCAACGAAGCTTTAGCAATAATTTTAGAAGAAAGAAGAAAGCAACTACTGTTCAGGGGCCATAGATGGATGGACATTAAGAGGCTGAACAAAGAGGATGCAAACATTTCATTGGTACGGACTCTCAAGGATGAGATATATACACTTCCCGCAAACTCTCCAAGATTTGCACTTCCTTTACCGGATGACCTTTTGGGATATCTTAAATAACGCAGTTTTGGTTTAAGAAAGCGGGAAAAACTATCATAGTTTTTCCCGCTTTTTTTGCTTCCTAAAAGCCTCCATTGCTATGATGGCAAAAAGCTATGGACGCTTGTTTGGACTTGCTAACATGACTCCACTAACGCCGAGATATTCCAAATGATCCTGGAATTCATCAGGATCCTGAGGTCCGGTGATTGTACATGGAAGAGCACTTCCGTTTCCACATTGTTGATGAGGAGTTCCCCCATCAGAGGCACGAACCCAATTATCGTTGTTAAGGATTTGTCCGGTTCCGCTACCTCCTTGGTAATGCCAAGTATCTGTCCGAACCTCTTTTATGCCTTCCATTCGATCTTTCTGAAAAGACATTACCATAAAGCCTAACACGATGGCAAAAAGTCCTGTTAAAATGATTTTCAAAATTTTCATAGTCTTAGAAATTTGAGTAAATAAAAAATTGTTTTCTTCGTTCATAATGTATGTCGTCTTTTGGCCGACTCGCCCTAGATAGCTGCGCTTCCTGCGTTGCTACTTCGCTGTAATTTCGATATATAAATGCCCATCCCGCTCATTGAGATAAAGAACAGGTTGAACCAAAGTAAGACATAGCTGCTGTGCATGTAGCCCCCTGGGCCTACTGAAGCGATATGTCGTTTTCCTGTCCATTTCTTCTTTTTAGTATCAAGTATCAAGACACAACTATCAAGACAGCCAGCTACCCACAGCGGCCGGCCTTCATACAAAAGTAGCAGGTGGTCTTGGCGCTAGTTTGTGATGATGGTCACAGATGGGGAGGGCTTGTGACCAAAATCACAAGGAGGATACGTTATTTTTTATTGAGTATGCGATTGAGCGTTTCGCGTGTCATTCCCAGGTAGGAGGCTGCATGCTCCTGCGGTACACGGTGTATGCAATGGGGCAGCAGCTCCATAAAGCGCCGCACCCGATCCTCGCCGCGCAGGGGGGCGCTGCATTCGCTACGGCAGGTGAGTAGCCTGATATAGCCGCGAATCAGGCGGTTGTACAGGGAGATAAGATTGGCAGAGCGGGCCATGAGCAGGCTGATGTCTTCCCTGCTCAGGTAATAGAATGTGCAGGGGGTGCAGGTCTCCACATGTTCTTGCAGCCTGCGGCCTAGCACCACATCCTGTATATTGCCCACCAGGCGCTGCTTGTGGCAAAACCAGGTAGTTACCATGCGCTCTTCGCCGGCAGGCTTGGAGAGCTCCCTGCGGCATCCGCGCACAATGCCGTCATACAGAAAATAGACCCTCTTCGGCACTTCGCCCGCCTCGTGCAGCTTCTTTAGGGCAGCAAGGCGCTTGCGCTGCATGTGCTCGCTCAAAAATTGGCGCTCGCCCTCGTCCAGTCGGTAGCGCTGCTGCAGATTGTCCAAAAAAATGTTGATGTCCATGCCTGTTCAACTTTCTACTAGACCCATGTACAGGGCCTTGCGAACTAGGTCCTCCATTTTGTGTACTTCCAGCCGCCTGAAGAGCACTTTCTTGTGGTAGGGCAACGAACTGACGGATATATGCAGCCTATCGGCTATTTCTTGGTCGCTTAGTCCCCGTACCAACAGCTGCAAGCACTCCATCTGCCGTTGCGGTATGGCCACGCTGGCCCTAGCCTTCTTGGAAAACAGGCGGTCCAGCGTTTCTTGCGTCACTAGGTCGTACAGAAAATACTGTCCCTTGTGTACGGTGCGTATGGCCTCGGCCATTTTGTCCATGGGCGTACGTGTGTGCAGGAAGGCCTTTGCGCCGGCCATCAACATGTTCTCCATAAAATAGCGGTCGTTGAAGTAGCTGGTACCTATGACCGCTATATCGGGGTGATGCTCCCTGAGCCACCGTGCGCAGGCCATGCCGTTCATGCCTTCCATGTTCACGTCCGTGAGCAGCACCTGCGGCCGCGGGCCCGCTTCTAGCCGCGCTATCATCTCCTGGCCAGAAGTGGCCCAGAATAAGGTGCGAATATCCGGGTAATCGGTCAGCAGCTCTGCCGTGCCCAGGGCCGTATTGGCCTGATCGTCTATAATGGCTATCTCTATCATGCTATACTCTTTTTATTGTCATCTGCAAAAGGTGGCCTCAGGGTAGGGGAATGACTATGCTTGCCACCATGCCCTTGCCCGCCCTGCTCTCAAAGCTTATGTGGCCACCCTGCTGGCCCACCATCTGGCGGGCGTGGGCCAAGCCCAGGCCGCCCTTGCCCTTTGCCTCCTCATAGTCAAAGCCGATGCCGTTATCCGCATAGACCAGGTGCAGCTGTTCCTTCTCGAGCTGGGTGCATACCCGCACTTCGCTGGCAGAGGCATGTTGCAGCGTATTGCTCACCAATACCTGGTACACCCGGTAAAGGGCAAAATCTATCTGCGCCGGCACCGCCCAGGCTTCTCCTGCTCCCTCATAGATGCCTCTCACCGACGTGGCGCTCTCCAGGGCGGCCAGCTCCTGCCGCAGTATTTCGTCCAGGCTGGCGGGCAGCTCTTGGTACTGTACCATGGTATTGCTTATCCGCTTCAGGTCGTCCAGTGAGTCGCTCAGATAATCCATGGCCTGCCCCAGTCGCCGCCGCGCTTTTTCGGGCAGCGTATTGGGCAGGATGGTACCTAGGGTGCGCTCGGCCAGGGTGAGCCTATGGCCTATGTGGTCGTGCAGCTTTTTGGATACCCGGTTGCCAAACTGCTGCGTGGCCTCCATGGCTATCTGTAGCTTTTCCTGCTCAAATCGTTTCCTTTGCCGCTCCAGCTCCCGTTCTTTGGCCAAGTACTGGCTTTGGCCATAGAGTACGCACACGATGAACATGAGTGGCACCAATAGCAGCATGAGTGTCACCAGCACTACGATATTGCCCTGCGGCATTGGCGATACCTCAAGTAGAATGAAAGCGTCCATAGTCCATAAAGTAAAATGTTCAGTAAAATAAATAGGAAATGCCGTGCCGACATTCCTGGCCACATCTCCATATTGAGGTATTTGCTCAGTACGTTGAGCACCGTGTTGCCAAAATAGAAGAACAGGACCCCGTTCACCCACCAGAAGTGTGCCTGCCTGAGCAGATCTGGCCGATAATTGGACAACAGCAGCCCCACATAATAGGCAACGGCATAGAATAGGATAAAAAAGCACAGTTTATCTATCAAGGGATCGGCAGGGTCAGATAGCCCCTTTTTCCATATATACCAAGCGTAAAAAAGGCTATACCCCAAGAGCCACAATGCCAATAAGCTGCCATAAGGTAGCCAGGAACGCTTCCTAATGGGGTTCATAAAGTACAGCAGGGTAGGCATGGCCAAGCCTTCTACCAGCATGTAGGTATTGTAAACATAGAGGTTGCTATGCCTTAGCCAGTGGCCGATATATAAAGCAAATAGTTCCGTCAGCACGGTGAAGGCAAGGAATAGCCGCAAAATGCTCCAGTGCCGCTCTTGGTCGCTCTTTAGGAAGACCAAGCTGGCAATGAAGCAGGCAATAAGGGGCACTAGGTCTAGCATGGTCAGCCGTTTTGATCTTCTTCTCCTTCCACTAGGTCGGCATCATCACAAGGGGGGCAAGGATGCATCCTGTTCTGGATGTATGATTGCGTGATATTGCCCGCCGTGTCCGTCTCCCCATATACATCCCGATGCATGGCCACGCCATTGATCGTAGCAGCCTTGGTAGGCACTATTACCAGCGTATTCTTGGGACTGCCGCTGTCATACCGCGCGAAGTAAAAGCGCACGCCATCACCGTCCGTGGCTTCCATGTCGGCCACCAGCTGCTCCAGCTGCCGGCGCGGCATGAATACCGCCCTAGTCTCTGTATCTGCTGCTTGCAAGTTGGCTAGGCCTTCCTGCCCGTATGCGCGGCCATAATTGGCCACCAGCGTTCTCGCTTCGTCTAGGCTGATGCGGCTGTCTTCGACGGTTGCCATCATGGTGGAGGCCTGTGCGCCCAGCTGGCTTTCCAATTGTTCGCATCCAAGGAATGAAAGTGCCAGTGCGGCAAGGCTAAAGATAAAGTTCTTCTTCATGTTTGTGTTATTTAAGTTAACTTTTGTTAGTTGAGATATAGCAAAAATAACCATAAGGAACATAAGGAGCTATGCCATACTTATGGTAATTTGAAAATAAAGCAGCTATTGTCTTTTTTACATGTTATATTAGCAAAAAAACAACTGATTTTCAATCATTAGCACAGAACTTGGGTAGCGAGTAGCGATATTTTGAAAAGAGCATGGTTCTGTGTGCCAATCTTTTCCTAATGATGAACGATCAAGACAAGCTCAGTCCTCCGCTCTCTTGCGCCAGTTGCCCCGTGGCCAGTTCGCACGATGTCATCATAAACCACCTATTGGAAGTGAAGGGCCAATTGGGCGAAATGCTCCATGCCATCTTGTGCCATAGAGAGAAAGAAACCATCTATCGCAGCACGGAATACGTGCAGAACCGCGTGGGTATCAGCGAAAGCACCTTGTTGCGCTGCAAGCATAAGGGGCTCATAAAAGTGGCCAAGATCGTAAACAAGAAAAAATACTACCGCGACGAGGACGTGGAGCACCTGCGCAAGATCTATTGGAGCTTGGAATAGCAGCCAATAGCTGACCAATTGCCCGGCAATTTCGCCCATCCATCCTGTTTTTATCCCTTTAGTATCGGTTTTGAAGGCCATTCAATGCCTTGCAAAACCGATGCAGATGGCACCTACGCCCAGTGATTGGACGAAGAAGGCATGCTTTTGGTGTAGATTTAAGCATGGGCCTTTGGTCGCTAATCTCCCCTCAGCCTTCACTTATCCGTCAATAAACCGATACATGCCCGTCACATGCCCGTCAACCAGTATCTGGCTATAGGTATTTGAAAATTAGCGTCCTATGTTTGCATCGTCATCACGGCAATATACCGGTATAGCAAGCTTTGTTGATAGGTTTAAATTTTTAATTTTTTCAATTATGGGAACTATCAGAAACGGAGCCAATGGAGGCTTCAAAGGAAAAGCGGGAAGTATAATAGGCAGCAGCTGGAAGGGCATCCACTACATCAAGGGGCTCTACAAGAAACGCAGCAAGCCCGCCACGGAAGAGCAGTTGATGCAGCAGGCAAAATTTGGCCTGGTCACCAAGTTTCTCTTCCCCATCAAGGCGCTCATACGCATAGGCTACGGCCAAAAGCGCGCCAATACGCACACGGCCATGAACATGGCCGTCAAGGACAATATCGTGCAGGCCGTGGTGGGCAACTACCCCGACTATGCACTAGACTACGGCCGTGTAAAACTCAGTGCCGGCGGACTCTTCACGGCGGGCGACGAGGCGATGGCCTTGGATGGTCGCACGCTCAGCATAAGCTGGAATCCCTTAAAGAATCCGGTGAGCGGTGAAGATGACGACGGGGTGTACACCGTGGTGTACCATCCCGGCAGCGGGCAGTTTACCACGGCCAATGTGTTGCCCATTAGGAGCGAGGGGAGCGTGGAAATCAACCTTCCGGTCAACTGGGCGGGCGGTGCCGCCCATGTGTGGCTATTTTATGGTGAGCGCAAGCTAAAGGAACTCTCAGACACCGTGTATGTCGGTGAGGTGACCATTGCCTAGTATCGCCTTCAGGAGGGCCGTGCCGCTGCTGGCCACTGCGGCACGGCTCCTTTTTCAACACCAATTCTTATACATCGAAAGGAGGAAAAATCATGTTACTGATATCATCAAAAATAGCCAGGAAAAAAGACGATATAGATGGCAGGATCATCGTGCGCGAACGCTTTGCGCTGGCAAATAGGTACCTGGGACCTATGCGAAAGATCATAGGCAGGGGTTTCGGCTATAGACTCAATAAAGTGCAGGCCTTTGCCAAGGCGGTGCAGATATTGCTCGATGGCGGCATACAGGGCCAATACCCACAGTTATGGGTCGACCCCGCTAGGGTGACCCTCAGCAGCGGCACGCTGCCGCCGGTCTACCACTTGGACGTGCGGCGCAAAGATGACCGTATCACGGTAGATTTCATACCCCATAGGGGTATTTATGGCAATGCCGACGACGGTGTTGTGCTCTGCGCGCACAATGCGGCCATACGCATTGCCGGTATCAACGAGCAAAAGGCCTGCCGCGAGGATGGCAAGGTACAGCTTACCTTGCCACCGCAGTTGCGCGATAAGGAGGTAGACCTCTACATTTTTGCCCATTGCCGGCAGTACAAGAAATTCTCGAACTCCCATTACCTGGGAAGGTACCCCTCAAGAAACATACCATGAAAAGAGTCATCATCATCCTGTTCCTGCTGCAGCCGGGCTGCGGCAGTAGGCAAAAGCAACTACACAGGCAGCAAAACAGCTATAGTGCTTCGGACAGCAGCACCGTAGCCCTGCAAGAGCATAGCCGCGACAGCCTGTGGCAATGGCAGCAGGCCAATAATAGCCTATGGTTATGGCTGCGTGGCGGCTACAGCTACCACCGCGACAGCGGCCTGCGCGGCGAGGAGGCCTACCTGTACATCAGGGACAGCAGCACGTTGCTCACCGGACAGGGCAGCCAAAGGGCACGAGATAGCCTAGTCACCACCATTGCCCGGAGCGATAGCAGCAGCCTGCTGCTGCACGAGCAAAGGCAAAGCCAGCCAAGGGCCCTGCCCTGGTGGAGCTGGCTGGCGGGGCTGGCCCTTCTCACCTGGCTAGCCCGGAAGATCCGCCTACGGACTATAAGTGAGAAGTTGTAAGTAGTAAGTTGTAAATCGGGGATGTGGCATAGCCACTTGGAATTTTTAAAACTTAAGACCTACAAGTCGGGCGTTCGCTCTAGTCTCATATCTCATATCGCACATCTCATATCTAAAAAAAATGGAACAATTACAAATAGACATCAAAAAACACAGCATAGTGCTGCTGTTCTCTCTAATGATGGTAGGGTATTTCATCTTCCCGCCGGTGGTGCGCATGGTAGACATCACCTCGGCACCCATAGACCCCGGCATACTGAGCGCCATCCTGCTGGCGGCCATTTCGGTATGCAGCTTCATACTGCTGAGCCTTTGGCTGCTGCATCGGCACTGGCCCGTGCTGGGCGAGTATGCCAGCGAGCACCTGGAACGCAATTTCAAGTCCCTGCTCAGCTGGCAAAAAGTGGTTATCTACTTTGCCCTATTCGTGCTGCTGCTCTATGCCTTTGTGGCAGCCTTGGCCGCTTTGCTGTAAGTACAGGCGCAAAATCTTGCGCCTGCACTATACTGTCCCCTTTGGAGAGCCTGTCCCGTCAAAACGGGAGGGGCGCGGTGGCACTGGGCGCGGGGAGGGGGAACATGTATAGGAGCTTGCGGACGGTAGAAATTGCGGCGCAGGCAGGCGGCACTATGCAGGGCGGCCTTGGAAAGTTTGCGTCTCGGGATTTTGGTGGCTTGCGGGTCAAAGGGATGGATGCAGCGAAGCCTAGCGTCCATCTGGTAGAGGCCACCAGAATCCAGCAAACTTTCCCCAGCCGCAAAAGCGTTCTTTGTTTACTTTCTTTCGCGCTTGCAAAGAAAGTAAAAGCCCTGGCCCGGCTTGAGGGCCGGAAGGGAAAGAGCGTGGGGAAATGGGTTGCCCGTAGAGGTACAAAATCTCGTGCCTTTACTGGGCCATCGTGCTGCGCCAGAAAACTTACACCCTAAAACGTACAACTAATGAAAGCAATAATCATGATAAGCTATGTCCTGCTAGGTCTCGGCATAGCCTTGGGCGGAGCCCAACCCCACTACACCGTAGTAGTAGTAAGGGCGAATAGCCATTCGCCCAATAGCCATTCGCCCCAAAACCCCCTCCAGCAAAAGATCAGGGACATCTACACGGCCGAGATAGGCGTGCGCGAGGCCACTGGCAAGAACGATGGGAGCAGGGTGGAGGCATACCTGCGCTACTGCGGCCTGGGCAAGGGCAATGCCTGGTGCGCGGCCTTCGTGAGCTGGGTATACGGCCAGGCGGGCTTGAAGGAACCAAGAACGGCCTGGGCCGCCGCCCTTTTCCCCAAGGCAAAACAGGTACAGCTATCGGCTATCGGCAGTGGGCATTCGGTCGCACGTTCGCCCTCGCAAGGCGCAACACAGAACGCGCAACAATCATTAGGCCTGGTATTCGGCATCTACTACCCCTCGCTGGGGCGCATAGGCCATTGCGGCTTTGTGGACGGGGTGGAGGGAAGCACCCTCATCACGGTGGAGGGCAATACCAACGAGGTTGGTAGCCGCGAGGGCGATGGCGTGTACCGCAAGCGCAGGCCAATCAAGACCATCCATGCCCTGGCCGATTGGTTACCCCCTCTTTCCATATCCAAACAGCTTCATTAGCGAGCGGTATAGCCAACCTCGTTTTTGTGCGCTTGAGGCTATGATATTGAGGATAAAGGGATAGCGCAATAAGAATCCCAGTTTTTTGCTGAAGGCAAACTCTTTGGACAGTTGCTTACCGATAATATCGGCATAATGCTGTTTTAAGAAGGCCGCCCGAAAGTCCTGCTTTTGCAGGGCTTCATTGGCGGCCTTGGCCGCCTGATAGCCGCTCCACACGGCATTGCCTATTCCTTCTCCAGTGATGGGGTCCACGAGATTGGCACGGTCGCCCACCAAAAGGTAATGATCGCCGCATAAGCTCGATGGGACAAATTTGCTGGCCAGGCTCCATCCCTTGGTGCCGCTGATGGGGCGCGCCTGCGCAAAGCGCTCTGCAAACAGGGGGTCTTCTTGCAACAACCGGGTCAGAAATTGCCGCACATGGATTTCCTTCTCTTTCACCAGCGTCCGTGGGAGTATCAATCCTACGTTTACCCTGTCATCTTCAAGAGGAAAGAGCCATACATATCCTGGAATGCTTTTCTTGAGGAAATGGACCTCTATCAGTCTCTTGTCTATTCCACCTACCCCCTTAAAATAGGCTCTGGCCGCAATGAGCGGTGCCTTTACCGTTTTGGAGCCAATGTATTTATGGCTAATCCCTTGCTCTCCATCTGCCGCAATCAGCAGTTGGCAGCGCACATGTTGAAGCAAATCTGTCTCCTCTCTATAGGTGATTTCATAACCTTCGTTGCGCTTAAGGATGTCTACTATCGTAACCGGGTTTTTCTTGCTGCAATAGGTGCTGCTGGTGCTTTGGTATAGGTAATTGTCAAAATCCCTACGGGTGCAGGTGAAGCCGGGAGGCATCAAGGGATCCAGCGCTTCCTGAAAGGTAAACTGTAAGAACTTGCGGTTGGGAGCGAAAATCCGTATACCAGCTATGGGCGAATGAGAAGTTTGAGGGAAAAATTTTTGAGGAAATAGCCCGTCTATTTCCTTTAATGTACGCATTACCCGATAGCCAAAACCATCTCCGCAGACCTTGTCGCGCGGAAAGGACTCCTTATCCATTAGCCAATGATGTATGCCCTGTTTACTGAGTTGCAATGAACAGGTGCAGCCCGCTGGGCCACTGCCAATAATGACGATAGGAATGCTGAAATGGGGCATGCGCATTTATTTATTTTTCCATACTTTCCAATAAAAAGAAGGCCTTAGCAGATTGGCAAGCTGAGGCTTGTTGTCCGCCAAGTCTGCGGCAAAACGGTAAAAAGTAGGACTATTATACAGTTTTTTGCCTATTAGGCCAAATAGCTTAGGGTATTTTTCCATAAACTTGACTGCCGACCTACTCATAAGGATTTCCTTCCGTAGCTTTTTCCATAGGGGTTGGGCATAATGTGCGTGAAAGAAAGACTTGCCAAAAGATTGCGAACGAACGGCTTTCACTACTGCCTCGGCTGCCATATAGCCGCTTAGTATTGCCTGTCCGAGGCCTTCCCCGGTCAGCGGGTTTACCAGTTGGGCAGCATCGCCAGTATATAATACACGATCTGCGCAGAACTCCTTGATAGTGGCATGTACAGGCAGGCTCCAGCCCTTTATAGGGCCCACTAGCTGGGCATGGCGAAAGCGTTCGCTAAAAAGCGGGTGCTGCTCGATTTGATGCTGAAATACCTCGCGCAATGGCTGATCGCTTTTTTGTCCGGAAGGATCTATGCCAAGTCCCACATTGGCTCCTCCATTGGGCAAAGGAAAAATCCATAAATATCCCGGCAAAATATCTTTTACAAAATGAAGTTCTATAAGCTTATCTGGCGCTGGGTTGTCAATACCCTGAAAATAGCCCCTCAAAGCTACCAAATCTTGCTGTTTTTGTCGTTTTTTTTCGAGCAATTGACGGCAGATACCTTTATTGCCATCGGCCGCTATGAGCACCTTGCAGCGGTAAGTAGATAAGATCCCGTTTTTCATATAGCTCACGCTGAGACCGTCCGACTCCCGTTTAATCTCTTTTACCACCACACCTTCGTGCACGGTCGCCCCTTTTTCTTTCACATATTTGTACAGAAAATAGTCGAAATCGACGCGTTTGGCTATGAAGCCGGGAGCTATGCCGCTAAAGGCGTCTGGAGTGAAAGTGAAATCGATACCAGGGTTTTCTGGACTGCTGACGTGTAGGCCGTATATGGGAGAGTAGGGGTATTCCGCAAAAAAACGGGGAAGCAATTCGGGGTCTATTTGTTGCAGCACCGATATCCCCTTATAACTGAATGAATCGCCACATACTTTGTCGCGGGGGAATACTGCCTTATCTAATAGTACATGTGCTATATTGTGTTTGCTCAACGCCAGTGAGGCCGTAGCCCCTGCAGGTCCACAACCTATAATCAGTACCTCCACATACTTGCCGTCCATCGGTCTCGCTACTCCCGTTTATCGTGATTGAGTGTTAAAAAAACGGAATAATGATCGTATTGACAAATATTTTTTGGTAAAAAAATATGATTAAAGTATTTTTATTTGTTTATGTGATAAAAATGCGATATATTTTCTGTTGTTTGGGTATTTCGGGGTCAATCAGATATTCATCCAATATTTTTTTTATGTTTGTGACACTTTAATGCCTTTGGACTGTGTTAACCGCTTATTGGATACGGTTAGGTCTACGATTACACATGCCGGTACCTGTGCGTGAGGTACTTTTAGACATTCTGAGACGGAAGTATATGCAGCAATTTATTAAACAGCAAGAGCCCAAACTTCGTACCTTGCTATTGGTGGGGCGTACCATAAAGATGGTTTGGCAATTGAACCCGCAACTCACCGGGAAGATGTTGTTTTTCATTTTGTTGGAAAATCTCAGTTTCTATTACACCCTATATCTTTTGCGTGGCCTTATTGACTACCTTGCCGAGGCCATCAGTCAAGGTTCGCTCATGAGCAACGAAGACCTATACTGGCACCTGCTGTTGACTGCGGCAGTTGGCGTGGTTTACGTGAGCTTGAGAAGTTTCACGAGCTACCTCACGGACAAGCAGGCAAGTATGGTAGAGCTTGAATTGGATGAGCGTCTGCAGAGCCATGCCATGAACATGGATTTTGCCTATTTCGAACGCGCGTATTACTACGATCTGTATATGCGGGCAAGGGCGGCCAATCCCAATGCGGTAGTTAGAACCTTGGTAGATATTCTAAAGCATGTCCTGTCTCTAGGGGCCATAGCATGGATACTGATCAGCATCCATTGGCTGCTTCTGCCAGTGCTGGCTATATTTGTCATTCCCACCTTGTTGGTGCGTATCCATTATGCCGATCTGCAATACCGCCTGCATTTGAAAAACACCCATTTAGAGCGAGAAGCCCAATACCTGGGCGAACTGCTGAGCTCCAATGCGGCGGCAAAGGAAGTAAGAACCTACGGGTTGGGAACTTTTTTCAAGGAAGGCTATAAGCAAAAAAAAACGCAGCTGATAACCGAGCGTCTGCAACTTACGAGAAAAAGGGCCTGGGCCGAATGGCTTACCACCTCTCTCACCACGGGAGCTTTCTTCATTTGCGTGGCCATTATTGCTCAATCCATTGTGCATCGCGAAACGGGAATAGGAGACATTACCATTTTCCTGGTGGCCTTTTTTCAGTGTTTCACCATTTTGATCGGCTTAGCTTCTTCTCTTTCTGCCTTATACCATCAGCATATCTTGGTGGGCAACCTGTTTGAATTATTCGATCTAAAGAACGAAATGCAAATGGGGGAGAAACCGATAGAAAAAGGAGGGAGAAATGATCATGTTATCAGTTTCAGACAGGTAGCTTTCCATTATCCCGATACGGATAAATGGGTACTGAAGGGGATTGACCTATATTTGCCGCAAGGGAAGATCATTGCCATAGTGGGGCTGAACGGTGCTGGCAAAAGTTCGCTCGTGAAGCTGTTGCACCGCCTTTACGACCCTACGGAAGGAACCATCACTTACGATGGAGTGGATATTCGGAACTATACACTTGAGAACTACCGCAAGCAGATCGCTCAGGTGTTTCAGGATTTTGTGCGCTACCAGTTTACTGTGAAGGAAAATATCGCTTTGGGCGATATAGCGCGTGAGCTGGATGAAAAGAAAATGCACCGGGCGGCCCGTAGTAGCGGTGCATACCAGTATATCGAGCAGTTTCCCGAAAGTTACGAAGCGCAGATGGGGCGTTTGTTTGAACATGGCCACGAGGTAAGTATGGGGCAATGGCAAAAAATGGCCATCGCGAGGGCTTTTTACAGCGATGCGCCATTTCTAGTATTAGACGAAGCGACCAGTGCGCTGGATGTGCAGGCTGAACGTGACCTGTTTCGCTTCTTGAAAGCCGAATATAGAGACAAGGGTATCCTGCTCATTAGCCATCGGCCATCGGCTATAGAGCAGGCCGACTATATTTATGTGCTACGGGATGGATGCATCGTGCAGGAAGGAACCCCCTCGGTGCTAAAAAATGAAGAGGGGGCTTATGCAGATTTTCTGCGAAGTGATCTGGGGGATACAAAGAGCGGTGCCAATAATTGAAAGATGCATAAGGCAAAAACGTGACAGCAACAAAAATGAAAATGCCCGCACTGCTAGGTTTGGTTCGTTTTAAAGATTGGTGGAACTATAAGATTCCATCCATACTTGCCATGGCTTACCTATTGCCAGCGTATACAGGTTATGGTGGCACGAAAGTGCTCTGTAGCATATTTTTGCTATTGGTCTATTTTGTTTTGGGAGCTTCTTTCGCCAGTGTGGTCAACGACTTGACAGATATACGCAGCGATCGATTGGCTGGCAAATCCAATATGATGGCAAGACTGTCGACTTCCCAGCGTTTCGGTCTGTTGCTCGCGGTCACGGTGCTTGCTGCCCTGTTTTGCAATCGGATATTGCCTACCGGCACAGCGATACTCTTGGCTTTGACCAATTACCTGGCTTTTGTCCTATATTCCGTTCGGCCTTTCCGCTTAAAAGACAGGGGTATTTGGGGTGTTTTGGTAGTAGCCTTGGGAGAAAGCATGCTACCCAGCGTTTTTTCACTGTATTTTATGGGAGTCATGTTACAAGTGGACGTTATTGGTCCGCTTTATTTATTGGTCGCACTTTGTTCCTGGTGCTATGGCATACGCGCTATCCTATGGCACCAATATCAGGACAAGGCCTCTGACGCATATGCTAATACCGGCACATTGGTGTTGGCACTTTCGGATCGGTCTTTGAAGCGGGTGCAATATATACTATTCGTTTTGGAATGCATCTCCTGTTTATTGTTGCTTTGTTGGCTGAATTTGGTTGCCGTTTATTGCTTCTTGGCACTTTACTTGTTTTTTCTCTACATCCGCAAGTTCAGGTATAAGCATAGTTTGGTATACGCAATAAGTGCTAAGGGAAGTGCGCATAGCATATTACTTTTCGACTTTTATCAGTTTTTCCTGCCCGTCGCTTTATTACTAAGCGTGACCTTTGCCGGGCAATATGGCTATCTTCTCTTGCTGGCACACCTCGTTCTATTTCACCGGCCACTCTGGGTAGTAGGGAGGGATTTTTGGCATTATTTCCGCTATCTATGGGGATGAGCCGGACATACAAAAAGATTAATGTATTATCTTTGCGTGGCGTTTGGTTATAGAAGCGCCTAGGCAGATTGCATATGGTCTTTATTCTCAATACATGCTATTCACCGGACGATGCCTGCGATGTATATGCATATCAATTGGCAGCAAGCTTGATCGGTCACGGACAGCAGGTGGCGCTCATACACCCCGGCAAAGTTCATAAAAACAAAAAACAGGTTGCATTGCAAAAAAAAGGCCTTTTGTTCTTCCATTTGGGTGAGCAGCACTATAGCCCTTTCTTCTTGTTCCGACAAAAGCTGAAGGGCTATCTGAACTGGCATGTCCTGGACACCGAATACGATCGCCATGAGATCTACCGGCACAACCAGCGATTGTGGACACTGGCACATTTGCTGAAGGCACATCGCCCCGCGCGCGTACTCATCGCACAAGGCTGCAGCTTGACGGGGCTCGACTATGCCTATATATGCAGACAGTTACAGATTTCCTATAGCTTGTTCTGCCACCAGGTGAACGAACAGAAAATGGTATTGCCGCAGGAGCGTTTTTTTATGCAGCAGGCCATTGACGGCGCCCAGCAGATCTATTTTGCCTCTACAAGCGTGCAGCATGCCGCTGCCTCGCAACTCGACTATAGTGCCACGGAGCCTGCCGTGTTTTTCACGCCCCTGCAAAGTCCCAGCAGGTCTTTGCCCATGCCGGAAACGAATGGCGAACTGCATTTGCTGTGTATGGGGAGAATGGATATATTTGACAACAGACCCGATCTCCTTATCCATTTGATGGCGCTGGAGAAATGGCGCAATAGGCCATTGTATCTCAGCTTCTTGGGCGAAGGTCCCAATTGGGAGGGCTTAAAAGAGCTATGCGCCTTTTACCGATTGGATAAGGTGACGTTTTTGCCTCCTTCCTACGGCCTGCTTAAGGCGTTGGAAGGACACCATGCCCTCGTATTGGCCGCCCGGGAAGGCGCCTATCCGATGGAAGCCATAGAAGCCATATCCAAATGCCGCATGGTCATCGCTACCGATGTGGGCCTTATTCGCGAGTGGGTAAGCGATGGCATAACGGGCTTTTTGGGCGAATCTAGCCTGGAATCCTTGGATGCCACTTGGGAACGGGCGTGGAGCCAAAGCGAATTGTGGCCTACCATGGCCCAAAAAGGCTATGAACACTTTCGACATAAATATAAGGACAGTGCTTTTCAGCAGGCTATGGAAGCCCTGTGAAACGAAAATAAGGAAATAGATCAAATATGGTATGCATTGTCAGCTGCATTGAGGAAGATTGGGGTGGTAGCGAGGAACTATGGGCCAGGGCCCTGCCGTATCTTGGGCAGCAAGGGCCTATTTCCATTGTGAAGGAACACATACCGCTCGCGCATCCATTATGGCAAGCCTTTGCCCACAGCGGCATAGACTTGGTTGAGCTGGAGGATAAATATGGAACGTTTTACCACCTGTTTTGGCAGGCGCGGCAGGCATGCGGTTTTGCGCAAGACTTTCAGGTCCATCTTTGGAACTTTAAGAAGTTGCTTAAAAGAAAGAAACCCAATATGGTTGTCATTTCGCAAGGGATCAATTTCGATGGGCTGGCCTATGCCGAAGCTTGCCTTAAAAGGCGTATCCCCTATATCTTAGTATGCCAGAAAGTGGTCGATTTCCATTGGCCGAAGGATGTGGAAAGGAAGACCATGCAAAAGAGCCTGCTGGGGGCCCGTAAGATTTTTTTCGTGAGCGAGCACAATAGGAGGATGACCGAAATGCAATTTGCTACAGTGCTTCCCCATGCGGTGATGGTACACAATCCCGTCAAGGTAGGACGCCGTGTGCTGCCATATCCAGCCATAGATGGCGAGGTGCGCCTCCTGTGCTTGGCGCGGCTTTTTATGCTAGACAAAGGGCAGGATATGCTCTTGCAGGTATTGTCTAAGGAAAAATGGCGAAGACGCGGGCTTAGGGTAGATTTTGTCGGGCAGGGGGCGGATGAACTGCCTTTGAAGCAGATGGCCGCGGAATATTGCCCGGATCAGGTGGCTTTTTTGGGGTCTTATAACGATATTGAGGCCCTGTGGGCCAATTACCATGCGCTCATCCTGCCGTCCAGAAGTGAGGGCATGCCACTTTCGGCCCAGGAAGCCATGGCACTGGGGCGCCCGGTACTATGCACCAATGTGGGGGGCAATGCCGAGCTGGTACAGGATGGAATACAGGGCTTCGTTGGCTCGGCAGATATAACGGGAATAGACCAAATGTTGGAACGCGCTTGGGCGAGAAAAGCGGATTGGGAGGAAATGGGCAGGGCGGCGCATCAACGTATTAAGGATTTTGTGCCGCCGCATCCCGAAAAAATATTTGCCCAGCATGTGCTGCAATTGATGGCAGACACCCGACTTACTAAAGTTCGCGGGGCCGTGCGCAGGAAAGACTTTAGTAAGTCTCTAAACGAGAGCAGCGCGCAGGAAAACTAGAAACAACCCGACTTGCTAAAGTTCAAAGGGCCGTGCGCCGGAAAGACTTTAGTAAGTCTCTAAACGAGAGCAGTGCGCAGGAAAACTAGAAACAACCCGACTTACTAAAGTTCAAAGGGCCGTGCGCCGGAAAGACTTTAGTAAGTCTCTAAACGAGAGCAGCGCGCAGGAAAACTAGAAACAACCCGACTTACTAAAGTTCGCAGGGCAGTGCGCAGGAATACTTTAGTAAGTCTTTAGAAAGAAGCGCCTAGGAAAACTTTAGTAAGTCTCTAAGGAAAACTATTTTGATGAAAAAAAATAAAATTATCATCGTTAGTCCCATTCCCGATGGGTTGAAGGCACCTTAAAATCATTTAATGATCATGCTTTATTCTTAGTAACGCTGTTGCATATCTGTGCCGGTAGTCTGCTTTGCGTTAGCCATGTCTACACATCCTGATAAGCTTCCTGTTATTACTGTAATAGTTTGTCAAATTCTTCTTCTGATACGCCGATAGTTTGACTCACGCTAGAATGGATGTTTTCGCTAAAATTTTCAGAGTTAGAAAATAGTATGCTTATGTTTTTATATCACATAATTATCGCATAAAGAAAATAGTTTCTTGTTTTAAATAAATAAAGTTGAATGATGTTTGTTTTTTAAGTTATTATTTTACAATATTGCTCAATAGTACAAAGTGAGTTTGAAATTCTTAGAGCGACAAGATGATGCAAAGAAGGGATATAGGTTGGTTAAGGGGGAATGCATACAAGGGAAATATGGCTTTGTAGAGAGTGGATTTTAGGACGACTTTATATTTCTATCGAAAAACATCATTTGCTTGCTTGACGATATAATGGCTTTTAATTCAAAAATAGCGAATCCTCTTCCTCAAAAAAAGCGTGTGCTTATAGTAAGCCCTATCCCAGATACTTGGGGTGGAAGCGAAGAACTTTGGGCCAAAGCCATTGGCTGCTTTCCTCCAGAAGCCTATCACTTTCTGTTTGTCAAATCGCACATTGTTTATAGGCACCCCAAGATAATGGCCCTTCAGGAAAAAGGGGTAAGGTTGTACGCCTTGGGAGGGGCAGAGCGCCCCTGGTACAAGCGTTTGTTGAGCTTAATGCGGCGGTGGCTTCAGCCAGGCAAGCCTTGGTCGCCGCTTTATGCCTATGACCAGCGTTTCTCTTCTTTTGGCAGGCTGTTGAAAAAGGAAAAGCCACATTTGGTTATCGTAGCGCAGGGAATCAACTACGATGGCTGGCCTTATGCCGACGTTTGCCTCAGGCAAGGGATCCCTTATGTGCTGATCTGCCAAAAGGCCGACGATGACACCTTTCCTACCAGTGATGCACGTCCATGTATTCAGCAGGTCTTTACTCGTGCAAAGAAGGTGTTCTTCGTTTCCGAGCACAATAGGCAGTGGACACAACGGCAGCTTGCCTTATCACTAGAAAATAGCGAAAGGGTATTTAATCCCGTCAAAAGGACTTCTGCAAATTATCCCATGCCTTCCCTGAAGGGTACTGTTCGTTTCTTATGCGTAGCTCGGCTATTTACCGCGGATAAGGGGCAAGATCTCCTCTTGCAGGTACTGGCGCTACCCAAATGGCGGGAGAGGGATATTCGCGTAGACTTTCTGGGCGAGGGCCAAGATGAGCTGGCACTTAAAGAGCTGGCGGCTTTTCTCCATCTCAAGAATGTTGGTTTTCTGGGCTACCGCTACGATGTCGAAGAGCTTTGGCGTCATTATCATGCTTTGGTACTGCCATCGCGTAAGGAGGGAATGCCCCTAAGCATGTTGGAAGCAATGTGTGCTGGCCGATTGGTTGTCGCAACCGAAGCGGGTGGGATAGCGGAGCTGCTACGGGACGGCAGGAATGGATTTATAGGTCCACCTACTGTAAAGGGCTTAGACGACGCTCTGGAAAGGGCATGGAAAAAGATGTCACAATGGTCCAAAATTGTGGATTCGGCTCGACAGGATTTAGAATCTTATCTTCCCAAAATCTCTTCAGAACGTTATTTTGCAAATAAAATCATAGATTTGTTGGATAATAGTTTAAGCTCAATACCCACGAAATGCGTGCCGATTGATTTGGAGCATGTATTTTAATTATGATTATTACAATGAGAGAAAGCGGTATGCCCAGCAGATTGTGCCATGGAATGTCTACCACTCATTAGTGTCATTATTCCTACCTACAATAGGGCCGCTCTGGTTAGGAGGGCTATTCAAAGTGTGATGGATCAGGTTTACCGCCCTGTGGAAATCATTGTGGTGGATGACGGCTCTACGGATGGTACGCGGGAAATGCTGGAGGCAATGGAGGGGATTACCTATGTGCGTCAACAGAATAGCGGGCAGGCTGCCGCCAGGAATGCCGGCTTGAGCGTGGCCAGTGGAAGCTATATCGCTTGCCTGGATTCGGACGATACTTGGCGGCCCGAGTTCTTGGCAGACCTGTACCGCCTTTTGCAAAAAGAGAAGCTGGATTTTGCCTTTGCCAACTGGATGCAGGTAGAACCAAGTGGAAGGCAGTATGATTATTTGGCCCATTATCCTGTATTCAGCACTTATTTTGAGCAGCGTGGCGAACGCACCTATCAGTTGCTACAAGGGGAGGAGCTAAGGGCTGCTTATCTTCAGGGTTGCCCATCGCCTTCTTCTTCCTTGCTATTGCATAGGGACTGCATTGGCTCATGGAACCCGATGATCCACATCGGCGACGACTGGTGCATGCTCTTGGATTGGATTTTGCGCCACGATACTAGGGCGGCTTTCTTGTTCGAAGCCCTGTGGAACAAGCATTCCGATGGAAATAATGTATACGACGGGCGGGTGACAATGGACATAGCACGCTATCTTTTTTTTGAAGACCAATGGCTGATTTACCAATTGTATGGCCAGCTTTTGCGAAAGGAAGAAAAGCAGCTATGGCTACAAAAGGTGGCTATGGGCTATTTGATGGCCTCCAAGCGTTATTTGAAGGCCCACAGCTGGCGGCAGCTGCTTTTGCTGAACGGCAGGGTCTTGCGTTTTGGCCCAGTATTGTGGAAGGCAATAGTGATCTTATTTTGGAAATGGGGTGTGAAAGGGGATGAAACATGAACAATAGGCTGGATATGGACGATAGGAAGGAGGGCATTGCCAAGGTGGGTATTTGGTATGTCTGTACGGGACGCTATCGCCGCTTTTGGCAGGCTTTTTTTTCCTCTTGCGAGCGCTTCTTTTTGCCCGAATGCGAAAAGTACTATTTCATTTTTTCAGACAGGCCCATCAAGGAACTGCCTCCCAGTGCAACCTATATTTATCAAAAGAAGTTGGGATGGCCCTATGACACGCTTATGCGCTACCATTTTTTTGTGGCGCAAGAGGCCTTGGTGCAAGATATGGACTATTTGTTTTTCTTCAATGCCAACTGCCGGTTCAGGGAGCGCATCCATGCCTCCGAATGCTTGCACTTACCGGCCGATCTGATGGCTGTATCCCATTTCGAGCTCGATAGGAAAGCAAGACAATACTTTATGTACGAGGAAAACCCTTTGTCTACGGCCTATGTCTATCCTCACCAGGGTGAACACTATGTGTTGGGCGGCATCAATGGGGGCACGCGCGATGCTTTTATGAAGATGAGCAGGACCTTGGCTAAGCAAATTGATATGGATCTGGCTAATGGCATCATGGCCCGCTGCCACGACGAATCTCATTTCAATCAATATCTTGTGGGCAGAAATGTGAACATATTGGATGCTCGCTATGGCTATCCAGAGGCATACCCGCAGGAGTCGGACGCGAAAATTTTGATCCTCGATAAACGGAAATATGGCGGACATGCCTATCTTCGGGGAAATGTTTGGTCCACTTACTGGGCCAAGCTGAAAACGAAACTTAAGACTTGGTTCAGAGGGTTCCGCTAATGCGTATCTTGATTATAGCTCCTTCCTTGAAAAACTACGCCGATGGTGTAGCCTCCTATAGCGAATTGCTGGCAGGGCAAATGCAGCGGGCGGGGCACCAGCTGGCCTGCCTGAGCCTGTACGATAAGGACGAAGATTGTACAGCGCAAGCACCTGTCATAGATGATATCGTCTGCCTGCGCTTACCCAAGTTCCATGCCAGTGAGCGAAAGCGAAAGGAGGCATTGGATTTTGTTCGCCATTTCGATCCACATTGGGTAAGCGTGCAGCTTTCTCCCTATGCCTACCAAGCGAAGGGACTGCCTTATCAATTATTCCGATTGATTGTTGAACTGTGCCTCGGGCGCAAGGTGCAGCTGATGGTGCACGAGCTTTGGGTGGGTAAGACATCTCTTAGGAATCAGGTCTATGCCATGCTGCAAAAGCGGCTGATCGCCCGCTTTTTGCATCAATTGAAGCCCAATCTGTTGCACACGCAATTGCCCGAATATATCCAAGAACTGAAAGAACTTGGCTGGAAGGCTCTTCCCTTGCCTTTATTTTCAAATATTGCAACATTTGACATCCCTAAGAAAGGGTTCAGCCAATGTCATGGTGAACCAAGTTCAAGCCTAGACGGTGTACCATTTTCCATCTTAATATGGGGAGGGATAAAATGGAATAAAGAAATAAGCCATTTTCTGACTAGCTTTGCGGCGGAATTGAAAAAGAGACAACAAAAATTAAGCATTTACTATTTGGGAAAAAATAGCGTACCACGGCCTACAGCTCTGGCCAACCTCACGGAGCAGCAAGAACCTTATTTGGATGAAAGGGCATTGTCTGACTTGTTGTCGCGTAGCGACCTGCTGTTAACCGATATACCGAGACATGCACTGGGCAAAAGCGGAAAAGTGGCAGCTGCCTTGCACCATGGCCTGCCTATAGCCGCACCTCATGTATTGAAGCATTATAGCGTGGACGATCTGGGCTTCTTTGATAGCAACTTAACGGCTTGTGTACTTAAGGATGCTTCATGGGAAAATTATTGCCCTGCCAGACAGCGGGCGCAAAACATTCAGGGTAAGCTGGGGGTGGCGCCCATTGTGCAGCAATTGTTGGAACAAATGGAGGACCTTGCGTGAATTTCACTTCGAACACCCAGCCTCAAATAGCGGTTGTCATCAGTTCCTATAACCGCTTGCCTTTGTTGAAGAACTGCATAGATGCCTGGCTATCTTGGTTGCCGGCATCCGATTTAAGTGATAAAGTGCTCTTTGCCGTGTTTGATGCAGGTTCGGATGATGGGTCTAGGGCCTATTTGCATGACCTGGAGAACAGCAAGGCGCTCCACCTGCAGGTACTGCTGGCCCAGCCGGGGATGGAAAGTTCTTTCGCGGCCGGCGTCAACTATACGGTCAGCCAAGTCTTGGAGCAATACCCCGCAATCCCTTACCTATTTTTGTACGAAACGGACAATCAGCTATTGGGGCCGGAGCCGCTCTATGCCTCCATGCAGGAGCTGGAAAGCAGGCCGCAGTTGGCTGCCTGCGGTTTTACGGTAAAGAACCGGGAAGGAAATTATGTGGGCATAGGCATGGATTTCCCAAAAATCCACCATTTTTTGCTCGGCAAGAACTTGGTCAACAGGTTTCAGTTGGAAAAGCCCAGCTATCATTACAAACAAACTGCTTCGGGACATTTTTTTTCCTACCTGGATGTGGTATTTACCAGTCCCTTACTTGTTAAGGCGACTGCCTGGCAAGCAATAGGTGGCTTTGATGCCGAACGCTTTCCTTTTTCGGATGTGGATGTCGATTTTGCCAAAAGATTGCATATAGAAGGCTGGCAGTTGGGAGTACTTGCCATGGACGGTATCTTGCACGACAACCATGGCTTGGAGTCTCCCTGGACGAAAATGCGTGCCCAATATTTTCACAGGGGTAGGTTTTGTTATTTTAAAAAGTATCAGCCTGTTTATTTGGTGTTTATATGGCCATTCTTACTTTTTTTTAGGCATATTGCAGAATTAGTTCTATCTTTAATCTTTATATGGAAATGGGATAAAAAGGTGAGCTTAATGAAAAGCTTTTACGCATTATCAAAATCAGTGTTCAATGGATATAGGTTCTGACCCTTTATAACTTTTCAATTGCAATGATGAAAATCACTTTTATCTGTGGTTCAATGCAACCTGGCAAGGATGGTGTGGGCGACTATACCAGGCGTTTGGCAGCAGCCTTAATCAAGCTAGGACATCAAGCTAGTGTGATTGCGCTATATGATAAAGAGGTTCGCATTGAAACATCTATTGAGCAAGAACAGGAAGGAGTTACTGTGCCCGTTCTAAGACTTCCATTTAGGCTATCTTGGAATAAAAAAAAGATTTTTGTTGAAAATTGGTTGAATGAATATGATCCAGATTGGCTGAGTTTGCAGTATGTGCCTTATTCCTTCAGTAAGAAAGGAATTCCAATTTTTTTAGGAAATAAACTGTCGGCAATTTCTGATAATATTAGGTGGCACGTCATGGTACATGAACCTTTCCTAGGTTTGGGAAAATCTGTTAAATCTCAAATAATACGTGTATTGCAGATTTATTCCTTAAAATCTTTGGGCTGGAATTTGAATCCAATATTCCATACATCCATATTTCACTATAAAGCTATGATAGATGGAGAATTGAATATAGACACTAAAATTATGGGGCTATTTGGCAATATCCCTTTATCAAATGTTGAAAATCATTCTTCGAGGCTAAAAAAAAAAACAAGTTTAGTGAAAACAGGTGTTTATTTTGGGTCTGCACCGCCTCCTAGGCATTTTGACTTTTTTATGTCCAAAATTAACGCATATCATAATAAGTATGGAGTTGCCATAAGAATGATTTTGTGTGGAGATTTGGGAGTAAACGGTAAAGATTTTGAATTGGCCTTGAAAAGCAGCTTGCTGAATAGAGGCATACAGGAAATAGAGGTTTTAGGCAGGATTCCCTCATATAAGATAGCCGATGTTTTTAGGAAAGTAGATTTTGGTATTTCAAGGGTGCCAACAAGATTGTTGGGGAAAAGCGGATCGACTATCAGTATGTTAGAGCATGGGCTTCCAGTATGGTTTCCTGTTGTTGAAAATACGGAGAATCAGTATCCTATTGATTATAGAAGAGAATTGTGTTTTTTTGATCTTGATGATTTGCAAGAATTGCAAAAGAAGAATTTCGTGCCAGAAAACAGATTATTGTCCATTTCATCACGCTTTGTAAAGGAATTGACAGCGCATGCAGAGAAGCAAAATGAGGCTATAATATGATGTACGATTAAACTATTTATTCCTTAGCAAATGTTATTTACTTAAAATGTATAAAAAAGCGGTTATTCATGGTTGTTATAATACCACCAATTTTGGAGATTTATTACTTTTGGAAATAATAGCAAAGTATTTGAAGGAAAAATGGTTAATTGAAAGTGTAACATTAAGATTGCCAAGTGCTATCCAATTAGAGTATTGCGATGCTGAATGGAAGGTAGGAAACGTGTTATTCCCCAAATTTGTAGTATTTGGAGGAGGTGGATACTTAGAAGATGATAATGGAACCAAAATTGGCAAAAAGGTATTACTAAGATATACATTGCCCGCTAGGCTATGGAGATTATTTGGGATTTCTTATGCTTTAGTTGGCGCTGGAGCTGGCCCAATTGGCTCAAAAACGGGAGGTAAACGCATAAAATATATTTGCCAACACGCCACTTTCTTGTCAATTAGGGACGATGTTTCCGCTAATTTATTAAAGAAAGTAGGTGTTAATAGAATTATTGACATCACGGCCGATCTTGCATTAACTTTGAACGATTCTGATATTCCTGATACGCATCGGTATTCAATGCATGACCTAAAAGCTAAGATAGGACACGAGAAAAAAATTTTAGGATTTCATTTAGAAAAAATATATGATGACCAAGATCGATTTAAAGCGTTTTGTGCACTTAATTTTTTTAAGGATAATGTTTTTTTGAAAAAATTCCATATCATCTTTTTCTATGATTATAGCTCACAAAATGTTAGTTGGGTTGGGCAGCAACTTTCTAAGATTGAAAATTTATCCTATTGTATTCAGCCTAGAATGAATCATTGGACAACCGCAGACTTTCTACGCCAGTGTGATGCTATTCTTACAACAAAACTACATGTATCCATTGTAAGTGCAACATTTGGTGTTCCTGTTTTTGGCTTTTCCTTTCACGAAAAATCTGCACGTTTTTTTCAACAGATAGGAAGGGGAAATTATCAAAAAATGTGGGATGGTGATATGAATTGTATAGATGACTGGATGGAAGGGCTTAAGGATGAAAATGATAAGGCTTGGTACTTGAATGATGATCTTATAAAAGAAATTAAATCTTTAGCGTCAAACAACTTTGAACTTTTGGATAATTATATTAAATCAAAACTATGATTTTACTTGGTCAACCCAAACTAATTAATCCGATTACAAGTTTCATGCTTGATTCGCTACGAATCATTGCGGCATTGACTGTGCTTTTTAGTCATGCTATGGATCAATGGTTTCCTGATACACAACATACAATTGAAGATAACGGTACATTTGCACATGCTGCAGTGGTTGTTTTCTTTGTTTTATCTGGATATGTGATTTGTTATACAACTACTAATAACAATAGAGGAGTAAAGCAATATGCTGTTGCTAGATTAAGCAAACTTACGTCCGTGGTTTATCCGGCTTTGGTCGTGTCCATCATTGTTCAATTAATTTTAAAAGAATTTAATCCTGATTTGTTTAAAAATTACCATCGGGGGCACGATATTATAAGGTATCCGTTAACAGCTCTGTTTTCCAATGAGATATGGTTGTTGTCTGCAGCTCCACCTATCAATAGGCCCTTATGGTCTTTAAGTTTTGAGTTTTGGTATTATTTGATTTTTGGGTTTTGGTTTTATAAAGGAAAGGGAATATTGGGGTGGTTAGTACTCATATTGGTTTGTTTGCTGGCAGGGCCAAAGATTTTAGCGATGATGCCCATTTGGGTGTTTGGATGTTTGGCATATAGGTTGCCAAAACCGAATTTGAAGTTTAGTTTCAATTGGTTTTTGTTCGTCTTATTATTAGTTATTGCTATTTTGTTAATGCTTTATCTAAAGCCCATACCAAAAGGTATCGGAGCTTCGCCATTTTATTTTGCAAACCAATTTATTACGGATTGGATCGTTGGCTTAATCATTGCTATTGCTATTTGGTTGATACCAAACAAGGAATTTAATTCGGTCCAAATTAGTAAATCGTTTATTTCTAATTTTAGAAAAATAGCCGATTTAACGTTTCCCATATATGTATTACACCTTCCATTGTTGCTTCTTTTTAGGACTATAGTGCCTTTTGAGAAATATAATATGATACAATACATTTTTGGTGTTACTGTAGTACTCGGCGTAGCTTGTATACTTGGTTTGTTGATTGAAAAACAAAGGATAGTTTGGGTTAATTTATGGAAGAGCATCTTTGGAATGAAGGTTCAAAAACGGGTTAAATTCAATGGCTAAGGGTAAACATATTTTGGTATTTACTACACAACATATGCCAACCGGTGGTATTGAAAGCCATTTATTAAGTTTTTGTGAAAATATGTCGCGCAATAACACAAACGTTGACCTGTTTGTTTTAAACTCTAGGATGGATAGAACTACAGCAGACAGATATCGAAGTGTCTGTAATGATGTATTCCTAGGAAGAAAAGGGTTATTTCACGTGTTGACTTTTATTTTTTTTTATTTGAAGGCTATTCAAAGAAAATACGATGCAGTTTATACCAACGGACAGGGTAATAGTATATACCTAGTTTCCAAATTCTTTAGGTCTAGAAACTGGGTTCATCATCACCATACTGCTGGAGATATAGAGGATCAGAAAACCTGGAGTTCTTACTATATTAAGGCTTTGCGTGATGCGCATACAGTAGTTGCCTGTTCTACAAGAAATGCACAGGATATGCAGCAGGCGTTGAATAGAACGGTTATCACTGTTCCTTGCTTTTCAAGGGAAGTATCCGTTAATGATATTCTAAAAAGTGAAAGGGTAAGTTTAGGTTACTATGGCCGATTGATACCCGAAAAAGGAATAGATTTGCTTTGCCGATTGAGTGATGACCCTGATTTGACCCATATCCAATTTCACATCTGGGGTGAGGGAAGTCGTTATCCCCCTATTTTTTTTGAGAAATTTCCCAACTTGGTATACCATGGAAGATTTAATGGGAAAGGGGCATTGTCAAAAGTGTTGAGTTCTTTGAATGGATATCTTTTGCTGTCCACCCATCCGGAGGGTTTGCCCATAAGTTTGTTGGAAGTGATGAGTGCAGGGCTGCCTTGGTTAGCTAGTAATAGGGGGGGGATAGCCGATATTGCCTGCGATCCGTTGAGCACCAGATTATTAGAAAATGTGGGTGATTATGAACAGGTCAAAATGGAGGTTAAAAGATTTGCCGATGATATTGCTATGGGAAAAGTCAGTGCGGACAAACAAAAGGCGCTCTACCAGGCCCGGTTTGCTCCAAATGTATTGATAAACCAATGGGAAAGTATCTTGTTTAATTGATTTTTTTATAATTATGTTATTGTTGACTCATCCCATTGGCAATCAAAATGTACGTGCAGCTTTACGGGGGTTTAAAGACGCAGGGATTCTTTCGGAATTTCATACCAGCATAGCGGCTTTTCCCAATGATTTAATGTATCGCTTAGGAGGATTGCCTGCCTTGGGAGAAATCAGAAAAAGAACCTTTGATAAGGATTTAAGAGCCTTGACTAGGGTAGATCCTTTTATAGAAACCGGGCGCCTATTGGCTTCCAAAATCAGCTGGAAAGCCTTGATACAACACGAAGATGGTGTTTTCTGCATTGATGCGGTATCACGCCGTAGTTCGCGATATAGTGCTAGGCAATTGAACAGACAAAAAGGTGATTTATTAAAAGCTGTCTATGCTTATGAAGACGCCGCATTGGAAGTTTTTCAGCGTGCAAAGCAAATGGGGCTGCTAAATCTATATGATTTACCCATTGGTTATTGGCGCGCTGCACGGCAATTGATGCAAGAAGAATTGGATAAAAGGCCTGAATGGGCTTCCACTCTGACGAGCTTTAAGGATTCGGAAAATAAACTGAAAAGAAAGGATGAAGAGCTCAATTTAGCCGATCATGTTTTTGTGGCGAGTAGTTTTACCAAGAAGACCTTGGAATCTTATCCTGGACATCTAGCCCCTGTGCATGTCATCCCCTATGGTTTTCCGGAAGCCAATTTGACTAGGGAGTACACATATATAGTAGGGCGCCCACTTAAACTATTGTTTGTGGGAGGACTCTCCCAACGTAAAGGCATTGCCAATGTATTGGAAGCCGTAGAGATGCTGGGTGACATGGTCGATTTAACTATTATAGGTCGTAAGACTTCGGAAGATTGCCGTCCCTTAAACGAGGGTTTAAAAAAACACCGCTATATTCCTAGTTTAGCTCACGGAGAAATTTTGAAAGCCATGCGTGAGCACGATGTACTGTTGTTCCCTTCTTTGTTTGAAGGCTTTGGCTTAGTTATCACCGAAGCCATGTCTCAGGGTACTCCCGTGATTACTACCGACCGTACGGCAGGGGCGGATTTGATTGAAGACGGAAAGGACGGTTGGCTGGTGGAAGCGGGCAATACAAATGCGCTGATTCAGAAGATAGAAGAGATATTGTTGGATCCGGCAGTGGTTGAAAGGACGGGAAAGGCTGCGAGATTGAAGGCGCTGCAGCGACCCTGGACCGTCTATGGTTCGGAGTTGACTGTTATGGTCGAAGCTTTAATGAAAGGAAATGGAACCCATATCAATAACGACAAATAAGCCAGATCCCATCCGTTTGATGGCTCAGCGTAGAGCGAAAACAAAGGAAAAGCAATTGGGATTAATAAAAAAAGGAATTTGGCTGTATATTCTTTTGGTTATTTTCGAGGGAGCGCTACGCAAATGGTTTTTACCTTTTTTGGCATCTCCATTGTTAGTTGTACGAGATCCGATCGCATTATGGTTGATTTTTACGGCTATCAATCAAGATTTTTTTAAGCCGCCTTCTATGGTTAAATGGGTTTGGGGCATTGGTCTGTTTTCCTTATTGTTTACGATGCTTCTGGGACATAGAAATCTGTTTGTGGCACTCTTTGGTGCACGGATCCTGTTATTGCATTTTTCCTTGGCTTTTTTGATTGGGCAAGTCTTTATAAGGGAGGATGTGGTCAAGGTAGGTAAATGCCTGCTATGGATTGCCATTCCCATGACCATATTGGTTTTTTTGCAGTTTTACTCGCCCCAGTCGGCCTGGGTAAATCGGGGAGTAGGAGGGGATGAAGAAGGAGCAGGTTTTTCAGGAGCCATGGGCTTTATGCGGCCTCCAGGCACTTTTTCTTTTACCAATGGATTGAGTACTTTTTATGCGTTCGTGGCTCCTTTTATTTTCTATTTTTGGCTTAATCCCAAAGAGAAAATGAACAAGATTATATTAATGGCTGCTTCGGGGGCATTAGCAATAGCCATACCCCTGTCTATTAGCCGCTCTTTGTTTTTTAATGTGTGTTTAATTTGCTTATTTGTGTTATTGGCACTATCTAGAAATCCGAAATTTTTGAAAAATATTCTATTTGCAGCATTGGGGCTTGGTATTGTGTTATTGGTAGTGGTAAAATCAGGAAGTTTTAATGAATCATTAGAGGTATTCACAACAAGATTTGATAAGGCTAACGATGCCGAAGGAGGGCTGGAAGGCGTGTTTATGGATCGCTTTTTGGGCGGTATGTATAGCGCTATATTTAAATCAAAAGGATTACCTTTTTTTGGATATGGCTTGGGTATGGGAACAAACGCGGGTGCAGTTATGTTAAGCGGCAGAGCTACTTTTTTAATCGCCGAAGGGGAATGGGGAAGAATGATCGGAGAAGCAGGTCCTATATTAGGGTTAATGATTATATTTATTAGATTACTTCTAGCCGGAAATATTGCCTTAAACTCGTATAAATATATGGTTAAAGGAGACTTGCTACCGTGGCTTTTGCTAAGTACAGGTTTAATTGTAATTAGTCAAGGAGGCTGGGGACAACCGACTAGCTTGGGTTTTTTTGTACTATATACAGGCTTATTATTGGCTTGTACAAAGCGTCCTAAGTGGAAGAGAAAGATTATAAGAGCAGGTAATAATGGTTAAAAGGTTAATATTGATAGCAAATTACCCAGCTGATAGGCAGGAAAGTATGATCCGTTTTTGTACTATGCTCCAGCAAGGTCTGACAAAAAATGAACTGAAGGTACAGGTTATCAAACCGCTGGTTTTTTTTGGCAGAATGGCAAGTACGACCTTAAAAGGCTATGGCAAATGGTTGGGCTACATCGATAAATGGCTGCTGTTTCCCTTAATATTGAAATGTAAAAGCCTATTTGGTTCCCACGACATACACTACCACATTTGCGATCATTCCAATGCACCTTATTTAAGTGCTTTGCCTAGGGATCGTTCATCCATTACCTGCCATGATGTATTGGCCATTCGCGGGGCTTTGGGCTATGCCGATGCTTATTGCCCGGCCAGCCGAACGGGCCTCATCTTGCAAAAATGGATCCTAAAGCATCTAACAAAGGCCAAGAAAATAGCTACAGTATCGCAATTTACGCTGGATCAACTGATAGCTCTAAATGGGGGTAGAACCAAATCGGGATGGAAGGTCATCTTGAATGGATTCAATGCACCATTTCACCAACTTTCCGAAAAGGAGCGGGTAGGGCGATTAAAGGATAGTCAACTTCAAGCGTTGTTGCACAAACCCTATCTGCTTCATTTGGGATCTTCCCTGCCGAGAAAAAACCGCACTATGCTAGTGAAGATGCTGGCTTGCTTGGAAAGCAGATGGGAAGGCATAATCTGCTTTTCGGGACAGGCCATTGATGAGAGGCTGCAAGAAGCCATCGATAACAGTGGATTGGGTAGTCGTGTAGTGGAAATCGTTAAACCCAAGCACGAACTATTGGAAGCCCTAATAAATGGGGCGGAGGTTTTTGTTTTTCCTTCCTACTCTGAAGGATTTGGCTGGCCGGTCATTGAAGCACAGGCCTGCGGTACACCGGTTATTGCCAGTAGCCTGGCACCCATGCCAGAGGTGGGAGGCGATGGTGCCTTATACGCCGATCCAAACAAGCCGGAAGATTTTGCCGAAGCTTTCTTGGAATTAAAGGATGAAGGGAAAAAAAGGACTTTGCTTGCAAAAGGATTTGAAAATATCAAGCGGTTTAAAACGGAGGAAATGGTGTCAAAATACATAAATTTGTTTAACGAATAGCCCATGCGAAAACTGATGCAATGCCTCACGGTCATCTTACCCATGCCGCTCAAACGGCTTTTACTGCGACATTATTTTAAATATGACCTACATCCAACGGCGCATGTGGGCTTATCTTGGGTTTTTCCTAGAAAACTGATTATGGGGCCTCATAGCAAGATTGCTTCTTTCAATGTGGCCGTACATTTGGACGAAATTCACCTGGGTAGTCAGGTTTCGATTGGCCGTGGCAATTGGATCACCGGTTTTGCTTCCGGCACGGACTCAAAGCATTTCCGCCACCAACCAAGTCGCCAGTCCTTGCTTTTTGTAGATGATCACAGCGCCATCACCAAAGATCATCATATCGACTGTACCAGCCCCATCCGAATTGGGAAATACGTCACCATTGCAGGCTATCAATCGCAATTGCTCACACATTCCATAGATATTTACGTGAATAGACAGGACAGTCATCCCATAGAGATAGGCGACTATTGCTTTGTGGGAACCAACGTAACGATTTTGGGCGGTGCCATTTTGCCTGCTTATTCTGTCCTAGGGGCCAAATCGCTGCTTAATAAAGCTTTTTCGGATGAATGGAAGCTGTATGCGGGAGTACCTGCCAAGCCCGTTTCCGACTTGAATAGGGAAGCCAAGTATTTCCATCGCGAAAAAGGATTTGTCTATTAGCATTTAGGTATGAAAATACTCAGGGTAATAAATAGCATGGATCCCAGCCATGGGGGGCCTAGCCAAGGAATTAGGAATAGTATTCCAGCTTTATCGCAATTGGGGATAGAAAACGAGGTGCTTTCATTCGATAACCCCAAAAGTGATTTCCTTAAACACGAGCGTTTCCCTATCTATGCAATAGGTGAAGGTAAAACACCTTATGCATACAATCGGGAACTCGCAAACTGGTTGGAAACGCATTTGGACAGTTATGATGTTGTTATCGTGCATGGCCTTTGGCTCTACAATAGTTATGGCACGTATAAGGCATGGAGGAAACATAAAAGTAGGGGTGGGAAGACCAAACTTTTTATAATGCCTCATGGCATGCTGGACCCTTATTTTCAAAGGGCGAAGGGTAGAAGGTTAAAGGCTATTCGGAATTGGATTTTCTGGAAGCTTTTTGAAAGTAAAGTAATCAATGATGCTGATGGCCTATTGTTTACCTGCGAACAAGAATTGTTGTTGGCCAGGGACGCATTTAGCCCATATCATCCCAAAAAGGAATTAAATATTGGCTATGGCATAGCTGCTCCTCCTGTGAATGCAGGAGGTATTAGGCAAACATTTTTGGAGCGTTGTCCAACAGTGAAAACTAAGCGCTTTTTATTATTTCTAAGTCGTATTCATCCTAAGAAAGGAGTAGATCTATTGATTAGCGCATATTTGGACTTGAAAGGTAAAACAATGGATTTACCTGATTTGGTGATAGCGGGGCCGGGCTTGAATACCACTTTTGGCGAGCAACTTCAAGAGATGACGAAGGATGATTCCCAGATTCACTTTCCGGGTATGTTGCAAGGCGATGCCAAATGGGGCGCTTTTTATAATTGTGATGCTTTTATCTTACCCAGCCATCAGGAGAATTTCGGCATCGCCGTTGTGGAGGCAATGGCCTGCGGAAAAGCAGTGTTGATTTCCGATCAAGTAAATATCTGGCGCGAAATTGCTGAGGGAAAAGGCGGATTGGTTGAGCCTGATGAGTTGGAAGGCATAAAAAACTTATTAATAAAATGGTCTCAGTGCTCAGATGCAGAACAAAAAGAAATGGGGCAAAAGGCTAAATTGGTTTATGAAAGGTGCTTTACCGTAGAACAAGCAGCTTTGAAGATGAAGGCGGCTTTGGAAGGAGCTGTAAGTAGTAAGTAATTAAGTTGTAAATAGTAATGGTCAATCAAGATACACATACAGGCGCATCATTTTCTTTGCGCAATCGCCTGATGCGGCTGCTTTGGGGAATAATATACTGGCTATTGTTCCGTTACTCTCCTAGGCCTTTGCATGGCTGGCGTTCTTTTCTATTGCGTTGTTTTGGCGCAAAGGTGGGTAAGGGTGTTCACGTTTATCCGGCCGTTACCATATGGGCGCCTTGGAACTTGGTGCTGGATGACGAATGCGGCATTGCCAATGGAGTAGAGCTTTACTCACAAGCTGTGATTGATATTGGTAAACGTGCCGTAATCTCACAAGGCAGCTATATTTGTACAGGCACACATGATTATACAAAAAAAGGTTTCCCGCTCTATACTTTGCCCATACATATTGGTGCGGAAGCTTGGTTGGCCGCCGATGTTTTTGTGCACCCAGGAGTAACTATTGGCGAGGGAACAGTTATCGGAGCTCGATCGGTGGTGACGAAGGACATGCCGGCATGGATGGTATGTGCTGGTTTCCCTTGCAAACCACTCAAAGAAAGGGTGCTGGAAGATTGACGGAAAGAAATACGGCCAAATCGCATGGGTATGTTCACTGACAAATTCATGCAAGTGGTCGTTTTTTCTCGTAAATAATGTAGTAAAAATGTAATTTGCGTTGCTTTTGTCTATAAGTTGGTAATTGCCCAATTAGTAAAAAAATATATGGTCTCTATTATAATCTTGACAAAAAATGAGGAGCAAGACATTGATTTATGTTTGAAATCTATTGCATGGTGCGATGATATTCATGTGCTTGATTCGGGCAGTGTGGATAAAACAATAGAAATCGCTGAAAAATACGGTGCGAAAATTGCTTTTCATCCTTTTGAATCTTTTGGCAAACAAAGAAATTATGCTCTGGAGCACTTAAATGTCAAGTATGATTGGGTTTTATTTTTGGACGCCGATGAGCGATCAACGCCTGCTTTTCGTAATGCTCTGGAGGTTGCCATATCAAATGCTGGAGGGGATACTGTGGGTTATTACTGTTGCTGGAAGATGATTTTAGAAGGAAGATGGCTGAAACGTTGTGATAATTTTCCAAAATGGCAGTTTAGATTATTGAAATTAGGAGAAGCCAACTTTATCGATTTTGGCCATGGACAGAAAGAAGGATCGATAAATGGAAAATTAGCGTACATCAAAGAGCCTTACTTGCATTACGGGTTTAGTAAAGGATGGACTTTTTGGATAGAAAGACATAATCGTTATTCTTCTCAAGAGGCAAAAGCTAGATTGTACGAAAAGCGTCCTTTTAAGGATATATTTAATAGCAATACTTCCATTAGAAATCCTGCTTTGAAATCCTGGTTGAGCAATCTGCCTGGCTGGCCATTATTGAGGTTTTTTCAGGCATATGTCTTAAAGCTAGGATTTCTGGAAGGAAGACAGGGTTTTGTCTACTGTGTGAATATGGCGTACTATGAATTTTTGATTAAAATAAAAATGAAAGAGTATAAAAGCAATCTTCAAAATCATGAAATAACTTAATACCTAGACCGACATGCGGATATTGATTTTTGGCATTAATTATGCCCCAGAGCTAACCGGCATAGGTAAATATACGGGCGAAATGGGGGCTTGGCTGGCGGCGCAAGGCCACGAGGTGAGCGTGGTGACCGCACTGCCTTATTACCCCGAATGGGAGGTACACCCTGCCTATAAAGGAAAGCGCTGGATGAGGGAAGAGCTGGACGGAGCCACTGTATACCGCGTGCCGCTGTATGTGCCCAAAGTGGTGCGTGCGCGGAACCGCATGATTCATGAATTTTCATTCGAACTGGCTATTTTTCCCGTTTGGTTTCGCCTTTTGCTAAAGCAAAAATTCGACGTGGTGATCAATGTGACGCCGCCCTTTCATTTGGGCTTTTATGCTTTGATGTATGCCAAGCTGAAGGGGGCTAAACTCATTACCCATATTCAGGACTTACAGGTAGATGCGGCCCACGAACTGGGAATGATTCGCAGCAAAAAGCTGATCGGTTTCATGTTTGCTTTTGAACGCTATCTATTAAAGAAAAGCGATTTGGTGTCAAGCATTAGCTTGGGCATGTTGAAAAAGATCTATGCCAAGGGAATTAAGCCCGAAAAATGCCTGCTGTTTCCCAATTGGGTAGATGGGAAGAATGTGCAGCCCCTTCCGGTACAAGATTCCTTGCGGAAGGACTGGGGCATTCCACTGAGCGATCAGGTCGTGTTGTATTCGGGCAATTTGGGAAAAAAACAGGGGCTGGAACTGATTCTTTCCTGCGCTGCGCATTTTCGGGACAACAAACACTTGCATTTTGTCATTGTGGGCTCGGGCGGCATGAAGGAGGAATTGATGGCCAGGGCCAAGTGCGAGCAATTGGGAAATGTACATTTCTATGCCTTGCAACCTTATGATAAATTGTCCGCTTTATTGGCCACGGCCGATATTCACTTGGTTTTGCAGAAAAAGTCGGCCTCCGACCTGGTAATGCCTTCCAAGCTGACTGCCATTCTGGCCGCAGGTGGTTTTGCCCTGGTCAATGCGGTGCCCGGTACCACGCTTTACCAGGTGATGGACAAATACCAGTTGGGCATCCTGGTGGAACCGGAATCTGTTGCGGCGCTAAATGCAGGGATTGAACAGGCGCTGGCAATGGATAGGTCTACCATGCAGGAGGCCGCCAGGCGTTATGCGCTGAAGTACTTGGATAAAGAACAGATTTTGCATGATTTTGAGGAAAGATTGAAGGAGATTTTGTAGTCCCGGCACTGGTTCAAGTTTAAGGGCGCACTGGTTCAAGTTTAGGGGCGGTAGAGGCTTGTGGGCTAACTTGGACCAGACTATAGATGGAAGCTTGCAGCTTCCTGACCGTTACCAAGCTGCACGCTTGGTTGTATTTATGGGCACAAGCTAGGCCATCCGCACATGGCCCATTACGCCAAAGCTTGCGCCAGTTTGGGGAGTTTTTGTCCCGGCACTGGTTCAAGTTTAGGTGCGGTAGAGGGCGGCGGGCTAACTTGGACCGGATTATAGATGGAAGCTTGTAGTTTCCTGGCCCATTACGCCAAAGCTTGCGCCAGTTTTGGGGGATTTTTGTCCTGCACTGGTTCAAGTTTAAGGGCGGTAGAGGGCGGCGGGCTAACTTGGAACAGACTATAGAAGGAAGCTTGCAGCTTCCTGGTCTATTACGCCACAGCTTGCGCCAGTTTGGGGAATTTTTGTCCCGGCACTGGTTCAAGTTTAGGTGCGGTAGAGGGCGGCGGGCTAACTTGGAACAGACTATAGATGGAAGCTTGCAGCTTCCTGGCCCATTATGCCAAAGCTTGCGCCGGTTTGGGGAATTTTTGTCCTGCACTGGTTCAAGTTTAGTAATGGGAAAGGGCGGTGGGTTAACTTGGACTGGACTATAGATGGAAGCTTGTAGCTTCCTGGCCCATTACGCCAAAGCTTGCGCCAGTTTGGGGAATTTTTGTCCTGCACTGGTTCAAGTTTAGGGGGGGGAGAGGGGTGTGGGTTAACTTGGACTGGAGTATAGAAGGAAGCTTGTAGCTTCCTGGCCCTAGTATGCCAAAGCTTGTGCTAGTTGCGGAAAAAAAGCAGATTGCTTCGTGCCTCGCAAAGACGCTTTTTTAAGAGTGATAAAAATGTGAAAACAAATATAAAATATTGAAAAATAATCATTTTCTTTGTCTAAACTATGAGAATAAGCAGATTTTCTACCAAATGGCTTGTTAAGTTGTTAATAATAAGTGGCTTGGCTTTATCGGGCTGCCGCAGCAACAAAACCATTCCTTATTTCAAGAACATCCCGGAATCGGAATACAGCCAAATAGCACAAGCAAAATTCGTTGAACCCAAGATACTGAAAGGCGATATTATCTCCGTGTACATCAAAACCGCCGACCCCGCTTCCGTTGCGGCCATCAATTCGGGGGCCAATCAGGAAGGTACGGGTGCCGCAGGTAGGGATGTGATAGGCTATAAGGTGGATAAACAAGGAGAGATTGAAATACCCATTCTGGGAAACTTCAAGGTGGAAGGGCTTACCACTTCCGAGGTGCGCGATTTGGTGCGGCAAAAAGCCAATACCCTCTACAATGACCCCACCGTACAGGTGCGCTTTGTCAACTTTAAGATATCCATCATAGGAGAAGTAAGTAAACCAAATAATTACAATGTGGCCGACGAAAAGATCAATGTATTGGATGCCATTGCCATGGCAGGCGATTTGACCCCTTATGGCAAAAGGGAAAACGTGCTACTGATCCGGGAAACGGATGGGGGCGATAAGGAAATGGTACGTTTTAACCTCAATGATGCCAAGATATTTAGTTCGCCTTATTATTACCTGAAGCAAAACGATATTATCTATGTGGAACCTAGCAAGGCCATGATCGCCAATACGGAAAGGCAGAAAATTACCATCATTACGGCTTGTTTGGGGGTTCTTTCAACATTATTGGTACTGCTCACTAGAACAAATGTACTTTAAACATTATTTGGAGGAAATTAAATGGCGGATAATATAATGGAAAATAGTGCTTGGGTGGAAGAGAATGGTTCGGGCTTTGATTTTAAGTATTATGGCAGAAGGTATTTGAAATTATGGCCCTTATTGACGATTGGACTTGTCATCTGTTTATCCTATACTTACTACTACGTCAGCTATGAATTGAAGCCACTCTATAAATCCTTGGCTAAGGTACGCCTAAGCAATGAAAACTATGCCGGAGGGACGGCTTCTATGGGTTTTTTGTCTGAGTCTGGTACAAAAATGGCTACGGAGGAGGAAATTTTTCGTAGCAGTTACCTAATGCAGCAATTGGTGATCAAAAAGCGCCTGAATATTTTTTGGTACCTGAAAGGGCGGCTCAAGGAAGAGGAAATATTCAATGCGCCCATGCAATTGTTTGTGGATAAGCCGGCCGATTCCATGAAGTCGGTGTCTTTTACGGTCGTGCCTTTAAGTAATGAAGCCTTTGAACTGGAATATCTGGAAGGGGAGGAAGAAATTGTAAGGCAGATTCGTTTTGGCGATTCCTTTAGCCTTCCTAGAGGAGATCATTATGTGCTGACGCCCAAAGAGTCATTATCTGCTGGATTGAAGTACAAAATTGCTATTAACTCGGTATGGGCCACTGCTGGCCAATTTGGCAACAATTTTTCCGCCTTGGTACCCAAAGGGACTTCTACTATGCAATTGTTCATTAATAGCCCCGTTCCCGAAAAGGGGGCATATATTCTGAACCAGTTGATTGAGGAATACATCTATCAGGACAGTAGGGATAAAGGTCGTATAGCGGACAGTACCATCAAATTTATTGACAACCGCATCCTCAAGGTGAATGAAGAATTGACGGAGTTGGAAGGCACCATTCAAGGCTATATGCAGGAAAGAGGCTTAGCCAATTTACAAGCTCAGTCGGGTATGCTCTTGTCAAACCAAAATGTTTATACGCAGCAACTGATATCACTGGAAAATCGCCTCAGTCTGATAAAGGAACTGAAGAGCAATTTAAGCAGCGGCCAGGTGCAACGCTTTGTGCCTGGGGTACTATTGGAAGAGGATGGAGGCTTTGCCAATCTATCACACCAATACAATGACCTCTTGCTGCAACGCGAGCGTTCGCTCTTGGCTTATAAGCCCGATCATCCGAATATACTCAACATCGATAAGCAATTGGAAGAAGTGCGGCAAAACATACTGGAATACCTGAATAATACCGAAAATCGATTGATCGTCAATCGCCGGGATATACAGGCTACGGTAAACCGCCTTGCCGGCGATGTGCGGCAGGTGCCAAAAGAACGTAGCGAATTGCTCAATATGGAGCGAAGGCAGCAATTGGCACAGGAGATGTACCTTTTTTTATTGCAGAGGCGGGAAGAGGTGGCCGTGGCCAATAGTGCTCGGGGTACCTCCATCCGCATCATTGAACCAGCAAGGGGAGGAGCAAACATCTCAAAAAAGCCAGACAGCTTTTGGACCATGGCCTTTATTATCGCATTTTTAATACCGGCGGGAAAAATAGCGGCGGAAGAGCTTTTGAACAATAAGGTACGTACACGCAAGGACATTACGAAGCGTACCACGGCCCCCGTCATAGCCGAAATCAGCCATAAGGAGGAAGACTATACGCTGATCGATTTCGCGGGAAAGCGTTCTGCCTTGGCCGAGCAGTTTCGGAGCTTAAGGACCGACCTAGCTTTTATGCTCACGGCCGAAGGAGCCAAGGTGGTGATGCTTACCTCGGGCATGCCCGGTGAGGGAAAATCCTTCACCGCGCTCAATCTGGCCCATATATTGGCCTATGCGGGCAAAAAAGTGCTACTGATGGAGTTCGACTTGCGCAGGCCCAAGCTGAGCGAGCACTTCAATCAACGCAAACAGCAGCAGGGTATTACCAACTACATCGTAGACCGTTCACTGAACTTGGCGCAATTGGCCTATCCGGTGCCCCATATGGACGGCCTGGATTATATCGGTAGTGGCCCCGTTCCTCCCAATCCCTCGGAGCTCATTGTAAACGACCGAACGAGGCAATTGATGGAAGAGGCTAAGGCCAATTACGATATGGTTGTCATCGATACGCCGCCCATTGGGTTGGTAACGGATGCCCAGCTGCTCAACCATTATGCGGATGCTACCCTCTATATGGTACGTGCCAATCACTCGCCGCTCGATCTATTGAAGCTGATCGATGAACTTTATCAATCGGGCAAATTGAGAAATATGGCCTTGGTATTCAATGACGTGAAGCAGGAAGATGGCGGCTACTATGGTTATTATGGCTATGGCTATGGCTATTATGGAGAGACTGAAAAAAAGCGAAAAAAATCCTGGTTTAAGAAAAATCAGGGATGAAATATTTTGTAAGGACTAGCTGAATCATTTCGCCATGATACCAGATAATGGGTATTTTTTTAATGTCGTGTATTTGAAACAATCTTTTGTTTATCTTTGCCTCGCAAAATTGGGTGGTAATTGTGTGAGGAGCTATAAATGAGGGATTTTGGCTTTTTTTTTAAAAATTAAAAAGGCAAATCCGTTTTTGGCTTGTGTTTTGTAGTGATTTGATTATCTTTGCTGTTGATTTTTAATAATTTGACTTGGATTTTGCTTTAATGTTAAAATAATATGAATAGACGTTATACTACTTCCTTAGGTAGTTCTAAACTGAAGAGATGGGGCGGTTTGCTCATCGTAGCTGCCTTGTTAGCCGCGGGGGCCTGTAAGACCAATAAGTTCACAGAGGTGCCTAATACCGTGGCTTATAGAGGAACGGCCTTGCCAGCGCCTCCAGGCATGGTTTACGTTCCTTCTGGTACTATTTTGTATAAGGGGATTGACGACAGCAGTGCGGTGCACCGCAACGTCAGTGTCAGTGCGTTTTTCATTGACGAAACGGAAGTAAACAACTTGCAATACCGTACGTTTGTAAACTGGGTGGCCGATTCGGTGGCCATAACGGATTACCTCCAAGATGATTCTTATTTCATACAGCCCAAGGGCAATACGGTTGCGGCCGATTCTGGGCGCCGCTTTATCAATTGGAGCAAGGTGGGCAGTAAATCCCCACTTTGGGAAAAGGGAACAGCAGAAGAACGTGATAAACTGTTGCCAATGACCATGATGAAAGGTACTAGAAGGGTTTTGGATCCCGAAAAGGCGAAGTACCGCTTGTACTATATTCGAATGGCTGGCGGCAATACGGGTGAATACGTGATGGATACCATTAGCGTATGGCCAAAAGAAACGGTATGGTCTTCCGATTTCCCGAATTCACAGATGCAGGTGATGGATCAAAATTATTTCACCAATAAAATCTACGATTATAATCCCGTGGTAGGGGTAACTTGGAAGCAGGCTAGGGCCTATGCCGATTGGAGAGGAATTCAGCTGGCTAAGGAAATGAAGAAAAATCCCGTTTTGCGCGATTTTGACCTTGTCTTTAGTTTGCCTACCGAAGTGCAGTGGCAGTATGCGGCGGAAGGTAAAATCGACCCAGCGGATACGATTGATAGGACCAAGAAGACCATTGAAGATAAGAAAACGGGCAAAGAGAAATTGGCGCTCAACTTCAAGCAGGGAGAAGGTACTTATTCCCGCGATGGTTCCACCTTCACCTTGCCGGTCAAATCGTACACTCCAAATGCTTTTGGCCTATATAATACGGCAGGAAACGTGTCCGAATGGACCATGGACGCCTATAGCCCTTCTGCTTCGGCTTTTGTGAACGACTTGAACCCGGTATTGTTATATGACGTTCCCGATGATGCCAATCCCTTGATGAAACGAAAGGTGGTACGTGGAGGTTCTTGGAAAGATAATGGAAACATGTTGAATAGCGATGCCAGAACCTATGAAGAACAGGATATGCCGCGTTCTTATATCGGTTTCCGTTGCGTCATGTCGGCCATTGAGCTGCCAACGGAACAAGTGAAAACTAGAAAATATAAACTGGAATAATAAACAATCGTTCGTTTAATTCGTACAGAAGGTATTTCGTACAAAGATAAAGAGAATCAATAAGATGAAAAAATTAGTATTATTAGGACTTCTTGGCTTAAGCGCGATGGCTGTTCGCGCTCAGGAGTTGATCTTGGATTCCATTCCTTCAGTGAATGGTTTCGATACAGATACCATCCCGGAAATGGACGGTTATTACCATGCTATTGATCTTTCGGACAATAAGCCTATCCCGTTTCCTAAGGTAGATACCAAAAATATTCGTTTCTATAAAAGGATTTATAGGGACATCGATTTAAAGGATACCGTCAATTATATCTTTGCCATGCAGGATTATACGATGATGGGAGCCATTATGAAGGGTATTCAGGAAGGTAAGCTCACTCCTTATGAAGACGATGCCTTCAAAACCAAGCTCACCGCTAGGGCTGGGGAAGCAAAATTTGCGGATTCCGTACTGGTGCCTATCTTTGATGACGAGGGGAATCAGATTGATGCACAGATGGCCGTTAATGAATTTGACCCAAACAGGGTAACTAAATTTAGGCTCAAGGAAGATATTTTTCTTGATAAAGTGCGTGGTACCATAGAAACACGTATTATAGGTGTTGCTCCCTTGATGGATATCAATTCCTCGGCAGAATTGGCGGAGTCAATTGGTTCTACACCAGCGTTTTGGCTATACTATCCTCAATTGCGCTATACGCTAGCGCAGGTAGACGTTTCGGATCCTGATGTGGGACTCTTCGACGTAACCATGGATGATGTATTGGTGCAACGTAAGTTTGTTAGCACAATCATACGTGAATCGTCTCCTCGTGGGCAACAACAAGTGGCCCTGCCCGGCGAAGTGGTAGACAGGGAAGCCGAATCTGAAAAGATACAGGCGAAAATCGATGCTTTGAAAGAAAGTACCTGGAAAAATCCAAGAGGTATCAATGCGGATAATTTGGTATTGCCAAGTGAAGATCCTAAGCAAAAAGTACCCAAGTCAAAAGCACCCAAGGCCAAGAAAGTAAAAGAAGAAAAAGTAAAGGAAACCACTGAAAAAGAAGTGGAGACGGATTCATAAGCGAGTTTACTAAGCTGTAAATAGCTGCTGCTGTGTGTTGCTAGGTGTTTAGGAGCATTATCGATGGGGCATGGCCGGCTAACTGTTTTTAATAGATTATTTCAATTCATTATATCAAGTTATGAAGAGACTATTTCTTGTTACGGCGATTAGCCTGATAGTGGGGACAATACGCTTGCAAGCACAGATTATAAGGAATTTCAACGATTTGAATCCTACCCCGTCCGTGGGTATTGTCTTGGGAAGCCATGGCATTGGCGTGGAAGGTATATATTCTGTGCGGGGTGACATAGATGCCAAGCTGGGCTTTAATTTTTTTCCGATAAGTTCGATAAGTACGGGCTATAGAAATAATAGGGCCGAGATACATCGTTCCAATGTAAATGCCTTCGTAGATTGGCGACCGCTTTACGACAAAGAAGGCTTCTTGGCTAAAAAAGGATATGTGTCGGTCGGCCTGAGCTATTATTTCTCCAATAATATCGATCGTTATTACGATGATGATAGCGAATATTATAATTTGAAGTTTACGGATTTGGCTCCTTATATAGGTATAGGTTTGAAGTCGCTGGACATCAACGACAAATTTACTATAACGACCAACTTCGGATTTTTTATTCCTTTGAAGAAAGTGGAGATTACACCGTTTAACCAAATAGCGGAGGATCGTTTGTACCACTACGATATGCTGTATGATCAATGGACCAGCGCTGGCAAGAAATTTTTGATAGGTCTCAATGCTAATGTAGGTATCCACTACAGAATCGTTTATTAATATGATATAATGGCTGCTTGGCCAATTATAAACCTTCTTTATTATAATCCTTACCATACCCCCGTGGTTTTATTTCTTAACTCATCTGACTGGGACGGTTTTTTAATCCATTGGCAAATTAGTTTGAGTCTCATATCTCACATCTAACTCCTATCTTTGTTTCCATGAACAATCCTTTATTGAACGTTTATGGGACACCTTTTGACAGTGTGCCTTTTGATAAGATCCAGCTATCGGACTATTTGCCTGCGATAGAGCAGGCAATGGACGAGGCTAAAGCCGAAATTGATTCCATTACAGCTTCCAAAGAGGCCCCCGGTTTTGCCAATACTATTGCCCGCCTGGAGCAATCGGGCAGGAAGCTTGGACGAATAGCCGAGATTTTCTTCAACTTGGACTCGGCCGAAACCAGCGATGCCATGCAGGACCTTGCACAAAAGCTATCGCCCATGCTGGCGGCTTTCTCCAATGACATACAGCTGAATGAAGCCCTGTTTGAGCGCGTAAAGCAAGTCTATGAACAGGCGAATAATGATAATCTCAGCACGGAAGAATGGCGTCTTTTGGATAAGACCTACAAGGGATTTGCAAGAAATGGTGCCTTACTGAACGATAGCGATAAGGAAATCTTGCGCGAGATAGACCGTCAGTTGGCCGAATTGAAGGTTCAGTTCAGCAAGAATGTGCTGCAAGAGACAAACGCCTATTTCCTTCATGTGGAAGACGAGCGCGATCTGGAAGGTTTGCCGCCCTCTATCAAAGCTATGGCAGCAGCCGAGGCCGCAGAACGCGAGCTGCCGGGCTGGGTATTCACCCTGCAGTTCCCTAGCATGACTCCTCTTTTGAAGTATGCCAAGAATAGGGACCTGCGTAGGCAGATCAGCCTGGCGGCAGGCAAACGTGCCTACAAAGACAATGACTTCAACAACGCCGGTGTCGTGCGCAAGCTGGTGGATTTGCGGCATAGGCGGGCACAGCTGCTTGGTTATGCAAACCATGCTTCCTTTGTACTCGAAGAGCGCATGGCAGCCAATCCAAATGCGGTACTTGACTTTTTGAGCGAGCTTTTGCTAAAGGCTAAGCCTTTTGCCATTAAGGAAGTGCAAGGGCTACAGGAAATGGCCAGAAAGGAGGGCATCGAAGCAATGATGCCTTATGATCATGCCTATTATGCCGAGCAGCAGCGCGAACAGCGCTTTAGCTTTTCCGAAGAGGAATTGAAACCCTATTTTTCTCTTGAAAATGTGCTGAATGCCGCGTTTGACGCTGCCAATAAACTGTATGGTCTAACCTTTAGCTTGCGGAATGATATTGCTGTTTATCACCCCGAGGTGCAGGTATATGAGGTGCTTGAAGCTGGGGAGCATAAGGCACTATTGTATGCCGATTTTCATCCGAGAAAAGGGAAACGACCAGGGGCGTGGATGACCAGCTTTCAGGGGCAGTGCCGTATTGAAGGCAAAAACCTAAGGCCCCATGTTTCTATTGTCTGCAATTTTTCGCGCCCTACGGGTGAGGCGCCCTCTTTGCTTACCTTCACCGAGGTGACTACCCTGTTTCATGAGTTTGGCCATGCGCTACACGGCATATTGGCCGATACCACCTATGAAAGTTTAGCTAGCCCCAATGTGTATTGGGACTTTGTGGAACTACCCTCGCAGTTTATGGAGAACTTCTGCTATGAGAAGGAATTTTTGCGGTCCTTTGCCAAGCATTATCAAACTGGCGAGCCATTGGATGGGGATAAGATAGACAAGATTATCGCCGCAGCCAATTTTATGGAGGGCTATCAAACCTTGCGGCAGCTAAGCTTTGGTCTGCTGGACATGGCCTACCATACCAATCAATGGACCAAAGAGGTCGACATGGAGCAATTTGAGCTGGCTACCTTGCAGGATACACGGTTATACCCGCACCTGCCCGATACCGCCCTCAGCGCCTCCTTCTCGCATATATTTCCCGGTGGATATTCTTCTGGTTATTACAGCTACAAATGGGCGGAAGTGCTCGATGCCGATGCTTTTGAGTTGTTCAAGGAAAAGGGGATATTTAACAAAGATGTGGCTGACAAGTTCAAGACCTTGTTGTCCAAGGGCGGCACGGAGGATCCGATGACGCTATATGTGGATTTTAGGGGGAGAAAGCCGCATGTGGAGGCGTTGTTGAAGCGGGCTGGCCTCATAGCGGATTCCTTGACAGAAAATGCCGAATAGCGAGACAGGCACCTATCCCCCTTTGGAGGGGGGCGCGGTGGAATATGAGTGTTGGGAGGAGGGGGATTGGCTGCGTCGCACAACCCCGCACGCTTGGCCGCAGCCATCCCGTGAGGGGGGTGGCTTCAACGCAAATGAATGCTGTTCGCTTCGCTCTTGTATATTTTTGTTTGATGCTTTTGCTCAAACAAGTTTGGCAAGGCCACAAACAAAAATACCCCGACAAATAGTCGGGGCATCATTCATTTGCGTTGGCGGTGAGGGCGGGATTCGAACCCGCGGTACCGTTTCCAGTACGACAGTTTAGCAAACTGTTCCTTTCGGCCTCTCAGGCACCTCACCCCTCATTTGGGACTGCAAACCTAATACAAAAAATGGTTTTTTCAAATGACTATATGCTTTTTTTGCTTACTAAGCCCTTATATATTTCAAATTCATATAGTTATTTTTTGCAATGCCTAATTTTTCGGGGTGCGGAGGTAAACGTTGTTGTGGTTTGACTTGAGAATTAAATCGAGACCGCCTCCGTTGATCGTGCCCTTGATGTTGTCCCCAGTTTTTATTATTGTAAAATAGGGATTGTCTTTGAGATTGACGATCTCTCCGTTAACCACGGTAATAGGTGCACTGGCTGTGTTTGTAGAATCCGAGTTGTTTACTTTTCTATTAATCACCGTGAGTGCTCTCGACGTGTTAGAATAAGTACCACTGCCACTTATCGCCACGGCATTGGTCGCATTTTTCTCCTTGGCGGCTTTATCTTCTGGAAGGACAGCTATCTTAAAGTCGTCTGCTGCATATAGTTTGCCGTAGCTAGTGCCCAGTTCTACATTCGCTTTTGTAGTAGTAGGTAAAGAAACGTCTACATGATTGTAGACGGAAATCATGGAGATGGGGCCTTTTATAGGTTCCTCAAAAGAAGCATCGATACCGCCATGCATAGACTTGATATTCATGGGACCACTGTTATTGACAAGTTTTATTTCGTTGTAACGCACGGACACCTCTATTTCGCCTTTCATGTCTTGGATAGTTATGGGTCTACCGAACATGGCATTCTCATAAGCAAATGAAATGTCCATTTGACTAGGAACTAGTATTTTAAAGATGTTGTCTTCTCTTCCGTTTCCTACCAGATTGACCTTGACATCTTGTCCGCTCTCCGTGACATTGATGCCTAGCCCCGTGTTGTCAATGATACCAGAACCGCTTATGGCACGCAATCCTCTTGCTCGTTCATCTTCTACTTCGTTTTTTGCCTTTTCGTCTATAAAAACGATTTCTTTCCCATCATAGCCCTCTATGGTAGCACCGTTGAGGTTGAGTATGAGTTTCCCTGTATTTTTTGCTAGCTTATATTCTTTCTGTGCCCAAACGGACAGACTGGTACATAGGAGAATGGCCAATGTGATGAGTTGCTTTTTCATATCGCTTTTTGTTTTTTATTGTTCTTTTCTATAATTTGTTTTGACTTAATAGTACGGCATAGGCTTCGTCCTTCACCGCGGTAAATGTTTCTGGGTCGTTGGCCAGCGCAAAGAGTGTTTCATCTACCTCCTGATTGTCCACATTGCCCAAGAGATTGATGAGGCTCAGTTGTACCAGTGGATCGTCCTGCGTGGCCAACGATTTGATGAACACGTCGGCCACGCTTGGTTCGTAGGCATACTGGCTCAATAGATCAAAAGCGGCCAGACGTACATTGCTGTTGGCATCTTCGTTCATGGTCTTGGAGAGCATCTCGAGGGTCTGATCGTTCATACGGCCGGACTTCTCTATATCCAGAATGGCGGCCAAGCGTATACTGGCTGAACTGCTATCGGTCAGTTGGGCAAAGCGTCCTGCTTCCTCCAATTCATCCGCTGTTGGTTGAGGACTTGCCTGCTTCTTGGGCTTTTTCGTTACCGGTACCTTACTTGCGGCATGGACTATCTGGGGCACCTCTTTCAGTTCTGCACTGGGGGACTCTATTGCCGGGCTGCCTGTAATAGCGGGAGTTTCCTTTTGGGCTATGCCATTTTGCAGATTATCCAGTTCTCCTCGTGATACACCTTTGTCGTACAAGATATAGGTCAGTGCCAAAGCCAGTAGGACAGAGGCCGCTATCAGCCATTTACCTATCCCGCTAGACAACAAGCGGCGTTTTGGCTCTGTGCTTGCTTGTTTTCGCTTGGCCAGTATTTGTTGCAAGGCTCCTGTTGGGGCTTCCAAATGGTCAAATACCTCCCTGTTTTCCTTTATAATTTTTTTTAATGGATCATTCATGATATGTTTTCTCCTTCAGTGCTTGCACTATTTTTTTCTTGGCCCTATGGTACTGTGTCCTCACCGTGTTGTGCGAGATGCCCAGCATCCTACCTATTTCCTCTTGAGGTATCTCCTCAAAGAGGTATAAACTCACAATGGTCCTATAGCCATCTGGCAATAGTGCTATCGCTTTTTTTATGTCCTCCACCTTGCAATCGAACAAGATGTTTTCTTCCATGTCATATACTTCTTCATCCGCCTTGTCTACCTGCTCCACATCGGAAAATTGTATTTTCCGCTTTCTCAAATGCGAGATGGAACGATTGATGGCAATCCGCTTGATCCAAGCTCCGAAGCTGGCTACATTTTGCAGGCGTTCCATATCTTCGAACGCCAGTAGAAAAGCCTCCTGCAGAATGTCTTCTGCTTCGCCCGTATGGGAGATGACACGGCATATGGAATTGTACACGCTCTTGGCATATTTGTGGTACAGCTCCGTATAGCCCAGGTCATTGCCCGCCAGGCACATGGCTATCAGTTCGTTGTCATCTATTTTACCTATCGATCGCAAAGGGCTCTCTATATTTTTTTATCCGTTTCTATTAGTAAGTCGCTTTTGGAAGTATAATGTTGCATCTAATCTACTATTTTTTGCTAAGTACCAAGATAGTTGTGAGTTTTCAGTTGTGGGGTGTGATTTGTCTGTAGAGACGTAACATATTACGTCTGTACAAGATCTTCGTGCAGCGTTTGCAAAGAAAGTAAAAGCCGTGGCTCAGCTTGAGAGCCAGAAAGGAAATCGTAAATCTTGCTATCTTTACAGATAAATTTAGCTCCATTCATATATGATTCAATATGTTATTGTTCCGGGACTCGGCAACTCCGGCTCACAGCATTGGCAGAGCTTATGGGAAGAAATGCTCTCTCCGGTGAGGCGTGTAATACAAGGGGATTGGGACAGACCGGATGGCGACAAATGGGTGCAAGGTTTAGAGGAAACGGTCTCTGGGTTGGACCTTTCGCAAACGATCTTGATTGGGCACAGCTTAGGTTGTATTACGATAGTGCATTGGGCAGCCAAATATCATCCTATCGTGAAAGGGGCTATGCTGGTTGCTCCAGCTGATATAGCAGGCACTGCGCAAAACTTTCCAGGCACGGGATTTACCCCCATTCCCCTACAAAAATTGCCTTTCCCTTCCCTCTTGGTGGCGAGTGACAATGATCCTTGGCTGTCGGTGGAAAAGTCCGAGTTGTTTGCTCGTTCTTGGGGAAGTACACTAAAACGGATAGGAGAGGCTGGCCATATCAATGGGGACGCCGGCTATGGTAAATGGCCACAAGGACTGGACCTATTGAAAAAACTGGAGTAAAGAAAGTCGGGTAACGAAAGTTGCGCGTCTCATTTTAAAAAGTAAATATCCAGAAGAAAGAAAGAGGCAAATACCACGGAGGCAATGCCATTGGTAGTCATAAAGGCCCTATCCACCTTGCTGAGATCTTTGGGGCTTACTATGCGGTGCTGATAGATCAGCAAGCCACAGTATAGCGCAAGACCTACCATGTACAAGTAGCCCAATTGCAAAATGAAATAAGGGGCAATGACACATATGGCCGAGAGTACATGCATGATCTCGGAAATGCGGAGTGCACCTTTCTTGCCGAAATAGGCGGGTATGGAATTGAGCCCATGTTGGCGGTCAAACTCTTCGTCTTGCAGGGCGTATATGATGTCGAAGCCACCCACCCAGAAAAGCACCGAAAAACCATACAGCACAGGTACCAATGCAAACTGACCGGTAATGACCATATAGGCTCCAATGGGTGCAAGCCCAAGGCCAGCCCCTAATACCAAATGGCACAGTGGCGTAAAACGTTTGGTATAGCTATAAAACAATACCACGAACAAGGCTACTGGGGAAAGGTAGAAACACAGGGTGTTGATGAAGTAAGTGGCCGTGATGAACAACAGGCAGTTGACGATGGTGAAGGTCAGCGCACCCTTGGCACTGATGCGCCCTGCCGGAATATCGCGCTGTGCCGTTCGGGGATTGAGCGCATCGATATCCCTATCGAGATACCTATTAAAAGCCATGGCGGCATTTCTAGCGGTCACCATGCAGAGGAGCATGAGCAAAAAAAGCTTGTAGCTGAAAGTATGCTCGGTGGTAGACAGGCCAAGGAAGAAACCAATGATAGCAAAGGGTAGAGCAAATATGCTGTGCGCAAAGAGCACTAGGGAAAAATACTTCTTCATTTAAGGTTAATCGTTGGTGTCAGGTGCAGCGGCGCTATTGAAACGCGTATTGATATCCTCTATGAAGGCGGTTATCTCGTCGCAGCCCGACCTGCTTTCTGAAGAAGTAAGAAAATGGGGAGGTATTTCCTCGAACCATTCGGAAAGGGCCGTGAAAAAATCTTCCATGTTTTTTTTCGACTTGGCTTGCGATTGCTTGTCGGCCTTTGTAAAGACCAAAACAAATGGAATGGCCCATTCGCCCAGGTTATAGCAAAAGTCCAGGTCTATTTTTTGTGGAGATAGCCTGCTGTCTACCAGTACAAATACGCATTGCAGATTTTCCCTTAGATTAAGATATCTCCGAATGAATTTCTCCCACTGTGCCCTGTTTGTCTTGGAAGCCTTGGCATATCCATAGCCTGGAAGATCCACAATGTACCATTCATTATTGATAATGAAGTGATTGATGAGCTGCGTTTTACCAGGTGTTTGGGAGGTCTTTGCCAAGCCCTTATGATTGGTGATGGCATTGATGAGCGACGATTTGCCTACATTGGAGCGGCCAATGAACGCGTATTCGGGCTTATCGGCTGCCGGAAGTTTATCTACCCTGGAATTGCTGCATACAAAACTTGCCGTTTTTATCATGTGGGCAAAGTTACATAAATAACGTAAAGTCTCGTGATAGACGGAAGGGATTATTGGCAGAATATTTTACTAAAGGAAGAAAGAAAAGGCAAGTCTGCCGCTTTTGGATGGAGCAGCGGACTTGCTTTTGCTATGATTAGAACAAATAATAGGATAGCTTGAGGCCAACGAAGGACTGCGTGCCGTCCTTGCTATATATGTCATATTTCAGTTCGGCTTCCAAAGGCCCTAGTTTGGCACCGAGGCCAGGAGAATAGGTCATAGCGGTGCCGCTATCGCCACCTTCAATGGCTTCCTTGATCGTGATGGCCGGACCAAGGTCAAATTTGACATACAAGGGTGTGAAGCCAAAGCCATAGCGAAGTCCCGCCTTTATGGGCAGAAAGCCAAAATTGCTGATATTGAATCCTAAATTCTCAAATGTGTCCTTGAAGTCGCCCTTAACAAACCATTGCTGGTAGCCGACGGAACCTATGACATCGAGATTGGTCAGGGGGAGAGGAACGCGAACGTTCAGGCTCACTCCGCCAGCTGCAGAATATATGTCACTTGCATCTCCCGTGGGGATACCGCCTTCGAGGCCTATAGACAGCTTGACGGGCGATTGAGCCGCTAGGCGCTCTGTGAGACCAAAAGAAATGGCACAAGCCATAACGAGACCTAGAAAATAGCTTTTTTTCATTGATTTAAAGTTTAAAAAGGTGAAAAATTAAATGTTAACTGGTCAAATGTAGTGAAATATATGTGAGTTTTATGTACCTGTTTTTTGGTATTTTGACGATCGTTTACGGCGTAATTTACTGGTTTTTTTCCTGACAATGTCGCCTCTGTTTTGCTGTTGACACTCCCTTGTCAACGGCGAGCTTAGTTTTGTATCGTAAACCAAAAAATAGAATAATATGACTACGACAATTTCTGCAGTACTGAGCAAAGAAGATCTTTTGAAGCACTGGCTAGGACACCGCAATCTTACCCGTAGGGTAATAGAGGCTTTTCCCGAAAAGGAACTCTTTGAATTTTCCATTGGTGGCATGCGTACCTTTGCGCAGCTGGCTACCGAATTGATTTCCATTGGCGGACCTGCACTTCAGGCAATCGTTTCCGATGAAGAGAAAACCTATAGCGAAGAGGCTTTCGTGCCGCGCTCAAAAGAAGATATCCTGAAAAAGTGGGATGAGGAAACCGAAGTGATTAAGGCCTATTATGCACAGATACCGGAAGAGCGCTTTGGTGAAACATTTAATCTCTTTGGAGAATATAATTTCCCCATCGTAGACAATATCTTTTATTTCATTGACAATGAGATTCACCACCGTGGTCAGGGATATGTTTATCTGCGGGCCTTGGGTATAGAGCCGCCTTTTTTCTGGGAGAGAGGCTAGTCAATTTTATTTCTCACAGATTTCACGGATTCCCACAGATTTTTTCCGTGCAAATCAGTGTTATCTGTGAGCGATTTTTATTTTACTCCCAAGCCTTTGTACTAGGCCGCTGGGATATTTAAAACTTACCGTTCATAACTTAAAGCGATGATACGTTGTTCTTTAGATTTTGACCGATACGATCGATTAAATCCCTTACATGTATTATTAGCTCATCGGGTTCAATAATTGAAGCCCTGTCGCCAAAAGAAACAAACCATCGGGCAAAGCCCTCCAGGTTGGTGACCTCAAAGGTCATCAACCATTTTTCGTCTACTAGTTCTTCTTCTACAAAACCGAAATAGGAGCGTTCCCATGACAGATGCCGCGCTACATCGTTTGGTACCACTATTTTAGTGGTGATGGTCGGTTTCTTTTCCTTGTTGTTGAGGTAAAAGGAAAGTGGTTGATGTTGGTGCTGGAACGACTGTTCGGTTAGCTTGATGTCATGGATACGGTCTGTCCTGAACTGCCGATAGTCTTGCCTAAGAAGGCAATAGGCAATCATGTGCCAGTTGCTGTCCTGATGGAAAATGCCCACTGGTTCCACTAGACGCTCAGATGGGGTGTCGGCATTGAGGGCTTGGTATAGAAGCAGTACCTGTGTTTTTCGGGCAATGCTTTCAAACAGGGTGGTCAATGCGTTGGGTGTTCCTTGCTCTTTTTCTTGAATTCGGGGCTTCATGATCACCTTTGATTCCAGGTTCGTTACCTGTTCCTTTTCCTGCGATCGGAGCAGGGCCCTGATCTTGAACATGGACGAAGCGAAATGTTCCTGCATGTTGCCGTCGGCATATTTTTGCATGAGTTTATCGGCGGCTATGAAGCTGGCTACCTCTTCCTGAGAGAAGCGCATGGGAGGCAAGCGGTAGTCATCCACCAAGGAGTAGCCCGATCCCGCTTCGCCATAGATCGGGATGCCCGAGCTTTCCAGGGTCTTGATGTCGCGGTATATGGTCCTGATGCTTACATCAAAGCGATCGGCCAGCTCCTGTGCCTTCACAATGCGTTTGGATTGCAACTGGACGAAAATGGCTACAATCCTGTCAAATCGTTTTATCGTGTCCTGTTGTGTCATATTCGTTGTGGACGAATTTAACAATATTATCGAAAATGAGCGGCTCCTGAAAATAGCTATATTTACGGCAGCAAAACAATCGATGAAGGAACGCATAATCATTTTGGGAGGGGGCATAGCGGGATTGACCGCTGCCATAGCCTTGAGGCAATTGGGATACGAGCCTGTGGTATATGAAAGTGCTCGGGAACTGAAAGGAATAGGTGCAGGCTTTGGGCTTGCAAGCAATGCGATGAAAGCATTTGAATTGCTGGGCTTGGAAAGCGAAGTGGCGCAGTTGGGCTATCCTGTTGATAGTTTTCGCATCTGCGATGAGCTGGGAAGGGCCTTGATAGAGACCGATCCAGCTCGCTTACAGGCTAGATATCAGGCTGAAAATTATGCATTTCATCGTGCTGACCTTCATAAATTGTTAATGGCTTATTTGCCTTCGGAGGCCTTGGTGCTATCGCACCGTGCAGTTTCCTTTAAACAGGATGATGATGGCGTGGATCTAAGCTTTGCCAATGGAGAAAACCTTCGTGGTGACTACCTCTTGGTGGCAGATGGCGTACATTCGGCCATCCGGCAACAGTTGGTGCCCAGTGCAAGGCCTCGCTATGCCGGCTATACCTGTTGGCGTGCAGTGGTAGACAATCGGCTGGTGGGCGTGGAGGAAGGCGTGGAGACTTGGGGTGCCAAGGGACGTTTTGGCCTCACGCCACTCATCGGCGATAGGCTGTATTGGTACGCATGTGTCAATGCTCCTGCTCGCGATGCGCATTACGCGGCCTATCGAGTTGCCGATCTGCAGGCGCATTTCTCGCATTATCACGAACCGGTTGTTCGCGCCTTATCCATTACGAAGGATGAAGATTTGTTGTGGAACGACATCATGGACATCCGCCCGCTGAGGCGCTTTGCCTATGGTCGCGCTTTGCTCTTGGGCGATGCCGCGCATGCCACTACGCCCAACATGGGGCAGGGGGCCTGCCAGGCTATAGAGGATGCGGCCATCCTGAAATCCGAATTACGGAAACGGGCCACTTTTGAAGAAGCTTTCATTGCATTTGAAGGGCGTAGGTTAAAACGCACGCAATACATCATCGAAACTTCCCGTAGGGCTGGCTGGCTAGCTCAGCTATCAAATCCTATACTTGTATCCGTCCGGAATAACTTGTTCCGTCTGCTGCCCAATAGCTTGGCGGCCTCGCAGTTGAAGCGTTTGTACGAAGAGGATTTTATAGAGGACTATTGAGATCTTTCCAGAGCTGACCAATGGATTCATAGTCTAGAGACTGCGCTGCCCATTTTTTCAAACCATTTCCCTGCAGCCTATGGCCATACGCTCAAACTCGGACAGTGTCAAGAGGAGTTAAATTTAATAGAGAAAAAATCTAAGTACATGACAAAATTAAGAATAGCAAAAGTTTCCGTCCAAACCATTAACCTGCCTGCGGTAGGTAGGAAAGTCAAGGGAATTAAGCCTTTTCTTAATTTATCTCAATGCCTTAATGGTTCATCTTGGTAGGTGAATTAAGTAACTATCTTTTTTATCATATACTCAAAGAAAAGATAGATAAGAGTTCTCAAAAAAGTGAACTTTGATCTTGAAAATTATAAATAAATATTATTGATTTTTATATTAAAAAAATTAAATAGTATATTTGAATTGTTGAATTGTGGTTTGATTTATGAAAGCAAAATTGCCCTTATATTGTCCTAGCTGCCATAGCGCACTTTCGGCCTCGCAGCTAAGCTGTGAGCAGTGCCATACGCAGGTTTCGGGCCATTTCCCACTGCCGGCTCTGTTGCGCCTGACCGAGGAAGAGCAGCATTTTGTGCTGCAGTTTTTGGTAAATAGCGGAAGCCTGAAAGAGATGGCCAGCCAAATGGGAAAGAGCTATCCCACGGTGCGCAACAAACTGGATGATGTAATTGCTAAGGTGAAATCTTTAACGGTAGAGACAGATGAATAAATGGATATATTATATCTTTGAAAATTGGAATGAGCGGAAGCAGTTTGGCATTGGTGGGGTAGCGACTATACTGGGGTCTACTTTGGCTTATATGGTGAATATGCGTTATGTAGGTTTACTCAATATCAATATCCTTTCGCCAAGGCTGCCTTTCTACACACCTTTGCTGGACAACATCACGAATGTGCTTTTGCTTTCCATAGCGCTCTTTCTTGCTGGATTATTTCTAAATGCGAAGACCCGGTTTTTGGATATACTGAACGTAGCGATGCTTTCCAGGGCGGTGCTCTATCTGGGCTGTCTGCTGAACATCAATGGTTTTTTTGTGTCGTATTCGGAAAAGGTCTTGGAGCAAGTACAGCAAGGTGCCCTAGAAATAGATAATCAATCGATGATACCTATGTTGATCTTAGCCCTGATTTCGCTGGTATTTTTGATTGTTTCGCTTTGGATGCTCTTTGCCGGGTTTAAGACCGCAACAAATGGCAAAGGAACCAAGCTTGTTGTTGTGTTTATCGCGGTTCTTGTTGTTATATCTTTTGTACCGCAGTTGTTTGCGAGATATATCTATTATCCGTTTAATTATTGATTTTATGGGTCGTTTTTTTACTTTTCTTTTTTTTGCTTTTTCTTCTTTGGCCCTGGAGGCCCAATCCATCGTGGGTGCTTGGCACGGAAGTCTTAAGTTGCCGCAGGGCGAGCTTCCCTTGGTATTGCACATTGATGAGGACGGTGGAAGCCTCAAAGCTACCTTCGATAGTCCCAAGCAAAATGCCTTTGGTGTGCCCGTAGATAGTGTGTTTTTTGACGATCCCCGTTTTCGTTTCGTTGTCAGCACGGCGCAGATTCGTTATGAAGGCCAGCTGGTCAATGCAGATTCCATTGCGGGCACTTTTGCCCAAGGGCAGGGAAAATTTGCGATGGGACTCAAGAGGGAGCACAGCGAGGCCTCATCGCCGGCAGAGAGACAAGGAGCAACGACAAAAGCCGACAGCACCTACTTGCAAAAGCTGCAATCGCTAGAACCCTTGCTGGAGCAAGTACTCCGAAATCATTTGGCTGCGGGCTATGCCGTTGCGGTGGTCAACAAGGATAGTATCATCTATAGCAGGGGCTTTGGCTACCGCGATTGGGAAAACAAGAAGCCCATGACCGCCAACACGCTCATGCCCATAGGGTCCACTACCAAGGCTTTTACGGCTGCGCTGATCGGCAAACTGGCAGAAGATCGCAAGCTATCGCTTGACGAGCCGGTGAGGCGCTACTTTCCCAAGCTGGAGTTTGCAGATGAATACCTTTCTGCAAACGTCACCTTACGCGATATGATGACACACCGCACGGGCTTGCCTCGATACGATTATTCCTGGTATTTTTTTCCTACCGATTCGAGAGATAGCCTCTTGCAGCGGGTACGCCATATGAAAGCAACGGCAGGATTCAGGGAAACTTGGCAGTACAATAATTTCATGTACCTGGCACAGGGGATGGTGGCCGAGCATTTGACGGGAAAAACATGGGAACAGCTCATTATGGAGCGGTTCTTTGCCCCTTTGCGCATGATTCGTTCCAATACCAGCATTGCGGCATTGCAGAAACATAGCGATATTGCCCTTGGGTATTCGCTAAAGGACGATTCAATTATCAATAAATTGGAATACTATCCCATTAAGGCCATGGGGCCGGCGGGGAGTATCAATAGCAGTGTGAACGAATTGTCCGCTTGGGTAATGACCTGGCTGGACAAGGGAAAGTTTGAGGGGAAAGAGGTGATTCCGGCTGCCTATGTCAATGACGCCATCAGTTCACAAATGGTCATGGGAACGGGAATTCCCGGTGCGGTGCATCCGGACCTCCATTTTTCTACTTATGGCCTGGGGTGGATGTTGAGTTCCTATCACGGCCACTATAGGGTAGAGCATGGGGGCAATATAGACGGATTCAGTGCCAATGTGTGCCTGTTTCCCACGGATGGTCTGGCTATCATCGTGTTGAGCAATCAAAATGCTTCTGGTGTACCTGCGGCCGTGCGGAACCTCATTGCCGATAGGCTCTTTGGACAGTCTTATTACGCCTGGAGCAAGCCCGGGAAAGCAGGTGGAGATACAGGAGAGGAAAGTGACAAGCAGGATCTGGGCAGGGTAGCGGGCACCAAGCCAGGTCATCCCTTGAAAGACTATGTAGGGGAGGCGCACAATCCTGCCTATGGCAGCTTTAAAGTTAAAATACGCCAAGATTCGCTTTTTGCTTACCTGCCGCGAGATTCCTTTTACCTCAAGCACTATCACTACGATGTGTTTGAAGCTAAGAGTATAGATCCCAAAACCGGGGTAGACACGACGGCCGGCGGTCTGAAATTTAATTTTTTGACGGATGAGATAGGAAAAATAGACAGGATACAGGCACGTTTGGATCCCGGTGCAAAAGAACCCGTAACATTTACCTTTAGGCCATCTGCGGTATCTCTTTCGGCCGAAGAATTGCAGGCATATGTAGGTACCTATGAGATTTCTTCCATGTTTGTCAAGGTATTCCTGAAAAAAAGTGTATTGGTCGTTTCCGTGCCTGGTCAGCCCGATTATGAAACGCAGCCGCTTGGTGACCACGCATTCAAACCACTTGCATTGGATGGTTATTTGTTCCGGTTTGAGGCAGACAAAGAGGGCAAGATTTCGGCTTTGCACTTTATCCAGCCCAATGGCACGTTTAAGGCGGTAAAAGAAGGCAGGTAGTTAGGGTTTGCTGCAAAGCGCTAATTTTCAGGTGACTCTGGTTCATGACTGAAAAAGGTGACCCTATTAATCAGAGTCACCTAGGTGTTGTGCAGGCGCCATTGCGAGCCGGAAGGGTGGGGTTGTGCCAGGAGTGAAGCAATCCCGTTTGCAATGACGGCCCGTCTGTGTGAGACTGCTTCGTTCCTCGCAGTGACGTTTCGTACAGGTGTCATTGCGAACCGGAAGGGTGGGGTTGTGCCAGGAGTGAAGCAATCCCGTTTGTAATGACGGCCCGTCTGTGTGAGACTGCTTCGTTCCTCGCAGTGACGTTTCGTACAGGTGTCATTGCGAACCGGAAGGGTGGGGTTGTGCCAGGAGTGAAGCAATCCCGTTTGCAATGACGGCCCGTCTTGTGAGACTGCTTCTACTAAAAATCCTAAAGACTAAACGTTAGGCGTAGGCGCATTTTCTGCTATTAGCTTTTCGCTTTTTAACTCTGCCCAGAAACCAGTCGGGATTTTCGCCTTGAAAGACGCGGCATTTTCCTGTGCCTGCTGCGCGGTATGTGCTCCCGGTATAACGCCAGAAACTACGTCGGGAGCGGCCGCAAACTGTAAGGCTGCCGTTCTCAAATCTACTTGGTGGTTGGCGGCCACTCGTTTCAGCGCTGCCAATTTTTCCTTGACGCCATCTGGAAACTTACCATCGTATAAATAACGGTCTTTTCCTGCCAAAAAGCCCGCACACAGGGGAGCGCCCACCACGATGGAAATATCTCTTTCTGCTGCTTTGGGAAATACCTTGTTCAGGTCGTCCTCGTGCTTGATGAGCGAGTACTGACAGGCAGAAAGGAAAATGTCCGGGTCGGCAACTTCGATGGCCTTCAATATGGGCTCGATGGTGTTAACCCCAAATCCCCAAGCCTTGATGAGTCCTTCTTCGCGCATTTTGGTCAGCTCGGGCATGGCTCCTGTGGCGGCTTCATCAAAATACTTCACCCAATTTTCCTTCATGTCGCCATTGTCCGGAGATAGGTCGTGAATAAAAACGATATCCAGCGATGACAGGCCGAGGCGTTGGAGGCTGTCCTCCACGCTGCGACGTACGCCTGCGGCAGTATAATCGTATTTGTATTCAAAATTGAGCTTGCTCTTCCACAGGCCACGTTCCAGTTTGAAATTTTCATGCGGGGGCAAGAGGCGGCCTACTTTGGTAGAAAGAACGAATTCTTCCCTGGGTTTGTCCTTTAAGTACATCCCCATGCGGCGCTCACTGATACCCAGGCCATACCAAGGTGAGGTATCGAAATAGCGTATACCTGCATCCCAGGCGGCCTCTACCGATTGGATGCATTCTATATCTGGATTCTGCTGAAATCCGTTGCCCAGGGCCACGCCGCCGAAGCCAGCTTTGTACTTGGGGCGAAATCTTCTGTGCTGTCCTGAATTTTCAAATGGTGATGTCATATTACTTGATTTTACAAATGTGGAAGCATATGCTGGGATGGAAGTACTGGCTACCAGTCCAGCCGTGGCCACTGAGCTTTGCTTAATAAATTTTCTTCTGTCCATAGTAAATTAGTCAGTTGGTTTGAAACTAAATATGTAATACGGTGCTTGCCTTAGATCTTCGCCTTTACGCATGAATGACATGTTGGAGATCTGTGCTACCACGATGTAAAAGGTGCCATCGGGTGTAATGGAATAGGCATCTGGCCATACCAATCTGTCGTCCTGTAGTATCCATTTTGTTTTTTTGTCGGCGCCTTCGCAACGAATACTCTTGGTTTCTACCTCGGATAGGTACAAATTCCCATTGGCATCCATGATAATGCCCCCCACCGGATTCACTTTGCGGTCTACTGTGACGCGCTTTTCCAAATCTGCGTCGGTAAGCTTTTCGTTCAGCAAGTCGGCAACCGCAATTTTGTAGAGATTAGGGCCAAAAGGGCTCATGAAATACAAGGTCTTTGCATCGGGCGAAAGTTCTATCTGATCGGCATGGATGGCCGGTGTCTTTCCGTCTTCTCCCTGCAGCCTGAAACCATCTACTACTGGCTGCGCCTTCGGGTCGGCCTTGGTAAGTACCGACATGGCCAAGAGCCTTCTAATCGTTTTCGTTTTTCTGTTCAATACCAAAATTGCTCCAGTTCCGGATTCTGTGACAAAGACATGGTCTCCTGAAATACGAATGTCATTCAAGTGGCTTCCTGTCGGTGCAAAGGTTTCATCGAATAAAAAGACATTGACCACTTCATCGGTTGCTAGGTCTATTTCGACCAATTTGGGCGCCCCTAGCACATTGCTATCCCCAAAGGGATCGCCAGAGTCCGTCACCCAAAGATGGTTGTCTGCTCTGTTCAGATACAAGGAATTGACGGAAACAAAGGCTGTTTTCGGGTCTTTACCAGATTGCCATTCGTTCCATGTACCACCCGGAAACGGTATTTCTTTGCCCTCTTTAATTTCTACTACCGAAGGATTGTCTCCTTTTTCCCAGCGGGGGAAATCTGCAAAGATGCGTTTGTCGTTAGATACGGCCAATCCATTCCAGTTGCGTTCTGTTGTAGTGGCAACCACCGTCAGTTCTGGGGCCTTTGTCTGTGCCATGCTATTGATAGCCAATAAGCTACCAATGAGTATTAAACGGACTATTTTTATCATTGCTTTTATTTCTAATTATTCACTTTTAATTCTAACTACCAGAAAAGGCGGTTTTCTCAAATCTTTTCCGCCATTGAATCCCGGAAGGCGGTTCCACTGGCCAAGGGTGACGTACACGTAGCCATTGCGATAGGCTAGGCCATCGGGCCACACGAAATTGTCCTTATCATGGGCAAGCAGGTGGTATTGTCCGTCGGTGGTGCGCTTGATGATGGATTGCTGCTCGAAGGCCCCGAAATAGATATTGCCCTGTTCGTCTTCTGCCAGCCCGTCACAGGCGGGGCGCTCGCCCAGGTCTTTTACGGCCTTGATGACTTGCTGGTTGCTGGCTTCGGCATCGCACAGTACATCCGTGGCTATGCTGTATAGTTTCCTGCCGGTAATGCTGGTCCAATATAAGGTCTTACTATCGGGACTTATTGAAATGCCATCGGCACCCCCGATGGGGAATGTTGGGTTTTTGAAGTTGTACACATGTGCCTGACCTTCCAGAAAGCCCATAAAGTCGATGTCGGGCGAGGTGCTGTAATGGTTGAGCAGGACCTGCCTTACCTTGCCGCTGGCCACGTCGATGACGACCAGTGAAAAGTATTCGCCAAAGCCGGAGTTGGCGATATAAACGGTTCCCTGTTCTCCGTGGGTCAAGTCTACCCGTAAGTCGTTGTAGTGTGCGTCGTCTGACAATATTGGTTTACCGATTACCAAGGAGTGTACTATTTTGCCGGTTTTGATGTCTATGGCGACCACCTTGGCAGCGCCCTCGGGAATTTCCTTGATGCCGGAACGCTTTCCGTCGTCCAATACCCACAACACATCCCGAGTATCCATGTACATGCCATGCGGCGATACCAACCAATCTGCGTATGGTTTTGTGGAGGGGTACACATAGTCTTTGTTGGGAAAGGGGATGGGCTTGCCGTCTACCAATTCTGCCAATGCAAAGGCCGTATGATTATCAGCATGGCGCGGAAAGCCCAGGAACACGCGGTTGTCCGAGCTGACGGCTATGCCAGACATGTCTGGGTCTGGCGGAGCGATGCGGGCTATTACCTCATAGTCATTTTGTGCCATGGCGGTATGGATGTTTATGGTTAACAGTGAAAATATTGCCAGTTTGAAAAAGTATTTCATGATTTTTACTATTTAAATTCAATAAGCTCAAAACGTTTGTCCAAGTGCCTCTAAAGAAAAACAACAATCTAGTACTAGTGTATGTCCAAAACTTTTTTTAATGCGGCGTGCATCACCGTTGGGTCCACATCCACACCTGTCCAGTACTTAATGCCAATTACTCCTTGGTTTACTAACATCTGCAAACCGTTTACGGTTTTGCAACCTTTGGCCGCTGCGGTTTTCAGAAAATGCGTGTCCGGTGGATTGTGAATGCCGTCGGCTACTACCATATCTGGTGTAATGCTATCGAAATCGATGTTCAATTGCTCCTGCACGTTGGGGAACAAACCTACGCTGGTGGCATTGATGACGATGTCTGAGGAAAGGTCGATGGCGTAACGGTCCGTCCAGGGATGGTAGCTCGCCCTGGCGTTGGTATGTTCGTTCAGTAGGGCAACGACCGCTTCTGCGCGTTCTTTACTGCGGTTGACCAAGGTAATGCTTGCCGCTCCCGCCAATGCCAGCTCTACGGCAACGGCCCTGGCAGCGCCACCGGCGCCAAACAGGGTGATGTGTTTTTCATTAGGGTCGATCGCTTCGCGTAATGCCTGTACAAAGCCCTTGCCATCCGTATTTTCGCCTATCCATTGTCCGTCTCTTTTTACAATGGTATTGACTGCACCAATCAAGCTGGCCGATTTACCAAGACCATCCAGATATGGTATTACCGCCACCTTGTGCGGTATGGAACAGTTAAACCCGGTCCATCCCATTGCTTGAGCACCGTCTACGGCTGCTTTTAAATTTTCGGGGCTTACCTCGCAATTGATATAGCGGAAGTGCAAACCATGATGCCGATAGGCCGCCTCTACCATGGCGACAGTAGGGTTTTCAGCAGCTGGCTGCGCAAAAGAGCCGGTTAATTGCGGCAAAAAATCAGGGGCATTTTTCATTGTTGGAACGGTAAAATATAGCTGTTTTTCAATTTTTGAGATTGCGTAATTATGTTTTTTTGCTCGAAGTTAGTAGTCAAGCTGCCGACTGTCTGCGATCTTTCCGACATATTCGGCTGTTCCGTTTGCCGCCCTGATGAGTTCTTCCGCAATGGCTTTTGCCCGATCGTTGTCTGCCGCATAGGGGATCTTCACGGGGTTGCTGGCCGTGGCCCTTGCTACCGTGGCTATGGGCAATGAGCTGAAAGCCCTTATCAACGCTACTTCCGGGTAATAATGCTGTTGTGCATAGTAAGCTACGCCCACCCGTTTGGCCTCTTCTGCAATTGCGCCATCCCTTCCGGGATAAGCATTGTCGCAAAGAAGCACTATCTTGCCTTTCACAAAAGGCTGTATCTGCTTGCTTACCGTGGCTTCTGCCATAAATGGGACGGCCAGCACGATAATCTCGCCCCGTTTTGCCGCCTCTTCCACAGAAACGGCCTCGGCACCGTTGCCGGCAGATTTCACCAAATCGGTTAATTCTTCCGGGTGGCGGCTGCTGAACAGTACTTTGTATCCGGCTTTCGCCCATTTTTCTCCCAGTGTGCCACCGACATTACCTGAACCGATAATGCCGATGACCGTGTTCTGCTGTAGCATAACTGTAGCTGTTTTTGTGTCCTCTTGCCTTGCTTGCCCACAGGAGGTGAGCGAAACCAAGACCATTGTTATATTGAGTAACAATACATATATGTACTTCATAATGAATTACATTTCCTTTTACGGATGAATACAATTATTTGTCGAAATCATAGAAATTCAATCCTACTGCCTCGTTTTTCACTTTCACTACGTGGTTGTCCAATGGGTAGATAAAGAACTCACCGGCTCCCCGTATTTTGGCGTCCAACAAATGCCCGGCCAGGGCGGTATAATCGCTTTTGCCTAGGGTAATGTGCAGGTGCAACATGGGCTTGCCCTCCACCTCCGAAATGTTGCCAGAGAGGTTGCTCACCTCCATTTGTTCCTGAAATGTTTTGTCTACATATTTTTTTGTTTCGGGGTTGAAGAAACGAAGCGTGGCTTCGTTTACGGCGCCAATGCCGGTTATCTGGCCGGCCTGTATCTTTTGGGTCACGACAAAATCGGTCAGGGCATCCAGTATGCTGGATTTATCCTGAACGCTTACTATATAGGTGCTGTCTACCTTTTTTGCAGACCAATTGCTGCCCTTTAAAACTTGTGCTTTCATGGTATTGTTTATTGAGATGCCTATCAACGCGAGCAAAATAAATTTTTTCATCTTTTTGTTTTTTGCTTATTGTACGGTTTGTCACTTGATAATTTTGTTTGCCAATTTCCTGCCTTGTTCCATAGCCACACCAAAAACCAGGTGGGAACCAAATTCCCAGACCCACCAGGACTTGGGCATGGCTTTTACCTTGCCCTGTAGGCCAAGTGCCGGTACCACCGATCCGTGCGTGGCTGCCCAGACGGCTGCGCCCGCCGTAAGGCCTTCCTCGATTTTTAGTTGTTTATGGCGATTGACCAAGCTTACGTAGGTGATGGCAATCACGGTTCCCAAGGTGTAATGAATAAACTTCATGGCTTTGAGGGTGTCTTTTTTCGACAGCTCTTTGCCCGTAGAAGCATGGTATACTTTTTTTGCCAGTACCGATGGCGGCATGTTTTCCGGTTGCCTGTTCACGTCTGCTCCTTTCAGCTTCAGCTGGTTGGGTTTGGGAGGGAAATACCTTTCGCCCAAATCCTGTAGGGGAGGCTCTGCCAAAGACTTGATCCACGATGCTATCAGTCCTACGGCTATTCCCTTTACGATATCTTTCGTGCGCGTATTCATTGCTATAGCTTTTAAGTGAACGAATTTATTCCTCTTTGCCAGGTTGTGGTTTCCACCTGCGCAAAACGGTTGTTTTTTCTATTTCCAACTCGGATGGATAGGTGATCAATTCCACAAAGGTGCCCCAAGGCGTCACTGCGTACATAAATTGGTTGCCTTCGCCGCCCTCACGGCCCAACATGTCATTGGGGCCTTTTAAGAGCCTACCTCCGGCTTTCAGGAATTTCTCCTTGGTTTTTTCGATATCATCCGTGTACACCGCAAAGTGCTGCAAGCCGATGTCGGACGGAATGATGTTCTGCTGGCGCTGGCCGGGGACTTTCATTTCAAATAGTTCTATGCAGGCGCCGTCGCCAATGCGCATCATGCGCATGTGTACCACGGCCGTCCCTTTCGCAATGCCCAGTTTGGCTTCCGCATCTGGGCCTTGTGTAGGCTCGTCCGCGGGGACGATATTGTCGTAAATGGCCGTTGCGCCAAATGCTTTTTCCAAAAATTCAGCTGCTTCGGCTATGTCGGGCACGGTAATGCCGATATGGTCAATAGCCCTTACTTCTGTTTTCTGATAGTTCATATCTATTGATTTTTTGCTTTTTCCGTAATAGGGATTTTCAATACTTCATAAGGCCCGTGCCTTAAATCCTTGCCATCGTTGAGGCCCGGTGCCCGATGCCATTGGCCGATGGTGACGTACAAGTTGCCTTTCCAATAAATCATGCCGTCGGGCCAGATCAGGCGGGGATCGTAAGCAGCTAAGGACACATTGCCGGCGGTATCTTTCTTCAGGATACTGTACCGCGAGGCATCGCCAAAATAGAGCGTACCTTCTTCGTCGATGGTAATACCACCGTTAGAAACAATCTGTCCTTCCCATTTGATTGCTTTTTTTATGTCACTTTCCGACAAATGGGCATCACTGATGATTTCGGTGGGGATGCTGTAGAAATTTGGATTGGTGGGTATCGTCCAGTATAAGGTTTTGAAATCCGGGCTCAATTCGATACCGTTAACGCCTCCCTGTGGCATGGTAGGCTTCTCATAGCTTAGCGTATGCGGAAAGCCTTCCACATAGGTCATAAATCCTTTTACCGGCGATACTTCCGGTGCGTCTCTAAACAGTTCCCTCAATTTGCCCGTTGCAACGTCGGCCACGATAATGGACTGGTCCGGTTTGGCAAATCCATTGTTGGAAATATAGATAGTACCTTCCTTGCCGTGGGTGGGATCGAAGCGCAAATCGTTGAGCTGTATGGTCTCGCGGAAAAACGGCCGTGGAATGGGGATGTTCTTGATCACCTCTTTGGTATTGATATCTACCGCCACTATTTTGGTGCTTCCATCTGGAATGCCATCGATGCCTGCTCGTTTGCCTTGGTCCAAAATCCAAAGGGTGTTTTTGTATAGGGTAATGCCCAATACCGATACCAAATGATGGGGCAGGTCGGTATCGACGTTTTGGTTTATCGCTTTATTGGGAAAGGCTACCGCCTTGCCATCGATAATTTCCACTACCGAAGGATGCTTGTGGTTTACGCCACCACGAGGCAAGCACATAAAGAGGCGACCGTTTTCACTAAGTGTAATTCCTGCGGGTTCCACATCCGCAAAACTATGTGCCAGAGTGATGCCGGGTGGATAGGTATGGGGCATTTGCGCTTGTGTTTGCATGATACTACCTATTAGTGAAAGAAGGAGGATAGAGGTATATTTTACAAGTTTTGTTTTCATGTTTTCCAAATTTTGATTAAGCCACCACCCTTGCCCAAAAAAGGATCAGTGGCAGGGAATTTTACTGCGGCAATATTATGGTCCGTTTTAGGGCGTTCACCTTTTTCGCCCTTCTTCAAATCTGGCGATAGGCCATTTGGATAAGCCCCCAATACGGTAAAGTCATTGCTATGCGAGATACATTTGTGTCCCACCCCGGCGGGTATGACCAGGATGTCTCCCGCTTGTACTTGCATTTTCTCTCCTTGTTCGCCACCCATGTGCAAGAGGGCAGTGCCACTGAATACGCCTAGCACCTCGTGGGTATTGCTGTGGTAATGGTGAAAAGGGTAGACTCCCCAGCGCCAGGTGTTTGTCCAATGGTTGACCGCAAATTTTTCTTCAAGCCAATCGCCGCCTTTGCTTCCTCGCTGCGTGAAGGCATTTTGGTACACCAGTAAAGGATACTTGCTGTTGGGGATAAGGCCGTCATCCTTAAAATAAAAAGTTTTGGGCGTTATCGTTAAATGCATCGCATATAGATTATGTTTAAGCAGAAATGCGGCAACTATGAAGCTGCCTGCCTGTATGAATTTCCTTCTTTCCATCGCATCGTTTTATGGTTATATTTTATTCAACATGAACACCTCCATTGGCCGCTGTAGCAGGTTTTCCGCTTTTTGTTTGAATGCTATCAAATGGCTATTGGCCAGGTGTTCTTCCAGATGCTGGCGGCTTTCCCATGTTTCGTAAAAGAAGAATACATGGTTTTCCGTAGTTCCCTGGTGCAGGTCATATTGTAGGCAGCCTTCTTCTGCCAAAGTAGGTGGCACGAGCGCCTGCAGTACTTCTTTTGTCTCTTTTATCAGCGCTTTTTTAGCGGTTATCTTTGCAATGACGGTAAGCATATGATTTGTTTTAAAAATTATTTAATAGTTGCTTGTTGCAATTTTCTTTTACGGAACCCGCCTATAGCAAGCAAAGCGCCCGACACAGCCAATAGGAGCAGCTGTATGCATACCGCTTGCCAGCCGCCTGCTTTCCAACATAAAAGGCCTGTAAATGTGCCCAATGCACCTCCCAGAAAATAGGAGGTCATATAAACGGTATTGATTCGGCTATGTGCATGTTCGTCAAGTGTATAGATTACAGCGACATTGGTCACCTGCACGGCCTGTACGCCTATGTCGAGCAGTAGGACTGCCAGTAGTATAGCCCATAAACTATTTGGAAATATCAGCGTAAACACTATTCCTGCTATCACGATAATAATGCCCATCAACTGGGACAACCGAGGTACTCCCTTATCGGCAAGTTTCCCGAAGACGGGGGCCAACAGGACCGAGGCGATGGCAAGGATGCCGAATAAACCTATAGTATCGGTACTATAATAAAAGGGCGAGCCACTAAGATGAAGGGTAAGGTTGGTCCAAAACGAACAGAAAGCGCCAAACATCAATCCTCCCAATAAGGCCGTATGCCGTAAGAGCGGGAAGCGTGTCACTTGTTGTAAAGTAGATTTCACCAAGCCGCTGTAAGTTCCCTTGAATAGTACCGGCACGTCGGGCAAGGCCCTATACAGCAAGACGGATGAAACAAAAACCAATCCTGCGGCTAAGCCATATACATAGCGCCAACCCAACCAATCTGCGACAAATCCGCTAAAAACCCTTGCTGCCAATATCCCCGCCAGTATGCCGGTAAAGATATTACCTACGGTTCTGCCTTTGTTCTTGACCGATAAAAAAGCGGCCAATGGAAGAATAACCTGCGCTGCAACCGATAGAAACCCAATCAGTAGGCTCATGGCCAAAATGGTAGAAAGTCCCTTTGAAAACGTCATTCCAAGCAATGCAAATACCAAGATAAGCTGCAATAGCAATATCAGTTTTCTGCGGTTTACTTTATCTCCCAATGGGGTAATGAAAAGCAGTCCAATGCCATAGCCTACTTGTGCCAGTACGGCCGCGCTTCCCATTGCGCTATCGGAAACATGCAGACCGGAGGCTATATCATGCAATAACGGCTGGATATAGTAGATATTTGCAACGCAAATCCCCGCACTGACAGCCATTATGCCTGTTTGATAAGCCGTGAGTCCTTTTTCTCCTTCCATATTTACAAAGTTCCGAATCAATTCACTTTTTAGTTTGTATTATTTAAGTAAATCGATGTACATTTATGGTAAATGAATATAAGCTGCTATGAAGAAAACCCAGTTTGAACAATTGGTAATCCACGACTACGAAGAGAAAATCTTTCACCTGCCGGTACATAGCCATACCTATTACGAACTTGTCTACATTCGAAAAGGGAGTGGCGTGCACCTATTGAACAACAATCGATTAACGTATAAGACAGGAGATTTGTTCATTATCAGTCCAGAGGACCAGCATTACTTTGAAATCAGGAAAAGTACCCATTTCACTTTTATAAAATTTACGGACAGTTACTTTGCAGGTCATAAAATGCACCGGCCCGATGCGCTGATGCTTTCAACTCCAGAGGCCATTATGAGGAATAAACTCCTGAAAGAAGTGAAGTTGAAAATGGACGAGCCTTGTATCACTATCTTGCGCAATACCGTGGAAAACATCGTTGCTTATAATTGCCGTAAAGATGTGGCCTCTTCACCATTGGTCTATTACCAAATGCTCTCCATTTTTGGTCTCATAAAAGAGGCCGCCGCAAAACTGAATATCCGTATCGACAACGGACAGCCAGATAAAGAAGAACTGATATCCTATATACATCAGCATATTTATGATCCGTCGCTTATACAGATAAAAAGCATTGCTTCCCACTTTAATATCGCTTCTTCTTACTTTAGCGATTATTTCAAGCGTAAATTCGAGATTAGTTATCGCAACTATGTGAACGAATACCGCCTCAAGCTTATTGAAAAACGCGTGTTGGTCCCAGCGCTTACAATGAAACAGATTGCGTACGAATTTGGCTTTACGGACGAAAGTCATTTATCACATTTTTTCAGGAAAATGAAAGAGGTGAGTCCCGCCGAATTCAGAAAATTGAACAATTGAGAGTTGATAGCTTTTTATTAGGCTATCCGTTTTTCTATCTCAGTTCATAGCCATGGAGCTTCAACAATTGCATGTTCAGCATGTTCTGTTGCAATGTTACCAATAAGCGTCCGTTGCCACGATCAGTTCGCGCACGACGGGTATGTCGGCCTCGGCCCAGTCATAGTCCATCAGTTTTTCCTTGGGTACCCAGACGGTCTGTGCGTGTTCGGCAGCGAGCAGCTCACCATCCTCATATTGGCATACGAAAGGGTGGAGGCGTATCGAAAAGCCGGCATAATGATGTTCCACCACGGTCAACCGACGCAGTACGCTGACGCGGATGGCCAGCTCTTCGAAGATTTCGCGCAGTAGGCAGTCTTCGTACGACTCGCTTGGCTCTACCTTGCCTCCCGGAAATTCCCATTTGAGTGGCAGTTTCATCTGCTTAGAGCGCTGGCAGATCAATATCTTATCGTCCTTTTGGATGATGGCGCAGGTTACCTCATGTATCATACGATTAAAGGTAGCGATTTTTTTTGGTAGCAAGATTGTTAACAGCCTACAGATAAATACTGCCCCATTATTGTTTGCTGTTTTATCGTGATTAGGGGTCTTAATTAAAAAGCTTCCGCATTACCTTGATAAACAGATAAACAATAGGCACAATAGCAAGCACGGAACCTATTATGAACACAATCGTATTCATATAGTAAACCTTCATTGGTGTGGTGTACGCATAGCCCATTAAATAAGTGCCTAGGCATAGCGAAATAAAACCTATCAGTAGTTTCATCATTAGTCGCTGTGTTGGAGAAAGTTGATATTATTCAGGCTAAAGTTATATGATTTTAAGTGGATTATCCGTATTTTTATGCAGAAATCCTTTTTGTCATATTTGAAAACCCACATGAACCGCTTATCCCTTTTCACTCATCAAGTGAATCATCTAAAAATCGGCTTATTGCTGCTTTTTCTTTTAGGTACTTTCTCTAGTTTATATGCTAGGCAACAGGAAGGGAATATTTTATATGTAATAGACTCTATTCCGGTCAGCTTCTCAAAATAGAATGGTTTAGTTCTATAGCCACCATGCTTTATTCGTGCCGCTATGTAGCGAACGGGGTATTTCACTCGTTATCCTTTAAATGGAACTCACTGATTTATAATGGGAAATAGATTAATTCTATGGTTGTGCTTAGGTTTGGCCATGGCAGGTTGCACCAAGGCAGAGAGAAACTGTGACGGCAAAATGTGCACCATGGAGTTTCGGACTATTTCGGTCAAGCTGACTGATGCCGCTGGTTCACCGGTCGCCTTGGATGATTTCAAGGTAGTGAGAATGCCTGGTGGTGAGGATGTAACGCGTGCATATGTTGCGCAGGAATGGAGCATGTTTAGGCAATTTGGCAGCTATCCCGTTGCTTCCGATGCCGATGACCAGCGCTTTCCCAAGGATAGTAATACCTCCTTGATATTCTTTGGATACATAGACGGCCGCGAGGTGGTGACAAGCCCATACGTCATCACGTTCGATTGTTGCCATATCCAACTCGTATCTGGCGAGAGGGAACTGGTGGTTGATTGATTTTAAGGAAAGTTATCACTTTTCAAGAAGTATTTCCACAGGTTTTATCTTTTATAACTGAATGTCCTTATCCTTATATGTCGTCTCTAGGTTTTTCAATAAAATGAAGCAATTATCCTTAGCGCGCCTCTGTTTTTCAGATTCATGGGCATATCCACTTATGAAAAAAACAAAGCAAAATAATTTTGAACAAAAAGATATAAAGTTTATCTTTGCGACCTCAAATGAAGACGTGTTTTTCTCTATAATAAATGACGTGTCTTTTTTGATGAAATAAGAATACACAAAATACGAAATACGAAATGAAAAAAGATTTGCATCCATCAAACTATAGGTTAGTAGTGTTTAAGGATATGTCAAATGACTATGCTTTCATAACCAAATCATGCATTGATACCAAAGAAACAGTTACTTGGGAAGATGGTAAAGAATATCCCTTAGTGAAATTGGAAATTTCACATACCTCACACCCTTTCTATACAGGTAAAATGAAATTGGTAGATACGGCAGGACGTATCGACAAATTCCGTAGCCGCTATAGCAAATAAGAGGAAATTTTTATAAGATAATGTGGAGTCTTGGCATATATGCCGAGACTTTTTTATTTTTATGATATTCTGTTGAAACGGGAGAGGAGAAATCTATAAATTTCCTCTATAAAAAGTTTTCCATGGCAGGAGAGACCGATAAATTGCTTTTTTGCAACTCAATTAAATTGGATATAAAAGCAATTTATCTAAGTTTGTAAATTAGTGAATCCTATGCATATTTACTTATATGACAATGCCTCTTGGCGAAATCACCTGTATCCTTTGGCACTTACCAGACCAGTTTCTGATTTGAGGATAGGAGCGCTTACCATCCGTGAAAAATGGGTGAAATGGATGGGGGAGCAAGTGTTCGTCGTTACTTCAGAATACCTGCAAGGAAAATATCCTTTTCATCAAAATGGAGGCGAATCGATTTGCATTAGGGGCAATGTGCTGCCCGATGCAGCCTTGTGTGATACCGTTCGTGAATTAGGTCCTGGCCAATCGCTCTATTACCATGATCTTCTTATTGCGGTACATACGGAGGAGGGTGTTAATGCCCATCAGGTGGTAGAGGACCTAGCCAAAGGGACTGAAGCCAAGCATTATAAAAAACCGCTATCTATTATTCATTTTCCCGAATTTATATTTTTGCAAAATGGAGCAGAAATTGCGAAAGATTTTGAACTACTTACTCGAGGTAGAACATCTGCGAGCCTAAGTAGTAGTAACACGGTAATAGGTGACAGAATTTTTGTTGAAGAGGGGGCCGTAGCCGAATGTGCCACCTTCAATACCAAGACGGGCCCCATCTATCTTGGTCGTAACAGCGAGGTCTGGGAAGGAGCGTATATCCGTGGGCCATTTGCGTTAGGCGAAGGCTCACAGGTGAAGATGGGGGCGAAGATCTATAGTAACGTGACCGTAGGCCCCGGAAGCAGGGTGGGAGGCGAACTGAATACTTCCGTGATATGGGGCAACTCTTCCAAGGGGCACGAAGGTTATATGGGAAATGCAGTCATTGGCGAATGGTGCAACTGGGGTGCGGGCACCAGCAATTCCAATCTAAAGAACAATTATAGGCAAGTGAGGTTGTATGATTACCACGATGAGGGATATAGGAACACGGGTCTGCAGTTTTGTGGGATGCTGATGGGGGACCATGCCAAATGTGCTATCAATACCGCATTCAATACCGGTACCGTAGTGGGAGTCGGTGCAAGTATTTTTAATCAGAGCACTCCGCTCAAATTTGTACCCGATTTTACTTGGGGTGGTGAGGAGAATAGTGCCACCTATGAGTTGGAGAAAATGATTGATACGGCAAAATTGGTTTTTGCACGACGTAATCGTACATTTGACACTTCGGAGGAAAATATACTGCGGTATGTCTTTGGGCTTACTGTTAAGTATAGAGGATGATCGGGACTTTGTTTGTTGGCCAGTAAATTACCGTTCGTTCAGGAAAGAACAATCATGGCCAGGGGCTTTCAGGCTTGGAACTTTATAGGATTTTATTTTTAACTTTTAACTTTATAAGATGCGTAAAAAAATCGTAGCAGGCAATTGGAAAATGAACTTGGATTACCAAGAAGGTGTTAGTTTGTTTTCCGAGATAGCCCATATGGTAAAAGATGAAGTTTATGGTCAGCAAGAAGTAGTGGTTTGCAGTCCTTACATTCACCTTTATGCACTAGCAGAACTTTCAAAAGGTATTGACAGGATTTCTGTAGGTGCAGAGAACTTATACCAAGAAGAAGCTGGAGCGTACACAGGAGAGATCTCCGCCAAGCAGATCAAATCTACTGGAGCCAGTTATGTCATAGTAGGCCATTCCGAGCGTAGGGCTTATTTCGGTGAAACTAATGAGGTGCTGGCGCAAAAGATTGACGTGGCTTTAAAATTCCAATTGAAGCCGATCTATTGCGTTGGCGAAACGAAAGAAGAAAGAGAATCCGAGCAATATTTTGAGGTAATTAGGGAGCAATTGCAAAAGGGTGTTTTTCATCTGTCTGCCGAAGCTTTTGCTCAGGTGGTCTTGGCCTACGAACCGGTTTGGGCTATAGGTACAGGGCTTACTGCTAGTCCTGAGCAGGCTCAAGAGGTACACGCGTATATCCGTAAGTGCGTCGCAGAAAAATACGACGAGACATTGGCAAATGATACCACTATATTGTATGGAGGCAGCTGCAACCCAAAAAATGCGCCTGATCTTTTCTCCCAAGCCGATATTGACGGCGGTTTGATAGGTGGGGCTTCGTTGAAATCGAGGGATTTTACTGATATCGTAAAGGTATTCAACTAAAAATAAATGAGAAAATCTTTATAAGCATGCAATACAGCGAGGTAGTATTCACATGTCAGGGAGGGGAAGAGTGGCAAAAGGATATATTAATAGACGATTTAGCTCAATTGGGTTTTGATACCTTTGAAGATACATCCGAAGGCTTCAAGGCCTATATCCCCTCGAATAATCTAGATCTTGCCTCGTTGGAAGGACTCTTACTATACCAAGATCCTGGCTTCCATGTACTGTACGAGGTACATGATCTTGCGCCCAAAAACTGGAACGAGGAGTGGGAAAGGAATTTTAAGCCACTTGCGATTGGCGATTGCTATGTGAGGGCTACCTTTCACGATCCAAAGCCTCAGTATGCTTATGAGATTGTGATAGATCCAAAGATGGCCTTTGGCACAGGACACCATCAGACTACTTCATTGATGATGAGGTACCTGCTTGAGGAAGATTTAGTGGGTAAAAACGTGCTGGATATGGGATGTGGGACAGGTATTTTGGCTATTCTGGCCTCCAAATTGGGCGCTCTTAGGGTAGTGGCCATAGACTATGACGAATTATGTACTTCCAGCGCCAGGGAGAATATAGTGCTCAACGGGGTTTCTGGCATTGAAGTGATACAGGGGTCCAAAGAAGCTATTCCATATGAGGAGTTCGGTGTTGTTTTGGCTAATATTAATCGAAACATATTGTTGGATCAAATGGACAGGTATTCTGAGGTGTTGAAAACAGGTGGAAGGCTGTTCCTTAGCGGTTTCTATGCTGGCGAAGACCTGGACTTATTGAAAGAGAGAGCCGAGACACTGCACTTGATTTATGAAGAACATCGCGAGCAGGATAATTGGGTGGCAGCAAAGTTTGTGAAATATTGAACAAAACAGCAAATTATATAATATAAGAATAGCATATGCGTGTTCACTTTATTGCCATAGGAGGTGCTGTTATGCACAATTTAGCCATCGCCCTCGCTCAAAAAGGCTACATTGTCACAGGATCCGATGACTTTATCTATGAACCTTCCAAGTCAAATCTGGAGGCGTATGGTCTTCTTCCAAAGGAAATAGGTTGGCATCCGGAACTTATAGACCAAAGCATCGATGCGGTGGTATTGGGGATGCACGCCAAGGCAGATAATCCAGAATTGTTGAAAGCCCAAGAATTGGACTTGCGCATTTATTCCTATCCTGAATTTGTGTATGAACAAACACAAGATAAGTTGAGGGTAGTCGTAGCGGGAAGTCATGGTAAGACAACTATTACTTCCATGATCATGCATGTGCTCAAAAAGCTCAATAGGGAATTTGATTACTTAGTAGGTGCCAAGCTGGAGGGGTTTGATACCATGGTGCGCTTGACGAAGGATGCGCCATTGATTATTGTTGAAGGGGATGAGTATTTGGCATCTCCGATAGACAAAAGACCCAAATTCTTGCTCTATCATGCAAACATTGCACTCATAAGCGGTATAGCGTGGGACCACATCAATGTTTTTCCTACCTATGACGACTACGTGGAGCAGTTCAGGTTGTTCATACAAAGTATATCTCCCAAAGGGACATTGGTATATAACAAAGATGATAAAGAAGTGCAGAAGTTGGTCAACGAAAATAACGCAAAGATCAATACGCATGGTTATCGTTTGCCTAGTTATACCATCAACAAGGGGGTTACCTATCTCCAGACCAATCAGGGGGATATCCCCTTGCAGGTATTCGGTCGGCACAACTTGTCGAACTTAGCTGGGGCCTATACGGTTTGCGAATGGCTCGGTATAACCAGAGACGATTTTTACGATGCCATCAAAACCTTCAATGGGGCAGTTAGACGCCTGGAATATGTAGCGGATAAAGATGGCAGCATTGTTTATAAGGATTTCGCGCATTCGCCATCAAAAGTGCGGGCATCCGTAGAAGCCTTGAGCGAGCAGTATCCAGATAAAGAACTGATAGCCGTGGTGGAATTGCATACTTTTAGTAGCCTTGACGATCAGTTTTTGGCGCAATATAAAGATGCAATGGCTGCTGCCGAAACGGCTGCCGTTTTTATTGATGAAAAATCACTTAAGCAAAAAAATAAAAAACCTATAGATCCGTTAATATTAAAGCAATCTTTTAACAGAGAAGATTTGTTGTTTTTCAACTCAGCAGAAGATTTGTTGATATATCTAAGAAATCTTGATTATCACAATAAAAATCTCTTATTTATGAGTTCAGGTAACTTTGGTGGCGTCAATTTTGTTAAGTATATAGATAATTTTTTTGAAAATTAATATAATTACTATATTTGATTCAAGAAATAGAATGACGGGATTCGAGGAAAGGCTTTTAAGAAACTATTTCGCTTAGGATCTTTGATTGCTGCCTACATGACTTATGCAGCTTTTAACCGATTCCCACAAATCAAATTATTGTTCTAATGAAATCTTTAGGAAAAAAAATAAGGTTGTTAAGACACCAGAATGGATGGAGTCAGGAAGATGTAGCAAAGAAGCTTGATATTTCTATTCCTGCGTTCTCAAAGATTGAGACAGGTATTACGGATGTCAATCTGTCTCGTTTACAGCAGATTTCCAAGCTTTTTGACATGAGCGTTGTACAGCTGTTGACATTTAATGACTCTGAAGAGCAAAAGCAGTATAATACCGCTTTGGAGGATGCTATTAAGAAATTGAACGAGCGCAATGAAGAGGTGATCGAGTTGCAGAAAAAGGTTATTGAGCTTTATGAAGAGTTGCGTAAGACTTATTCAAAGCCCAGTTAATTTTGCATCTTCGTTAAAAATGTAATGGATGCCACAAAATGGCATCCATTTTTCGTTTATAACTTATACCTAAGGTGTGTTTTTATGTCTGTAGTGATGCTTTCTGTGTCGAATTGGTACATTTGTTGCCTTAGTAAGCGCGCAAATTAACAAGTTCACTTTCATGTCTGAAAATAACGATATTATCGTAATCAATGCGGTAGAAAATAACCTGAAACACGTTAGCGTGTCGATTCCCAAATCGAAACTCACGGTAGTAACTGGGGTTTCTGGTTCTGGAAAATCTTCACTGGTATTTGATACCATCGCTGCGGAGTCCCGTCGCGAGCTAAACGAGACCTTCCCTAGTTTTGTACAGCATTACTTGCCCAAATATGGTCGTCCACATGTAGACGTCATCAAAAATCTACCTGTCACCATTATCATAGACCAAAAGAAATTAGGGGACAACGTACGTTCTACAGTAGGTACCTATACCGATATCTACACCTTCGTGCGCCTGCTTTTCTCTAGGATAGGTAAGCCGTTTATTGGTTATTCGGACACATTTTCCTTTAATCACCCAGATGGTAAGTGCCCCGTTTGTGATGGGCTGGGTTTCCGTAGCGAGATCCATGTAAAGAAGCTGGTGGATTTTGACAAAAGCCTAAATGAAGGGGCTATCGATTTCCCCACCTTTCATGCTGGTTTTTGGAGGTGGAAACGCTATGCCAACAGCGGGCTATTTGATCTTGATAAAAAGATAAAAGACTACTCACCTCAAGAGCTGGAATTGTTCCTCTACGCTCCGCAACAAAAGCTGAAGAATCCTCCATCCGAATGGCCGCATACTGCGCTTTATGAGGGATTGATTCCACGTATGCAACGCAGTATAATTAACAAAGATGAAGGGAAGCGGCACGCTAAGCGCTTGGCCGAGTTGATGACGCTGGAGGAATGTCCTGCCTGTAATGGAACGCGTGTAAATGATCGCGTCCGCTCATGCAAGATTATGGGCAAGAATATCTCGGATATATGTTTAATGCCTTTGGACGAAGTTTTGGGCTTTGTGGATGAGATAGACGCTCCCTTGGCCGTTGACATTAAGCGGGAGCTAAGCAAGAGGTTGAAGGCATTGCTTGATATTGGTCTTGGCTACCTTACCCTTAGTAGGGCATCGGGGACACTTTCTGGCGGAGAGGCGCAACGCGTTAAGATCGCAAAGTATATCAATGGTTCGCTTACGGACATTGTCTATGTGCTGGATGAGCCGAGCTCGGGCCTGCATCCGCACGATATCATTCGCCTGAAGAATGCCCTTGTTCGTCTAAAGGAACAGGGCAATACATTAATTATGGTGGAGCATAACCCTGATCTTATATATATGGCGGAATACGTCATTGATATGGGGCCAGGAGCTGGTGCCAATGGGGGAGAAGTAATGTATATGGGCAGTTTGGATGGGTTGCGGAAAACCGCTACCCTGACTAGCAAAGACCTAAATGAGAAAGTGGCTATAAAGGAAAATACTAGGATGCCAAAGGGCTGGTTGAGTATACAACACGCAACTTATCACAACCTGAAGGATGTGTCTGTCGATATCCCCTTGGGAATCTTTTGTGTCTTATGCGGAGTTGCTGGCTCGGGCAAAAGCTCACTTTCTGAGGTTGCTATCGGGGAAATGGAAAGGGATGTAATCTCCATTTCACAAAAGAGCATCGGGGTCAATCTACGTTCTACCCCTGCCACCTATTTCGATATAGGTGATGAAATTCGCAAGTTGTTTGCAAAGGAAAACAACATATCTGCATCCTATTTTAGCTTCAATTCAAAGGGGGCATGTCCAAAATGCAAAGGAAAAGGCGTAATCGTTACCGATATGTCTTTTATGGAAGACATAGTAACCGTATGCGAAGCCTGCGGTGGGAGTCGTTACGATGAAAAAGTGTTGCACTACACCTACCACGGTAAGAATATAGCGGAAGTAATGGGCTTATCGGTGAAGGAGAGTCTTCTCTTTTTCAAGGGAATGTCCTTTGTCTCCCAATTGGACAATCTTGCCAAGGTTGGCTTGGATTACCTATATCTCAACCAATCGTTGTCTACGCTCTCTGGTGGCGAGTTGCAACGGCTCAAACTAGCAAGCAACCTTGAGCGTAAAGGAAGTATTTATGTATTGGACGAACCGACGGCGGGTCTGCATATGGATGACGTGAAACAGTTATTGAAGTTGTTTAACGAGCTCGTGGACGCAGGAAATAGCCTTCTAGTATTGGAGCATAACCTAGCAGTCATCAAGCAGGCTGATTGGCTAATAGAACTAGGACCTGAAGGAGGCGAAAGAGGGGGGAAGGTAATATTCAGCGGAACGCCACTTGAAATGAAATCTTCACCAAATAGTATAACTGCTCCATTCCTATAGTACATTTTTGTTGAGTCCGATGTAAGCCTGTCTTGCACCGCATGAGTATATCGGCACTGAGAACTACTCCAAGGAGCTATCTAGCGTCCCTTTAAGCCCGATTTCACTGCCTTTTAGCCCTTAAATCTAAGGCAATATTTTAATTGAATTTGCTATTGTAAATCCGGAAAAATAGTCTTTATTTCATCCTGTAATTGGAGTTGATTTGCCTGTTATATGCAGATAATCAATATGTTATAAATATGTTATTCGCATTTTTATAACATGATAATTTTCGATTAACCAAGATCTATTTCCAATTTTTAATCTTCGTGAAACGATGAATGGAAGAAATTTCGGCTTAGACGCCTTACGGTGCTATGCAATTGCGAGTGTACTGCTTTTTCACTCTCATAGTCTTTTTGGGGACGGCTATTTTAAGAGTTTCTTGATGGCTTTGGTCATGGTAGATGGAGTTACCATATTTTTTGTAATGAGTGGTTTTTTGATAGGAAACCAACTTATCCAGATAGTTCGTACTAAAGGGCTTTTTTTGACGGATTTGTGTAAATTCATGGGGCGAAGATGGCTAAAAACCCTACCAGGCTATTATGTGATGATTGTCGTGTTGGCCGTCATACAATCATATCAACAAGTTGGTTTGGGATCGATAAATTTATATGAATATTTTTTCTTTATTCAGAATTTCAACAAAGAAATGCCTGTGTTTTTTTTGGAATCCTGGAGTTTAAGCGTAGAAGAATGGTTTTATATTTCTATTGTTATACTGTTGTTTATCGGTTTAAGGTGGTGCGGCAATTCCTTGAAAAGTTTCATGCTGATGTTTGCCTTATCGCTCATCGTTTTTAGCAACTCATTAAAATACTATTACTACAACTTTCATACCCAGCAAGATCTAGGCGAGTTTATGACTTTTTTTATGAATAGGGTGGTTTTGTATTTAGATAGGCCAGCATTAGGTTTATTGGCTGCTTATTTTTATCAATTTCATCCACAATTGTTTAAGCGTTCTCGTTATTTGTTATTGTCTATTTCCGTTACCCTTATTCTGACTATTCTGATACTTTTCTCCTTTGCCTTTGACTTTGGTAAATCTTTTGAACAGCAGGAATGGGCAATTGGAAGTGTTAGGTTGGCACACAATCAATTTGGTTTTTTGTATTTAAATTTGGCACCCCTTATCGTGTTTCTGATATTGCCAGCTGTATTTTACATAAAGCCAGGGGTTCATTGGATTGAGAAGATTATAACTTTTGGTAGCAATAAGTTAAGTTACGCTATCTATTTGGTTCATGGTAGTTTTGTCTTGACTATATTGGTTCCTTACATTATGGTTAATTATTTCTCATTTGCAGGTAAGTATACTAATAAACTATCTTTTTTGTTGTATTTGTTTTTAAGTGTATCTATAGGCGCATTGCTCTATTTTTTTGTGGAAAAGCCTTTCTTGAGATTAAAGAAAAAGATTGCGATATTGCCTAGTCCTTCGTCTGTCGCATCCAAAACAATCGGTGCCAATTTGAATTTGAAGTTGCGCGGATAGCTAGCCCCTTGTGCGATAATTGCTTAGAAAGCAACAATTACTCCTTTTGGGAAATGATATTGCTGTCTCTAACGATATACAGAGGTCTATTTTGCGTGTTTTTGTTGATCCTTCTCACATATTCTCCAATAATGCCTATGGAGATAAGTTGTATGCCTCCCAAAAACATGGAGCTTACCATGATAGAGGTCCATCCGGAAATGGTACGTTGCAACACAAAATAAGCAAAAAGGGCATAAAGGATAAGTAAAAAAGAAAGGCCGGAGAGGAGGAATCCCGATCGGGTGACGAATAGTAAGGGTTTGTCTGAAAAGCTGGTAATGGCATCCAACGCAAGCACTAGCATTTTGGTGATACTATAACCGGTTTTCCCATCTTTTCTTTTATCGCGGTCGAAATCTATCGCTGTCTGCTTGAAGCCTAGCCAGGCGATTTGCCCTCTTAGGAACTTGTTTTGTTCGGGCATTAGGTTCAGGTATTGCACTACTTTATGGTCTACCAAACGAAAATCGCCCACATCTAAAGGAAATTCAAAGGAGCTTGCCCAATTCATCACGCGATAAAACAGTTTGGCCGAATATTTTTTGAACCAACTCTCGCCATTGCGCTGTCCACGTCGGGCATAAACCACTTCATAGCCTTCGCGATATTTGGCATACAGCTTGGGTATCAGTTCTGGTGGGTCTTGCAGGTCACCGTCCATGATCACCACAGCTTTCCCCCTTGCAATGTCCAGCCCGGCGCTGATGGCGATCTGCTGGCCAAAGTTTCTGCTTAGGTCAATGTAAAATACATGTTCATTCTCCTGACACAGTGCTAAAATGTGCTGTAGGGAGTCGTCATTACTACCATCATTGACAAATATATATTCGTGTTGTGAACTGATGCCTGGTACAACTTCCAAGAGTCTTTGGTAAAGTTCCAGTAGATTTCTCCCTTCATTGTATATGGGGATTATAACGGATAAATCAACGGATGGCAATGATTCTTTCATAAGCTAAAAATAGATAAAATTTAGTTCCCGAAAAATATTTACTCACTAATGGGTAAAACTATACTATGCTTAAAGGTTATATTTGCTGTTGATGGACAAACAGTATGAAGAGAAGTATCACGAACTGGAGGAAAAACATTGGTGGTTCATGGCAAGAAGGCATGTTGTTTTGCAGCTTGTCAAGCAACTAGGTGTTTCTAAAGAGGCCAAGATACTGGATATAGGGGCTTCGGGAGGTGCTCTTGCCTGGCATTTGAAAGAGCAAGGGTATCTTGATTTGTACCTGGTGGACAATAGCCCGCATGCCATAAATAAATGTCATTCAAGAGGCATGGTTAATGCCTTTTTAATGGACGGGGAAGCACCAGATTTCGCGGCCGGCAGTTTCGATTTGCTCATTGCTTCCGACTGCCTGGAGCATTTGGAGCACGATGAACGGGCTCTGTCCAACTGGTCCGAATTACTGAAAGATGGTGGGGTGGCCATTATATTCGTGCCTGCTTATCGATTTTTATGGTCCGAGCATGATGTCATAAACCAGCATTTCAAGAGATACGATAAGACTACCCTGTTGAAAAAGCTTCATGCCGCTGGTTTTGCGGTCCTGAGAGCAGGATATTGGAATTTTCTCCTTTTCTTTCCCACGGTCCTATATCGCTTGTGTTCAAGGTTTTTCACTAGAGGTAAGGCACAGGCAAATCAGTTATTCTTTACTCCATCGTGGATCAATAGGGTCATTGTCTCTTGGATGAAAGTTGAAAACAAGGCCATGCGGTGGATTACCTATCCCTTTGGAGTAAGTACATTTGCTATCGTCAAAAAGGATAGCAGCAAAAAAGCATAAAAGTACAAGGTATTTTGGTGTTCAATGTTTTTTGAAATCCCACAGGTAAAAGTCATCTTTTTCCAGGTTATTTTGTTCCTTTTCCACTATAATGTCAAGTGTGCAACTCGCCAATGGGCCTATGTTGAACACCTTGTTTCCTTGATGGTCTATAAGGACTTTCTGTATGATTTTATTATTTTGTTTTAAAAGCAGGAACACCTTATTCTGTTGCATCAGGCCGTCTTGCTGCTTTAGATTTGGACTATCGCCGAAGCCGGCTTTGAACTGGAGACTTGTAGAACGTTGATCAAATGTTAAGTGCATGCTGCTAGGATGCTCCCTGCCGGGAGAAAAGTATAGGGTGCTGTCGTTCACAAATTGGATTGGATTCCAATAATCGCCGTCTTCCAAAGAGGTAGCGAACAACGCGGGCGTATAGATGGCATACATTTGTGGGTGATCTGGAAAATTATGCCTGAAATATTGATATAGCTGATTAATTTCATTTTCACTTAGTCCCGATTTTTTCTTCATCAGATAGGCTTTGATGCCGTCTTGCAAGGCATATTCTGCAACCTGCTGATAATGATGGCTTAGGTTTCCGCGGAGGATTTCCTCATTGAAATAGGTGATGAAGCGTTGTCTTTCCATATGGGTTTGTACGGGATCGGTTACCACTACATAGTTTGCCATGAATAGTTCGTTGGGGAAATGATCCCTATAGTCGATCATCTGGGTCGGTGACATATGGAAAATGGGACTATTGATATCTGGCAGCTGACTGTTTCGTACTATATCGTCATTGAAAATAGAAGAACTCGCTACTATGTAGACTTTATTTCCCCGATTTTGTAAGTGTGTGAGTGTATCGGTCATCCTGTTTATTTCTTTTACGTCTGGCCTGAACTTGGGCCCCGCGTCTACAAACGAAAATAGGAAAAGGCTATGGCGTCTTATCATCTCTAGGGCATTGTTGCCCGTGTATTCTTTCTCTAAATGACTATTATCAATAAACTTACTGTTCCTTCGCCATTTGTAGCTGCCATTGAATACGAATAAAAAGTTAAAGAGGAACAGCGCTATAAGTGGATATCTTATTATTTTGGATAATTTGGGGTTGCAAATGGCGAAGATAAAACAATAAACGGCCAAGGGAACAAGCAAATAATAATGCTGGAAAGAAAGCAGGTCGGCTGTCCGTGAGAACAACATTACCGCAAAGCAAGTGATGAGTAAAAACAAGATAAGGAAGAACTTTTGTCGGAAGTACAGGCATATTGCGCCTACTACAATGGCAATAAATAATGAATTACCACAATATGAGGGAAAAGCTGTTGCCACAATGGCCCATGAATAATTCCCCTTGTAAGCCGCGTAGGCAATGGAATAATCCTTCAATACGCTCATCTCAAAGAAAGGATAAAAGAACAGGAGGACTATTGCTAAGGGAACTATACCGGCAACGAAAAGATTGATAGTCGTATTTTTCAGGATAATGAGCTTCTTGGATCGTATGGCATACACTGCATTGGTGATGAAAACAGCCAGGAAAAATCCGACCACCCAGTAGGCGTACCATCGCCTCAGGAATACTGCAACAAGTAGCAATAGACCGATGCTTACGGCACTTTTTATGTCTACTTTTCTCAAGTAGCAGCTGTCTACGAAAATGTTTAGTAAGATGCTTATGGGGATAAGGCCGCAAAGATCTATGTAGCCCAGACGTAAGGGTATTAATACGGGAGCAAAGAGCAATATGATATACGGCAGAGCGATTTTCCAAGGGGGAGCTACGGATTGGGGTAGGCATTTGAGGACGAAATTGGTAAATATCAGGCTGAATGGAATGGCATAGATGAGATACATCGACATAATATAGTCGCCGAACTGCAAGCCGATATACTTGTGGCACAAGGCCAAAAGTACCACTGGCGTATAATTGTACTCGTCAAAGTTAATAGAATGATACACTTGTCTCAAACCATTTACGGCAGAATCGTAAAAGAAATTTCGGAACATGGCCGACTTAATCCAATAGTTGGAATAATCGTAGAAATAGATAAACTGTTCCTCTCGGAGGATCCACCAGAGGTATAGTCCAGGTAAAACGATGCCAAGGTAATATAGTGGTTGATACGTTGGCGCAAAGTAGCTTTTTACCTCGTTGCGAAGTTTGTCGGTATAGACATAAATCACAAAAATATAACATGCAAGGAAAAGTATGAGTAGAGCAATTGACATCATGGTGGTATTGTGCAATTATCGGACAAAGATAATGAGATTGCCTTGGTGTTTGAAAGATAAACGTTATCTGCGACTTTTTTTTGTCAATTTAAATCGAGGTATGCAAGGCGTAAATCAAGGCCAAAATTGAAAGGATTTTATAGTTAACTATATGGGTGAATATTTTTAGATTGAAATTTAATTAGTTAAAAGAAAAGTTCAAATATTGTTGATTTATCTTTGGAAGATAATGTTAAAGATTCTATCTTTGCAGCTCTTTCAAAAAGGGGGTTAAGGCCTCGAAAGAGCTTTAAAATAACGATTCCGTAGCTCAGCTGGTAGAGCAATACACTTTTAATGTATGGGTCCTGGGTTCGAATCCCAGCGGGATCACAAAAGCCTCAGCAGATGTTGGGGCTTTTTTATTGAAATCTTTTCGAATGGGATTTTCAAAAAAGAAATCTGGTAATTCAGCAGAAAACCTGCTCTACTTATTTAACCTTTTTTATTTACTTTCTTCATAAGTAGGCCCGTACATACCGGGAACCTTATTCCCCGTAGCACGTAGATAAACAATCATTTCGCCACGATGGTGATAAATATGATTAAAAAGAAATCCACGGGCCACAATACCCCTTGGCATAGGACCAAGAACTACCCGTTCTCCTGCTTTCATAATCCAATCGTCTTTCAACTTCTCCTCGGTAAGCGAATTTAAAGCGGTTCTGGCCTTCTCAACATTATTTTCGAAAAACGCCAAGGTAGCTTTGATATCATTGGCATCACCCCGTTTAAAGTGATCCGCAGCCATGTCATAAATGTCTTGAGTAAGTGCGCCCACATACCAGTAATAGATGGTAGCAATATGCTGGGCCAATTCGCCCATCGTCCAGGAAATTTCCGACGGTTTATAGCCAAGATCCTTTTCAGGGATCGCTTGTAAGAGTTTACGCGTGCTATTTACTTCATGTTCGAATTCTTGTATCAGGTCTTGAATCATTATGACAATAGTTTTAAATAAAGATAACAAAATGAGCAACGTTAAGTTTTTGATGGCGATTCATTGCTGCAAGTATCTCGATTATAAATAAATGTTTACGGGTGGTTTCATTATTGTCCCAATTCAGATGTGTGGGTTAGGGGAGGTAATGTAATGGCATTTGGGACGGATTTATAATAGACTTTGTGATGGAAGAAAAGAGGTTTTTAAGTTAATTTTCATTTGTTCGGAATAATACTTACTTTTGCCCCGGCATTTGAAAAGGCCTTAAGCGCATCTAGAAGTGCGTGTGCTAACGAAAAGGAGATGTTTTTCATTTGAAGATTCCGTAGCTCAGCTGGTAGAGCAATACACTTTTAATGTATGGGTCCTGGGTTCGAATCCCAGCGGGATCACCTCTTGGGACAAGTCTAAAAAAGAAAGACTTGTCCCTTTTTTTTCTTCTTCTGTGACTTATTGTTGTTTTGATAGATGGCCTGTCAGTCCAGAAAATTGAGATTGAAAACAATGCGGGAGAACATGCTCCTTTGGTGACTATAAGGGCTAAAGTGATTTATGTTTTCTGCCCCATTTTTCAAGTTCTCTGATAACTGGATTTAGGGCATATCCAATCTGTGTTAGCTCGTATTCAACGCGAGGTGGAACCTCAGCATACACCGTTCGTTTTACAATTTTGTTTTCTTCCAATTTGCGCAATTGCAATGTCAGCATTCGTTCGGTTATATTTGGTAAACATTTTTTCAGTTCTCCAAATCTGTGTTTTCCGTTTATCAGATAACAACATATTGCTAGTGTCCACCGACCACCTATTATATTGGATGCATATACCTCTAGGCAATCATTGGCTAAAGCCTGCTTATTTGAAAAGTTTGTGGAAGTTTCCTTGATTTTTGCCATTGCTTACATTTTTTATAGTACCATACAATTAGTTGTCTACAGACGAATTTAGTTTTTTTTGGATTACTTTTGTGCGGTAATACGTAATATAAACTGTATATGAAAGCATTAATAGTAATTATCCACCCTAATATAAAGCGTTCGTTAATCAATCATAGATGGAATGAAGAACTAAGCAAATATCCTGATAAATATGACGTTCGCCAGTTGTACGAGGTTTATCCTGATGAGAAAATTGATGTAAGTGCGGAACAACAACTCATAGAGCAATACGACAAAATAGTGTTTCAGTTTCCATTTTATTGGTTTAACTGTCCTCCGCTCTTTAAAAAGTGGCTGGACGAGGTTCTCACCTACGGTTGGGCCTATGGCGGCAAAAGCGGATACAAGCTTTCGGGAAAGAAAATCGCATTGGCAATATCCGTTGGAATAGATGAAAATGAATATAATGCAATGGCAAAATATAAGTATACATTGGCTGAATTAACCCGCCCTTTTGAACTGACCTTTGAATATGTGCGAGCCGATTACAGGTCGTTTTTTGCCTATTATGGAGTTGAATTGAATAGCAAAAAAGAATGGATAGAAAGAAGCGTTCCCCGGTATATGGGTTTTCTGGAAAATCTTTAATAGAGAACTGGTTTTATCGCACCAATTTCCTAGATAGGAAATTGTCAATTTTCTGTGCAATATCGGTATGAAATTCTTCCAATGGAAAATGCCCGGTAGGATAGAAATGAAATTCAATGTCTTCTATATCCTCTCCATATTTCAGAGCTCCGTTTTTTGAGAAGAATTGATCGTTTTCTCCCCAGATGATCAATGTGGCGGGTTGTATTGTTGCCAATTGTTTTTGCCATAAATCGTAGACTTCCACATTGTGCCTGTAATCATAAAGTAAAGTCAGCTGTATCTCTTTGTTTTCTGGTCTATCAAGAAAATACTGATCTGTATAAATTGCAGATGGCTCAATCTTCAAGCTGTCGGATGCACCTTCATAATATTGAAATTTTGTTCCGTCAATAGTCAGTAACTGAGCTGCCTTCTTTCTGTTTTCAACGCTAGGATTCTCCCATAAATCAAATAAGGGCTGGGAACTTTCGGTAAGTCCTTCCTTGTAAGCATTGGCATTTTGGATAATTAAACATTCCAATAACTCAGGGCGACGCATTAAAATCCGAAAACCAATGGGGCCGCCATAATCGTGCATCAAAAAGGTCGCTTTTTTTATATCCAATGTGTCGATAAATCTTTCGATGATGACAGAAAGGTTGTCAAAATTATAATCGAATTTTTCAATTAAGGGCATCGAACTAAGACCAAACCCAGGATAAGTGGGAGCTATTAAGTGATACTTATCTTTCAAATCACGGATCAAATGACGGAACATAAAAGACGAGGAAGGAAATCCATGCAAGAGCAAGAGAGTGGGATTTGCCTTATCGCCTGCTTCGATATAGAAAATTTCGAGTCCGTTTACCTCGACTGTTTTGTAATAGACAGTATTCATCCTATTATTATTTACTGTTTGGGCATGGCTTTCCATGTGGATTATTGTCAATAGAATGAAAATCATAACAATATGAATTATTCCCTGCTTCATGCTTTTTGTCTTTCTTCCAATAATTTGTTCATAGTTTGCTTGGCACTATCAATTGGCCATTGCTGTTGCTGTATTTGACATTGGATCAGGGTGCCTTCAAAAAGTATAAATGCGAAATCAGCAAAAGATTTGTCGGTATCCGCTTCAAATATTTTATGAAAAATCATCCGCAATTTTTCTTTGTGTGTTTGTACAATAGGGAATAGTACTTCATTCTTATCGGAGATTTCGGAGATAATATTGTGAAAGTGACATCCTCGAAATTCCTTATTGATAACATCATTCCGAAGATTCTCGTAGAGCTTGTTTATTTTGGTTTTCTCACTTCCTTTACCCGAAAGCAGCTGTTCCAGATAGGAAATGGTGTCATCACTTGTTTGCTGCAAATAATGTTTGCATAAATCTTCTTTAGTAGCAAAATGCTGAAACAACGTTGATTTTGCTATATCAGCCTCTTCTATTACCTGATTAATTCCTGTGGCATTATATCCCTGCTTATAAAACAGGGTTTTTGTGGCACATAAAATCCGTTCCCTTGCTTTTGACATTTTCTAATATTGTTTTTGCAAAAATAAAAAATAAAACAGACAAGTCTGTACGTTTTATAAAAAAAAGTATTAATATTGTTCCGTGAATTTAGTTCTTAAAATGAATATTGAGAGAACAATTATAAATCTAAAAAGATGAAACAGGTATTTAAAACTTACTCAATAATCTCACTCCTAATTCTGGGGTTTCATGCTATTGCGCAAGACAACAATCAAAAAAGACTAGTAATGAAACAAGGCATTTCTTCAATTGGCACTTTCAGCGAACAAGTGAGTGTAATAGGCAAAAAGTCAGGAAGAATAACCGGAGTACTGATCAAATCTGACAGCAGATTTCCTTCAAATAAAGGAACACTTGTTTATCTAAATGCCTATCCAGAACTTCAGAAAGTTCTCGATAGGGTTGAAAAATCGGGAGGAAAAGTTATTACAACAAAAACAGAAATTCCGGCTGCATTTATAGCCATAGTAGAAGACACGGAAGGAAATCATATTGGCCTTCATGCTGAAAAATAAAAAAACAAAAAAATGAAAAAGAACATTGATGCTTACATCGTAAGATCGGAACAAAAGGTATGGACAGCTTTAGTAGAAGAGGGCATTCATTACAAAGGTGTATTTGTGAAATCACTTCGGTTTGATAAGGAAAAACAACGATCTACTACCATCTTATTAAAGTTTGAACCTGGTTCATCATATCCGTACCACAATCACCCGGCTGGAGAAGAAATTTTTGTTTTACAGGGAAGTTGTGAAATTGAAGGTTCTTTATTGGAGGAAGGAGACTACTTGTTTACGCCACCTAATTCTAAACATGCCGTTAAGTCCGAATCGGGTTGCACCTTGCTTCTCGTAATTCCCGAAGAAGTAGAAAAGTTGTAATACTTCCTGTAGTTCACCTTACGAATATCCAGAGTAAGGATAAATTTGAAAATTTGATTATTGATTTTTTGACCAAAGATTAATAGCCATAAACCGTGGGATTTTATTCGGATTATTTATTTATACTAACATGAAAAAGAACTTTTTACAATTATTCATGATGATTTACATGGCTGTCACTACGCTGTTGCTCATCTACTCATTCAATTCCAACAACAGGTCTACGGCTTCTTTCGAGGAAATATCAGTCAAGCGTATTAATGTTGTTGATGAAGCAGGAAATAACAGGATGGTTATATCCAATCAAGAACTGATGCCAAACCCGATTATTGCAGGGAAGGAATATAAAAGAAAAATTGCTCCAGCTGGCATCATATTTTATGATGAAAAAGGGGACGAAATAGGTGGGCTTGCTCTTTCTACAATGAATAATTCTGGCTTACGCGCTCTTTCCTTTGATTATGCAAATGCAGATGCAATAGGGTTATTATCTCAAGAGGATCTAAATGGAAATAACTTTAGAGCAGGAATTCTGATTATGGATAAAGATTTATCTGGTACACCAGGTAGCAATATTTCACGTTTGAAACTAATAACAGAAAATGGCAATGCGGGATTGTTTATTAATGGCCCGGATGAAAAGCCCAGGATAAGCATTATCGTGGATAGCATTGGCAATCCTTTAATTCAAGTATTTGATAAAAATGGTATTGCCAAAAACTTATCTCCTTTTTAAGATGAATACTAACTTTTCAATATTTCCTGTATTAGAAACCGTACGTTTAAATCTACGAAGATTATCCTTTTCAGATGCTCAGGCAATTTACCAACTACGATCAGATCCTAAAGTAGCAAGATTGACAGGGAAAGAACCTTTCACGAGTATAAATGACGCGATAGCCTATATCCAAAAAATTGAAAGGCTATTTAAAGAGCATGCGTGTGTGTTTTGGGCGATTTCTTATAAAGGTGAATCTGCTTTAATCGGTGCGATATGCTTTTGGAATTATGATGTAGATAATAGCTCTTTAGAAATCGGTTACGAATTGCTACCTGAATTTCAAAAGAAAGGCATCATGGCAGAAGGCTTAGCAGCAGTTATTAATTTTGGATTTGAAAAAATGGAGGCTGACATGATCACTGCTTTTCCATCTGCTCATAACCCAGCGTCCGTTAAAATATTAGAAAAACTAAATTTCAGATTGATTCCCAAGACATTTCAGCATACCCACGAAAATGTAGAAAGGATGCTTACTTATGTACTTAATAATTTTGTACAGGAACAACAAGGAATAATAGGCGAACAGTAATTGTCCTTAAGGACCATATGAATGTAATAAATGACGTAAACGAATTCACGATAAATCTACAATTAACTTAGTAAAAACAATGCAAACAATAACATCCATTTCGCGGCATCTTATTCAATTATTAAGAAATCAGCAGTTTGTAAAAGCGTATGAGGATCTTTTTAGTGAAGACGCAGAAAGTATCGACCCAATCAATCCTCGTCCTGAACCGTTAAAAGGGTTGTCGAGATTAATTGAGGTTGAAAAATTGTTTCTTTCTAAAGTAGAAATCTACAACATAGAGATCTCAGAAGCTATTCACGCAGAAAACTATTTTACAATTAGGTTTTTCATTGCCTTTCTCATTGATGGCAAGAAAAGAAATATTGATGAGTTATGTGTGTATAAAGTCAGTCAGGGAAAAATTATCAGCCAACAATTTTTTGTTTCCTAATCGTCTTATACTTTCCGTTAATTAACAATTTTTATATGCAAACAATACTTTATTCCATTAACGGTAGTCACTTGTTTAAAATGACAGACAACTTATCTCTTGAATTGTCGGGTTTTTACAATTCATCAACCTATAACGGTACTGTAAAAACTGGTCGGTTCGGCTCGTTAAATGCCGGTATAAAAAAGGAACTAAAAAAACAAGCTATCCTTCAGCTATCGGTATATGACATGCTAAGCACAATTAAATACAGAAACGATTACGGAATACTTACACCAGAAGCTTTTAACGGAAAAAGCACTAGTATATTCTATCCTGAATCTCGGAAATTTCCCATAATTAGGCTTACGTATTCGATGTCTTTTGGCGGCAACGCAAAAGTAAGGCAAAAACGGGAAAGTGAGGAAAGCGAAAGTAAAAGGATAATAACACAATGAAGTCATGCAATATGTTAAGACCGCGGGTTTAATAAATTCATCTGATTTTATCTCACAAATCCATCCGTAATTAAAGTAAGCCTAGTCACTAAGGGTCAGCCAACACTTCGTAAGCTTTATTTGAGTCAATAAATCCTTTTAATAACAAGTGGAAAATTTATTTACCTTTGCCTCATGTATCAATTGGTGAAGCCCCTTTTTTTTCTTTTACAACCCGAGGATGCCCATCGCGCGGTTACTTCAGGGCTGCGTAATACGCGTCTTGTTCCCGGTGTCTCAAAATTAATTCGCTCTTCATTTTGTTATGATGATCCTCGTCTCGAGAGACATGTTTTTGGCCTTACATTCAAGAATCCCGTTGGGTTGGCAGCTGGTTTCGACAAGAATGCCGAGTTTGTTGAAGAGATCGCAGACTTGGGTTTTGGCTTTGTTGAAATCGGTACGGTAACACCTAGGCCGCAGCCTGGTAATGATAAACCACGTATGTTTCGCTTGGTGGATGATGAAGCTATCATCAACCGCATGGGCTTTAATAATCAGGGAGTGGAGGTTGCCGCACAACGTTTGAAGCAGTTGAAGCATAGAGACAAGCTGATTATTGGGGGCAATATAGGCAAGAATAAAAGTACGCCTAATGAGAAAGCCGTTGATGACTACGTGACCTGTTTCGATGTTCTCTTTGATGTGGTCGATTACTTTGTGGTGAATGTAAGCTCTCCCAATACTCCGGGGTTGAGGGATTTGCAGGAAAAAGAGCCCTTGATGCATATCTTGAATACGTTGCAATCGCGCAATGGCAAGAATGGGCTAGTAAGGCCGATTTTGTTGAAAATTGCTCCCGATTTGACCGACAGTCAGTTAGATGACATTGTCAGTATCGTACAGGAAACCAAGATTGCGGGGGTGATAGCAACCAATACAACAATAACGAGGGAAAGATTGAGATCGTCTCCCGAACTGACAAAGGAAATAGGAGGGCTGAGCGGTCGCCCCTTGACCAGGCGTTCTACCGAAGTGATCAAATATCTTTCCGAGAAATCCAATCGATCTTTTCCGATAATTGGAGTAGGAGGTATTCACAATGCAGAAGATGCCAAGGAGAAGCTTGCAGCAGGTGCATCCTTAATCCAGTTATATACCGGGTTTATATATGAGGGACCAGTATTGGTCAAGAGAATCTGTAAGGCTTTGTTAAAAGACAAAAGACTGGATAAATAGCGCTTTTGGAAAGCGGGTAATAAAAAGAAAAGCCATTTGCTATTAGCAAATGGCTTTTCTTGAAAAAATACTTTTCAGCTTAGTGATCAGTGTCTTCAGCTAAAGTATCAGTAGTAACAACAGTATCAGTAACAACTTCAATAGTGTCATCTGGTGTAGGAACTACTTCTACAGTCGTGTCTGCAGTTTCTTCGGTTTTGGTTTCAGAACCACCGCAAGCTGCTACAGCTAGTGCTAAAGCAAGGCCCAAAAAGCCAAATTTGAATAGATTTTTCATTGTTAATTAATTGTTTTTTTTTATTAAATTGTTCTTTTTCTTATTGGATTGTATCGGTAGTAACGACTGTGTCAGTAACAACTTCCAAAGTATCATCTGGTGTAGGAACTACTTCGATAGTTGTGTCTGCAGTTTCTTCAGTTTTACTTTCAGAACCACCACAAGATGCTACTGCAATGGCCAATGCTAAGCCAAAAAATCCAAATTTGAATGCGTTTTTCATTATAATCTCCAGTTTTAATTAAACAATAACTTGTTTTACATTTACCTTTTATACCTCTAAAGCTATAAAGGTAACCCAACAATTTTATTTTTTTCTTTTCGGGCTTGCCTTTTGCTGGATTTGTTTAGTTTAAATAGCTGCTTGTCAGTAATATATTTTGTTTAGATGGTGAATGGCCGATATCAAACTCAATGAAGTAAAGAGGGGATCATAGTTATAAATAGCGATAAAATGAATAAATTTGGGTTACCATTTATCAATTAAGTGTATTAATAAGTGAGCAAAGAGCAAAAGCAGCAGACCGTAGCTGATGACGTATCGTTGTTGGAAGGTATTAAACGAGGAAATTCAGACACGTTAAAGATTTTATATAAGCAATTTTATCCTATGGCACTGCGTTTCGTGACTCATAATAGTGGATCGGAAGATGATGCCAAAGATATATTTCAGGAGGCTGTTATTGCGCTTTACGACAGGATAGGACAGCAGAAGCTGGATCTGAAATGCCAGCTAAAAACATTTATTTATTCTATCTGCCGCAATTTATGGCTTAAGCGACTGGGGAAAAAAGATAGATATAGTCTCAATATAGAGGATTTTGAAGATTCTATCCCCTTGGTGAATGAGATAGAATGGATGGAAGAACGTGACAAGCAATTTTTTATGATGGAAGCTGCTATGAAGCGTTTAGGTGAACCCTGCCAAAGCATATTGAAAGATTTCTATATCTACAATATGTCTATGCAGGATATCAGCGATAAGTTTGGTTATACTAGCACTGATAATGCCAAAACGCAGAAATATAAATGCCTGCAGCGGCTTAAGAAGTTGTTTTTTAATTAATTTGCATTTTTGGGCGTCGTATCTTATCAGATCAGTGCCATATAAATAGAAAATAAGCAGGGATGAGAAGCGATCAGGAATTTTTGGAATGGGCCGATGCTTACCTTAAAGGGGAGCTAAGTCAAAGGGAGCAAATAGAATTTGAGCGCTATTGCAATGATACTCCTTATGCGCAAACTCAGTTGGAAGAACATAGAAGTTTTCTCAAATATCTCGGCTTGTACGGAGATAGGGTCAATTTGCAGCAGAAAATGGATGCCATCCATGCCGAATTGGATATGAACGAAATTAGGCTAAGTGCCAAACCGCACAAACCGGTAGTAGTCCGTATCTGGAACAAATATAAGATCAACTCCTTGGTGGCGGCTTCTGTAGCTCTTTTGGCCGTTTTTTCGACCTTGTGGCTGACAGGCTATTTTACCAATGTAAAGGACAATTCGTCCCAGTATTCTGCCTTGAGAAGGGATATGAATAGTATAGCTAGGCGCCAGAACGCCTTGGTGAAAGAATTCAACAAGAAGAATAGTGACGGTACGGAGAAGGACAAGGGGATAAATCCCAGTCATTATGGTGCTACTGGCTTTGCACTTTCTTCTGATGGCTATCTGGTGACGAATTACCATGTGGTGGATAGGGCAGATTCTATTTATGTGCAGGGCAATGATGGGCAATCGTATAAAACCAAAGTGGTTCATATGGATAAAAGCTACGATATAGCCATTCTTCAGATAGATGATCCAAACTTTGAGGGCCTTGCAGCAATACCTTACACTTTCAAAAAGGGGAGTTCGGATATAGGAGAGGATGTGTTTACAATTGGTTTCCCAAGGGATGAGGCGGTATATGGTAGAGGGTATCTAAGTAGTCAATCAGATTACGCTGGAGACACCATTGCCTATCAGGTTTCTATTCCCGTGAATCCAGGTAACAGCGGCGGACCATTGGTGGATAACCATGGTAATATAATAGGTATCGTTAAGGGAAAGCAGACGCAGGCGGATGGAGCTGCTTTTGCGATAAAGACCAAATTTCTTCTGAAGAGTTTGGAGGAACTGGCAGACGTGGAAGGCGAGCAAATCGTGCTCAATAAAAGAAATAATTTGGGTAAGCTGAATAGGGCGGAGCAGATAAAGAAAATTCAGGACTTTGTATTTATGGTAAAAGTTTATTGACGGTATATTGCCGATAGAGTAAACGCCAATTGATAAAGCCCTTGCCAAAAGCAGGGGCTTTATGCTTTGTAAAATATTTGGATAATACGTTATGTTGTGGCATCTTTATGGCAATTAGCATTTATGAAGAACACGGAGAGATTTAGCTTGCGAGCAGATAAATATGATAAGTTTAGACCGGCTTATCCTGTTGAAATGATGGATTTTCTGCGACAGGAGCTTGGTGTGACTCCCAACATGACGGTCGCCGAAATTGGGGCTGGCACGGGCATTTTTACGGAGCAATTGGCCCAATGGGGCTGTACCATATATGCTGTGGAGCCAAATGTAGAAATGCGGCATAAGGCCGGTGCTCACCTTGAAGCCCTGGCTAATTGCCATTTGATGAATGGCGAAGCTGAACGAACTGGATTGCCCGATCATGCAATAGACTTGATTGTTTGTGCCCAAGCCTTTCATTGGTTTGATTTTGATAAAACCAGGATAGAGTTTGAGCGAATAATAAGACAAGGCGGGGCGGTAGCCATTATCTGGAATATGAGAAGTAATATGTCCGCTTTTGAAAGGGAATATGAGAAAGTTTTAGAAGCTTTCTCGACAGATTTAACGGCATTTAACGAAAGGAATCAGAGAGGTGAAAACCTCGCTTCTTTTTTCGGGAATGATCAAATTGTTAAGAAAATCTATAATTATGAAACCTTTATTGATTACACCCAACTACTGGGTAGGACCTATTCCTATTCTTACATGCCAAATGAAGAGAAAGATAACGGCGGTTTGAAGAAGGAACTGAAGAAACTTTTTGATAACCATGAAGAAAATGGAAGGGTAAGGTTGTCATACAAAACTTTATTGTTTCTCGGAAGGTTTTGACTACTGGTTTTTGAAGAGGTGCCACCGACTTCAGTGGCACCTTTATTTGGAAGTTAATTCTTCATGTTTTTTATCGTTTTCTGTATATCAGACATCATGTTGGTAAGCGACTCAAGAGTTGGTTCTGCAGCAACCTCTGGGAAATTGGTGCTGATGAAAGCTTTGGCCTTCCATATTTCAAGGATATCGTCGGGAGCGATCCAGTACGGGTCGTAGACCTTATTGTCCGATAGCAATTTAAGTCCCTTGTCTTCCTTAAATTTGTAAGCAATTCTTTTGTATACAATCCCCTCGCTTTGGGAGATAATTACGTACGTTTGACCCGGTTTGATGTCGTTCCATTGTTCTACATATTCACAAACGATGATGGTGCCAGGTTGCAAGGGAAGCATGGAGTCACCTTTTATCTCAAATGCTCGGTATGTTCCTTGTTTGAAAATAGGGAGATTGAAACGGGGTAACTCGCTAATGTATTCTGGATCTGCGTAACCATTTAAATACCCAGCACTTGCTTTTACAGGGACTAATTCAATGTTTTCTTGTTCATCTTCGTTTACCGTAATACTTAGTATTCGTAGATTGGAACTGTCACTTTTTGGCGTTCGCTTCCATTTATCATCAATGGATTCATTGACTAACTCATCCATTGTCAACTCAAAGAAATCGGCAAATTTCTTCAATAATTCATATTTAGGTTCAGCACGGTCTTCTTCATAAGCTCCTACCAAAGAGCGTTTTATATTCATAGCTTCTGCGAATTCCTGTTGCGTAAGCTTTTTCTTTTTCTTGCGCAGATACTTCAGATTGGATGCTATATTGGACATTTTTTTCTAAATAAATTTGTTTTAACTAAAATTGTTAGTAATATTGTGCCAATAAAGTTAGTAACTTATTTTGGTTTTAGGAAATTTTAGTTAGATTTTTATCATGAAGCAATTCGTTTATATTCTTACCGACAGCAATAGAAGAAGCTTACATGTTGGCCTTACGGGTGATTTATTGAGCACTGTACAATTCTATAAGCGTAATAAGCAACTTTTTTTTGACTCTCCGAATCAGGTTTCTCGTTTGGTCTATTTTGAAGAATATGACCGAGAAGATATAGCTTTGAAGCGATTTAATACTCTTAAGATATATACTCGTCCTCAAAAGGAGCGCATAATAAGGGCGATCAATACAGACTGGATAGATCTCAGTATTGGTTTGGATATGGAGAGAATGCTAACAGCAGGGGTGCAATTGAGCAGTATGCCGCGCGTTTTTCATTCCTAGAAAGACTATCCAAATACGATAGTCTTTCTAGGAAGATTTTGTTGAGTAAACTACCATCCAGGGGCAAAGTTCAGCCCGAAGGTTCCGGCTTTTATATCGGATCTATTGAATGGAAAAGCATAGTATGGCTCTAGCACAAAATAACCAAATACATTGACCCTAAGGGATATGCCGGCACTCATCACTGGTGCTCTTTCGTATATATCTACCGTAACTATTTCGCCGTTGGAACTATCAATATATTGCTGTTCTCCTACCTTTTGAGGGTTTGAGAAGGTGAGCTTGTCACCGGCACTCCATGCGATACCTGCATCAAAAAACACATTCAGATCGGAGAAAAACATACCCGACTTTATCTGTGCCAGTCTTTCCGGGCCAGTGAATGGCAATCTCGCCTCCAGGTTGAAGACTGCCATTCGACTACCCATCAGTTGATTTAATCCATTGGAGTTTGAGTAGCTATTGCTGTTATTATAATATGATCCAGATTCGTAACCGCGTACCAAGAACGGATAGCCAATAAACAACGGGAACAACCGGTCTTCTCCGTCCCCTACACGCATGTATGTATAAGCACGGGCAGCTAAGGTGACGGGCTTATAACGGTTGTATTTCCTTAGATCTGCCGTGTATGCCGTAAAATTGAACCGCCCAAAGTACTTCTCTGCTGCTAGCCTATACCTATAACCGTTCAGCGGTGCGGCCACTCCAAAGAATGAATTGTCACCCACAAATGCAGCGTTCACTTGCGGTAAGGTGAAACTTTCAAAATTTCCTCCATAGGTGGCGGAGGCCTCCTCGTTGGATATTCGTCTTCTGTCGCTGCCAACAAAGTAATAACCATTTTGGTAATAATTGGTAAAGCGGTCAATGCGGTAACCATATCGGGCGAAAGCAGCGCCCAACTCAAAACGGGTAGTTCTAGAGAAGGGATACATGGCGAAACCATCGACTTGTGTTTGGAATGTCCGGATAATATCGGTGTTTTCCGTTAGGTACGTGATGTCATTGATGGTTTCCTGCCCATAGCTCATTAGTCCCGACATATAGGGTATATGCGAAACGGAGCCGCCCCAGCCAATACGGCTTTTTTGGTTGATATAGGCAAATTGTCCACCAAAATCATATATTTCCCCATTGATGGCCAGTCCGGCAAACAGCTGGTTGCGGCCCAATATGTCAGAGAATATGCCTTGCACACCACTGGCAAGCCCGGCTCCGTAACGACTGCCCACCGCTACTCCCACGCCACTTCCCTGTAGGTAATCCAGTTGGAATTTTGGTTTGTAGGGTATGGGTTTTATCAAAGAACTATTTATTCTTCGAAAGAGATTGAAATTGCCCAGATTGGTATTTACGACATCTACCCCATAGCTCTGGGGAGGGGGAAGCATAGCTGCCGTAAAATCGACCTCGGTAGGGGAGACCTCGGTGGCCTTGAAGTCCTCGGGTTTGGCATTGTAAATGGTGTAGCGCTGAGACCGGTAATAGGAGTAAATGATATCGTCTTCATTGGAAACGCTCAGCGCCGGCGAATATTCGGTAATACCGCTTATACCCGTAAAATAGTCGGTGAGCTGTTCCACTTTTTCATCAGCCAAGGTATATTTATATAGATTTCTGAAACCGTCGCGGTTGGAAAGGAAATAAATATGCTCATCGTTACTGCCGAATTGCGGATTGAGATTGTTTGCTCTGGGAAACACATCAATTACTGAAACTGCTTTTGATTGGATATCCAAAACAGCTATTGTCATCGGTATCGCTACCTCCCCATCTTCTCCACGATATGAAAGTCTATCGGTGCTGAAAACGATCTTTTTTCCATCTCGAGAAAAGCTGGGTTGATAATCCGAATAAGGATCATTCGTAAGCTGCGTAAGCGTCTTGTTTTCTATGTTGTACATAAAAATGTCGCTTTGTCCCTCTTTGAGACCCGAAAAGGCAACGTGTACTCCATCGGGCGACCAAGTGATATTAGAAAATTCACCTACATCGCCCATGCCCTCCGTCATGATGGTTTTGCCGTTCTCGACATTGACTATCAATAATTTGTTTCTTCCTCCACTAAAGATACTGAACGCAAATTTTCTGCTGTCGGGAGAAAATGAGCCCGCAGATTCGATATAGCTGAATTCATCAATATGGGAGTTGCTTTGCCTACTACTCAGGTTTCGGATGATCCTTCCAGTTTTTGCATCAGCTAAAAATAGGTCTATACTGAAAAGTTCTTTTTCGGACAGGAAAGCTATCAACTTTCCGTCAGGAGAAATGGCTGGAGAGACGTTCATATTGCCGCCATTCTTGTTGTTGATGACCATGTTTCCCAAAGGAGTTTGTGCTGTATCCTTCAATAGCGGAGCATAAGCATTCTCTACGCTACTGCGCCACAATCCAGAAAGCGTGGGTTCATCATATCCAAATATATATTGAATGGCGTTTTGATAGCCATATTTTGCGGTAGCTTTGAAAAGTGGGACAATGACCGTATCGCCATATGTGGCACCTACATAAGACCAGAATGCCTGCCCATACCTATAGGGGAAATACCGCCCACTTTCGGTCAAATCCCTTAGCGTAGGTATGTCTTTGTTTAAATAGGCATCGCGCATCCACATGGCAGTGAAGGCATCTTTTTTGCCTATGGAAAGGTATTCCGCCATGCCTTCTATCATCCATAATGGAAGGTTACCAATATTTTCCAATCGAGTGGAGTCTCCCTCCATGAGGGAATGGTACTGGAAAGCATGCACCAGCTCATGACCTAGCACGTGCCGTGTCTGGTTGTTTATTTGCATCAGGGGCATCACCACCCTGTTTTTCATGCCTTCCGTGAAACCACCCGTCCCTACACTGATTTCTCCAGAGGTAGCAGTTGTTTGCTGGAAATCTGGATGGTTGTTATATAGGATGAGCGGGTTTTTCCTTTCAAAGGTGTCCCTGAAAACTTGCTGGTGAAGTTCGTACCACAACTCACTTTCCTGTGCAAATCTCCTGAGCAGGCTGTCGTTGTTCAGATAGGTGTAGAAATCGAAATGCGGCGTAGATTTTACCTTAAAATCCAGTGTCTTATAGCGCATTTTATTCTGTCCAAAATACTGAGCGTATAACGAGCTTGGATAACATAAAAAGATCGATAAACCTATGGATAAAAGTATTGGGCAATGGCGTTTGATTATGGTCTTTACGTCTATATTTTTCATATGGTTCGTATATGAATGGATTTGATGCTAATCTAGAAAATATACTGCATTTAAAAAACTAATTTAACATATGAGTCGAGAGATTGCACATCATTGGCTTTGTTGTTTCTTTTGAAGTTCATTCATTATCCTGTCCAATTCATCATCATCATGTATAGGGGCAACGGTGGGACGGAGAGGTATTATGGTATCTGTTTCTACCGTGTCTCTCACGATGATTCTTGGACTTGGGCAATCGTATTTGCGGGTGATGGGGACAGTAGGGGCCGGGAGTGGGCCATATTGATAGCCACTTGTCGGGTCATGGTACAATGTTTCCATGAATTTCCCAAAAATGGGGAGCGCGGTGTGGGCTCCTTCGCCGGTTGCAGAACTTCTGAAATGGATACTCCGTTCATCGTTGCCCACCCAAACGCCAGTTACTAAGTCTTTGGTTATACCAATATACCAGCCATCCACGTAATCGGAAGACGTGCCAGTCTTACCACCTATTTGATTTCCATTTTTCCATAAATCCCATTCCCATAAGGCTTGCGATGTTCCTCCCGGTTCTTCCATGGTGCCACGAAGCATATAGGTCATCAGCCATGCGACTTCTTCACTCATTACTTGCTTGGATTTTGCGTCAAATGTCGCGAGGGACTTGCCATCGTGGTCCGTGATTTCTTTTACCAAGATAGGTTCGCTGTGCCTGCCCTTGTTCAGAAAGGTGCTATATGCATTTACCATTTCGTACACAGTGACATCATTAGAACCCAAACTGACGGAGGGAACGGATTCTAAATGACTTGTGATGCCACATTCATGGGCTGTCTTTACCACGTTGTCCCAACCCACTTTTTCCGTTATTTGGGCAGTGACCGAGTTAATGGATCTTCCCATGGCCCAACGTAATGACATGTCCATGCCGCTGAAATTCCAATCGGCATTTTTTGGTTCCCAAATTTTTTCTTCTCCCTTTTCCGTATATTTTATGGTTACGGCTCTGTCTACAAACTTGTCACAGGGAGACATTCCTTGCTGCAGTGCCGTGAGATAAGCGAAGGGTTTAAATGTGGAGCCTGCTTGTCGTTTGGCTTGATTGACATGATCATATTTGTAGTAGTTGTGATTAATGCCGCCTACCCATACCTTGATCTCCGCAGAGTAAGGATCCATGGCCATCATTCCTACATTTAGAAACTTGGCGTAATGGGCTAGTGAGTCCATGGTGCTGTATTCTACATCCTTCATGCCATCCCAGGTGAAAACCTGCATGGGCTTAGGTTGCTCTAGGTAATGTTTTATACTGTCCTCACGCTCGCCATATTTAGTTTTCAGAAAGGTATAGATGGAAGTTTTCTTAGCCAGGTTTTCCAAGAAATTTGGGATAACGTTGCCCTGCGAGTCGCGCCAAGGCAGCTCGCTACCCCAGGCATTGTTGAGCCTTTTTTGCAGTACTTCCATTTGTTCATAGGCCGTTTTTTCCGCATGTGCCTGCATTCTGGAGTCTATGGTGGTATAGATTTTCAGCCCGTCTTCATATAGATCATACCCATTGTCTTCACACCATTTCTCAATGAGCCTTTCTACCGCGCCTCGTAGGTAGGAATCTTCTTTGCCAGATTCGCTCACTAAACCAATGCTCAGATTGAGCTCTTGACTTTTGTATTGCTTGTATTGTTCATCTGTTATAAATTTTGCTCGTTCCATTTGATATAGCACCACGTTTCTTCTCTCGAGGGCCCGTTCTGGATTTCTAACGGGATTGTATAGCGTTGTACCTTTCAGCATGCCTATAAGCAATGCGGCCTGCGGTGCATTGATATCCAATGTGGAGCTGTCGAAATACCGTCTTGCGGCTGTTTTTATACCGTATGTGTTGTTGCCAAAGGTGACTGTATTGAGGTACATAGTCAAGATTTCCTGTTTGCTGTATTTTCTTTCCAGCTTGAAGGCCGTAATCCACTCTTTTATCTTAATAACGATCATTCTTAACCCCGGTACTTTGTTAAGCGGACCGCCGGATTGCGTATAGCGTGTTTTGTATAGATTTTTTGCCAGCTGTTGAGTTATGGTGCTGCCGCCGCGCTTGTCTCCTTGGGCAGAGGAAACCAGGCCCGATACGATGGCCCTGAAATCGACACCCTTATGTGAAAAAAAACGGATATCTTCGGTTGCAACCAAGGCGTTGATGATATTAGGTGATATGCTGTCATAAGCAACAGGTGAGCGGTTTTCTTTAAAATATCGCCCAATAAGCTTTCCGTCTGCCGTGTAGAGTTCGGAAGCGACATGAAGTGTGGGCATTTCGATATCTTTATTACTTGGAGTATATCCGAAAAGCCAAAGGAAATTGAGTTCTATAGCACATATAAAGATGATGACGAAATAAATAATGATGACGGTATAGCGTATAAACTGGTTTTTTATCCTTTTAAACATGGGACAAATATGCGTTATTGAATCGTTATTTTGCTCAATTTAGTTGTTAAAAAATCATAAGAACGGTCATGGATTAAACGTGTTGATAAGCTTTTTTGTGATTTAATGATTCTGTCATTCAGGTATATGGGGTGATCTAGGAGTCAAACTGGAAAAATACTTTCATTTTAAATCAAGAAAAACCTATCTTTGCCTCGCTTAATTAAAAAAGCAATTGACTCCGTAGCTCAGTTGGTAGAGCAACTGACTCTTAATCAGTGGGTCGAGAGTTCGAGCCTCTCCGGGGTCACCACATCAAAAAGTCGTTTTTTCGCACGGAAAAACGGCTTTTTTTCGTTTCTAAGGACAGATTGGGAACATCTGCGCTTGCCAAATTGGATACCCTGAATCGGTGTGATTTACATAGTTTTTTGTTGAACTTCACGCAAAACCGTAACAAATAGGTAACGGAAATTTTTGTGTGGTGATTGAAAATTATGGCAACCGTTAGCGCTAAGGTATTTGAACATCACAAGAAAGCGGATAGCACCTACAATGTGAAAATTTGTGTCCATCACAAAATCGAGAGAAAGTTTATTGACAACCATTATGTTGTCAAAAAGCAACTGACCAAAGATCCGTTTATTTATTGTCGAAAAAGCAGATCCGATTCTCATTATGTCGGGTGTGATTTTTGGATTAATGTAACATTTTCAGATATATACACGTTTGCCATTATAACCAATTTTTTGAATATGAGAGTTATGTCCCTGATGCTCCTTTCCCTTGCATTTAGTGCTTGTGACAAGAATGACGACCAAAAAACAACGTTACATGGAAAATGGGTACTTCACCAAACAGTTACCACGGATTTGTATTACACCGAGGAAATGAACAACGACTGGAAACAGGTTTCCAAAGATGAAGCCTTTATCTTGGAATTGACGTCAGACGGAGCCATTATATCTTATGAGGCAGACCCGCCATGCACGGGTACATATGAGCAACGTGCCAATGGTAGTTTGACCACAGATTTTGATTGCCGCCCAATTGGATATGATAATGCCATGCCAGCTGTGTTTAGCTTTGATGGGCATTATCTTGTATTGGCATATGGGATAGGTGATGAATCCAGCTACTGGCGCAGGTTCAAGAAAGTTGATTGAATTTAATTTTATCAATTAATAGATCAAAATTATGGAAACAACCAATGAAAACAACGTGAAGGTTTGCGTATGGCGAGGCTACTCAGGTACTTTAGCTTATTATGCTATCTATTTTAAGCTTTTCTTTCACATAGTGAAATACGGTGACGGATCGGCCATGAAAGCTTGAATTTGAACAAACTCATGGCCATCCTGAACAATTATTATGAGGACTATTAAATATATAAATAGGCTTCGTTTCGGCTGGTTCAGCAGACATTTTGAATATACGTATGCCGAATTGACTGCATCGCAAAGTATGCAATGGTATGCCCCAAACTATGTCCTCATTTTCTGTTCTTTGCCTAATACGAGTGCTGGTGAAGTTTTCTTAAAATAAAAAACCGCAAGACGAACATACGTTCAACTTACGGTAAATAGTTTTGTACCCCGGACAGGATTCGAACCTGTGACCCACGGTTTAGAAAACCGTTGCTCTATCCAGCTGAGCTACCGAGGCGGCTTTTATAAAGCGAAGCAAAAATAGTATTTAAATACATAATGGCAAAAAATATTTGAAAACCTAGGTGTGAGGAGAAGAGAGGCACGGCAGAAATCTGCCATGCTCCAAGTGGTTTGTCCTGTCTCTCAGAGTTCTTCCTTTTTTTGGGTGTGCTCTGTCGACGGGCAATATGATTTGCTGTTCTTATGGAGTTTTGTCATTGTAATTGATCATCCACTGTATGCCAAATTTGTCTTTTAACGAGCCAAAATAGTCGCCCCAGAACATATCGGCCAAAGGCATCTCTACGGTGCCTCCTTCCGTTAGGGCAGCAAATATTCTGTCGGCCTCCTGGCGGCTATCTGGCGCGAGTGAAATGTAGCAGTTATTGCCTATACGAAGTTCATGCCCTTGCGATTTTAGGCAATCTGATGCCATAAGTAAATTATCTCCTACAGGCAATGAAACGTGCATCACATAATTCTTTTCTTCTTCGGGCAATTGTTCCATACCAGGTGCATCGCCCATTTTCTGGATGAATAGCTCACCGCCGAATATAGATTGATAAAAAGTGAATGCCTCTTCGGCCTTGCCGTCGAAGTTCAAATAGGGATTTAATGTTGCCATTGAAATTACAATTTATAGGTTTATTTATATATTAATTTTTTTTATCGCCTAACGATTCGCCCTGATAGAAATATACCGATCAAGGTTTTTTTAATCATGTAGTCTAGAAGCCAAAAATAGGAGTACCAATGAAAGAAAAACTTGCCTTAAGATAAGTTTTATCTGGAGAGGGCAAATTCTTTTCGGATCCGGCTTAGGGAGGTGTCGGTCACTCCCAGATAGGAAGCAACATGTTTGAGAGGGGCAAGCTGTATTATTTGTGGTTTTTCCTTCATCAACTGGGCATAGCGCTGTGCTGCCGAATCCGTGATCATCTCTGTGGCTCTTTTCTTGCATAGCACTAGCTGGGTGGTCATCCAGGCGCGGCCCCACTCTGTGAGAGCGGGTATGGAGAGGAAAAGTTCCTGAAAGATGTCGAAATCGATTTTCCAAGCCGTTACATCCGTCAGAGCCTGCATATATATCTTCGTAGGGATGCGTTGAAATAGGGAGGCAACCTCGTTTGCTATTTCGCCTTCCAGGATGAAATCGGTGGTGATTTCATTGTCGTTAAAATCATATAAATAAGAGCGCACCAATCCAGATTCAATGATATAATAGGCATTTGCCATTTGGCCTGCTTTGAGCAGGTGTTTATGTTTTGGAAAAGATATTCGTTTATGCTGGGCCATGATCTTTTCCAAGTCCGACTGCGAAAGGCTTGGGTATCGGTATACTTCATGCAACAATTGGTGGCTCATAGCATAAATATTTGTTAATCCATTTATAGATCACCTTATAGGTTCTTGGCCTGATTCCAATAGCTATCCATCTCGGATAAGGTCATATCCTTTAGTTCCTTTCCATCTGCTTTGGCCTGTTCTTCCAGGTACGTGAAGCGTTTTCGGAACTTTTTGTTCGTTCGCTCCAATGCTGTCTCGGGATTGATTCCTATTTTGCGGGCATAGTTTACCAAGGAGAAGAGCAGGTCGCCAAATTCGGCCTCTGCCTTTTCGCTGTCTATGGCTTTTTCTTGCGATACGTCAAACTCCTGTTTGAACTCTTGCATCTCTTCTTCTACTTTGCCCCACACTTCGGCAGCCTCCTGCCAGTCAAAACCAACACCCCTTACCTTGTCTTGGATACGATATGCTTTTACCAATGCAGGTAAGGATTCCGGTACGCCCGCTAACACAGACTTGTTGCCCTCCTTCAGTTTCAGTTGTTCCCAATTGCGTTTTACGTCTTCCTCATTTGCTACCGAAACATCGCCATAAATATGGGGATGTCTGCTAATGAGTTTGTCGCAAACGCCATTTAATACGTCTGTAATGGTGAAAGCGTTGGTTTCCGATGCGATACGCGCATAAAATACAAGGTGCATCATGATATCGCCCAACTCTTTTTTTACTTCGTTGAGGTCATTTTCCAATATTGCGTCGGCAAGTTCATAGGTCTCTTCAATTGTAAGGTGCCTCAAGGACAACATGGTTTGTTTCTTGTCCCACGGACATTCCTCCCTGAGAGTGTTTAGCACTTCCAATAGGCGGTCGAAAGCACTTGCTGGGGTGTTTTTTGCTGGTGGAATAGGATGTGGCATTTGGTTTTGTTTTCTGTTGTTCTTTAAATGTTTTTGGTCTTCTCCTTGAGCCATTGCCTTTCTTTTTCATTGAGGTACGGTGAAAGTGCATCGTACACCTGCTGATGGTACTCATTAAGCCACGATAGATGTTTTTGCTCAAGAAGCTCTTTTTCAATCAAACTAGTGTCGATATAACATAGACTCAAAGTTTCAAAGCCCATAAAATTTCCAAATTCACTGGTACCTGCATCTTTGCTCAACACCAGGTTTTCGATTCGAATTCCGTGCCGTCCTTCTCTGTATAGACCAGGTTCGATAGAGGTAATCATATTTTCTTCGATGATGGTATCATTGTTGGAAGGGTTAAATACTTGTGGGCCTTCGTGTACATTGAGAAAGAAACCCACACCGTGTCCTGTTCCATGACCGTAATTATACAAATGGTCCCAAAGGGCCTTGCGGGTAATGGCGTCTATTTGATAGCCCCTGCTGCTTTCGGGAAATAGGATCGTACTGCCCTCTATCAAGCTCTTTAGTACCAACGTATAGTCTTTCGTTTCTTCGGCATTTGTAGGCCCACAAGGTACTACACGAGTGATGTCCGTGGTGCCCGTTTTGTATTGCCCGCCTGAGTCCAACAGGAAAAGCCCTGAAGTGCCAATGTTGGAATTACTGTCTGCTGTGGGCTTGTAATGTGGCAGCGCCGCATGCGGGCCATATGCGGCAATAGTGTCAAAACTGTCATTCACGAAACTTTCCTGCTGGCTCCGGAAGTCGAACAGCTGATCCACGATCGAAAGCTCGTCAAGTAAGCCTCCGTTGAGCTGCTCTTCAAACCACATGAAAAACTTTGTAAGAGCTACGCCGTCTTTAACCATGGTCTGGCGCGTATGGGCAGTTTCTACCTCGTTCTTTATGGCCTTGAACTGCGTAGTGGGGTTAGTGCCTTTAATGATACGATCATATTGGGGGATCATCGTATATAATGTATAGCATGTTTTTACAGGATCAACGAAAATCGTTTCGTCGGAATTGAGTAACCTGATAAAGTCAAAGATATCTTCATAGGGCTTTAATTCAACGCCATCTGTTTCCAATGATTCTATGGCTTCTAGATGCAACTTGTTTTTGTCGATAAACAGATAGGCCTTTTCAACGGTGATATACGAAAAACTCAATACTACGGGATTGCATTTCACATCAGCACCACGAATGTTGTATAGCCACGCAATATCGTCAAGAGAAGAGATAAGGTGAGCGGTGGCATCGTGCCGAACTATGTATTGTCGTACACGGTCGAGCTTACTTTTTGTGTTTTCTCCAGTAATGGAAGGAGGTATAAGGTAAGCTTCTGCCCGTGGAAGGGAAGGGCGGTCCGACCAAATCTGTTTTAGGAGGTCTACGCGGGCATTTATGATCATCTTGCGCGGCTGCAAGAAATTGATTATTTCCTTAGCAGTAGTTACTGCAATCAATTTGCCATCAAAAGCGACCGTGCTTCCCTGATCCAGTGTTTCGGAAAGCCACCCTATGTATTCGGGAGCCTTTTGTACTTTCAGTTTAACTAGTTCGAATCCAGATTCTTTTAATTGTTCCTTTGCCTGTACGAAATACCGGGAGTCAGTCCATAGCCCCGCAAATGCCTGGGTAACAACCAGCGTTCCGGCGGAACCTGTAAATCCAGATACGTAAGCAATGCATTGATAATGGGCTGGTAGGTATTCGCTGATATGGGGATCGGCAGCGGGAATGATATAGGCATCAATTTTTTGATCCCGCATAATCTCCCTTAAGGCCGTCAATCGCTTTAAATATCCGTTCATATGTGAATTGTAATAATGTGGCTTGCAATTTAAGCATTTCCGACCAAACAGACTTCCGTTTTTGTCGTTATTGTTGTTTTGCGGTGTTTTTGTGAAATGAACAATTCACCCGGAGATGGGCGTTTCACAGACAGTGGGAATATCCTAAGGGATTAGAGGAAAATTTTTTCTGAAAAAATACAATCAGGAGGCAACTCTGATAACCTTGATGAAGCGTTTTTTGTAGCTACCTTCAAGTGGGGTTTCCGTTACTGCCATGGCTTTGCCCGAGCTGGCGTGTATAAATTTGGTATGGATTCCATCATTGGAGACGACGATTCCGACATGTCCAATTTGTCTATTACGAGGGTTGGTGCCTGTAAAAAGTATAATGTCTCCAGCCTCTGCATCTTCCAATCGGATGGTTTTTCCCACTTTTCCTATTGCTGCTGAACTTCTGGGTATTGAAATGTTGAATTGCTTATATACGTAGTGTACAAATCCCGAACAGTCGAAACCTTGATTTGGATGAGCCGCGCCATATTTATATTTTACACCTAACCATTGCTTGGCATATTTTATGATCTCTGGATAGGGAGAATAAGAAACATGCGCTGATTCTCTGTTTGTGGCAAAAGTAAAGGTGACTATGACGGTAAAAAAAAGCGAAAATACAGCAGCTTTTAGAATTTTAGCGGGGTGTTTGACAAAGACTATTTTCCTGATCATCAAAGATACTAACGGTAGATGTTCTTCTATATTGTCTGTTATTAGTCAAGATCTCATTTCGAACCGTTGTCAAAACGGTATGCTTCTATGCTCTTCTTAAGGAAAGTGGGTACGTACAATATGTTTTCAGTACTGTCAAAGGTAATGTCTGCGGTGTTCTTCTTTTCGTCTCTGCTATCTTGTAGCTGGATAACCTTTCCGTCTTTTTTCACAAAGTACAGTGAACCAATCCAGCAACTAATCAGAAAATCACCTTCCTTGGTTTTTTGCAATCCGTCTGTACTTGTTAGCATGCCTTCGGCTATAAGCCTTGCACTTTTTCCTTCCAAATCGTAGGCGTATAGGCTGCCACTATCGAGGTAATAGAGCGTGTCATTGTCAACCAACAAGCCGTTGGGATTTTTCAAGTTGTCTAAAAGCTTGACATAGGAGCTGTCTTGGAACTTGTAAATGCTGCCTCCATTGGAATCCGAAACATATATGGAACCGTTGGACGCGGAGGTCACATCATTTAGCATACCAGCTTCTGGTACGGAAAATTTGTTTATCGTTTTTCCATTTTTTAAGTCTATGACAACAAGTTCCTTTAAGTCGGCGACAAAAAGTTTGTCCGCATGAGTGTCTATGCCCTTAGGAGAATTCAACCCCGTTGCCCAATGGAGATCTAGTACGGTTCCGTCTGTTTTCAATTTGCCAATGCTGCCATTACCGTCGAGGGCAGAGCGATCACCTTTGCCTATAAGTGATACATATAGCACACTGCTCGGCTTATCCAGCAATATGCTCTCTGGAATTGGCAATATACTGTCCGTCTTCCAGATAAGTGAAAGATATTCTTTTCCCTGCTCTTGGGCAAAAAGTGTACTGCCAATAAGCAGGAGCGAAGTGATGTGTACAATTCGGAAAAATGGAGACATAATTTTGTTCTATATATGGTTATCAAAATGTTAGCGTCTTTAGGTACTATTTTAAACACGTGGGCAGGGAATTTGTTTTTGTGTCAGAAAGTGACTGCGTAGCCTAAGGACATGCGTATGAAAGGATAGGTTTTGTCAATGTCTTCATAATCTCTGAAATTGCCCTGAAGGGTGAAGTACCCCGAGTTGAGGTTTAGGGAAAGGTTTTTGTAGAATTTAAAACTTGCCTCAGAAGATACGGCATGTATGAAATAATTCGAATGGTTGCCGCTAAGTGTGAAGAAAAAGCCGCCGTTGTATTGAGAGCTTATCTTAAGCCGATCAAACAGATTTAACTCACCCCCGTAACGTAAATTGATTCCAGATCCATAATTGTAATTTCTGCTGGCCCCAAAGAGCAGGTAAGGATCTGGTACCGCCGCTAACAATACAGGGCCACCGCCAATCAATGTAGACACGCTACTCTTTCTCCCTAGGGAAAAAGTAGATGCCATGTTGAAATTAATGCTTTGCGCACCATAAAAAAATGCCTCATTTCGGTAGAAATCATAGTTGGCAGATAAAGTTCCTATGTGTCTACCTGGTTTTTTTTTCCATATCTCGCGCCCATATAACAAACCGTATACGTTTAACGTGTTGATAAGGGAACTGTCGTCTCTCCCCAGTTCAATGTTGACGTAAAATTCATCAAAAGGCTTTTTGATGTCGTTGTCTCCAGCTGTATAGATAAAGCGCAGGCGGCCATAGCCGCCATTTTTACCCTTTGACAATACATCGTCCGATCTAGAATCAAAGCGCCTTAAGCCAAAATCAAATTCGCCACTTATAAATGAGGAATCGCGAATACCACCACCTCTATATTTTCCCCATTTACCATCGAGTAGGCGGTTCAGTCCGTTCATGGGATTGACTAGGAATGCTAGTGCCTCATTGACTTGCCTGCCAATACCGTAGCTAGGTCTGCTCAAAATATTGTTAGCCACGCGGTGCGTCATTTCTCCCAATACAACGCCACCGAAGCTCGTGTTGACCAGGTCATTGATGGAAGGTGACTGTGTTTCGCCAGCAGTTTCCCAAATAAAACTTCCCGCCAAAGTGGCAAGGGATGATTGCGTATATGAGTAGCCGTTGCTACGAAAGGCGTTAAAATATAGATGCCCGTGATAGGGGTGCGCAATTTGGTTGGTCATAAACTCATTGTCATCCCAGTCCCAATAAGTTGGGTTCAGGTGTTGAATGAAGTTTTTAACGGTAATATGGGAGTAGGGATCTTTTCTCACAAAATAATTAAAGGAAGCGGGTGCTGCCTGTATTAAAAACCATTCGGTAGCAGCTCTCGGGAAGTTTTTTTTTACTTTCCATAAAGTGTCGGGCGTAGTCCATACCTTATTCTTCGTGATGACAGAGTCTTGTGTCCTAAAATATATTGTGCCTTGAGCTAGCGTTTCACCTGCAAGTAAACTGAAAAAAAATAAGAAGAGGCATGGTACCAAGAGATCTTGCATGAAGTCTTTTCTAGCCATATGTAATTTAAATTGTATAACACAAAACTAACACGAAAGTAAAAAACATCCCTCACTTTAGGCATTTGTGTGGTCACTTCTATGTCAGTTCTGTTTTTACTTATCAATAGACATTCGTTGTAAAAGGCCTTTTTCAGGCGCTTGGTTTACATAAAAAAACAAAAACATTTTAGGAATAAATAATAAAGTATTAATTTAGAGCGAAATATAGTTTATAGGTTTTACAGGTATAGCTTCTCTTCGATTTATGGTATTAAATTTTACTACAATATTCAATAAATTACAATACTCTCCATGTTTGTAGGTGCAATTAAATGGTTCGATAATGCAAAAGGATTTGGTCTTTTGGTTTTGCCGAACAAGCAAACGTTATTTTTGCATATACGTGGTTTTTCCCGTCCGGTTGGTATGCTTAAAACGGGCGATGTCGTTGTGGGAACCAAAAAGAAAGATGGGAATAAGGACAGGGACCTAGCGGCCAATTGTAGTCTGGTACATGATTTCACTTCTTGGGTTGCGGTAAATAAGGCACTGACGGAACAAGAAGATTCAGTCTACTTTTCCTTTCCTCCTGGTGAACATGGTATTTATCCGTCTTTTTCCAGGCCTCCCAATAGGCATAGCCTGTTTTTTTTGAGTTTGGGGCAGCTTCATGCTTCTTTATCCTTTGATGATTTCTTTCAGGTGCTTGTACGGTTTTATGAGAAAGAGTTGTCCGCTGAGAGCTTCCTTGCGTATGCGAGGCATCTTGAAATGTTTATTCCCACATTGTTGGGAATGGAAAAGGGCAAGGTAGTATTGAACGACATTTTTGGTCATTTTGGTCAAAATGTGGATTCAGACAAGCTGTTTGTGGTATGGAAAAGAAAGTTGTTTCATTTTCTCGGCTTTGAAAAAGGGGCCGATTATGAGATACCTGAGGATGTGCTGAATAGCCATGCTACCGAGATAGGCTTGAATGAGTTGGAGCGTATCAAGCATTATTCTTGCGGGCCATCTTTCTGCGCTGGTTTCATTCCCGCGTATCTGGAAAACATAGACGAGAAGCAGGCGGCAGATAAACATCTTTTGTTGCCATATATCGCGTTCTTGGAAGAACAGGAACAGCAATTGTGGAAAGAACGCTTGTCCCTGACTTAATAGACTAAGATGCAATTGGCGACTTTTCGTTCGCCAAGATGGTCAAACAATTTATTATCCGAAGGATAATTGACCACACCTTCACCTTTTATATATAAGGCCGTAGAACCACCCCCATCCAGATTGAGTGCCTCTTTTGCACCGTATATATACAGGAAATAAGCTAATTCATGGAGGTTCATTCCCTGGGCCTTGGCATTTCTGCCATCTATCGTTATGAGTAAAAGTTTCTGATCCTTGGTAATGGCAACCGCCGATCGGGGATGTCTATTGTCGTTGAAAGCATCTTGGGTAAGGGGGTTTATTTGCGTTTGACTCAACAACATGGGGCCACAGACCATAATGTTCTTTCCCTTTAATTTGAGATCCCATGTAAGGTTATCCAGATCATTTTGCCAGATGATGGAAGTTTTCCTTCCTTTCAGCATGAGTGCTCCATTCGAGCGCGCTGTTCGTTCTCCGTTTTTGGAAAGTAGGGTAGTGCTGTTTACAAGCTGGCCGTCTTTTTTCAGTAAGGTAGTTCCGCCACCATTAGTCATGTCGAAGAAGCCGCCATTGATAGCGACTGTGGCATCGGCAGCTTGTGCTATGGCGCTTGTCAATGCCAAGGAATCTGAAAAACCCTCCAGCGCTAAGCCCAATTTTTTGTCTTTAAGATCTACTTCTACCAAGTTGATTTCTTGCTCGCTGTCAAACAACTGGGTATAATGTGCCTGTTTCCATACTACTCCTTCTTTTATCGGTTTGCTTTTCCATGCGGTAGTGGCTATAAGCAGCGAGTCATTGGCGTTTTGGGCATGCGCTATGTTGTTTGCGCAGTTAATAATGGCTATCGATACAGCCAATGTTAGCAGACGGTGTTTCAACTTGTAGAAAGTATGCATAGGGATGTCGTGTCTTATTGTAGATTGATGGCTATAACGAAATCGGCTTCAAAGGTATGCCCGTGGCGAAGTGACTGTATGCCTGGTTTTTCCTGAAAGGCGGTAGGATTTTCACTGGCATGGTCTGCATGTCCCAGCCAAGGTTCTACACAGATAAAGTGTGCATATGGCTTGGCCCATATCCCCAGCTCTTTGAATGATGGAAAATATATCGAAATACTCTTTTGGTGCTTCTCACTCTTGATGTCTATTCGTTTGGAGCGTAGGTTCATGAATACCAAGGCGTCATTTTCAAATAATGTGGGCGATAGATGTAAATTTCCCTGCTCGATAAGGATATCCCTTGTCTGGCCAGTGACAAGACCATCGCTGTCCAGCAGTTGCGAAGACAAAACCTCTTCGTATTCAAATGTGAGATAGTAATCGCTGTATTGTTCATGTTGGAAGAACGGAATAGCAAATGCGGGATGCGCGCCAATGGAAAAATAGATAGCATTGTCGTCAAGATTGATTACTTTGTAGGTAATGCGTAACTGACTTTCCTCCAAATCGTATATGATCTGATATTCAAATTTATAAGGAAAAACTTGTAGACTTTCGTCGTTATACAAGAACGAAAATACCGCATGTAGGGGAGAAGCTTCCAAAATGTTGAACGTGCTATGCCTAGCAAAGCCGTGCCTGGTAAGCGGAAAATATTGCCCGTCTATCAAGATTCTATTATCCTTGCAGCCGCCGACTATGGGAAATAAATTTGGTGCGTGCCAAGGCCATACAGTGGGGTCGGCCTGCCATATATGCTCAATACCATCGCGCTTATCGTACAAGGAAATGATTTCTGCCCCTTTTTTGGCAATCTTGATATGTAGAGAATCGTTTTGTAGTTCGATCATGAATTGGATATGTAGCCGTATGTTCTTCAAACGTACGAAAAAAAACACATTCTTATAGCTTAGCGCTTGGCAAAAAGACGGAAAGAGCCTGATCTAAAAACGCCATCCCACGTGCACGGTAGGAAAGGGAGCCCACGAAGATTGTTGGTATTCCTGAGTGCCGTGTTGAATTGTCTTGGCATCGGGAGCGTACATAAGTGCTATCCATGGAGTAAGGTAAAACCCTTTGTAGTTGTTTTCTGCTTTTCCAAATAGGAAACGATAGCCTGTCCTTACACCAATGTTCAAACCCCAGATACTTTCTCTGTATTCCGCATCCTTAAGCCCTACTCTTTCCTTACTATACGTCAGCTGAAGTCCGGCATAGAAGCCCTTTATACTGCCAAACAAATAGTCTGTTTTCACATCAAAACCCGAGGTAAATACCGAGAACGCTTTATTTTCGAGGAAAAATTTGGGTGGTTCTATCCCAAAAACACCTACACTGGATCTAAACCCCGAGTAAGTGACGGCCGTGTGAATGGAATATCCTTTGAAAACATAAGCTAAGGGGTCGGCCTCTACCTCTACGCGAGGGCCCAGCTTTGCTTCTTGCGCATGCGCATGAAAAAGAGCTGAAATAAAGAGGCACAAAAGGAAAGTACAGGTGTAAATGTAAAGGGAATTTTGTTTGTTCGTGATCATAATCCGTAAATATGTAATGGCAGCAAAGGTAAAACCGACCAAGATTTTACGCCGTTAACATAAGATAAGAAAAAATCATTTTTTGCTTAGCCGATTTCTGATGCGACTGAGCGAGACGGGAGTGATGCCGAGGTAAGAAGCAATGATATGGTGAGGAATCCGTAATAATAGGTCTCCATGTAATCGTTCAAATTCGAGGTAGCGCTCCTCGGCTGTACGCATAATGTGGGAAGAAAATATACGTTGGGCATTGATGAATCGCTGCTCTGCTACTACACGGGTAATCATGTTCATCTTCGGGACTTCCCGATGGAGCCTGCTGTAGTTTTCTTTGCTGATAGAAAGCAGCGTACAGCTTTCCAATGTCTCCATGGCTTGGTCACTGGGTGTTTGGGTAAGAAAACTATGATAACAACTGGCAAAATGATGTTCCTTAAAAATGAATACCGTTGTTTCTTCGCCCTTGCTGTTCATGCAATATAGACGTACTAGGCCTTCGCCTACAAAATAGATCTTAGATTCTCTTTCGCCAAAGTCCGTTAACAGGTGTTTTGAAGGTACACTGACTAGTTCAAAAGCATCTTTTATACTTGTCCATTCCTCTTCGTTGAGTTGAATAATATGATCCAGTGATTTTTTGAGAGCATCAAACATGGTTACGAATCGGTCTGCGGATATAACCCTTTGTAGTAGTTTCAGCCTTATTTATGGCCGTATATATCAAAGATAGCTAGAAATGCAATGGTGTCCAAATTAATGCCGATTCGGTCGATAGATTGCCATGGGATGAAAAACGAAAGGTCCCTAGCCGGGGAGACTAGAGACCTTTACTAACCAATTATAAACCTAAATTATGATGATGCAAATATAGTGTGTCTTGTACACTTTGCAAAATTTTTTTTTATTTTTTTTCTACGGTTCCCAGAAAATCAAACATATGTCCCAATAGGGAGATATGTACGGTACCTTTGCTTTTTCTCTTAATCAGACGGTCATCGGTATGCCAGTCAACTGGAGGTAGTGTAATACTAGCTTTATTGAGCAGTATACGCTTGGCCTCCAGCTTAGTGCTTTTGCCGGCAATCATTTGCTCGATCCAGGCTATAAAGGCCTCTCTTTGTGCTTCGGTAACATAAACCAACTCCAAGATACCATCACTGGGGTCGGAGTGAGGGGAAAGCGTGAGTCTAGGGCCTATGGAAGGAATGTTCATGACTTCCAATAGCAATAGCTTTTCATCTATCCGCTGCTTTCCGATTTGTATATGGCACATTCTGGCCTTATAGTATTTTACGATATCGAGCAGATACTGCAATGCTAGATGTATTTCCTCATCCACATTATGCGCTACTTCTTTTTTCCTATCGTTGAAGATGCTGATCAATCTTGGGAAGACTCCAAAACCAAAGGATTCCAAGAAAAAACTATATTTTCTACCTATGCTGTACTGGCCAATATCAAAGGGATGTAAGTACTGTTGATGCCAGGAGCGTATGATTTGCCTATTGGTGCCCGAGATACCGAGAGCCCTCGAAATATTATTGGCCGTGCCGTGTGGCAATAGGGCTATGGGCCTCCGGTGTTTGAGATGTCCATTGAGCATGTCCAATGCCAGCTTGCGGATGGTGCCGTCTCCTGCCGCTACCGCAAGTACGTCGGTCTGCGGCAGTATCTGATGGGCAATGCGTTCTGAATGGCCAAATAGTTTGCACTTAAAACCTTCTTTATGGATGAGTTTCACCAGTTCGAGTTCCTGTGTTGATGCCCCAGCGGCATCGTTATGCAAAAGCTGAATGAGCGGGTGAGGGCCATGATCTATCATATATTTATTTTTCCAAGACATGATATGAACAATTTTTACCTCGCTAGGTTTTATACTTAGTATCTAAGTATGTGACATTTTTTCTTGTTTGCCGTCATTGCGAGAAACGAAGCAATCTGGCAAACAACAAAACGCAGATTGCTTCGCCCCATAGGCCTGGCAATGACGCGTTTTTTTGATGTTCATAAATTTTGTCATGTACAATTACATAGTACATAAATAAATACAGCATACCTATGAACATATTAATCACCAACGATGATGGCATCTATGCGCCGGGCATTGCCGCATTGGCGCGCATAGCGAAGGAGTTCGGTACCGTGCGCATCATGGCCCCGGATGTGGAGCAATCCTCCATGGGACATGCCATCACGCATTCTAGGCCGCTATATGTGAAAAAGTCGGTTATTTCTTTTAACGATATAGAAGCCCTGCGCGTCAATGGCACACCCGCAGACTGCGTGGCGTTGGGTACGGAGCTGTGGCCCGATACGGACATAGTGCTATCGGGGATAAACATGGGAACCAATCTGGGCAATGCCATGTGGCATTCGGGCACGCTCTCGGCAGCGCGACAAGCCGTCATGCTGGGTTTCAGGGGCATTGCTCTCAGTACGCCCGTGGGCGACGAGGAACCAGATTTTGATTATTTGGCTCCTTACGTGTTGCAGTGCTTGGAACTGCTAATGCATGATACAGAACCGGCCTTATATAATGTCAATTTTCCACGTAAGCCCAAGGCCATTGCATTTACCAGGCAGTCCGTGCGGCATTACGATGGTAGGGTGGTAACAGGCGAGGATCCGTTGGGACGCAAGAATTATTGGATCAGTGTGCGGCCAATAGAGGAGGTGGAGGTAGGCACGGACCGGTACGAAGTGCAACAGGGTAATATATCCATCACTCCCTTGCGGTTAGATTTAACAGATGAAGAGGCCTTGCAAAAAATGAAAAAATGGGATAATATTATATTTCAATCATGAAAGATATCTTATGGATCTGATAGGTGAAATTATTAAAAAAGCCATTGACGCCGCTGGCTTGCTCGGTGGACATAGTGATGCCGTAGCAGCGCAGGCGAAGACGCTCCAACATCTTTTGGAAAAGGCTAAGCTGACGGCTTTTGGAAAGAAATATAAATTTGCCGAGATATTGCAGGCAGATGATATGATCACCGCATTTCAGGATAAGGTACCGCTTCACGACTATGACAAGCTATATGCCGAGTGGTGGCACTATCTGCTGGAAGGGCACCAAAATGTCACTTGGCCTGGAGGACAGGACTATTTTGCATTGAGTAGCGGCACCACCAGCCATAGTAAATACATTCCCATCACGGACGATATGCTGGAATCCATCCAACGCTCTGGCATTCAGCAGATCCTTAGTCTAAAGAATTTCGAGTTGCCGTCCGAGTTTTTCACCAAGCAGATCTTGATGCTGGGCAGCTGCACCCGATTGATAGAGAAGGACGACCACATGGAAGGCGAAATAAGCGGTATCAGTGCACGCAATATCCCTTTTTGGTTCAGGCGTTTCTATAAGCCGGGACCCGAGATTGCCGCTGTAGCCGATTGGGAGACCAAGATAGACCGCATTGCAGAGGAGGCTAGGGACTGGGACGTCGGTAGTATCACGGGGATCCCATCGTGGACAGAGATCATGCTAAAACGAATCATAGCCCGTCATAAAGTGAACCATATTCATGATATATGGCCCCACTTGGAAGTTTACTCTACAGGGGGTGTAGCCTTTGAGCCCTATAGCAAGAGTTTCGACAAGCTTCTGGGGCGGCCAGTGACCGTCATCGAAACTTACCTGGCCTCCGAAGGTTATTTGGCCACGCAAAAGCGACCCGATACCCATGCGATGGCCCTCATTGTGGACAATGGTATATTTTTCGAGTTCGTACCTTTTAAGGAAGAATACATGGACCAAGACGGTGCCGTAACGGCCGATGCACCGGTTCTGACCCTGGCTGATGTGGAAGAAGGAGAAACGTACATCTTGCTGATCTCCACCTGTGCCGGTGCCTGGCGCTATATGATAGGCGACACGGTGGAGGTGACGAGTAAGGAACTGGCCGAGATACGCATTACGGGAAGGACCAAACATTTCCTGAATGTGGTGGGGGAACAGCTTGCCGTGCACCAGATGAACGATGCCATGCAGCGACTCGAAAAGCAATTTGATATTAGCATAAAGGAATTTGTCGTGTCTGCCATCCATCGGGGGGAAGACTATATCAACAAGTGGTATGTTGCTGTTGATGGAGATAAATATCTGGATAAGGAGCAATTTGCCGAAGCGCTCAATCGGCATTTGACCGAGCTGAACAAAAACTATGGCGTGGCCCGGGCCAAGGCCCTGAAAGGGGTGGAAGTAGAGTTGGTCTCTCCCGATGTGTTCTATCAATGGAACAAGGAGACGAGAAAGCTAGGTGGCCAAATCAAAATACCCCGTGTCATGAAAGAGGCAGATTTTTTGGAACTGGAAAAATTCATAGAAGCGCATGCGCAATAACCATCACCTTTTCTTCCATAAGATGTTAAGACATGCATTTCCCATAACGGTAAGGCTGATACCTATACATACGGCATGCCATCCTTGCCAATGGTAAAGTGCCAATCCCAATGCAGAGCCAAGAGCACCGCCAATGAAATTGGAAGTCATGAAGACCGTATTGTACCGGTTGCGGGCCGTAGCATTGAGCGAATAGATGAGGCTCTGATTGGTAATGCCGATCATTTGATGCCCGACGTCGAGCAGAACGATACCAAGTACCAGCAGCAGGATATGGTGCGTAGATATGTAAAAGGATAGGTATGCTAGTAATTCCAGCAACAGCGCTAGCAACACAAAGACGTGGAGCAGCTGTGGCTTGCTAGAAAGCCGATTGCCTATCATTGGGGCGGCCAAAGCTCCACTGGCACCAACGAGACCAAATAGGCCAATTTGCACGGTGCTATAGCTAAAGGGAGGGGAGGCCAGAAAGAGTACCATCGCTACCCAAAAAGCACACATGGCACCAAAGGATATGCCCACGCTCAGAGATGCCAAGCGTAAATTGCTGTCCTGCTTGATATAAGTGACTATAGAGCGCATCAACTCTCTGTAGGTGCCTTTGAAAGTAGGTTCGCCATGGGGCAGCCATCGCTGCATCAGCAAGATGAGCAGGAAGCAGATGCTGGCCGCAATGAAATACATATACCGCCATCCCAGGTATTGACCTACAAGCCCGCTCAGTGAGCGCGAAGAAACAATACCTATCAGCAAACCGCCCATTACCAAGCCAATGACCTTGCTCCGTTCCTCGTTTTTGGCCAGGCTGGCCGCAAAAGGGATGAGCAACTGGGGGATAATGGAGAATAGACCGATAAGAAAGGACAATACTTGCAGGAGAAAGAAAGATCGCGTAAAGGATGCAAAAAGGAGTACTACAACGACCATGCAGGAAGTGTACAGTATCTGGGTCTTCTTTTCCAGCAGATCGCCGAGAGGTACAAAGAGCAATAGGCCCGCTGCATAGCCCAACTGCGTAATATAGGTGATACTTCCTGCCTCGGTTTCCGAAACACTGAAATCTGCTGCAATAAGGTGCAGTAGTGGCTGGCAATAGTACAAATTGGCCACAATGAGACCGCAGCAGACGGCCATAAACAGCGTGAGGTGCTTCATGGGAGATGAAAGAGAAGGCTGTCTCAAAGACAGCCTTATTGAATTTATTTCTTGAAGGTCCTGAAATCTTGGCCTGCCTCTATTTTCTGCAAAACCTCGTAGATGAGCTTGATGACATTGTCTACATCTTCCTTGTGCACCATCTCTACCGTGGTGTGCATATAGCGTAAAGGGAGCGAGATCAGCGCCGAGGGTACGCCTCCATTGGAATAGGCAAAGGAGTCCGTATCCGTGCCTGTAGTTCTGGAGGAAGCCGCCCTTTGGAAAGGTATACTCTTTTCCTTGGCCGTTTCGATCAACACTTTGTTCAGGTTGATTTGCACGGCTGGCGCAGCAGTAATGATTGGCCCCTTGCCACAGGCCGTATCGCCTTGTGTGATCTTGTTGATCATGGGCGTAGAGGTGTCGTGCGATACGTCGGTGACGATAGCCACATTGGGCTTTATGCTATCGGCGATCATCTCAGCCCCTTTCAATCCTATTTCTTCCTGCACGGAATTGACGATATACAACCCGAAAGGCAGTTTTTTCTTGTTTTCCTTTAATAAGCGTGCTACCTCGGCTATCATAAAACCTCCGGCACGGTTGTCCAGTGCGCGACCTACATAGTAGCGGTCGTTCAATACCATAAACTCGTCTTCATAGGTAATGACGGAACCGACATGGATGCCCAGCTGTTCCACTTCTTCCTTGGATATGGCACCGCAGTCGAGGAAGATGTTTTTCAACGAAGGGCTTTCTTCTTTTTCGCCGGCACCGCGCGTATGGATGGCAGGCCAGCCAAAGACCGCTTTCACGATGCCCTTTTCTCCGTGTATGTTTACCCTTTTTGAAGGCGCTATCTGATGATCGGAGCCCCCATTGCGTATGACGTAGATGAGCCCATCATTGGTAATATAGTTGACAAACCAGGAGATCTCATCGGCATGCGCCTCGATGACTACCTTATAGTCGGCCTTGGGATTGATGACGCCCACTGCCGTACCGTAATTGTCCGTATATGTATCGTCTACATAGGGTTTAATATAGTCGAGCCAAAGGCGTTGTCCTTGCCATTCAAAGCCTGTGGGAGAGGGGTTGTTAATGTATTTCTCGAAAAATTTGATGGATTTATCCGTTACTACTGCTTGATGGTCCTTTTGTTCTTTCTTTGATTTAGACATGTTCTTTTGTTTTATAGTGATATAAAGCCCTTTCTTGTCTTCATAGCCGAACAAACTTACAACTTTTATGACATTTTACCACTTATTAGTTGCTGGTTGTTTATTCTTGGCCATTGGTGTCATTGGATCAATTTATAACCAATTAGTTTTTGGACTGCAATTTGCATGTAATGACCTAACACTACTTATGAAAATATGAAATTTATCGAAAAGAAGAACACAGCAGATGGGGAACGTATCCGTCTGCACTACGAAGATCTAGGGCAAGGGCAACCTATTGTCTTTATCCATGGATGGCCATCTAGCCACCGCATGTGGGAGCCACAGATCGGCTACTTTCTGGAGCAAGGGTACCGTTGCATAGCCTATGATAGAAGAGGTTTCGGAGATTCTTCCAGGCCTCTGCATGGCTATAGCTATGATAATTTTGCAGACGATTTGCACGAAATTATCACGCAGCTCGCCTTGGAATCCGTCATTTTAGTAGGTTTTAGCATGGGAGGGGGAGAGGTGGCCCGTTACTTTACCCGCCATGGGAGCAGCCGAATCAGCAAAGCCGTATTGTTGGGCGCAGTGACCCCTTACTTGCTGGCAACAGACGACAATCCCGAAGGCGTGGACAGGGCGGTGTTTACGGATATGATCGAAGAAATCAAGAAGGATAGGCCCGCTTTTCTGGAGAACTTCTTCAATGATTTTTTTGGACTCACGATGCTGCATAAGGCTGTGAGCAAGCCTATGCTGGAATACCAGCGTGTCATTGCTTGTATGGCGGCACCCCATGCTACCGTGCAATGCGTGAAAGCATTTGCCGAAACTGATTTCCGAGGTGATTTAAGCAACATAGATGTCCCTACGCTGATCATCCATGGCGATGCCGATAAAATAGTGCCCGTGGAAGCCAGTGGCAATCGCACCTCGGAATTGGTAGCCAATAGCCAATATATCCTGTATCCGGATGCGCCACATGGTTTTTTTCTTACGCACAAAGACAAGTTGAACAAACACCTATTGGCATTTTTCATGGATTCGTCAGTAGAAATAGAAGGAGAGGAATAAGATGACAGACAAGAAAACAAAAGACTTGCAAGGCGCAGAGGCGATTGACAAGATGAAAGAACTGGCAACGGAAGCAAAGACCTGTTTTTTCTGTACGGATATAAAGACAGGTGTGCCCTTATCTGTACGGCCTATGACTATTTTGGAAGTAGATGACGCAGGGAATTTTTGGTTTATGAATCGCAAAGACAGCCTTAAAGAAGAAGAAGTGTCCGAAGACCCCTTTGTTCATTTGTTGATGCAAGGCGGTAAACGGGCCGGCTTTTTAAATGTATATGGTATAGCCGAACAGGTGGATGACAAGGAAAAAGTGGACGAATTGTGGTCAAAACCGCTTGAAATCTGGTTTGATGGACCAGATGATCCCAGCATTTCTTTGTTGAAAGTAGTTCCTTATGAAGGACATTATTGGGATAACGAGCATGCAGCTCCAGTAGCCACTTTTAAAATGCTCACTTCCATACTTACTGGAGAAAATCACCATGATGGGATTCAGGGAGATTTGGAGGTGTAGACCGATTGGCATGTGTTTTTTCGCAGAAGAGGGTCAACAGCTGTTTATCAGGACCGGTACAGAAAAACAGGTATAGATCACCACCGTCCTTTATCTTATGTTTCTGTCGCAATATTTCCGCTTTGAGAGGGAAATTGCGGCAGCTGACATTCGCTTGGATGTTTTTGTATTTTCTTTTGAACAAACCGTATGGCATGACATCACTAATGCGGAATTGTCTGCCTATAAATTGGGCTATCGGCACAGGCGAGGTATAGAGATGCGTATGCGGATGAAGTTTGTGAAGTTCATACTTAGTGGCAATTAAATTGAAGCAGCCAGCCTTGAGCAGCGCACTGTCCGGTTCGTACAAATAGGCGAGGGGAGAGCTATATTCTGGCAGGGCATTTTGCTCTTCTTCATGTAAAAAGGTAAATATCTGGGGTGCATTTTCTTCGTGGAGCGCAACGGCATGATAATGTGGTGATTGCTCAAAATCCCTTTCCATGAGAAACAGAAGCTCCTTGGTCTCATTTCCCGTACTTACTATATAGATATCGCGTACATACGAGAGTTCTTTCATGGCCAACGTAATATCCAGCAATGGGGCCGCCTTTAGCAATATACGTTCGCATTTTTGAAACAAGAGCGATTGATTCGCTACGATATTGGGCTCGCAATCCGTTAACAAGAATACTTTTTGCGACTTTACCCTTCTGGATGGATCGATGTAGGCAACAGTGAAATCATCATCCTTTTGGGCTGATAGAAAACTGATGCCATCTTGGGCAATAACTTGGATGTTTGAAGCTCCCAAGCACTGGAAATTATGTGCGGCAATAGCAGATAGTTCTTCCTGAATTTCACAGTGAAAAACCTCTTTGGCCTTGAGACTAAAATAATAGCTATCTACGCCAAAACCTCCCGTAAGATCTATCAGCCGATCGCCCTGACCAATTAAGGAAGACTTGAACTTGGCTGTCAGGGCAGAAGACGCTTGCTCGCTGGCAAGTTGCGGAGCGTAGTAAATGCATTTGTTTCTGTACCACAAAGGGAGTTTTTTCCTCGCCCGCTGCATACCGTCCAATTGGGAGGCCAGTTCAGATGCGGTTATCCCTTCAAAAGGACTTTTTGTAAGAGCCATTTCGGCAGATGAACTATAGAGGTGACTCCTAAGGTAGTCTTGTACGTTCTCATGTAGTAAAATCTTGTTCATACACTTCCCTGCCTTACACCTTATTACCTTCTACCTCTAAACCTAATTGTCTTTAATAAGCATCTGGCAGGTGTAGCTGTCCTGCAGTTGCATGATGATCTTTTTGTTGACCAACACGCGTGCTATCGTCTCGGGGTTGTAATAGCGTATGGTCACTAGTTCCAAGTTGCGCTGAAATTCCACATCGTACTGTCTTTTCAGTTCCTTAATGAGTTCCGCTATGTTGTTTTCATGATAATCTACACTGACGGAAAAGCTCAACGCACTGTTGTGCATCATGTTGATCTTTAGTTTATACTTGGAAAACAAGTTGAAGATATGGCTGAAATTGTCTTCCACGATAAAAGAAAAATCCTTGGGCAATATGGATATAAGCACTTGATTGACCTTGAAGATAAAGGAAGGTACTGGAAGCGTGTGCTTGTTGACGCGAATACAGGTGCCGGGACTTTGAAGGTCTATGAAGGAGCGGACGTGAAGTGGGATGCCCTTGTTTTGCAAGGGTTTTATGGTCTTGGGATGGATTACATTGGCACCATAATAAGTCAGTTCTATGGCATCCAGGTAGGATAGCTCGGGAATAAGCTCGGTATGGTCAAACCACTTTGGATCTGCATTGAGCACACCTGGTACGTCTTTCCATATCGTAACGTGCTCTGCCTGTAGACTGGAAGCAAATATGGCAGCAGAGTAGTCCGAGCCATCTCGCCCTAAGGTAGTAGTAAAGTTTTCTGAAGTGCTGCCAATGAAGCCCTGGGTCACTAAGATGTAGTCTTTCAATAGCGTTGGCAATCGTTCCTGTATACGTTCCGTGGTTTTATCCCAATCTACCTTTGCTTCTTGGTAGTTGTTATCCGTATGGATATAATTGCGGGCGTCTATCCACATACTGCTTATTTTTTGGCTCCGCAGGTAGGCCTCTACAATACGTGAGGAAAGTAGCTCACCGATAGATACAATTTGGTCATATAGGTAGTCGTAAGCATCCTGAGCATCTTCTTCTATGATCCAGTCTATTTCTACAAAAAAGTTATTTACATCGTCATAGATTGGATGCGATCTATCCTCAAAAAGCTGATTAAGTAGCTGTTCGTGAAAAGCCTTTACCTGCTGGTATTGCGACCTCATTTCTTCCGTCTTTCCATTAAAATAGGCCTTCGTAAGTGCTTCTAGGGCATTAGTGGTCTTGCCCATGGCAGATACGACGATAAGCAGCTCCTCGTTTTTGTAGTTATCTACTATTTTGGTGAGATTTTTCACTCCTTCGGCATTGCAAACAGATGCACCACCAAATTTGAATACTTGCATTATGTAAAGTAAAAATTGAAAAACTTAAAAGTATTAAGACGTTAGTATCAAGTATCAGGCTTTAAGAAGGTATCAGGCAGAAGGACATATTCATTCCGATTATGCTTTATTACCTTAGACCTCTTCGCCTTTCAGCTTTAGTCTTTTTGTATTTCTTTTTTTATTTGTTGTCCCAAATCAGTCATTATAGTATCAATGGCCTTGTATGGGATGTGTAATTTCGTGATTCCTGACGAATAGGGTTTGATCTCATATACGTTGTAGAGAAACAGGATGCCCTTTTTGTCGAGCACAAAGTTATTGTTAAGTGCGAATTTTCCATCGTCAAAAAAAAATTCGTCATCCAATGATTGATTTTTGCCGATGTTCTCCTGATGGCGAAAGATGCGTTCGGCATTTTTTAGGAGGATGGACATTTTTTGTTGATGTATGACGTCTTCTAGTGCTAGTGTGTCTTTTTTTTGTGGAGCATAGTTCTTGTAAATGGTGCCATAGTTGCCATGTGCCCCACCGGTATATTGACTAAACGAGAATTCAAAAGCGAGGTAGTGTTTTGTGTTTTGTATTACCTTTAGGTTCATTTGATGAAACCAAGGGCGTGGGAAGGGATCACCCTGTATGTTGCTGTCAAAATCACTGATAAATGCCTTGCCTTCTTCCTCCACACTGCGATGTGTCTTTCCTTGATCATCGGTGCTAAGTAGCGTGGACATGACCAAATTGTCTAGCTCCTTGTTTTCGAATACGGGATATACGACATCGAAATAAGTTGTATCAGTACCGCCACTACCCATATCGACCGTTTTTTCACTTTCAAGGCGGACGTGGGAAAGCTTATAAGTGAGCGTATCTGTTTTTGGCTCTTGCTCATCTATGTTGGATGTCTTGTTCGCTTGTTCTCCTTTGCAGGACAACAAGCAGGCGACAGTACATAAGCAAACAAACAATAAACTATGATTCCGTTGTAGCAATCGACACATTGATCCACCCTCCGTCAAATTCTGAATTGTATTTTTTGTAAAAATTGATGGCAGGCTCGTTCCAATCCAATACTTGCCACACCATACCACTGTATTTTTTGCGTTTAGTTTCCTTTAGTACCTCATCAAATAGCAGCTTGCCTATGCCTTGTCCGCGGTAGGCTTCGTTTACTATCAGATCCTCTAGGTAAATTCGCCTCCCTTTCCATGTGGAGTAACGCACATAATAAAGAGCTAACCCAATAATCCTGCCATCTTTTTCGGTTACGAATGCCTCCCAGCAGGGATTTGTACCGAAACCGGCATCTTCAAATTCTGACATGCTTACCGTCACTTGTTCAGGGGCTTTTTCGTACAAGGCGAGTTCCCGTATCAGTTCCATCATTTGTGCACAATCGGCAGGTACCGCTTTGCGGATGGTATATTGTTGTTCTTGCATTGCTGTACTACTGTTTGTTTGCTCTTGATCCAAAAATGCCGGATCCCAGGCGAATCATATTGCTTCCCTGTGTGATGGCAAGCCTGTAATCGGAACTCATGCCCATGCTAAGGATATTAAAATAATCCTTTTCTTTGAAAAAGCTGATTTTGAGCCCGTCAAAAAAGGTTTTTAATTCGTAAAATTCTTCCTTTATCACTTTCCCATTTTCTGTATTGGTAGCTATGCCCATTAAGCCTACTATGCGGATGTTTTGCATTTGTTGGTAGTCTCCCGAGCGGAGAAGTTCTATGACCTCCTCGTGGCTTAGGCCAAATTTGCTTTCCTCTTCAGCGATATGTATCTGCAACAGGCAATCTATGACTCTGTTGTGCTTCTTGGCATTTTTGTCTATTTCTTTCAGCAGTTTTAGGCTGTCTACAGACTGTATGAGATGGACAAAGGGAGCAATGTACTTCACTTTGTTTGTCTGAAGATGGCCTATCATATGCCAAAAGATATCTTGAGGCAAGGCAGGATGTTTTTCTACGAGTTCCTGCACTTGGTTTTCGCCAAATATACGCTGTCCGGCGTCATAGGCCTCTTTTATTTCCTCTACACTTTTTGTTTTGGACACGGCGACAAGAGTAACCTGTACCTGCTCTATCTCATTTTTGATTTCCAATAAATTGGTCTCTATACTCATCCTATTACGTAACAATCGTTTTTATTTTTTACCTGCAATATTCGTTTCTCAATGGCAGATGAGAAATGGATAAGCATGTTTTCCCTGCAATTTTCGTTAATTTGCATGAAAAAACAAGTTTATCTAAGTTTGCGGCTAAATTAAAGAAATGCGACGGTTTTTAGGAGGATTATTGGCTTTACTTTTGATAACGGCGTGTCGGGATGCTCCAAAAGATGTGATTGCAAAAAGGAAAATGGTCAATGTACTTACCGACTTGCATTTGATAGAGGGCTACTTGATGAGCATGCCGCAGGATAGCATGCAACTTGTGGCGAAGCAATACTATCAGGCTATCTATGATAAGTACGGCACCGATTCAGCTGGTCTGTACAATAGTATTGCCTATTATTCCAATGATCCCACGGAGTTGGATAAGATATATGAAAAAGTACAGAGTCGGCTGACGGACATGGAACAACAAGAGCAGAGCAAAATGGACGCGAAGATACGGAAGCAGTTTGTTGCCGACTCGATTCGCAGTGCGTACATAGCCGATAGTGTACGTCGCGTGGCCCTCGATTCCGTTAGACTAAAATGGTCGAACAAATTGGTGTTCATAGATAGTACCGATCTGGCGGTTGCCGACACATTGACTGGCAGATCTGACAGTTTGCCGCCAATTGCTGCAAGAGAGCGATGGCTGCATCAGCAGGATAGGATGTTGCACTATTTAGGTGTTGGGAAGTTGATAATGCCTGTTAGTTATGATTCGGCCAAAGGCGGTGTTGTTCCTAGCAACCCGTCCGTATCCATAAATAACGGAAGTGATAAAAAAGTATTGCCTAAGGACGTGCCTACACCCGTAATGTTAGATGGCAAGCCTGCGGCTTCCAGTTTGGGACCAAATAAACCTGTTGCCAAACGGGAACAAATGAAAGAACAAGAATGATTTATCCTAATAATGCGCTTGATAAACTTGGGTTTTCCGAGATAAAGCAATTAATAGCTGGTTTCTGTATTAGTGACATGGGCAAGCAGATGGTAGAAAAGATACAACCTCTGCATCAGATGGACCAGATACATAAATTTTTGCGGCAGACATATGAGTTTAAAGAGATATTGGTCAATGACAGTCCCTTGCCCATAGATCACCTTTATCCCATACGCCATTTGGCCGATCGGGCCAGGGTGGAGGGTACTTTCTTGTCTGATGAAGAATTTCACCAGATCTATCTCTCTCTAGTCACGGTGTTTGCCGTCATTAGCTATTTTAACGACAGGGAGGGATTGTATCCCAATCTTGAAGCGCTGTTCGAGCATCTTCCAATAGAAAAAAGCATTATACGCAGTATAGAAAATGTGCTCGACAGCAAAGGCAAAATACGGGACAACGCCAGCTCCCTTTTATTGGAAATAAGCACTGAGATAGCCAAAGCAGAACGTGAGGCGCGGAAAAAAATAGATACGATCTACAGGGAAGTGCAACATGCGGGCTGGACAGCCGACGGCAGCCTCACCGTGCGGGATGGACGGCTCTGTATCCCCATCCTTGCGGAGAATAAACGCAAGATGAAAGGCTTCATACATGATGAATCGGCCAGTGGTCAAACGGTATATATCGAGCCCGAAGAAGTCTTTCACCTCAACAACCGCGTACGCGACCTGGAATTTGACAAGCGAAGGGAGATTATCCGAATATTGACCGCCCTTACTGATGAACTGAGACCGCATATTCCTTTGCTACATGCTTATCATGGCCTATTGGGCAAATTGGATTTTGTACGTGCAAAGGCTTTGTTTGCTTTGGAAATAGATGCAACACTGCCACAAATCGATGCTCAGCCAGCTCTCTCTTTGATCAATGCCAGGCATCCCTTACTGGTTTTGAGCCTTCGTAAAGAGCAGCTGTCAGTGGTGCCACTTAACGTAAAGATAGATGCAGTGGAGCGCATAGTGGTTGTTTCGGGACCCAATGCCGGGGGTAAGTCGGTATGCATGAAAACCATTGGACTCTTGCAGCTGATGGTGCAGGCAGGTCTATTGATCCCTGCCGATGAGGCATCCAAGATGGGTATATTCAAGCAAATATTTGCCGATATCGGTGATGACCAGTCTATAGAGAGTGATTTGAGTACCTACAGTGCGCATCTTTCCAAGATGAAATATTTTTCCGAAAGAGCCAACGGAAAGACATTGGTGCTGATAGATGAATTTGGCACGGGTACAGACCCGCAGTTTGGTGGTCCCATTGCAGAAGCAGTCTTGGAGGTGCTCAATCAAAAGCAGGTGAGGGGTGTGGTTACCACGCATTATTCCAACCTGAAGCATTTTGCCAGCAATACACCGGGACTTGTCAATGCTTCCATGCTGTTCGACAATGAAGCCATGAGGCCACTGTACATCTTGGAGGTAGGGAAACCAGGTAGTAGCTATGCCTTTGAAATAGCGCAAAAAATAGGACTGCCCCAGGCGGTACTGGAAGCAGCTAAGCAAAAGATAGGTACACAGCAGAAAAACGTGGATGCGCTCTTGGTCAATTTGGAGCGGGAGAAAAAGGCTATCTACGAGGCTCGTATAGCCGTAGAAAAGCGAGAGCATGAAGCCGTACGCCTACAGCAAGAGAACGAGCGTTTGCAGCGAGAACTACGCGAGAATAAGCACGCCCTCTTGAAGCAGGCTAAGGAAGAGGCGCAGATGATTCTCAAAAATGCCAATAAGCTGATAGAAAACACGATTGCCGAAATTAAAGATAGCAAGGCCGATAAGGAGAACACGAAGAAACTAAGGCAAAATCTGCAAGCAGAGCGGGATAAACTTCACGTAGAACCAGCTAAGGTTCCTACAAAAGCGCATGGCTCCAAGAGCCAGGTGGAATACAAGACGGGTGATTGGGTGAAATTGCTCGACTCTGGCAATAGCGCCCAGGTCCTCGAGGTAGCCAAGGACAATCTCATATTGGCCATGGGCGAGCTACGCATGGTGGTGAAGCGCAGTAAGGTGGAGAAAGTGGAAAAGAACGTAGTACCTAAGTCTGTCCGGCGATCTAGCACAACGCATGGTGTGGATGATATAGCCAGTTTCTATCCGGAGGTGGATGTACGGGGCATGCGTACAGAGAATGCCTTGCAGGAAGTAGAGAAGGTGCTGGACCGTGCGGTGATGATGGGTTTTCCTAGCCTGAAGATCATACATGGCAAGGGAGATGGTATTCTGAGAAAAATGATTAGGGATTACCTCAGGAAGTATGCAGAGGTAAGTCGTATGGAAGACGAACATGCCGACCGCGGGGGAGATGGAATTACGCACGTTTATTTGAAATAAGGAGGGATATCCTGTCCAAGACCTATCATATATCGAGCGGTTGTTTCGTTATATCAACTTATTTTGATATAATTGTCTGTATAATAATAGGGAATACGATAGCAATCTAGGGCTTGTCAATTTTGTCTTGCCCTATAAATAGGTATTGTTAGCTTTACGAATTCGTATATGGCCAGATATTTTCTTATCCTACCGGTTTTCTTTTTTCTTTTTAATACAGCTTTCGCACAAAAAACTGAAAAGAATGGCATTGCATCTTTAAAATCAAAAGTTTCTCAAATTCGTCAAGATAATCCTCAAAAAGTCGATTTGTTGAACGAATTGTCGAAAAAATACCGGGATGCACATGCTGATAGTTTATACCGATATGCTGACATGGCCAAGCAGATGGCTACAAAGCTCGGTTATCAAAAAGGCGAGGTTGCGGCGCTCCACTCTTTGGGCTTTTATTATCGTGTCAAGGCAAATGATTTTATGGCCTTCAAGCAACTTAACGATGCGCTTGAAATTTCCAAAACCATGAAAGATACGACACTGCAATGTGTATCATTGGCAGAAATTGCGGTTTTGTCCGCCACCCGCAATTTATTGCCTCAAGCGAGGAATTATGTAAATCAGGCCTTGGAGTTGAGCAGGTATATGGAGAAGGATTCCTTGCAGTCATCCATTTTGTTGAACTATGGCTTTTTGCACCGCGATTTATACGGTTTCGATAAATTGATGAGCTATGCCGATACGGCTGAAAGGGTAGCTAAAAAATATGACAACAATCCTATCTTGGCCCAGATAGATAATTATCGAGGTCAGATATACCTGCAGAAAGCCAATAATCCACAAAAAGCCATCCAACTTTTTAGGAGCAGTTTGGCATCCTATAAAAATTATGATGATAGCCCCGCCTTCGATGTTCAGAACTATTATGGACTAGGAGATGCATTTTCCAAAATAGACCATGATTCGGCGGTGGCCTATTATGAAAAAGGGGTTGAGCTCTCCTTAGAGAACAAAATGGAGCTGATTTCCATGTATGGTAGAAGTAGGATCTTCGATATATTGAGGGAGAAGGAGCCGAACTCCGAAAGGGTAAATGCACAAAGCGATGCCATACTCCGTTTTCAGCGAGAGCACCCCATTGTGGATACCTTAGATAGAATTAATTACCTGGAAATATTATTGAAGGAGAATAACTTAAGGCTAGAGGAGGAGAAACATAAGGTACGACAGGTGGTATTTTGGGCTATTGCTTTGCTAGCTTTGCTGAGTGTTTGTATAGCTATCTACATATGGAATCTTTATCGCATCAAAAGGACCTTATCCGAACAGCTTATAAAAGTCAATAAGCAGCTTGAAGACAAAAGGCAGTTCAATGAAAAGGTGATTGCCATCATGGCGCATGATTTGCGTCAGCCCTTTGCTTCTATTTTACTTGCGCAGGAACTAGTGAAAAGCAACGATCTTGATTTGGAAGAATGTAAGTCCTTGTTTGAGCAAATGCATATCATTTCAGAACAGAGTATACAGACGCTTGATGGTTTATTGCAATGGACAAAATATAATGGATTGGGAATGAGTTTAATATCCAAAAAAATCAATTTGAAAGACTCAATAGAAAAAGCGGTGCTTTTCAATAAATACGAAATAGACAATCAAGATTTAAGTTTGGTAATCGATGTGGAGGATGACATTGACGTTTATGGGCAGCTTGAAATGTTGCTCTTCCTAAATAGGAATATCATAAGCAATGCGGTGAAATATACCGATAAAGGAGGCGAAATCAACATTTCTTCACGTTTGTTAGACAGCGCTAGTAACAAGGTGGAGGTAATTGTAAGAGATTCTGGAAGGGGTATTGACGAAGAGGTTTTTAATGGACTTTTCTATGAAAGCAATACTACCAATTTTTCATCGAATACAGTAAAAGGGGCTGGCATAGCCATGATTATCTGCCAAGACATGATAAAGAAAATGAATGGCATATTATGGGCTGAAAACAATGATGACGGCCCAGGGGCTTCATTTTACTATCAGCTAAGGTGCTCCTAATGAGAATAGTTATCTCTTTGGGCATTTTTTGCATCTTGTACCTTTTTTATATTTCTTACAGCATTTTTTAAATTCGCAACCTAAGCAAAAAAAAATGTCTCCACCTCGCTGTTTTTCAAAAGGGGTGGCATTATTGGTGGTATATTCGCTTAGAACAAATACGCTCGTAGTTGTCATCCTGCAAAGATACTGTTTATTTAGAATTATTCTTTAAACACTTTCTTTCTAAGTTCTTCCGAATAAGTGTTGGTTACATTCAACATATGTTGCATATCGTCTTCATTGTTCTCAATGATTAGATTGCACATGGGTTTATAAGGCAACAAATATTCCTGAAAGGCTGGCAATACGTGGTTGAACCATTTGTAGCGTACATCTTCCTCATCGTAACCGCGTTCTACCAGATCCCGTTTAATGCGTCTTTGTAAGGCAATGTCGTCATCGGCATGCAAAAAAATACGCTCGTCCAATAGCTCATTTACCTCAAGATAATGGAAAATAAAAAGCCCCTCTACAATGAGGATTGGCGCAGGTTTAATTTCCAACATTTTTGGTTCGAGCGCGGGATTGTTGAACGTATATTCTTCCTTATATACCGTGTTGCCTTCAAAAAGACTTAAGATGTGCTGATGGAATTCCTTTCTGTTTATAGCAGTAGGTAGATCGAAATTATACAATCGGTTTTCTTCCTGCGTCTTGGTATTTGCAGGCAAGTAGTAGTCGTCCTGAGAGATGAGCGTCACCTCATGATCCTTAAAATGGTTGAGAAAACATTTCAGGAAAAGCGTTTTCCCAGAACCACTGCTACCTGCAATACCGATAACAAAAGGCCTTTTTCTGTCTTGCATGTGGCCGTCTGCTAATAGGAAATTTTTACCTGAAAACGCCTGTCAATAACTCCCAGTAGACTAGCTACAGATTTGGAAATCACGATAACGGCATCCTTGCTTTGAGCAGTTTCATTAAATCTACCCACCACTTTGGCATAAGCCATCCTATTGTTCATCGGGTTGGTTATTTTCACTACGGTACCTATGGGGGCTGCATTATGCAAAGCGAGGTTCTTTCCGCTATCTCCGTTTCCTACGTCATCCATCCAAACGCCAACCCCGCTAGCCGACACCTCTTTTAAACCAAACTGATTCGTGGGTTCAAAACTTTTTTCCTCTTCCTTTCTTACGCTTTCCACGGTATTGTTATCGTTTCGATCGTCTATTACTGAGACGGCTGTTGATGCCTCGTTGTTTGTAGTACGGTCGTCCCTTAAGTCTTCATCGGTAATTACCACCGCATTGCTTGCCGTCTGCTGATTGGGGATTTTAACGATTTGCCCAGCCTTTAGGCTACTGCTGGAGAGGCTGTTTGCTTTTTGTATAGCATCTACAGAGACTCCGAATTTTCTTGACAATGCAAATAGGGTTTCACCTGATCCAACTTTATATTCAATGAAATCCGTACCGGTATTTGCGGCGCTGCTGGCGGAGGCTTTCACCACCTGTTCCTTCTCCGGACGTACCGATATGTTTTCCACGAATGGCTTTCCGGTAGCCACCTTGACCACTAATCCGGGTCTAAGGGAAGTGTTATTGTTAAATGCAATAAGTGATTTGGGATCTACTTGGTAACGCCTAGAGATACCGTAATAGGTTTCGCCAGATTCGACACGGTGAAGGATGACACGTTTGCCGTTTAGGTTTTCCACGCCTACCGAATCCCTTAGTACCGATGCTTGAGACAGACTAAGTGAACTTGCAAAAAGCAGGCAGGCAGAAATACCTGTTTTCTTTAATTTTTTGTTCATCATTTTCTAAAAAGAACTGTTTTGATTTGCAGTATAATTATTCTTGTTGATGTTTGCTTTTTTACTTAAGCTTATACGCAATTATTTGCTGTTTATTATTTGAGATGACAAACAAATGGTCATCCAAGATGAAAAATATTTCCAATAACAACTTGGCTAAATTATTAATTATTACCTCATCGTGCAAAATTACTTGCTCGTGGCTAATAATCAACCTGATGCAAATGCTATTGTCCTTTTTTGTATGTATTGCCCATAGGTCGAGGTCTCCGTATTGCGCATAATGCCACGGACCAATGTGGTTTTCGCTTTGGTAAACAAAGCTTGGAGAGGTAGTGACAGGGGCCGAATATATAATAGGTCTTTCTAAGTAAGAAATCTGTTGACCTGGTTTGTAATGTGCTATTGTATGCCCAGAGGAGGGATCCAAAAGACTGAGAAATCCATTTGGCATATGGGCTAATTGTACCACCGGCCCATCCTTGCTTTGCCCTTCCAAAATAAGGTTGTACTTTTCCCATAGTGACTTGCCTGTTTTCAAAGATATAGAGGATAAAGCAGATGTGTTTGGCGTTTCCGGATTGCTGTAATAGGTAAGCAAAAGATGTTCTGGAGCCACCGCACCCAATGTCCACCATCGATCTTCTGCCGGGATATCTTCCAGTGCCTTTTGACCATTTAGATAATCGAACACCGTGAAATAGGGCATGCCATTGTCATTGTCCCTGAGCTCCACGGCCATGTAGCGGGCCGTCGGGTGAAAATCCATGCGCCATATGGGGTGAGGGAAAGCGATTGAATACGCAATAGGTAGCGTGTTATTCATTATTTATATGTATTTTTATAGCAGTTGAATCGATAGTTTCGTATTGCTTTTAAAACTTATGAATACAAAAATACACATTCGCATCCTTTTACGGCTTTCGTGCTGTTTAATGTTTTTTTGTTCATGTTTCGGATGGCATGGAGCAATGGGACAGGACGTGTACAGTTTTAAATTGACAGAGGATATAGGGCCCGCTACTTGGCGCACTACTCAGCTTGCATTTGACGAGGCCAAGGCCAATGGGGCCAAGCTTATTGTCATAGAAATGAACACGTATGGAGGCATGGTCAACTTTGCCGATTCCATACGAACCAAAATATTGAATAGTCCTGTCAAGACAGCCATATTTATCAATCATAATGCCGCGTCCGCGGGCGCTTTGATTGCATTGGCTTGTGACGACATTTACATGTCTAGAGGGTCGAGCATTGGCGCTGCCAGTGTGGTAAATGGCGAAGGAGAGGTTTTGCCGGAAAAGTATCAATCGTATATGCGTGGACTTATGCGTGCCACGGCAGAAGCCAAGAATAGGGATCCCAAGATCGCCGAAGCATTTGTGGACCCGGACGTGGACTTGCCAAAATGGAAAGAAAAAGGCAAGGTTCTAACGCTTACCAGTAAGGAGGCTATAGAGGCTGGGCTGGCGAAAGCGTACGCCAAGGATGTCTATGACGTTATTCAGCAATCTGGTCTTGCTGATAGCGACGTCGCTTTCTACAAGAGCACTTGGGTAGATGCCCTCATCAATTTTTTGGTCAACCCCGCTGTGAGTAGCATTTTGATTTTGCTTATCATTGGAGGCATATATTTTGAGATGCAGACTCCAGGCATCGGCTTTGCCTTGGTAGTTGCCATTATAGCGGCATTGCTTTTCTTTGCTCCCCTGTATATGCAAGGATTGGCGGACAATTGGGAAATAGTATTGTTTGTGCTGGGAGTCGTTTTGCTACTCTTGGAGATTTTTGTCATACCCGGTTTTGGCATAGCAGGTATTTTGGGTATTGTCTTTGTAATCTGCGGGCTGACATTCAGCATGGTGCCAAACGATTGGTTCGATTTTGTGCCGAGCACGCCCAATAACCTGTTTAATTCCTTGATTATCGTGTTGATTTCCATGGTAGGGTCCATTGTTCTTTGCGTGGTTTTTGGTAAGGGCATACTTCATTCCAAAGCTTTTCAACGCTTGGTATTGACCGATGAGCAGCAGTCTAGCATGGGCTACGTGTCTGCCTTGCGCAATGCAGAGTTGATAGGCAGGGAGGGCGAGGTGAAGACTACACTGCGGCCATCTGGCAAAATAGAGATAGATGGAAAATGGTATGATGCCGTGGCGCGTGAAGGCTTTGTTGAGCGCGGGGAGACTGTCGTTGTGGAGAAACAGGAAAATTACAATTTAGTGGTAAGAAAAAAACAGTAATGGCAGATATTTGTTGTTGAGGTAAGGTAGATATCCCGTTTCTTTTATACTAAAAAAACAATAAATTTATGAATCCAGAAGCTATAAGCCTAGAAGGCAAAAAACTGAGGCCTGTTGTCGATCATTTGAACGATTTGTTGGCCAACTATCATGTGCATTATCAAAAGTTGAGAGGTGCACACTGGAATGTGCGCGGTTCGCATTTCTTTACCCTTCACGCCAAATTTGAAGAGCTATACAATAACGCCATCACCACGATTGATGAACTGGCAGAAAGGGTACTTACCTTGGGCAAATCACCCTTGAGTACATATAAAGATTATTTGGAAACCTCGGAAATAAAAGAAATAAACACCATCGGTTTGTCCGATGTAGAGCTGGTCAAAGCGATAGTGGATGATCTGGGAATTTTGATAGGTTTAGAGCGCGATTTGTTGGAAATAACGGATGACGCTAACGATGAGGGATCTAACGATATGATCAACGCCTTTATGCAGTTTAACGAAAAGCAAAATTGGATGTTGCGTGCCTTTCTAAATAAAAAATAGCTTTCTGAAAGGAGCCAATACCAAACAAAAAACCTTAGAAATGCGTCTTTCTAAGGTTTTTTGTTTGTCCGACGATACAGATATCAAATAGTTTTTTTAAGATTTATCAAAATTAGCGTTGAAACAGGGTAGGGGGTTGATGCCGATTTAGATAAGAAAGGGGAATCGAAACTGTAGGGAAATAATACTTCATAGGTGATGGATGCAAGTTAGCCCGCCGTCAGCGCCAAAGCATGATATCACTACACTTTTCGATAACTTCCGACCCTTTTGGAATAATAGGGATGACATTTGGATCTTCTTCATCAACACGGTATTTTCTACCATCCGCTGGAATGATTTTGAGCGACCATACTCCCTTGCTGTTTGACCTCGGCGTCCAATCTGTTCCAACTAAAAGATACTTCCCATCCGGAGAAAATACCGCTTCCCGTTCGTAATGCACGGTACTGCTCTCGGTTACCTGCGTCAGATTTTGCCCATCAATATCCATAAGGTAAATATGTTTGTCGATGCGCATCGACAGTTTAGTGCCATCTGGGTTGGCATGGAGATCGCCCCATTCGGTAAAATCCATCTGCCTTATGGGTGTAATGGTTGTGTAGGGTGGGTCCGTTCTCAGAACAAAATCATTGAAGGTGAAAACCAAGGCGTTACCAGGTAACCAAACTACATTTTCACGCTGCTTTATGGGCTCTCCGTTAACGCTGTTCAGTTCGTGCAATACTTCTCCTGATGTGTTGACGATAATAATTCCCTGATCTGCCGTTGGCTTAATGGCGATAAGGGAATTATCCGGTGACAGCAATCCGCGGTTATCCCTTTCCATACCCAGTGGGCGGTATTCGAATTCACCGATGAGGGAACCATCTTCCAAATTACTCAAGGTATATTTGGTGACATCAAAACTGCCGGCTATAATCTGGCTGCTAAGCAACAGCTTGCCGTCTCGGCTAACGTCCCAACCATTCATGGAATAACTATTGTACTCAAAAAAGTTCTGCTTGGTTCCACTTTCCAGATCAAATTGAAAAGTGTTGGTGCCAAATTCATATAGAATTTTACCTTGTATGGTATCACCGCCGGTGTTTGTGCTATTGTCATCTTTTGAGCAAGATGTTATAGAAGGACTTGAAAATGCCACCGCAAGCATAAAAATGTACCTCAGATTCTGCATAGTTCAATGTATTATTTTACCATAATAACGTTTCATCGCTGCTATGATGAAACAGCAGTAAAATTCCGACAAAAAACCACAGTTGGCAATCCTTGAAAACCAGTATTTAGGGTCTGCTGAAAAACTCTATTCGTTTTGTTAACCAATGAATTATAGTTATTTTTAGGTTGTCAAGTGCAAGGATTTATGAAAAAAGCATCAAAAAGGCGTGCACCTAGCCCTATTTATAGCAGTCCGAATCAGCTCATTATTGAGGGATTTGAGTCTCCTTTTGATCGTCATCTTAACCCAGAAAACCGTTGGGTTAAGTTAGCTCATCTGCTTCCCTGGGATAGTTTGTCGAACATTTATTACAAAGCATTTCCCAAGAAAGATA
>NZ_ATZA01000020.1 GCF_000427965.1 Olivibacter sitiensis DSM 17696 | reverse complement strand
AGTTCGCACGGCACAAGCTCATCGCAAAGAAACTGGAGGCCGATTTCTTCTTCGCCCACCCCTATTCCTCTTGGGAAAGGGGACTCAACGAATACACCAACAAGCTTATCAGGCAGTATATACCGAAAAAGCAGCCCTTTGAACAATTCAATGAACAGGATATCAGAAAGATACAGCACAAAATCAATGCAAGGCCAAGAAAAAAACTAGATTACCAAAACCCCAAGAGCATTTTTTATGCTACCTTAGACCAAAATGTTGCATTGGTGAGTTGAATCTACCCTGATGAAAATATTTTAAAAAACTTTTTGAAATATAAATCTAAGCTGTATTTTTGCAGTCCCGAAACGAGAAGACTTCTTTTACGATTAAGGGATAAAATAATGGCCCGTTCGTCTAGGGGTTAGGACGCAAGATTTTCATTCTTGAAACAGGGGTTCGATTCCCCTACGGGCTACACATCTTGAAGTCAAAACATACAAAAGCCTGCAAATTAAACGTTTGCGGGCTTTTTGTTTTTACAGCATCCTGATTCATTCAATTATTCGCATAAAAACAGTGAGTAATTCAGTGAGTCGATTCCTAACCTACCGCTACTCACTGAAAGTGCATTAAGTTGTTGAACAACAACCTGTTCAATAACTAAACATCTTGACTACCATAGGCTGCAAGGCTAATTTTGTTCACCATAAATGATGTATTATCATGAGTACAAATTATTCCTTGCTCTTCTACTTGAAGAAACCAAAAAACTATGTGGGTGGTATGAAACCCATCTACATGCGTATCACCGTGGCCGGTGACCCCAAGGAAGTGTCCACCGGCCGTGAGTGTGACCCCTCACGGTGGAACGCCAAGGCCAACCGTGCCAAGGGCACCAAGGAGGACATCCGTGGCCTGAATGCCTACCTCGACACGCTGGAGCGAAAGGTGGCCGATGCCCACCTGCAACTCGTAAAGGACGGCACGGAAATCACCGCCGAATCGCTGAAACTGAAATACCTCGGCAAGGACGTGCAACGGCGGTATTTGATGGAAACGTTTACCGAACACAACCGGAAGATGGAAGCGTTGCTTGGGAAAGGTTTCAAACCCAACACGCTGAAAGGCTACAACACTTCTGTTGCACACCTGACCTGCTATTTGGAAAAATGCTATGGTGAAACGGACATCGAGATCCGGCACATCGACCATGCGTTCATCACAGGTTATGAGTTTTTCCTCCGCTCTGACATGGAATGCAGTGCGGTGTCGGCGGCCAAGTACATGAAACACCTGCGTAAAATCATAAACCAGTGTCTTGCACACCGATGGATTACGGGAAACCCCTTTGCGTTCTACAAAACGAAGGCCAAGCCAAGGGAAAAGGAATTTCTGACGCCCGATGAACTGGACAGGATAGCCCAAAAGGAATTCTCCATAACAAGGCTCTCTCATGTGCGCGACATCTTCGTGTTCTGCTGCTATACGGGGCTGTCATACGCCGATGTGCGGAAACTGCAAAAGTTGGGCATCGCCAAGGGTATTGACGGCAGATTATGGGTGTTGACCAGCCGGGAGAAAACGGAAACTTCCTCCAACATCCCGCTGCTTCCGCAAGCCTTGGAAATCATCGGACGCTATACGGACTATCCCCCATGCGTAGCAAAGGGGCTGGTACTTCCGGTATTGAGCAACCAAAAGATGAACAGCTACCTGAAAGAGATTGCCGACCTGTGCGGCATCACTAAAAAGCTGACATTCCACATGGCGCGGCACACATTCGCCACCACGGTGACATTGGCCAACAACGTGCCGATAGAAACTGTCTCAAAAATGCTGGGCATACCAATATCAAGACCACCCAACACTATGCCAAGCTGCTGGACGCGCGGATCGGTAGCGACATGGAGGCCTTGCAGAAGCGGCTTGCCGGAATGTGACCGAAAATTATTCATATTTTTACCCGTGTACAACCGAGCAAAACAATGAAGCAAAAAGACGATTACTTATGGAAAGGGATTTTGGAAGACGTTTTTGACGATTTCCTCCGCTTCCTCCATTCTGATGCCGACAAAGTCTTCGATTTAAACAGGGGCATCACGTTCCTCGACAAGGAGTTGGAGCAGTTGTTCCCACCGGAAGACGATGAGTTTGCCCCCAAAGTGGTTGACAAGCTGGCACAGGTCTATACCTATGACGGCACGGAGGAATGGATTTTAATCCATGTGGAAGTTCAGGGAAGCTATCGCAAGGATTTCGCATTACGGATGTTCACATATTATTACCGGATACTCGACAAATACCACAAACGTATCGCTGCCTATGCCATCCTTACGGAAGCGAGCAAAAAACCGAGACCGAATACCTATGAGGAAGAATTTATGGGAACAGGTATTTCGTATAGGTTTAATATGTACAAAATTGCCGAACAGGACGATGAAGCCCTTTTGGCATCCAACAATCCGTTTGCGTTGGTCGTCTTAACTGCTAAGGCGGCATTTGTCGGAAAAAGTCTGAATAACGACAGTCAAAGTGATGAGGTCTTATTGCAGGTAAAAATCCAGTTGGCCCGTGAATTGCTTATTCGTAGAATAGCCAAGGGAAAAATCAGGGGGTTGATGAATTTCCTGCGCTACTACGTGCGTTTTGATAGTTCGGAAGTAAATACTATCTTTGAACAAGAAGTAGAAAATTAACAGAAAGGAGGCAGACTATGGGTATAGAAGAGTTATTATTGGACAGGGCAAAGAAGAAGGGCAAGCACGAAAGTTTAATTGCTGTTGCCCGCGAAATGAAAAAAGATGGCATCTCTATCGAGCAAATAGTCAAATTCACCAAACTGTCCATTAAGGAAATCGAAAAGCTCTGATAGAGTTCTTACAATATAAAGCAAGCCATCCCGCAAACGGATGGCTTTTTTCATATCTCCCAACCCTTGCACGCACCAAGGCATTTCACATGTTACATTATTTGTTTTTCAATGGCCATGTGGATTATTCATGTGGTCTGTTTTCAGCGGCAGCATGAATAATTTCACCGCTTAGGCCACCAGGAACGCAAGGCGGGGGAATCGGGTCAAGGGCGCCGGAGGGCGCCGCTTTTCCTCTTCCTCGACAATGCCATTTGGAACGACAAAATCAACTATGGGCAACGAGCCGCGATACTCCGAAAAAACCCTTGTGGGCGGCCCCACCGAACAGGGCACCGCCCTGCGGTACTACAAACTGTTCAACAGCACCGGAAGCACCGAACTGCGGAAGTACGATGCCGACAATGAGCACAAGGTGCTGGACTACCTGAAAAGCATCTGCCCCGGTGTGGATTTCCCCAAAGGGAAATTCATCAACAGTATCAGGAAAGCATAGGTACTCATCGGTTTACCCCGACATCCATTTGCAATACTTCTCCCTATCAATCGAACAAAATGGGGTTGGATTCCTACCACCGACATCTTAACATTTAATACATTGCAATACTATGTATTTTATCTATATTTGTCCCGTGGATAGTGAATTTGTCAATAAGTGGAAGTCACAGGTGAAAAAGGGAACCCTTACCTTCATCATTTTAAACCTGCTTAAAAAACAGGAGTATTACGGCTACGATCTGATTGAGCAGATCAGGCAACATACGGCGATGGAAGTGGCTGAAGGGACACTATACCCCTTGTTGAACAGGTTGAAAAACGATGGCCTCATTTCATCCAAGTGGGTGGAGCAGGCATCGGGTATACCACGCAAATACTATGCATTGGCTGATGAGGGGAGAAGAAGCCTCACACAGATGCAGCATTTTTGGGAAGATTTGGAAAACGCAATAAAACACATCACGGAAAAATGAAGATACCAACCTTTCAACAGGATGCCACGGTAAAACTATACCAGCACTACATCAATCGCGTAAAGCGAACGGTAAAAACACTACCCTGGCGTGACCGTGATGATGTACTCATGGAAATCAACAGCCACATCCATGAAGGTATGCAGAAGGCCAACGAAACCCAAAGCGAAACCGAAGCATTACAGCTTATCCTTGACAAACTTGGCAAACCGGAAGTTGTCTTCAAACCATTGGTCGCTGAGCGGAAACTCAAACAAGCCACCATCACCTTCAATCCCCTACATGTCATGAAGGCATTGGCCCTGAATATTTCCAATGGTTTCATATACTTGGTGTTTTCATTGCTATACCTGTTGCAGTTAACGTTCATATTCATGGTCGGTGCCAAGTTGGTGTACCCGGACCAAGTAGGGCTGTTTTTCAAAAACGGGAATTTTCACTTGCTGGGTATCGCAGCCTTTGATGTCCGGGAGCGACAAGGCCTCGAGGAAGTATTGGGCAACTGGTTTATTCCGGTAATGCTGGTGGCTACAGTCCTCTCTTATCTGTTGACCACACTTCTGCTACGGTTGAAACGAAAGAAATAAGTTAATTTTTTTATCTATATACATACCATTACTATGTATTCTGTCTTTAATAAAACCCTACTATTATGCAAGCATCAATTAGAACTACCCTCTTAACGCTGGCTATCCTCATATGTGCAGGCAAGCTATCGGCCCAACCTACGGGCCTCGAAACCATTGCCCGGAAATACGAACCGTTTTACGAATCGGTCAATGCGCAGATGGGCATCCTCATCAAAAAGGGCGGCAGCATGGAGACAACGGGTGTCAACTATCCGAGTGATGTAGCCGATGTGGTCTTCAATATCGGGAGTGCCACCAAAACATTCACTTCGGTACTCATCTTGCAGGAAATGGAAAGAGGAAACCTCTCGTTGACGGACGGTCTCGGAAAATTTCTCGATCCCATCCACAACGTGGATCCGGCCATTACTATCGAACAGTTGCTCCGCCACCAAAGCGGCCTGGGCGAAGTGGTGGGAAGGGAAACCTGGGATGCGTACAATATCCCCCACGACAGTATTCTGCGACGTGATTTCCTTGCCGATATACCCCCGATGAATACTGCTATGGTTGGCAAATTCCGATATACCAACACCAACTACCTCTTATTGGGGCGCATCCTCGAAAAAATCAATGATGTAAGTTATTTCGAGTTGTTGAAAACACGCATTTTTATCCCCTGCGGCCTACAACATACCTATCCATACCTATCCCGTGGCATACCCAACCTCTTGCACCCCACGGACGAGGCGCAAGAACAGGACGTGTTCGAGGGCATCAACTACAAGTACTTTGCCGACTTCTGCTATGCGGCGGGGAGTATTGCGTCCACGTTGGCCGACATGGCCACGTTTTACCATCACCTATATGAAACGGAAACCTTTATAAGCAGAGAAACGTTTAACCAGATGATTGATTTCAAGGGCGGCACATATGGATTGGGCATCGAACGTTTGGACGAGGATGGCGAAAGCAAACGGTTCATCGGCCACGGCGGGAACAATTACGGCTACATGTTCCGGAATTACTATTGTCCCGAAACCGGGGAAATGGCGCTCTATTTTGTAAACCGAGTCAGGAACGTCCTAAAAAACGCGTTGATTGAAGACCTCCTTGCTTACCTAGATGACCGTCCGATTGCAGCATTCCCTCCAGCAAATGGTCTGGCAACAGCATACAGCGATCTGCTCGGGGAATACTCCTTGGAGGGTGTCGGTATGACGTTCCGCCTCAAAGGGGATCAGGGGCTCATCTTTTTGGTAGCGGACGGTATGAGAGCCCCTTTGATGGAGTCGGGGGAAGGGGTATTGTCGGATTTCACCTCTGGTATCACGTTGACAAAAGATGTTTCCGAACCTTCGCGGTTGGTATTCAAACAGGGCGGGCATACGCTACATGCCAACAGGAGAGAATAAAAAAAGTGGCGTTTCGCAGGATATTCCCGTCTAATACTACATAAATTGTATATGTACATCGGAAACTTTTATCCTTATAAACCATGAAACACAATAAACCATGAAACACATTTCTTTTTTCTTTACCGTCCTTTTCCTTGCCGCATGTCCCAAGAATGACATTGGCCCGATGGGCCTCAAACACGGGCAGGAAGCCGAAGTATCCATTGACCACCGATATTGGGCAATCAACGACCGACCGCTGCTATTGCCCAATAGGCAACCATCGGAATATTCCCTGCATGGATTCAACGAACGGGAACCGGGCTATACCTACCGCGTAAGAGCCAAGGTACACATAGACAAGAACGACCCGCCCATCCAAGACGCCATACCATACTGGCTTGACTTCATGGAAGTCATCAGCGAAGAAAAATACGCGGGTAACGAGCCCTTTGAAATAGCCCTTATCCAGTCTCATGTACCGGGAGGGCCGGTGATAATGTTAAGGGAATACGATGGCCAATACCATTTTATCCCTGAAAAGCTAACCCTCACACATGCCGATGAGAAAGTACGGGAACAACTGGAGGAAATATGGCAACACAATGAAGAAATACTCCAAAGCTATATCACTGACGGCGTCTATATTGAGCCAAAGTGGAAGTCCATCCGGGCGACCGTCACCCACGACCCTGAAAACTTCGGAAAGGCTTATTTGGTGTCGCATATCGAATTTACCGAGTAGCGCACCTGTCAAGAACCAAACCGCGTTTCCCTGTTCGGCTTGCAGCATGTTTCCCAATGCACGGAGTATGTGGCAGGCCGAACGATAATGAAATAGTGACCAATCCCCCATTGAATCCCCCGAACATTGCTCCATACAAATACGTTTGATATGGCGCAGATATTCACAAGATCAATGGTCGTGGAATCGAACAGATATACCTGTGAATCGACACCCAGATCTACATCATTCTTGCATTTGGATCTGGCCACAGTGATCATGTGATAGGCAAACTCCTCAAAGATAAAGCTGGCACGTTTGGCATTCGCCTTGGCCAGATTGCTTCGGGTGATCTGTTTGCCCAGCCCCAAATGGTAGGACTTGCTGCTATGGGCATCCAGCACGAGCATCAAATCCCGTAAACTATCACGGTTGGACAACTGGCCGAACATCATGCACAGCAACTGATTCCAACAAGTGAAATGCTTAACATACCTGTTGCCATCGTGCCGTTGCACGATAGTATCAAACACACGTCGAGGAAGAAATTCCGTCAACTGTGCGAAAACGTATTTGCCTTGATTCATCTATACCGCGTTTTGCGGTGAACCTAAACAAATTCAAATCGTCACGCGTAAAAAATCATCACAACAATCAGATTATCAAGAAGTCAAAGAACAATTTAAATAGTTTTAGTAGACACTAATGAAAATGCTTAGGTGTTGACAACAAAATAAGCGTATTACCTTACCTATTGTGCAACTATTCCATTCGTAGAGAGTCCATTATGATATCTATCTTAGATCTCATAAAATTATTCGTCCCGTAAACTATTGACGGGGTTGGCCACTGCTGCTCTGATCGCTTGCCAACCCACCGTTAGCATGGCGATTGCAATAGCCGCGAATCCTGACAATACGAACATCCACCATTGGATTTCCACACGGTAGGCGAAACCATCCAACCATCGGTTCATCCCCCACCATGCCAGTGGTGAGGCGATGACGATGGACACAAGAACCAATTTGATGAAATCCGTGGATAAAAGGCGGACTATTTGACTGACCTTAGCCCCTAACACTTTTCTAACGCTAATTTCCTTGACTCGTTTCTCGGCCGTAAAAGCGGCCAGCCCAAATAAACCTAGGCACGAAATCATAACTGTCAGCACGGCGAAGTACCGTGACATGATTGAAACCCGTTGCTCAGCCACGTATTGCGCCTGGTAGGCATCATCCAAGAACTGATATTCCATGGGAAAGCCGGGATTGAACGTGTTGTACAGGTTTTGTAACTGTGTCAAGGTTTCACGTTCCCTACCTGCTTCGATTTTGGCCATCAGCTTATGAGTCCATGTGGGCTGCAAGACAAAGAACAGTGGCGATACCTGTTCATGGAATGAAGCGAAATGAAAATCGCGCACGACCCCGATGATTTGTAACTGTGTGCCTTGTATACCAATAGTTTTACCGACAGGGTTTTTCAGACCCATCGCCTTGATCGCTGCTTCGTTGAAGATAATTTTGCTGTCTTCGGAGCCGTAGTCTTCGGAAAACATCCGTCCCTCGGCCATGTCCACTCCCAGTAACTCGATCATACCATAGTTCACCGGCCGCATTTCGAATATGATCCGTTCATCGGGGGGTTTTCCTTCCCATTCATCAATTGTCCATGAGTTTTGACGGCCTCCCACAATGCTCTGCCCAATGCTGGATGCATTAACAATTCCGGGAATGCGGCGCACCTCAGACAGAAAAGTTTCCAGATTTTCCTGAACTTTTCCTTCAATGTCAAACGAGACCACGTGTTGTTTGTCGTATCCGAGGTGTTTGGTCTGAATGTAGTCAAGTTGACTGTATACCACCAATACCACTATGATAAGGGTAACGGAAAGCGTAAATTGGAAGACTACCAACCCCTTCCGGGTCCAAAGCTCTCCTGCGGTATGTGCAATCTTGCCTTTGAGAATAGCAATCGGGCTAAATCCGGAAAGGTATAGTGCTGGGTAACTGCCTGCTAAAAGACCGGCCAGTACCGTGATGCCCAATATGCCGCCAATGAGCAATGGGTCTATTGCCAGAGTGAGCTGTTTCCCGGTAAGAACATTGAATTGCGGAAGCAGCACCAAAACAACCAACAGTGCGATGATCAGTGACGCGAACGCCATCAGCATTGATTCTCCTATATATTGTCTTACAAGTGTGGCCCTTGGAGCGCCAATCGCCTTTTTGACACCGACTTCTTTCAATCTTCTGGATGCTTTAGCAGTAGACAGGTTCATAAAATTGATGCAGGCAATGACGAGGATGAAAGCAGCCACTATAATAAACAATCTTACATAAGTAATCCGTCCCCCAACCTGTTTGCCCTGTTCGTAGTTACCATATAGGTAATTGTCGGCATAACGATGGGCTGCAATCGTTATGTATTTGCTGAAAGATGGGTCGGTTTTATCTTTTTGGAAATTTGCTATTTTCCGGTTGAACTGTTCGATGTCGGTGCCTTGCTTCAATAACAGGTAGGTTTGGACAGTATTATAGTCCCAACGGCTTACGTTCGGATTGGCCTCGATATAGGCTTCTAATGATAACACAGCATCAAATTGGGCGGAAGAAATAGTGGGTACTGTTTTAAAAACACCGGCAACCTGCAAGGATTCATCCTGCTGGAACATAACAGTTTTACCTACTACATCGTCAACCGAATGGAAAAGAGACATTGCCAACGTTTCTGAAATCACTACGGCGTTTTTAGCTAACAGGACTTGGTCTTTGTTTCCATGGATCAACTCATAAGAGAATATCCGAAAAAAGTCAGGGCCTGCATACTGAACGGTAGCTCTGATCTCTTGCTCATCCACGGATAAAATTTTGGATTCAGGTCTGATCTTTGCGGCAACAGCATGCTCCACTTCAGGCAGCTGTTCGGCCAAGGCTTCCGCCAGTAATCCCGAAGTGTGTGCCCCAACATTAGGGCTGATGGGATTGTGGCTGTGTTCCATCACTTGGTATAGTCGGTCAGCGTATTCGTGAAAGCGATCCACACGCAATTCGTCCGTTACCCAAAGAAAGATTAATGTGGCACATGCCATACCCGTCGACAATCCGATCAAGTTGATCAGCGTAAACATTTTGTTTGCACGCAGATTCCTTATGGTGATCTTAAAATAATTCCCCATCATCGATTTTTGATGTTAGATTTCAACATTAGCGATATAAGAGAACTTAATGATTCTCAAATAGATCAGCAATGATTTTTTTTAACGTTCAGACATTTTCAATAAAACGGCCAAATACATAAGTTTCTTGTTTTCAGATTATTGTTGTTTTTGTCGCCTTGGTTGACGTGTTCGTAATCGAACACCTGTTGTTCGGATTCGTACAATTATTTACTTTCGGGAGTAGACGTTGCAATCAATCTTTATTATTACACCCCCTCACATTTGTGGTCTGCGAACCTCCACCTCTCTTGGTCTCGGCTGTTCTCGCTTTGGGCATTTACCGTGAAAAGTTGATGTGATAAACAGGTTTTTTCTTTTGCCATTCGATAGCGAACAATTTTATTTTTGTGTAACTTTGAGGTAGTATCATTAAAATGTGCGGACATGGAAATTACAATAAAAATAGATAAGCGAAGTAAGCAGGCAAAAGTATTCTACGAATATCTTAAAACGCTTCCTTTTGTAGAGCTTGAAGAACCTCGTTACAATAAAGATACTGAAAAGGCTATAAAAGAAGCCAAATCGGGCAAGGCGACCAAAACCACCCTTGAAGATTTTAGAAAAGAACTTTATTCGTAATGTATCAGCTTGAACAGACAGGGAAGTTCAAAAAAGATATTAAACTCGCAAAGAAGCGTGGTTTGGATATGCGACTTCTTGATGAAGTCGTTACCCAATTGGTTGAAAAAGGCTCACTCCCACCAAAGAACAAACCGCACAAGTTGACGGGTAATTACAAAGGGTTTTGGGAATGCCATATCGAACCCGATTGGTTGTTAGTTTGGGAACAGGACGACACCATAAAGCTCATTAGGCTAACAAGAACAGGCACACACAGCGACTTATTTTAGATTTCACTTTGGTTGTCTAAAAAGAACCACAAAAAGAACCCCCGAATTTTAAAAACCACTGTTTTTGTCACGATAAAGCCATATTTTTAATCCCCCTACGGGCTACACATCTTGAAGTCAAAACATACAAAATCCTGCAAATTAAACGTTTGCGGTTTTTTTTTGTTTTACAACATCCTGAATTGCTCTTCTACTTGATCCGAACCTTTCACGACAGTGAAAGCTCCATCGGGCCTATAAAAAACGAGCAAAAGGGGCAAGACTGGAAAAGACAACTACCTCAAAGCAGGTAAATAACCGTCAGCAAATCTCCTGTTTCGGCGTATGGGCAATACCTTTGGACGCCACAGGATATATATTGCTCTAGCTCCCTTAGCGTTTCTGTAGCAGTATCAAATAGAATCTTGTCATCATTTTGCAGCTGTTTCATTTACCCACTCACGATATTTCTGCGGGCTACTATTTTTCCTTTTTTTGAAGAAGTGGGTTAAGTGACTCACGTCCTTAAAACCGTATTCGTAGGCAATCTCGCTTATGCGGGCATCGGTGTATTGCAGTTTGCGCTCTATCATTTCCAATTTGTACGAGGCAATATAGTCTCGGATGCTATGCCCAAACTGTGCTTTAAAGTACTCGCCGATGTAGTTCGGGGAAACGCTGAACGAAGATGCAATTTTTTCCAATCGAAGCGCCTCTGGTTTTCGGATATGCTGCTGTATGTAGTCGATGATCAGGTTGGGATTTTTGTGGTCAGAGATTCTTTCTGCCTGAACGGAGTTCATCAGTAGAATATTTCGTGCTGCCACGGTGATCAGCATATGGATGAGCTGATTGACCAGCTCGCTATTTTTCAACGTTCCCTGCTCCCTGAGCAGTGCCTCGGCAATGGAACGCACCAGGGGTTTATCCTCCATGTTTTTGAGAATACAGCCCGGCAGGTGGTTGTGGTTGTGGAAAATATACTCCAGTCGGTCACGCCATTCCCTGCTTTGCGTGTTCAGGAAAGTCCTGTTAAACCGCAATATGAAAAAATGAGTGGTCTCTTCGATTTCAAATCCATGCGTATCTTGCGGGAAGACCAGAAAAAGCTTATTGGCGGCATAAGGTAGGGCGTGCTGGTTGATGACCTGCGTACCGCTCCCTTCCAGAACAAAAATCATTTCAAAGAAAGTGTTCGTATGCTCGGGCATCGCATAGGATGCTGATTTTACAGATGTTATTTCAAACGGTTTGTACAGGTTTCGGACTTTCATCCATCAAAAATACAAATCATTCCTTGATTTATACATATATTTCTTTTTAAAAAATCCAAGCTTTGAAAGCAGCAAATAGGCGACAAAGACAAATTTAATAAAATGAAAAAAGCAATGAGTTCAAGACGTGATTTCATCAAACAAGGCAGTTTGGTCGGTTTGGCCGGGATGGTAAGCCCATTGGGAGCGCTGGCTGCCGTGCAGCAGACAGGCTCAAACCGCCAAAGCACCGAATGGGCGGATGGCTCACGACTTGTCGTCTCCGTGTCCATGCAGTTTGAGGCTGGCGGGCAGCCCGACAATGCGGAAAGCCCTTTCCCGCAAAACATGGAGGAAGGTTACAAAGATTTGCCCGCCGAGACTTGGTACCAATACGGTTACAAAGAAGGCGTGCCTAGGATGTTGGACAATTGGGACAAGCTGGGCATCAAGGTGACCTCGCACATGGTGGGAACTGCCGTGCTGAAAAATCCGTCGTTGGCAAAGGAGATCGTGGACAGGGGACACGAGGCCGCTGCCCACGGCATGAACTGGAGTTCGCAGTACAACCTGTCCTATGAAGCCGAGAAAAAATTCGTCAAGGACGGGGTGGATGCCGTGAAAAATGCAACCGGCTTCACGCCCATCGGGTATAACGCCAACTGGCTTCGCCGCGGCGAAAACACGCTGAAAATCTTGCAAGAGTTGGGTTTTAAATATCATATCGATGATTTGAGCCGTGATGAACCTTTCATCATTCAAGTGAACAATACCGATTTTGTAATTGTGCTTTATACGCTGCGTTGCAACGATATTATGCTAATTGAAGGCAAAAACTTTTCGACTGATCAATTCTTCAACCAGGTAAAAGCCGAATTTGATCAGCTCTATGCCGAAAGCGAATTCAAGAGGAGGCAGCTTTCCATTAGCTTTCACGATCGGATAGGCGGTACGCCACAAATGGTCAAAACGGCGTATGATCTGATCAAATATATCCAGGGTCACGAAGGCGTCTCTTTCAAACGAAAAGATGAAATCGCGGAACTGGCCTTGCAGGACAAAACCACGATTCGGGAATGATTGTTACAATCTCATAAATCATTAAATAAAAGTGAAAAAATGACAGGAAAAAAAATCATTACCATGCTGGTGCTATCTGTAGCCTTATGGCAGGGCGATGCCTTTGCCCAGACCACGACATACCATAGCGAGAAATTGATTCCCGTCGTAGATTTAGGTCCCTATCAGGCAATCGGAGTGGGCGTATCTTCACAAAACCGCCTATTTGTTTCTTTTCCGCGCCGTGGTGGCATTTACCGGTACGGCCTCGCGGAAGTAGTAAACGGTCAACTGACCCCATTTCCCGATAAGGAATGGAACGAGGCAGATGCAGACAGTAAAAATGGTTTCGCAAGCGTACAGGACCTGTTTGTGGATGCTCACGACCACTTGTGGGTATTGGATTCCAAACCCGCCGGCGGTTCCGGTGAGGGCAAGTTCAAGCTGCTGGACATCAATTTGAAAGACAACCGGGTAGAGAAAACATACCATTTTGAAGATCTGGACAAGGCGCATTCGGCATTAAACGATATACGCGTGGACACCGAGAAAGGGTTGGCCTATTTGTCCGACCCGGGATTGGCAGCCATAGTCATATTGGATCTAAATACCGGCAAAACACACGTAGTATTGGAGAAAACGCCCTTTACCTCGGCAGATCCAGACATTATACTCGCTTACAAGGGCACGGAGATGCGTGACCAAAGCGGAAAACCTTTCTCTTCTCATGTCAACGGCATTGCCTTGACCAAGGATTTCAGCTATTTCTATTTCAAACCGATCAATCAGACGCACTTGTATCGCATTGGAACCGAGTACCTTGCTGATCCCTCGCTAAGCCAGCAGGAACTAGCCGCCAAAGTAGAAGATGTGTGCGAAGTTGGCGTCACGCACGGCCTGGAAGCAGATGCCAAGGGGAATATTTTTCTGACCAGCTCGTTGGATTATTCGATCAAGTACCTGAGTCCCGACGGAAAACTTCACACCCTGGTACAGGATGACCGCCTGCTGTGGCCCGATTCCTTTGGAGTGGGAACGGACGGCTACCTGTACTTTTCCTGTGCGCAGTTGCAGCAGGAGGCAGCATGGAACGGTGGCGTGAACAAAGCCCAGCTGCCGTATAGGATTTACAAAGTGAAATTGCCGTAAATAAAACAATAGATCAGATTAAAAAATAGCCATACAAAACAGCATTCATGCGAGAACAACAAATTTCTCGCTCCCTTTATTCATCTGTATCCCGGAGCTAATGGTTCAACGGAAATGAAATCGTCGCCAGTATGGCGTATATAAAGAAAGAAAGTAAGGATAGTAATATGCGTCCATCTCAAAAAAAGACAATATGAAGCAATCAATCTTATTGGTCATCGCAATAACAATGTATATATGCTCATTTGCGCAGGAGCAATCTGGTATTCCCTATGCCGCCAACGACAGTGTGATGGTCACCGTGGTGCTGCGCCACCTGCAGGAAAACCCGGTCGATAGTATTCAGATGCGTATCATGAAACAGGGGTTCTATGAAAAGATAAGCCAGAGCCACGCACGGATTTTATCGTGGAACGTGGTCATGGGTATCGGACAGATCATCACGCTACGCTTCAAGCCGGAATATACACGGGAGGTCAACCAAGTATTCGAAAGCGGGGCCTGGGGTGGATTCAGGACCGAGTTTTATCCCAGTTACGATTTTATGCCCATATATCCCGTGATGCTGGAGAAAGAGAAGAAGATAAATTCATCAAAAAACTAAAAACCTCTCACAGATACCGCAGATGGGCACATAAAAGACCCGATCAAATCCCTGTGATCAGTGAGAAATAAAAAACGAAACAGCGACCTACAATCCTTGTTCATTTCCCTTAAATTTACAAATCATTCCTTTATTTATACATTTTTTTCCATTCAAGAACTCCCAATTTTGGAGTGGTTCCCTTTCAACAATGGGATTAAGGTTACAAGAACAATAATAAAAGAAAAAGTGCTTATGAGAGAAAAGCTCATTGTAGTGTTTCTGCTAATGATTGTTTTCGGGGCATCAGGCCTTTCGGCGCAGCAGTACCTTTCCCTTGAAAAAGCGATAGACACCGCCATCACGAATTACGGTACGATCCGTGCCAAAGAAGCATATACACAGGCGGCGCTCACGAGGGTGGAGCAACAGAAAAGAGCTTATCTCCCCAACCTTTACCTCTCTGCACAGAACAATTTCGGTACGGTGAACGGGCAGAACGGGCCACTGTATGCTTTTGGTGGACAGGCGCTTGCTTCTTCCGGATTGCCCCTGGCGGAACAGAACTGGAATGCCGCATTCGGGGCCCTATACCTAGCCAATTTCAACTGGGAGTTTTTTACGTTCGGCAGGGTGAAGGCAGGGATCCAAACGGCTGAGGCCGGCACGGTAAAGTACCAGAGAGACCAGGAACAGGAAGTCTTTAACCATAAGATCAAAGTCACTTCGGCATACCTCAACCTGGTGGCCGCACGTAAACTTTCCGATTCCTATAGAAAGAACCTGGAAAGAGCGGATACACTGTACAAAGTGGTAACTGCCCGTGCGCGTTCCGGACTGATTGCCGGCGTGGATTCCGTGCAGGCAAAAGCCGAAGTTTCGAGTGCGCGAATACAGTTGACCCAAGCGATAGATAAGGAACAGAGACAGGCAAAGGATCTGGCCGTTTTACTGGGCATATCGAACAGTGAATTTGTGCTGGATTCCCTTTTCTTTCAGAAAGCACCATCCATCCCGCTAGAGAATGAACAGGTCGATCCTGAAAGCCACCCGCTGACACTGTGGTACGCAAGCCGTATCACCGAAGCGGAGCAGCAAAGGAAATACCTGAAGAGAACCAATTACCCATCCCTGATTCTCGGTGCGGCCTATCAGGCTCGGGGTTCCGGTTTCTTCAGTAACTATGCCCAAGATCAAACGGCATATACCCAAAATTACCTGGACGGAATCAACCCTGTCAGGGGCAATTATGTGGTGGCCCTCGGCATCACCTGGAATTTTACGCAACCTTTCCGGACCGCTTCGCTTGTCAAGGAACAGGATTACCTGCTTTCTGGGCTACGGGCCGAGCATGACATGACCAGACAGCAGCTCCATGAAGAACTCGCACTATCTGAACGGAATATCGCAAATGCACTCGCTACCTACCATGAAGTGCCTACCCAGCTCGAGGCGGCATCGCTTGCCTATCGGCAGAAAAGGGTGCGCTACGAAAACGGGCTGACGGATCTGGTGGATGTTTCCTAGTCGGCTTATGTATTGATACGGGCAGAAACAGACAGGGATATTGCCTACACCAATTTGTGGCAGGCCTTGCTGCTCAAAGCCGCCGCAACAGGCGATTATGATTATTTTTCAGATTTTGTTAACGGTAACCGCTAAAGAAACGACATGAATATCATCAGGACAGCACTAGAGAAACCCATTGCCATCATCGTAGTCGTAGCAGGATTATTGTTCTTCGGTATCCGTACCGTAAAAAACGATGTGAAAATAGATATTCTCCCCGCACTCGATATGCCGGTAGTTTATCTTCTGCATTCATTTCCTGCCTACACCCCAGACCAGATGGAGGCGTACTTCGGTAAGCAATATGTCAATATCCTGAGTTTCGTGAACGGTATAAAAAGTATCGAGACGAAGAACATACAGGGGCTGACTATTATGAAGCTGTCCTTTTTCCCGGGGACGGATATGGCGCAAGCATCCGGCGAGCTGGCCAGTTTTGTTGCCCGTATCCAGATGGCCTTCCCGCCCGCCACACAGCCCCCTTTTCTGATACGTTTCGATGCCTCTACCATACCCATTGGGCAATTGATCGTCAGTGGAGACAAGCCCATCAATGAATTGCTGGATATCACGCAGCAGTTTGTCAGGCCCTCATTGATCGCCATACCCGGTCTGGTATCGAGCCCCGCCATTGGGGCCAATCTGCGTACCATCGAGATCAATATAGACCCCTCCAAGCTAAAGGCATATAACCTATCGCCCGACCAGATTGTGGAGGTACTGAGCCAGAACACGCAAACATCCGCTTCCGGTAATATCCGGATGGAAGATCTCAATTACCTGGCCCGTACCAATGCCACCGTGCAAAACCTGGACGAAATACGCAACATTCCACTTTTCAAGCAATCCGTGCAGAACGTGTACCTCAAAGACGTAGCTACCGTGACGGACGGAACCGATATAACCGTTGGCTATGCCCTCATCAATAAAAAACGCTCCACCTACCTGGCCATCGCAAAATCGGCAGATGCCTCCACCTGGGACGTGGTGCAGAACATCAAAAGGGACTTGCCAAGGTTGCAGGAACAGTTGCCCGATGGTGTGCAACTCTCCTATGAGTTTGACCAGTCGGTCTATGTCATCAATTCGGTAAAAAGCTTGATTGAAGAGGCTTTGATTGGGGCCTTGCTTACCGGACTTATGGTATTGTTGTTTCTGAAAGACTGGCGGGGTGCATTGATCGTTATCATGACCATACCGGCATCCATCATTTCAGGAGTACTATTCCTGCATCTTTTCGGGCAAACCATCAACATCATGACCCTGAGCGGCCTGGCATTGGCCATCGGGATATTGGTGGACGAAAGTACGGTAACCATTGAGAACATCCACCAGCATCTGGATATGGGCAAATCCAAGGCAAGGGCCATATGGGATGCCTGCCGGGAAATTGCATTCCCGAAATTATTGATATTGCTATGTATTCTGGCCGTATTTGCGCTCGCCCTTACAATGGAGGGGATTTCCGGATCGCTGTTCTTTCCGCTTGCCCTTGCCATCGGTTTTTCCATGATATTCTCTTACCTGCTTTCCCAGACCTTTGTGCCCGTCATCGCCAACTACCTGATGAAGGTACATCCGAAGAAAGAACACGTAAAAAGCAGGTCAGAATTGTCGGGTAGCGATGATTACGACGGAGACGGGAAACTCGACCTTTTTGAAAGGTTACGCATAGCCTACATGAAATTTATCTCACGGCTGCTCCCCTATAGAAAACCGTTGGTACTGGTTACATTGCTGCTGACCTCGTTGCTTGCCTGGTTGTTGGTTAGCCACGTTGGCGAGGATGTGCTGCCAAGGGCAAATTCCAGCCAGCTGCAGGTAAGGTTGCGAGCACCGGACGGCACACGTATCGAAAAGACCGAAAAGGCAGCGCTACAGCTGACGGAAATCATCGAAGATATTGTGGGCAAGGAAAATGTGGCCATCAATTCCACGTACATCGGCACCAATCCCGCACAGTTTATCGTGGCCTCCCTTTACGTATGGACGGCCGGGCCACATGAAGCGTTGATGCAGCTGGCATTGCAAGAAGACTACGACGTGGATATAGAGGAGCTCAAGGAAAAGATAAGAAAAGAAGTTGCCGAAAAAATGCCGGAAGTAAAGCTGTCCTTCGAGCCGATAGAACTGACCGATAAGGTGCTGAGCCTGGGCTCGCCGACTCCCGTCGAAGTAAGGATCAGTGGCAGGGATAAGCAACAGAGCATCTTACAGGCAAAAAAGGTGGAAGCTGCGCTCAAAGAGCTGCCCTATCTTCGGGACGTGCAGATTGCCCAATCCCTGGAATACCCCGTAGTGGATATTAACATAGACCGCGTCAGGGCGGCCCAATTGAATACAGACGCCAAAAGCGTGGCAGATGCATTGGTGGCGTCCACCTCCTCGTCCAGGTTTACTGCCAAACTGTTCTGGGTAGACCCCAAGAGTAATTTCCCGTACAACATACAGGTAGAAGTGCCGGAGTATAAAATGGCAAATATGGAAGACCTGTACAACATACCGCTCAATAGCAATTCCCTGCGGCCGGTACTGGGCGATGTGGCTACCCTTCAGAAAGGAAAAACACTGGGACAAATTGATAACCTGGGCGCTTTGCCAAACGTCACCGTTACCGCCAATCTGAGTGACGTGGATTTGGGAACTGCCTCTCGCGGTGTACGTGAAGCAATAGCATCACTGGATACGCCGCCAAAAGGAACAACTATTGAGCAGATTGGGCTGACCAATGTGCTGGAAGAAACGTTCGACAACCTGTCATCGGGACTGGTAGTGGCCATCTTGGTGATTTTCCTGATGCTGGCTGCCAATTTCCAGTCCTTCAAGTTGTCGTTGGTGGTACTGTCCACGGTGCCCGCCGTACTGACGGGCTCCCTGCTGCTGCTTTTCTGTACCGGCTCCACCCTCAACCTGCAATCTTACATGGGCATCATCATGGCCGTGGGGGTATCCATTTCCAATTCGGTACTGTTGATTACCAATGCTGAGGAACTGCGGTTGAAAAACAACGGCGATGCCCTGCTGGCGGCAAGGGAAGCGGCATCCATCCGTTTCCGCCCCATATTGATGACGGCGATTGCGATGGTAGCCGGAATGATACCAATGGCTATCGGCTTCGGCGATGCCGGAGATCAGGTTTCTCCACTTGGCCGGGCCGTGATCGGAGGATTGACGGTGTCCACGTTTGCAACGCTTTTGCTTTTGCCTTCCGTTTTTGCGTGGGTGCAGGGAAAATCAACCATTGAATCGGTTTCCCTGAATCCCGACAATGAGGACAGCAGATTTTATGACAAAAATCAAACGGAAAACGAGAGATGATGATGAAAACAAAGACGATACATAGCAACAGAAAATGGCTGAAGGAATTATTTCTTGGGATGCTTTTTGCGCTTTCGGTGCTTGGCATCCAATCCTGTAACAGGGAGGGAAAAAATAGCGAGGAAAAGGAGGCCAAGGAAGCAGGCCAGCCTACGGATAGCGCCGGGGTAGAAACATTTGTACTGAGCGAGCAGCAGATACAGTCCCAGGTGCGGCTTCCCGGGGAACTCATTGCTTTTAACCAGGTAGACCTCTATGCCAAGGTCAATAGCTTTGTGAAGAAGCTCTATGTTGATGCGGGCAGCCGGGTGCAGGCAGGAGCCTTGTTGGCTACCTTGGAGGCGCCCGAGATCAGCTCACAGTTCGACGCCCAGACCGCCAACCTGAAAGCGGCAGAAGCAGCCTGGATTTCCAGCAAGGCCACCTATGAACGTTTACTGGAAACCAGTAAAACACCCGGCACCGTATCTCCCAATGACCTCGATGTGGCGCTGGCAAAAAGAGATGCCGATTACGCCCGATTTGAATCGGCAAAAGCTTCGCAAAACGAAGTGAGCAATATGAGACAATATCTGGAAATACGAGCGCCGTTTTCCGGAGTCATATCGGCAAGGAATGTCAGTGCCGGCGCCTATGTGGGCCCTTCGGGAAAAGGCTCGGAGCTGCCGGTTTTTTCGCTGAAAGATGATCAGAAACTACGCTTGACCGTCGGTGTGCCGCAAAACTATGCGCCTTACCTAAAGCAGGGGCAACAGGTCAAATTTACCGTTCCCACACTGCCCGGCGAGGAATTTGAGGCCAAGGTAAGTCGCAACGCAGGTGCACTGGACGAGGGTATTCGCTCGCAACGTACCGAGATGGACGTGGACAACCGTGACGGTCGGCTTGTGCCCGGCATGATTGCCGAAGTACAACTATCCCTTGAGTCATCCCAAAAGGCATTGGTTGTTCCCAAAACGGCGGTACTTAACAGCACGCAGGGTATCTATGTGATCAAAGTCAGCAACGGAAAAACCGTTTGGGTTCCCGTCAAGGATGGCAATACTTCGGAAGAAATGGCCGAGGTATTCGGGAATTTACAGTATAAGGATACCATCATCAAAAACGCTTCGGAAGAAATCAGGGATGGTGCGCTCTTGCAGGTTGGGCTACAGTAATTTTTAATTATGAAATTGTTAACCACGAAAAACATCATATCATGAGCAAAATAAAAATAGGAAAAACAGATTTGGAAGTAAGCCGCATCAACCTGGGCGGAAACGTATTTGGCTGGACATTGGATGAGCCAAAGTCTTTTGAAATACTCGACGCTTTTATTGACAAGGGTGGGAACTTCATCGATACAGCCGATGTCTATTCCGCCTGGGGCGAAGGCAACAAGGGCGGCGAGTCGGAAACTATCATCGGCAAATGGCTCAAGAAGCGCGGCGACAAGGACAACATCGTCGTGGCCACCAAGGTAGGCTGGGATTTTGGCGATGGCCGGAAGGGATTGAAGCCGGAATACATCAAGCAAGCCGCCGAAGATTCCCTTAGGCGACTTCAGTTGGATACCATAGACCTCTACTATACGCATATTGACGAAGGTGACGTGCCCGTGGAAGACTACCTGGGCGCCTATGCCGACCTCATTGCCGAAGGCAAGGTGCGCTATATAGCGGCATCCAATGTCCCTGCAGATCGTCTCAAAAAATCCATCGAGTTGGGCCTAAGCGGTTCATACCCACTGTACCAGGCCTTGCAGCCACACTACAACCTGGTGGAACGTACAAAATATGAAACAGAATACGCCCCTATTGTAGCTGAATTTGGACTGACGGTATTTCCCTACTGGTCTTTGGCGGCAGGATTCCTGACCGGAAAATACCGCAGCGAAGCGGACTTGGGCAAGAGCGTCCGTGGCGGTGACTTGAAAAAATACCTTAATGAGAAAGGATTGGCCGTGTTGGCGGCCTTGGACAAGGTTTCCGAAAAGCACGGCACTTCACAGGCTTCCGTTGCCTTGGCGTGGCTACTAGCAAAACCAGGAATCGGTGCACCCATTGCCAGCGCCACGAGCTTGAGCCAGTTGGATACCCTGTTTGCCGCTACCCAGCTACATCTGAATGCAGAAGATGTGGAACTGCTGGACGACGCGAGCAAATAGACACTACGACGTATCATTTAGAAAAATTGATCGAGTAAACATGCCTAAAGGCAAAATCATTTGGATACGAGGATGAAAAAAAGTCATATTTCCCTTGCCATAGGAGGTCTCGGTATAGGTACCACCGAGTTTGTGATGATGGGCTTGCTGCCCGATATCTCGTCCAGCTTGCGCATCAGCATTCCGGAGGCGGGCCACCTGATCTCTGCCTATGCCCTGGGCGTGGTAATTGGGGCACCCACACTGGTTACCTTTACGGCGAAGTATCCGCCCAAGCGGATACTCCTGATACTGATGCTGATCTTTACCGTATTCAATGCTTTATCGGCACTTTCATCAAATTACCACACGATGCTATTGGCAAGGTTGCTGAGCGGACTGCCCCATGGGGCCTTTTTCGGGATCGGGTCCGTGGTGGCAGGTAGATTGGCCGAAAAAGGAAAGGAAGCACAAGCCATCTCCATCATGTTCTCCGGGCTCACCTTTGCCAACCTCTTGATGGTACCGTTGGGCACCTATATCGGGCACTATTTCTCTTGGCGTCTTACCTTTGGTGTAATAGCTTTGATTGGTTTGCTCACCTTGGCGGCGATCTCGCTGTGGATGCCTGCGCTATCCTCACAAAATAGCGGCGGTATACGGTCGGAGCTGAACCTATTCAAGCGCCCCGAGGCTCTTTTGCTCATCCTGATGACGGCCATCGGCACCGGAGGATTGTTCTCCTGGCTGAGTTATATCGCACCCATGATGATCAATGTGACTCGCTTTGATGCAGATTGGATACCCTATATTATGATACTGGCAGGCGCAGGTATGGTGTTGGGCAACTTCATAGGAGGCAAGATGGCGGATAGCATGCCCCCTTCGAGGGCTTGTCTTTTCATCTTGATGGGAATTGTCCTGTGCCTGTCGATCAATTACTTCGCAGCCCCTTACAAAGGAGCAACGCTGTTCATGACCTTCGTGACCGGTGCCGTCACCTTTTCCCTGGCCTCGCCCATACAATTGCTTATGATACGCACGGCCAAGGGAGCCGAAATGTTGGGGGCATCGCTCACTCAAGCGGCATTTAACATTGGCAACGCACTGGGTGCGTATTGGGGTGGATTACCCATCGACGCTGGGTTTAGCATGGCCTCACCACTATTAGTCGGCATCGGCATGGTCCTGTTCGGTATAGTAGTCCTACTCCTTTTCAACAGAACACAGAAGCAAAAGCACGAAAAACAAATAGCGTTATCAGAAAACGCCTATTAACAACACAATACCATGAAACAACAAACAGCATTAATTGTCGGAGCTAATGGCATCATCGGAAAAAACCTGGTAGACCACCTGACGGCACAGGAAAACTGGGACGTGATCGCCACCACCCGCAGCGAGCTGCACTATGAGACCGAGGCACAATTCGTACCCTTGGACCTCAACGATAGCGACTCGCTTTCGGAAACAGGGGAAAAACTGAAGCAGGTAACTCATGTATTCTTCACGGCCTATACCGAAAAGCAAGATCCTTACGAGCAGTCGGAGGCCAACCTGAAACTGCTCAAGAACCTGGTTCTCGGTTTGGAAAAAGTGGCTCCCAAGCTTAAGCGCATCCTGTTCATACAGGGCGGCAAGGCCTACGGTGCACATCTGGGCATCTATAAGACTCCGGCCTATGAAACTGATCCCCGAAGCATCACGCCCAATTTCTATTACGATCAGGAGGATTTCCTACGTACGCAATCGGAAGGCAAGAGTTGGTCATGGACGGCCATACGTCCCGATATCGTCATTGGTTTTACCATCGGCAATCCCATGAACCTGTCCAACCTGATTGCCGTATACGCTACCCTGTGCAAGGAAGAGGGTATTCCCATGCGCTTTCCCGGCTCGCCAAAGGCCTATGAGGTGCTGGTGAATGTCACTGGGACAGAAATTCTCTCGAAATCATTGGAATGGGCTGCACTGAATAATGAGGCCGACAAGGAAATCTTCAACGTTACCAACGGCGATGTGTTCCGCTGGTCGCAGCTCTGGCCCAAGTTCGGTGAGTTTTTTGGCGTGGAGGTGGCCGAACCGCAGACCTTTTCACTTCGGGAGTACATGCCCGGAAAAAAAGAGCTGTGGGCAGCGATCGCCAAAAAGCACCAGCTGCGCCCCTATTCCTTGGACAGGCTGGTACAATGGGGATTTGGAGATTTCATCTTTAACGTGGAATACGACGCTTTTCTGGATGTCAACAAAGCCCGCCGTTTCGGGTTCCACGAAATGAATGGAGATAGCCTCAGCATCTTCCTGAAAACATTTAAATACTTAAAGGATGAAAAAATCATTCCATGAATTGAGACTAAAATATACCATAGATCCGCACGGATAAATAAAAAATCTGTGCAAATCCGTGTGATCCGTGAGAAACAAAAGTGAAAAATCTCTCACAGATAGGCACAGAAAAGATCCGTGGATATCCGTGAGAAATACGAGAAATGAAAAACAAAACATCAAAAATAGAATCAATATGAAGAAGAAAAATCTAACCGGACAAAGATCATTACCAAGGTCGTCCAAGTGGCTTAGTTTATGTGCCAGTGGGCTTATGTTTTCATTTATTGCCGCTTGTGGAAGTGGTTCAGAAAACAACAGCAATGACAAGAAAACGGCAGAGACAGATACGATAACGGTAAACGAAGGAGATACGGAATCCTTTCAGGAGTTGGGCGTCATCAATATCAAGGAAGGGCAGTGGGAAAAATACCTTTCCACCATGCAAACCAATATTGCCAATTCCCGACAAGAACCCGAAAATCTCTCTTTTACGCTATATCAACCCGAAGACGGCAAGCAGCAGGCTTTGTGGTTTGAACGATTTGAAAACAAAGCGGCCTATGATAAACATCAGGAATATGATTACCTAAAAGCAGTACTCGAGGTGGTAGGAGAGGTTGCAGACGGAGAGATAACATCCATAGCGCTGAAAGAGGTACCCGAGGTCCCAGCAGCGGTGGTGACACCCGTTCCGGCCAAAGACCAGAGCAAGCGCAATGTCATCGTGTTGTTTGACGTCAAACCTGAGAAGAGACAGGCTTTTATCGATGCCATTGCAGAGGTAACTCCTCATGCTAGGCAGGCACTGGGCAATCTGGGATTCAATATTTTCCAATATGCCGACGACCCGAATAAATTTGCACTGATAGAGGGCTGGGAAAGCGTAGCCGTACATGAAGCGCATTTGGAGCAGGATTATTCGAAGAAACTGGATGCCGCTATTGAAGGTATTTTTGTATCAAATCCAATGGACACACGCTGGCTGGCAAAAGATATATCCCAATAAAAAATATGCGAGTAAATCTTCTACCGCTTTCGGGCAGAGTAATCACTTTTTAATTCAATATTATCATGGACACAAAAAAACTAAATTTTTTCTTTCTCCGTCTCCCTTTGGCCATATCGCTCTTGGGACACGGACTAGTCAGGTTACCCAAGCTACAAGCATTCAGCGAGTGGATGGTGGGCAGTATGGAAAAATCGGTGTTGCCCGCTGCCTTGGTCACGCCTTTCAGCTATGCCTTGCCCATCATCGAGGCGGCGATAGGCTTATTGTTATTGATTGGTTTTCAGTTGCGTTACACCTTTTATGCAGGGTTGGCGCTCATGAGCATCTTGATTCTCGGTAGCAGTTCCATTGAAAACTGGGGAGCCATAGAGGCACAGCTGATTCATGCGGTTTACTTCGCAGTATTGCTTTGGTGGCATGAGAAATAGCCCTACAGATCAACTCAAATAGTGTCATAGACAGTTCAATTTGTTTTGACATAACGACGAATTTATCTTGATGGCTTTTATGCGTTGAACAAGCAATTATAGCTAATTTCCGACAAGGCGTTAATCAATATAGCCTGCTACATTGTGACGGTTGGCCGATTTTTGCTACTTCGCTTTACAAATTAATGCTACCATGTTGATATAGATTGTGGTATATTTGCACCTAAAGACAAAAGATAATGGAGGAATTTTTTCAGTATTTATTTGTAAAGCATCAAGAAGCCCGTGACATGCCAAGCAATGTGCGAATATGGGAATGGGCTAGGGATGTATTCCGTTTACTGTTTCCTGAGCGCAATTCAAAAAAATTGATAACGGTAGATGCATTAAAAGCTAATTTTAAGATTTTGGAAAATGAGCTTTGCGATCTATTATTAACAAGTAAAGATTGTTCAAACTGTGACCATACCCATATTGTAACGAATTTTTTTGCATCACTGCCTAGCTTGTACGAAACGATGATGACAGATGCGCAAGCTATGTGGGAAGGAGATCCGGCTGCGCAAAGCATTCAAGAAGTAATACGAACATATCCGGGCTTTCTGGCTATTTGCATATATAGAATGGCTCATCAGCTTTGGTTAGAAAATCTGCCTTTAATTCCTCGCATTCTAACGGAATATGCCCATGAACGAACTGGGATAGATATACATCCCGGGGCCACCATAGGCAAATACCTGCATATAGACCATGGTACGGGCCTGGTTATTGGCGAGACATGCATCATTGGCGACCACGTTAAATTATATCAAGGTGTGACCTTGGGAGCTTTAAGTGTTGATAAAATCTTAGCAGGCAAGCAACGCCACCCCACAATCGAAGATCATGTGATTATTTATGCCGGTGCTACCATACTGGGGGGCGAGACCAGAATAGGTCATCATTCGGTAATTGGGGGAAATGTTTGGTTGACAAGCAGCGTTGAGCCCTATACCACGGTCTATCATCAGCCCATAACAAAATTTATAGACTCAAAGCCAATATTATAATGTTATAACTCCAACCCTTCATTCAAAAACTCGCCCAAGCCTATCTCCTTTTTCTCCTCAAATAGGGAAGGAACTTTCCCATTCGGCCCATGCTTCTCATATATCTACGCCATCCCTACGGGGATAAATGCACCTGACTATGCATAGCATAAAGCAAAAGTCTAAACATAACGAGCACAAAGGTGTCAACTCGCTCAATTGCACTTTCCCAATGCCCAATAAACAATAATAAAAATAACAATCGTAGAGAGACACCCTCCTCCCAACTTCTTAGCCGTAACGCCAGCAATGATGGCCCTGAAAAAATCGTTCATACTGTTTTAAAATAAATAACGCACGTTTATCGAAAGGGTTTGCAATCCCTTCACATGTTTTGCTCTTTTTTTATAGCTTTACGCGAAAATTGCATCTTGTTTTACTATTATGGTCAAATTCGTACTTCATTGCCTGTTTTTTTCAAGTCTATGTTTTTCTTTCACCACATCCAAAGGACAATCCCGAGAGGAAATTTTCACATTATTAAAAGAATCGGAAATTGCCCAAAGTCACTTTACGGGCTTCGTTCTTTATGACCTAGACGCAGACAGCTTGATTTATGGTGAAAATGAAAACAAGTATTTTGTGCCGGCATCCAACACCAAGCTGTACACCATGTACACGGCTTTGCAGATGCTTGGCGATTCCATCCCATCCATACGCTATACCATAAGCGGTGATTCCCTCATCTTTTGGGGAACGGGCGACCCAACGCTTTTCCGTGAAGACTTTAACTCCGAAAAGGTTTACGGCCTATTGCGCTATGCCTCGCAGAAACTATATTATGCCTATGACAATTACCAAGGTAATTTCTACGGAAGAGGATGGCCTTATGGCGATTATGACGCCTACTACCAAGCAGAAATAAACGCTTTGCCCTTTGGAGGCAACCTAGCACATTTCTATCGCGACGATACTACGGGCAAACTTGAGGCAAAACCAAACTATTTCAACTTGTTTATTCAGCCTGATACCATTACCATACCAAGACGATTTCAGGTAACTAGGGATTTGACAAGCAATCAGTTTTACCGCAGCCGAATGGATATACCCACTTCGTTTTCGACATTCATACCCTGGAAAACCAGCCCCAGGCTAACGGCTGCCTTGCTAGAGGATACCCTGAAGAGGCCTGTTACCCCCATAGAAAAACCTATGCCAAAAGACGCCATCACCGTATACTCCAACCCAATAGATTCAGTACTGAAGGCCTTGATGCTGCCTAGTGATAATTTTATTGCCGAGCAATTGCTATTGGTGTGCTCTTCCACACTTGGAGAAGAGCTCAATACGCAAAAGGCTATCAAGCATAGCTTGGACAACTACCTGTCCGACCTACCACACAAACCAAACTGGACTGACGGATCAGGACTTTCTCGATCCAACCTCTTCACCCCCATGGACCATATCGAAATCCTGAAAAAATTACTTAAACGGATTCCCGACCAGCACAGACTTTTCTCCATGCTACCTGCAGGAGGAGAAAGCGGTACCTTGAAAAACGCCTATAAACTGGACAGAGGAGAAGTATTCGTTTGGGGCAAAACAGGAACGCTGGGCGGTGTACACAACCAAAGCGGGTATATCATCACCAGAAAGGGCAAGCGACTGCTCTATTCGTTCCAAAACAACAATTACGTAAGACCTACCAGTGAAGTGAGAGATGAAATGGGCAGAATAATGACGACAATACGCAAAGAATATTAACGAAGCAAATCAATTAAAAGCAATAAAACATGAAGATAAAGGTGGGTTTTGGCTTTGATGTGCATCAAATGCAAGAAGGACATCCATTTATTTTGGGGGGAACGCCCATAGATCACCATGCCGGCGCTTTTGGCCATTCGGATGCCGATGTACTGGTACATGCCATATGCGACGCGATACTGGGCGCCGCCAACCTGGAAGACATAGGCTACCATTTTCCAAACACCGATCCCAAGTGGAAAGGAATTAGCAGCCTTGTCCTACTGAAAGAATGCATACGATTGCTACACGAAAAGCAGTTCCAACTCGGCAATATCGACGCCATGCTCTGCCTGGAGGCTCCCAAGATAAAGCCTTATATTCCTAGCATGAAGAAAAATATAGCCGAAGTGACGGGGCTTGATGAAGACGACATTTCCATCAAGGCTACCACAAACGAAACAATGGGATTTGTTGGTAGGCAAGAAGGAGTGGTAGCTTACGCGGTGTGCCTAATAGAAAAGATTAATGTCCCTTCTTAGGCTGAGACAAATCCATTCCACATTTGCAGTTACTGCCACAGGCACCGCCCTTTTTAGGACGTAGGTTATTGTAAACCATGCGACCCAAGAAAAACGCGGCACAGGCAAAAAGAAAGAAAACAATAATTAGCTGGATATCCATGTGAACAAAGTTAAGGTTTCTTTTTTTATGGGAATGTCAGGTTTGTTCAATATTAATATTCATGTCTATGGGCATCTATCCCATACCCTAGGCATACCTTTGCTACACAGGTCAAAGTCAGCGGTTTTTGAGACATCAAATAAATGAAAACACCTGAAAATCTTTGGATATATATCCGTATCTTTGCGCAAAATTTTTGAAATTAACTTTTGCTTCATGCAGAAAATCAGGAACATTGCGATCATCGCACACGTAGACCACGGCAAAACGACCTTGGTGGATAAAATATTGCACTTTACCAACCTGTTTCGCGAAAACGAACAAACTGGTGACCTCATTCTGGACAACAATGATCTAGAACGCGAAAGGGGAATCACTATCGTTTCGAAGAACGTATCGGTCAAATATAAAGACGTCAAGATCAACATCATAGACACACCTGGTCACGCCGACTTCGGCGGCGAGGTAGAACGTGTGTTGAAAATGGCGGATGGAGTAATCCTACTAGTAGACGCCTTTGAAGGACCAATGCCACAAACCCGCTTTGTGACGCAGAAAGCACTTGGATTGGGACTCAAACCCATTGTAGTAGTCAACAAGGTGGACAAGGAAAACTGCAGGCCCGAAGAGGTGTACGAGCAAGTTTTTGAACTATTCTTCAATTTGGACGCTACGGAAGAACAATTGGACTTCCCAGTACTATACGGTTCTTCCAAACAAGGTTGGATGTCTACCGACTGGAAGAAACCAACGGAAGATTTCACAGACCTATTGGAGGCTATATTGGAGCATATCCCTTCAGCACCTATTCATGAGGGTACTTTGCAAATGCAAATCACCTCATTGGACTACTCTTCATTTGTAGGCCGTATCGCGATAGGCCGCGTAGCTAGGGGTACCATAAAGGAAAATCAACCTGTATCCTTGATGAAACGGGATGGCAAGATTGTAAAATCTCGCGTCAAGGAGCTTTATACTTTTGAAGGGCTTGGAAAAATCAAGGTTCCCGAAGTGAAGTCGGGCGACATCTGTGCCGTTGTAGGCATCGAAGGCTTTGATATTGGCGATACCATTGCCGATTTCGAGAACCCCGAACAATTGGAGGTCATCCATATTGATGAACCTACCATGAACATGCTCTTCACCATCAACAACTCGCCATTCTTTGGTAAGGAAGGCAAGTTTGTAACTTCCAGGCATTTGCAAGACCGCCTCTATAAAGAGATGGAGAAAAACTTGGCCCTGAAGGTCGTACCTACCGAATCTGCCGATGCGTTCTTGGTATATGGACGTGGAATCCTTCACTTGTCCGTACTCATTGAGACCATGCGCCGAGAAGGATATGAATTGCAAGTGGGTCAACCACAGGTTATTGTCAAAGAGATAGACGGTGTCAAATGCGAACCAATTGAAACATTGGTAGTAGATGTGCCAGCAGAAGTATCAGGCAAGGTCATTGAGCTGGTAACACAGCGCAAGGGAGAGCTGCTCATCATGGAAGCAAAGGGTGAGATGCAGCACCTCGAATTTGAAATTCCTTCTCGCGGAATCATCGGCCTACGTAACAACGTGCTGACCGCGACGGCAGGTGAGGCCGTAATGGCACACCGCATGAAGGAATACCAGCCTTGGAAAGGCCCTATTCCTGGCCGCTTGGCAGGCGTTCTTATCTCTATGGATAAGGGACAGACAACAGCTTATTCTATAGATAAGCTGCAAGATAGAGGCCGTTTCTTTGTAGACCCAGGAGTGGATATTTACGAAGGGCAAATTGTAGGCGAACACTCTAGGGATAATGACCTCGTGGTCAATATCGTAAAGGGAAAACAGCTCACCAATATGCGTGCTTCTGGTAGTGACGACAACGTACGTATTGCACCTGCTATTAAATTCTCGCTAGAAGAGTCCATGGAATATATTCAGGCAGACGAATACATCGAAGTGACGCCACAAAGCATCCGCTTGAGGAAGATATACCTAACGGAGAATGAACGTAAGGTAAATGCGAAGAAGTTTCAATAAACTTTTTTAAAGATGATACCAGAAACGGGATATGAACGAGAGTTGATATCCCGTTTTTTATGAAGCTTATTTTTGTTAGGTTTGCATCAACATGAGGATTCCTACACTCCCTGGCTTTGACCCGCAGGCTTTTCAGAAATACCTAAAGAACACTGGTTGGCTCATGATGGCCAGGGTCGGCTCATTGTTCATCAAGATGATCATCACCTCTTTTGCTATCCCCAACTACTTGGGTACTGAAGCCAATGGGATGCTTAATTATCCCATGACCATTGTCACCTTTTTCATGGCTACTGCTGCATTGGGGCTAGATGCCTACCTTACACGCGAGTTGATAGGTCAGCCAAGCAAGAAGGACAGCCTTTTGGGTACTGCCTTCATGCTGCGTTCCATAGCAGGATTAATGGTTATTCCATTGGTGTTCCTCACCTATTTCATCTTGACTCCCGCCATCCCCTTTTCCTATATTGCCATCGTCTCGCTATGTTGCGTCATACAGGCAATCAATGTTGTGGATTGCTTTTTTCAAGCAACTGTACGGGCAAAATATATCATGTATGTGCAGGTGGGAGGTAATATCATCTCGGCACTCATTAAGCTTCTGCTCATCATACTTCATGCTCCCCTCGATTATTTCATCTGGTGCTTAGTGGGCGATGTAGCTTTCATTGCCCTGGGCTATGTCATCAGTTATACTAAGCTCGGATTTTCATTGCGCGCGTGGTCATTTGATGAAACATTAGCCAAACACCTGCTAAGAAACTCATGGCCACTGGCTTTTTCTGCCATTCTTGTTACACTGTACATGAAGATCGATCAGATCATGATAGAATACTATCTCGACAATAGCCAGTTGGGAATTTACTCGCCTGTAGTGAGCCTCAGCGAAAGCTGGTACTTTATCCCAGTGGCAATTTCCACCTCTGTCTTCCCAGCTTTGATGAATGCCCGCAAGGAAAACGCGCAGCGCTATAAAAAAAGATTATCCAATCTTTATGACCTCATGTGCATCATTAGCTTATCCATTGCAATCGCCACCACCATACTATCACCATACATTTTCAAATGGTTTTATAAACCCGAATATGCCAGTGGTGCACATGTGCTTGCCGTGCATGTCTGGGCTGGCGTATTTGTCTTTTTGGGTACCGCCAGCAGCCAATACCTGATTGCAGAAGGCTACGTAAAATTGTCCATGGTACGCACCGCCGCTGGCGCCATTGTTAATATACTGCTCAATATATTTTGGATACCTCGCTATGGTATTGTTGGTGCCGCTTACGCGACGCTCATCGCTTACTTCGTGTCAACATTTTTCCTCATCTTTATACCGAAAACCCGAGAGCAGGCGTTTTCCATGCTAAAGTCCCTATTATTGTTAAATTTGACTTATAAAATTATAAAGCGAAACCATTGAAAAGATATTATTCATACTTCAGCCTGTTCAGCCCGCGAAAACTACGCTCTTTTCTGTCCTTTGGGGTGAAAGGATATTTGGCGGAAATAGGCTGGATAGAAGCCTATGACAAGAAAAAACCGATAGACATTGAAGGCAAGCCTCTGCCATGGCTCACCTATTCAGCTATTGATTTCCTTGATGAGAGACTCAATGCCCAAATGAGTTTATTTGAATATGGGTCTGGAAGTTCTACGCGCTATTTCGCCTCCAAGGTGCAACATGTCACATCAGTAGAACACGACCAGCAATGGTTTGAACAGGTTAGCAAAGACCTTCCCAAAAATGTCGATCTAACTTTCCAGATCATTGACACAGATGGAAAATACTGTAGAACCTGCCTCGGTGGCACCTATGACATCATACTTATCGATGGACGGGACAGAAACAACTGCTGCAAGCAAGCTATTCAATCCCTAAATGCGGGAGGTGTCATTATATTCGACGATACGGAAAGAACAAAATACAATGAAAGCACAACCTTTCTAAATGAAAATGGATTTAGAAAACTTTCCTTTAGCGGTATTTCGCCAGGCTTCTTTTACAGGAAGGAAACCTCGGTTTTCTATCGTCCAAACAATTGTTTAGGCATCTAGAATATGCAAAATCTCGCGCCCATAGCCCTTTTTATATATAACCGTCCAGAGCATACACGGCGAACCCTCCAATACCTCCGTAAGAACACGTTGAGCGGAGATAGTAGATTATACATATTTTCCGATGCAGCTAAGACCTCGGGCGACGAGCAAAAAGTGCAAGAAACCAGAAATGAAGTCCGACATATAGAGGGGTTTAGATCTGTTAAGCTGATAACGCGGGACACACATATGGGACTTGCCAATTCCATCATTGATGGCATTAGTGGTTTGGTGAACGAATACGGGAAGATCATTGTCCTGGAAGACGATTTGCTCACATCTCCCTATACCCTGCAATACTTTAACGAAGCATTGGAGCGCTATATACAGGAAGAACGTGTCATGCAAATCGCTGCATATAACTTTCCACTTACTCAAACGGACAAACTTCCCGAGAGTTTTTTTATGCGTTCTACCAATAGCTGGGGCTGGGCCACCTGGAAAAGGGCATGGGACAAGTTTAACCCCGATATTGAATCCCTTTACCAGAAATTCAACAAAGAAAAGAAAGCTCGCTTTACCTTCAACGGCAGCATGAACTACTGGAAACAGTTGATGGACTTTAAAAAAGGGAAAAACGATTCTTGGGCCATACGATGGCATGCATCCGTATTCCTAAACGATGGTTTAGTATTATACCCAAGGGAATCGTTAATCGAAAATATAGGTCACGATGGCAGCGGAGTACATTCTATCATTGAAGATACTTACAGGGTAAGCATGGCCAACAAGCCCATAATATCTTTTCCAAACGTCATCGAGGAGTGTCCAGAAGCAGTAGAGGCTACCAAGCATTTTTATAAGCACAGAAAAGGGTCGTGGATCAAACGAGGAAAGAAATTCTTGACAAACCAATGGAAGAGAATCACAAAGTAGCCATTGTTATTCCCGTATATAAAGAGATCGCCGACCCAGTCGAAAAGCGTTCATTTTGGCAATGCATGGATATCTTGGTAGGCTATCCAATAGTACTCGTCGTGCCGCAATCTTTAAACACCACCTATTACGAAACATTGGCAAAAAAGCCATTGATCATAGAGCGCTTTCCAAACGAATATTTCCTAGACATAACAAGTTACAGCCGACTGTTAGTGAGCCGTCTCTTTTATAAACGTTTTCTAACATATGAATACATTTTGTTATACCAACTCGATGCCTGGGTGTTTCGAGATGAGCTCGCGCTGTGGACAGGAAAGGGATATGATTACGTAGGAGCACCATGGCTTGAGGCTCCTCCCATCACATCTGGCAAAAAGCCGATTATCAATCTTTCCAGCAAATTAGTGAACAAAGTGGGCAATGGCGGACTATCCCTGAGGAAGGTGAAGAGCCACCTTGCTTGGAGCAAATGGACGCGATTCCTATTTATATTCCTGCCAAAAAATGAAGACGTGCTGTGGACCTTGTTCGTGCCCTTTAAAAAACCAAATGCAAGGGAAGCGCTTCATTTTGCTTTTGAAAGGTCTCCGCGAAAGTCCTTTGAACTTATTAATGAACAGCTTCCAATGGGATGCCACGCCTGGCAAAAATATGAGCCTAGCTTCTGGAGTCAGTTTATAAAATATTGACAAAAAATTTCGGAGTCCATATGTCTATACCCAGATTACATACACCTTTACTCAGCGTCATCACCGTTGTGTACAACAACGCAAGGGATATAGAACGGACTATACAGAGCGTCATCGAGCAAAGCTATTACCCATATATCGAATACATAATTATTGACGGCGCCTCTACAGATGGCACACTAGCCATCTTAGACAAGTATAAACCACAAATACACACGCTTGTCAGCGAAAAAGACAGCGGCATATATGACGCTATGAACAAAGGGCTTAGAATGGCCACGGGCAAGTACGTGCTATTCATGAATTCGGGAGACGAAATCTATGAAAAGGATACGGTCGAAAAGGTCTTTGCTACCTATCCCGATGCAGACATCTACTATGGCGAAACCGAAATGATAGATGACAACGGACATAGCCTCGGAAGGAGGAGACATAAAAGTCCCGATAAGTTCGATTGGAAAAGTTTCAAATATGGCATGAACATAAGTCATCAAGCCATATATATCAAAAGAAGCATTACCACACCCTACGACCGTCGTTATACGTTAAGCGCAGACATCGATTGGATCATCAAGGCGGCAAAAAAGGCACAAACAATAATCAATACCCACCGCTATGTGGCAAAATACCTTGTAGGCGGAATGTCAAAGAAGAGGCACTGGCAGAGCCTCAAAGAACGCTTTACAATATTCTGTAGGCATTATGGCTTTCTTCCCACCATCCTCAACCACGTTATCATTGCATTCAACTTGCTCGGCTACTACATCAAGCATGGCCGAACAAACGACTGATAGGCGTTTATGCCGATTTTACTTTTCCCTTATCTCTCTTGGATTCCAACCATATACCAAGAGCGAGTCCTATAATCAGAACAATGGACGCTATCAGCGAAATGGTTTCGCCCGTATAATAAGACTGCGGTTCAAACTTAAACTCAATTTTGTGGTTACCTCCTGGAAGCTGTAGAGCACGCAATAGGTAATCCGCGCGCATAATAGGCGTCTCTTCGCCGTCTACAAAAGCCTTCCATCCTTTACTGTAATAAATTTCAGAGAATACGGCAAACACATTATTGGGCACGGAATATTCGTATACCAAATAATCTGGCCTGTAACTGGTCAATGCGATGCTGCCATTGGTGGCTAATCCGAGTTTCTTGCCCTCTATTTGTGGCTTATAGGCTTCGTTAACGAAAGCTTCCCTTCTTGGATCAAAACTGTTGATGCCGTCCATCTCTTGCTGATCATCTTTTACATAGGTGATTTTATCAACAAACCACGCATTGCCCAATGCGGAGGAGCGCCTTTGTATCCTTTGCGAATTATTCTGACGATCGTTCACGATCAAATAACGCGTATTCAGCATATCCAGCACATCTTCGTTGATGGATTTGGAAAACTGATTCTCAATCAATTCCTGATAACGCATAAGCTTTGCCGCATGATAGCCTCCTATCATCTTATGGTAATAGGCATAAGTAGCCGTATTGAATGGGCCGTTATATTGGTCGGTGAGATCCAATACGCGATAATTGGGGTCCTTGTCCATCATGATCAATTCGTCCACTTCCCGCGGTTTGATTTGATTGGCCATGACGGATTTATCTACAAAACTCTCCTTATTCAGATAGCGGTTATCCACGCCCCACATATCAATCAATATCAAAATACCCAACCCGAACACTAAGAAACTGGCCTGCAGCTTATTCTTGATATACAGCCATATGAGGCCTGCGGCCAAGAGCACAAATGCCAGGGAACGAAACGCATCCTTTTGCGCTATGCCAATGCGGTCTTGTATGAGCGCATTACCCAAGGACTGTGCAAAACCATTATCCCCAGACTGCTGCGCAATGTTCTGCACAAGCTCATTGTGATCGGCATTCCTGAAATCGAAGAACAGCGAGGGCACAAACCACACCAACAAGGTAATGCCCCCCACAATTCCCAAAGCATATAAAAACTTCTTGTCTAAGTTGACGATATTCTTTTTATCAACCAACAACTGCTCCACGGCCACAACAGCCAGTATGGGAATAAGAAAAGATGCGACCACTAAGTTGGACTCTACCGCCCGGAAACTCTTGTATAGCGGGAAATAATCGAAGAAAAGATCCGAAATAAAGGGCAGGTGCCTACCGAAGGAGAGAAATACACTTAGCAAGGTGGCTGCTAGAATCCACCACTTGAACTTTCCCTTCACAATAAACAAACCAAGAACGAACAAAAAGATCACAATCGCTCCAAAGTACCAAGGACCAGAGGTAAAAGGCTTATCGCCCCAATAGGTGCCAATAGACTTTGCCTGGCCAGCTGGAATACCTCGGCTGGCCAATACCTTTGCAACCTCTGAATCTTCGTCTAGCAAAGACCTCATGCCGCCCCCATAGGCATTGGGGATAAGGAAAGTGATAGACTCCCCTACTCCTTGGCTCCACCTATAAGCATAATCGCGGTCTACACCTTGCTGGTTAGCTTCCTTCCCGTCATTGGCGATATTGGCTTTCCCACGAATAGATTCATGACTGTATTCATAAGTCGTCAATAACAGACCTGCATTGACACCTAGGGCAATCATCGCGGCAACGAACATAAAGGCTACCGATTTGAAATAACCAAGCAACGCCTTCGTCTTAATAGCATATACCAATTCGATAATCATCAAGATCAATATGGCTATGAAGAGGTAATAAGTGGTTTGTATATGATTAACACGGATCTCTAAAGCCAATGCAAAAGCCAATAAAGAAGCACCTAAAATATACCTTCCGCGAAGGGACAGTATCACGCCAGCCAAAACAGGTGCAAAGAATCCGATAGCATAGGCTTTACTGGCATGTCCAGCCTCGATATAAATAAAATTATAAGACGTAAATGCAAATGCAACCGCTCCCACGGCCGCCAGCCAAGGCCTGATTTTCAATACGGAGAACAATATATAGGCGCCGATGAGGTAAAACAGTACCGCATCCATGGGATAGGGTACCACCGTTTTGAAAAAAGACATGATGTGTGTACCGATATTTTTCGGGAAAGAGACCCATATCTGGTATGACGGCATGCCGCTAAACATAGCGTTGGTCCAAAGAGGCGCCTTGCCGTCCTTTTCCTTGAAGGTCATGATCTCATGTTGCATGGCTTGAGCCTGCGTCACATCGGTTTGTTGCAACACTTTACCCTGCCATATGGGCATAAAATAGACAAAACAAATAGCGATAAAAATGCCGATAATGGCAAAGTGGACTTTATTGCGGTTAAACCAGGTCTTCATCTAATGTCGATTATTTTTTGCTAAAGGCCAAACATAGATAAATTGCCTTTCATATGCAAATGACAAAAGTGCCACGCAAATACACTTATCAGCCTTTCATTCCGATTAAAGAGACATAAATCGATGAAAGATAGCGGCTAAGAACATGCCGCCATTTATACTAAACAGAAAAAGCCTCGCAAAACGAGGCCCTTCTTTATCATATAATTTTATATACTTTTATTTGATTTCCTCATAGTCTACAAACTCGCCAGCATTATTCGTGCTCGCTTTGCGCTTTGCCTGTGGTGGTATATAGTCAATTTTCACCTTGCCTTGCTGGCTAGCTCGTGTATAGTCATCCCTCGTATGGGCATAGCTTCCGTTATTTTGCCCCGTATATCCATATCCCTGCTGTTGATATTGGGCCTTGCGCTGAAGATTGACGAAGAACTTAGCCAGTAAATATGGCAATAGCCGCAAAAAAAGTATGCGTACTATCCACATAATCAAAATAGCTATAAATAGAACCTTTAATAGAAGCATTTTAAAAAGTAAAAATTATAAAGCAAAAAATCCAAAAATCATTCTTCGACGGCAAGATGCACAATAAAAAACGTCAAAGACATACCGCCTTACGAAGAGGCAATACGAACAATTATACGAAAAAGCCTTTACATATATTGCATTGCCTCCCCTATAAAAAACATTACTGACAATAATATTACGATTTCTTGGCCTGCTCAATGGCCTGCAAAAACTCTTGGGCACGTTGTGTGCCTATGATGTAAACAAGCCCGTCATAATCTGTCAACCATATGGCATCATTGCCCGAAGCGTAGAATTTGATTTTTCCCTTCTGATGTAAATTGTAAACCGGATTATTGATAAAATAGCTACTATAGGGAGCAGCTTCTATCTTTTCAATACTGTTTAAGTCTATTTTTACGAGCCTAGTGGTCCACAATCCTTGTAATATGATGCTCTTGTTGATCACCGTAATACGATAATGCAATACATACATCATGATGATGCTCACAACAAGTATACCGCAGCCCACAATAAGGAAAATCTGGTTGCTCCGTTCTCGCTCAGTGCTGATATAATAGGCCGCGAAGCAAAACAGCGACAATATCAAGCGAACAGACAACCAAATCCTATCTCTTCCCAAATATTGATTTTCTGTAAACAAAGGCCTATTGCTCATATTTCTCAAAAGTTAAGTTATAAATTTTATTTGTGCTTGGCTGCACCCGAAAACGGTTGTCCATCCGGAAAGGAGCCACCCAAATAATATCACCGTTGCCATTTACTACAAGCGGAACCTGTTGTTTTTCTGAACGCGGCAATTTCACCGAAACAAAGAAATCGCTGATCTTCTTTGTCCCGCGCATGCCAAATGGTCGAAAATAATCCCCTTGTTGCCATGATCTGATCTCCAACGGCAGAACAAGCTTGTCTGCGTCTACCGATATTGCCTTACATGCTTGTTCGGCACAAATATCGCCTAAGGGACTTAAGCCCAACTTGCTTCCTTTCCAAACAATCCGTTCTCCCAAGCCCAGAGTTTTTTGCTCAGCGGCAATATCCTCTTCTTTCTGGCGCAATTGCAGCTTTCCCCTGTCTAGCCATAGCTGGAATTTTGAACTGCTAAAGTGCTTGCCAGACTGTGGCTCTTTTTCCAATAAAGTTAACAAATCATCGATGGTAGCCTCTGAAAAACCAAAATCCGAAAAAAGCATATAGCTCATCAACTTAAGCGGTCGGAGTGCTTTCAACTCCGCTATATCTATATCAAAGCCCACTTCTTTCGGGACTAAGAGTCGCTTCATGACGTCCTCCTTGAGGATGTCCAATAGCTCTTCCACCTCACCAAACCGCGCAATGTTTTTTTCAAAGGTATTTTCCAATGAAGGGTTTATCTTTTTCAGTTCTGGAATCACCTGCAATCGGATGCGATTTCTGGCATATTTATCGGACAGGTTGGAAGAATCTTCGCGATAAGTAACCGCCAATTCCATAATAGCCCGATCAATATCTTGCCTAGACAAGTACAGGAGAGGTCTTACAATATGGTTCCTTGCCACAAGGATGCCATGTAGGCCCGTAAGCCCAGTTCCGCGACAAAGGTTGAGCAATACCGTTTCCACGCTGTCGTTTTTGTGATGAGCAACGGCCAATTTGTTGTAACCCTCCGATTTCATCAACTCACTGAACCATTCGTATCGAAGATTGCGGGCAGCCATTTGTGTGGAGATCTTCATATCCTGTGCGTACCTCTTGGTGTCAAATCGCTTCACATGGAATGGCACTCCCAAATCCTCGCTCCAGCTGCGAACCAGTTCTTCGTCCCCATCAGACTCTTCGCCCCGTAGCCCGAAATTGCAATGGGCAACGCCGAACGCAAAGGGGGATTGGGCAAAAAGATAGGCCATTAACATAGAATCCCTTCCACCACTGACGGCCAACAGCACCTTATCGTCAGGATCCAAAAGATAATTATCATGTATAAAGCCAAGAAATTCTTTCACCCAATTCATTGCTCAAAGATAAGGATTTTCAAATAGTGCCGACCCGTTTCACACATGTTAAAAAAACTAAAATGATAAGCAGAGAACCTAATTTTCTTTAAGTTTGCACCTGTGAGAAAGATCTTCTATTTGCTTTTGGTCTGTTTCCTTTTCCCTTTTGCAGCAATGGCGCAAAAAACTGTCAAGATCATTAGTTCAGACAGGTCCGAATACCATGAAGAATGGGGGGTAGAAAGGATTTACCATCCTGTATTCTTACATGAAGGTAGCACGCTATCGGCTGATAGTGCCGACTATGACGACAAAGCTGGCTTCTTTGATGCGAATGGAAATGTGGTCATTACGCAACCTAATGGCACCATTGTCTATGCCGACAAGCTCCACTATATAAAGGCCAGCAGGATTGCCATACTCACCAACAATGTCCGCATGGTAGACAAACAAAACGTATTAACTACCAATCATTTGACATACAACCTGAACACAAAGATTGGGACCTATACAAATGGGGGGCGCATTGTAAACACCACCGATACCCTGACCAGCAGAAACGCCACCTATTTCGAAAATTCGCAAGATGCCTATTTCAGGTACAATGTGGTGGTCAGAACACCCAGGACAAAGATTTTTACCGACACATTGCGATACAATTCACCACGCAAGATGGCCTATTTCTATGGTCCCACGAACATAAAAGGCAATAGTGACGGGAACCTGTACACGGAAAATGGCAATTACCATACGGAAACTGATTTAGCCCGATTCGGCAAGAACAACCTTTATACCGAAGGTTCCAAATTTCTCAAGGGCGATAGCTTATATTACGACGGGAAAGCGGGCATAGGCAGGGCAGTGAAAAATGTTGAGTTTATAGACACTGCGGAGAAAATCATCATGAACGGGCAACTAGGGCTATATCGTGAAGTAGACGAAAGCATTACAATGACCCAGAATGCCTACCTCACCATCATTACCACATCAGACAGCTCATCGTCGCCCGAAGCAGCTCAGGACAGCATAGCAACAGATAGCATTGGTACACCACCAGATTCCTTGCTCACGCCACAAAAAACGGAAATCAAGACAGATTCCGCTTTCATGTCTGCCGATACGTTGTATTCCAAGATCATTTTATTGAAAGACTACCAATCTTTAAACCTGAACATATCGCGAGATGGCGGGGAGATAGAGGAAGACGAAGGAGATTCCTTCGGTATGGGTGAAGAGGAAGATCCTGCAGATATTCTTCCAAGCTCGCAGGACCAGGTAGAACGCCCCAACTTGCAAGATAGCCTCTCGCTCGACACGAATCAGCTCACTGGCGACAGCAGCAGAACACAGCATGGCCTTGACAGTTTATCAAGACCGCCCGAGGCCCTTGATAGCACTTCTATTGCAAAAAAAATCGACTCAACGGTAAGGGCGGTAGATACTACTAAGAAGGTTCTTGCCCCTGCCATAGTGAAAGCAAACAAAGACACCATGCCGGCATCCTTGAGAGCAGATATTGGCGAGCACCTCAAGGCCGATAGCGCGATGATGCTACAGTCCTACATCCCCAAAGTGGGCGAAGCAGACAGTTCGTACATAAAAGCGAAAGAGAAGGCCCTTGAGCAACCAGCCCAAAAAAGCGACAGCACCGCCATTGCCGATACGGCACGTACCCGCATCGTAATGGCTTACCATAATATGCGCATATTCAAGTCGGACCTTCAAGCTAGGGCCGATTCGGCGTTCTATGGTTATCCCGATTCGGTGATACGCTGCTTTGGCAATCCGATGATATGGTCCCAAGGCTCGCAGTTATCTGGCGACACTATATACATGCAGCTGAAAAACCAGCAACTCGACAATATGTTTCTGAAAACAAATGCCTTTATCGTAAGTGCAGAAGGAGACAGCACCAAGTTCAACCAAGTTAAGGGTCGAAAAATCTCTGGATTCTTTACCAACAACAAATTGGACGTGATGTACATAGACGGAAATGCACAAAGCAACTACTACTCGGTAGACCAAAATAAAATCACAGGCATGATGACCAGTGTCAGTAGCCGTAAAAAAATCCTCTTTGACAACAACGAGATTTCCGATATGATCGATATACGGAAGCCTGAATGGGTATACTATCCCGTGGGCCTGATCCCGGAGGATAAAGAAGTGCTGCCCGGTTTCATTTGGAAACCGGAGAACAGGCCCAAGAGCAAGGAAGAAGTCATTAATGGCGTAGCCGCACCTTCTCAATCTCCTATCCCAGAGAACATAAGATCCGATCAAAAAGATGAAACACCTCCGAAAAAAAAGGTAGAGGAACAAGAAGAGGGTAATGAAGAGAATGAAGCCGCTGAAGAGCAAGGGAGCAAAAACACATCGGTAAAAAACAATTAGGATTGATACATTAGCGACAATATCTGCCTTACATTATCCTCTACCGATTGCAGGCCATCTAGCCAATGAATAGATAAGCCGTCCTTTTCCATTTTCCTAAAATAGGTCATTTGCCTTTTTGCAAAACGATGTATCTCCGTTTTCAGCTTTTCGTAAAAAGCGTCGAAAGTCAACACTCCCGATAGATATAAGGTGATGTACTTATATTCAAGGCCATAGAACAGCAATTGATCTGCCGACACACCATTTTTTTGCAATTGCGCAACTTCCTCTGTCAAACCTTGCTGCAACCTCTTATCGAGGCGTTGACTGATCAGCTCTCTACGGATATCAACAGGCAATGCCAAACCAAAAACCATATAATCCATGGTATCCTTTTCGATTGGCACAAAATGGTGCTCGCGCGACCATTCCGCGATTTCTATCGCTCTTATCAATCGCTTTCTAGTACCGATATCGGCTTTGAAAGAAGGCGGCTGTGGCAACGATACAAACAATTTGGTCAGCTGTTCCGTATCTTCCTGTTCCAACCGCTTACGTAATACCACATTTTTTGGCACGTGCAAAAACGAATATTGCTGCAGTACAGATTGGATATAAAGCCCTGTTCCTCCGCATAATATTGGCTGCTTTCCTTTTGCAAGGATATCCTCATATGCATCGGCAAAATCGTCTTGGAAATGCGCTACGTTATAGCTTTCTCCGGCTTCCCTAATATTAATGAGATAATGGGGTACGTCTCCATACTCCGCCAAATCCTTTCCCGTCCCGATGTCCATTCCCCTATATACCTGACGGGAGTCTGCACTGATGATCGCTCCATTGCAACGTTTGGCCAATGCCACCGCCAGCGCTGTCTTTCCAGAAGCTGTGGGACCCAAGATAACAATCAATTTCTTAACCATCTGCGTTGATAACATTCTTCAAGATAAGGGTTAATCTATGTGATAGATCATTTTCAGACTGCCTCTATTTCTTAGGCAATAAAAATTCTCCCTGTCAAAGCGATCCTTGTCTATTCTATTTTGTTCGGTCCTTACCCAAGTCCGCCCGTCTACCCAAAAACCGTGTGGCTCCGTAACACCTGCTAGCACAAAACCTAGCTTGGCAAATGCAGACCCGTCGGACCAGTCCCTATCCACATAGGTCATAACATCATTGGGCCTGAAATCCTTCACAAAGTGCTTTATCAATTTGCTAAGACCGCCTACCACCAGGCTACCATTTTTATTGCAATTGCGTATCAGTTCAAAAGATCTATGTTGGCTGCCATGTTCCTTGTGCATTCTGCGAGCGCCACTAAAAACAGCTATAGCTACTAGCTGCTCTTTATACGTCAATCCATATCGGTACTTGCCTGCCAGCGGTACCTGCAAATGGTTTTCCCGCAAAAAGTCGATTGTGCACTGTTTGTCAAGTCGAACAACCGAACACGCCCTTGCATGTATTCGTACAGCCTTCCCCACATATGCCATCAACCTGCCGATGATAATGGCCTGCTTATTCCGCCAGTCGTCTTCATAGATATACACAATATGAGCGGTTTGGTTACTTTCGGCGAGCATAGCATTTTGTAGTGTATCGGCGTCACGAAAATAAAAAACAATGGCAAAACGGTGGCCAACACATTGTAAATAATAGGTGGCGCGTGCCAAAAGAAATGGGATGAAATAGGCCTCTAAGCTACTTGACAGTTCTCTTAATATTCCATCCAGCCCTTTTGAATGTAGCATTGCCATGCAGCAAATTAACCACATTTTTGAGAGCTTGTTCAATTTACTGGAAAATTTTCCAACCGACAGTATGGCTACTTAACGTAATTTTACTTTAAAGTCTTATTTTTACACATATATACAAAATACAAAACCACACATTCCATGAAAGTCCTCACTTATCGACTATACATTATTGCGCTCTTCATCCTTCCCATATTGACGGCCTGCGCCCAAGTGAAACAAAAAACCGAACAAGCACCGTCAGCCAGCCTCATCCTGCTTCACAACGAGGGGCAAACTATTCCATTTGCAGATTTGGATCATCAGCAATTTTTCTATCTCAATCTATGTAAGGATGACCATTTATCGCTCCTTCCACAGCTGGCCAAATACGACAGTGTAGCATCCATTACCTTGGAAGATGCGCATAATTATACCGAAAAAAAGGGGAATACGTTCATTGTCTCGATAGATCAGGATAACATAAATAGAAAAACGTTAGACAAGTTATCTATCCTGACCAAGAATAACTCTTTGGTTTTGGCAGTCTTTGCCGATTTCAGTTACTTGAATCAATTTGACAAAACTTCCTTGCCCACTATATGGACAAATGATACACGGCCCGAGAGTGCCTCTCAAGTTGCCTCTGCACTATTTGGCGGCACTACTATAAAAGACAAGCTCCCAATAGACATCAATGAGCATTATTTTGCTGGAATGGGTTTTTCGACCGAAAAAACACGGTTGGGTTATGGCAAACCCGAAGCGGAGGGTATAGATGGCACCTTAATGACAGATAGCATAGACCAAATTGTACAGGAAGGAATCTCTGCGAGAGCCTTTCCCGGTGCCGTCGTTTTGGTAGCCCGCAATGGAAACGTCATTTTTGAGAAAGCTTACGGCTATCATACATACGACAAGCAAGTAGCCACAAAAGTAGACGATCTCTTCGATATGGCTTCCGTCACCAAAATAGCTGCCACGACGTTGGAAGTAATGCACCTCACAGAAGAAGGCAAAATAAACCTGGATGAGACAATGGGAACCTATCTTCCGGATATACGAAAAAACTACCAAGATAAGGCTAATGTAAAGCTCCGCGATGTAATGCTGCATCAAGCTGGTTTCATCCCTTTTATCCCTTTCTATAAAAATTTGCAACCAAAAGATACGAGCAGGGATTCGTCCAGTGCTTATCCCACCAAATTGGCCGATGGCATATATATACGGAAGGGCTATTTTCAGGATGTCATGTGGAAACAGATGATGGAATCACCCTTGAAAACACAGGGCGAATACGTTTATAGCGACATCAGCATGTACGTGATGAAAGCCGTCATTGAGCAGGTGACCCACCAAGCACTCAATGAACTGGTAAAAAAGGATTTTTACAAACCATTAGGCATGTACCATAGTACTTTCCAACCGCGGCTATTTTTCCCAAAAGGAAAGATAGTGCCCACAGAAAACGATCAGGAATTTCGCAAAACCTTACTACAAGGCTACGTGCATGATCAGGGGGCGGCAATGGTGGATGGCGTCTCTGGCCATGCCGGACTATTTAGCACCGCCTCAGATTTAGCAAAGTACGGTCAGCTATTGCTCAACAAAGGGACTTACGGAGGGCAGCGCTACCTGAAACCAGAAACCATCGACGCCTTCACTTCCCGCTATTCTGCGGTGAGCCGCAGGGGGCTTGGCTTTGATAGATGGGATCCAGACACCACAAAGCATTATCCATCGCAATTTGCCTCTCCAGCTACCTTTGGCCACACGGGCTATACCGGTACCTGTATCTGGATAGACCCAGTCAATCAGCTGACTTACATATTTCTTTCAAACAGGGTTCATCCCGAAGTCAGCACCAAACTTTTACAAATGAATATCCGATCTCGTATAGAAGACGCGATCTATTTGGCCATGCGTGGAAAAACATCAGGCCAAGCAAATTAAACGTGACTTCTGCACAACATTATTGGCAGAAAAATACCTTTACTTTGCTTTTCTTAGTGGTCTAGGGGCATATCGAATTTCTATAGAAGATTGATTACCCAGCAGAACCCTTTACGGAATAGTTTGTTATTGAATATATAGTAGAAAAATCAATGAAAATAGGAATAGTATGCTACCCTACCTTTGGGGGAAGCGGTGTGGTTGCCACCGAGTTGGGAAAAGCACTTGCGGCGAATGGGCATCAGGTGCATTTTATTACCTATAGCCAGCCCGCGCGGTTGGATTTCTTTTCCGCCAACTTGTTCTATCATGAAGTAAGCATTTCCAAGTACCCCCTATTTGATTTCCCCCCTTACGAACTCGCGCTGGCAAGTAAGCTGGTAGATGTAGTAAGATTTGAGCAACTGGATATCCTGCACGTTCACTATGCTATTCCCCATGCTTCGGCTGCCTTCATGGCTAAACAAATACTGGCAACTTATGGCATCCATATCCCTGTCGTCACCACCCTTCACGGCACAGATATTACCTTGGTGGGAAAAGATCCTAGCTACAATCCCGTGGTTACTTTCTCTATCAATAAATCGGATGGTGTCACCGCGGTATCAAACAATCTTAGGGAGGATACTTTTGCCCACTTTGACATCAAGCGCGACATAAAAGTCATTTACAATTTTATAGATTTCAATCGTTTCCATCGCAAACGTGCCGACCATTTCAAAAAGGCGATTGCTCCGGAAAATGAGCGCATTTTGGTACATACTTCCAATTTCAGGAAAGTCAAAAGAACCCAAGACGTCATTCGAGTATTCCACAAGGTAAGGGATGTGATCCCTTGTAAGCTGCTTATGGTGGGTGATGGGCCAGATAGGGTTTATTCGGAGCAACTCTGCCGCGAGCTTGATGTGTGCAATGACGTCCGTTTTCTAGGCAAACAGGATGCCATTGAGGATATCCTATCTGTATCCGATCTTTTTCTCATTCCTTCCGAATCCGAAAGCTTCGGGCTGGCTGCTTTGGAGGCCATGGCCTGCCATGTACCGGTTATCTCGTCCGACGCGGGAGGCCTGCCAGAACTAAATCAGGATGGATTCTCCGGATATATAGATCCTATAGGCGATATCGATGCCATGGCCCAACATGCACTATACATCCTCAGCAATGAGGAGATCTTGAGCCAGTTCAAGGAAAATGCCTTCAAGAGAGCTCAAGATTTCGACCTGAAGTATGTTCTGCCTCAATATGAGGCGTATTATATGCAGATAATCGACGAAGTGCAATCTCTCGCCTAATGCCAATCTATCTTGTTTTTGCGACCCCTATCTACCTACCCATCCATCCACCATCGACGGTGAGAATGGTGCCGTGTACGTAAGACGAAGCATCGGAGGCCAAGAACACCACGGGGCCCATGAAATCCTCTGGCGTGCCCCACCTGCCTGCAGGTATTCTCTCCAAAATGGATCTACTTCTAGCTTCATCAGCACGAAGCGCTGTTGTATTATCCGTGGCAATATATCCAGGTGCTATTGCATTTACGTTCACACCCTTTCCAGCCCATTCATTGGCGAATGCCTTGGTCAGCTGCCCAACAGCCCCTTTGGAGGCCGCATAACTCGGCACATTAATGCCCCCTTGAAATGTGAGCAGAGAAGCCGTAAAAATAATCTTGCCATACCCTCTGGCCACCATATCTCGCCCTATTTCCCTCGTGAGGATAAATTGCGACGTTTGATTGATGCCGATTACCTCATCCCAGTAGGCGTCGCTATGGCTGACTGCCGGTTCGCGTAGTATCGTACCTGCATTATTGATCAAAATATCAATGACAGGGTGGTCTACCTTCAACTTCCCTATGAATAGATATAACGACTCTCTATTCGAAAAATCACATTGATATGCATAAAATTTCCTTCCTTCGGCCTGTACAGCTTGGGCCACTTCGCTACCCTCCAGCTCCAAAGAGGCCGACACGCCGATGATATCGGCACCCGCTTGCGCCAGCGCGATGGCCATTCCCTTGCCTATGCCACGTTTGCATCCCGACACTAAGGCGATTTTGCCTTCCAAAGAGAAACTATCAATTATTCCCATATATGTTCTTATTTTTATTTAACCGTTACAATCAATGGTTGATTCAATCTGAGCAAATAGTCCTCCAAGTATTCTGTCCATTCTTCCTCCGTTTTTATCTTCCCGGCTTTATTCCAAGCCGCTCCATTATAATAGGTGATGGGCTCTCCATTCCTAGCGGTATAAAGTGACAACAGCTGTTCTTCCTCCTCGAATATCTTCGTTGCAGGAACGGCAGAGAGTACGGCTATTCCCAAAATCCCATCGTCATCATGTTGCGGCTCCCAATAGGCCGCAATGCCTTTGGTTTGGTCTTTTATAACCTGCCCCTTATCGCCGCGCAATACAATGCCTGCTACCACGGGCAGTACATCCTGTCCATCAAAACGGAATACTGCCTCCACTTTATTAAGTTGAGAGCCAGCGTCTATACTGATCGTTTTTTCTACCACCACCTCCTTATCACCTACATTCCAAGGCTCATAAAACAACTTGAACGTACTCCTCAATGGTCCGTTATCCAACAATTCATATCGATTGTAGTGCTTAGGATAGCTAATCTTCCCGTTCACAAAAGGAGCAATATCTCCTGCTCCCAAGGTCAAACCTACGGAATAATAATCCAACCCTTCTCCATGATCCTGGTGATAATCGCCGGTCTTGTACCATTCATCCACTACCAATTTTGATGTCCGTTTGGCCCATACATCGGTGCCATGTGCATTTTCTGCAGGAAAGTCTTCTAAGGCCTTGCCATACATACGGAAGGCAACTTTGTCGTTTTCCCAAGCAAAATCGTCTTTTCGCTCCGGCACGTAACGGGCATAGGTCCGCGCTTCAACAGGCGCCGCAGCTGCCTTTTCTACTTCAATACGAATACTGTCATTGGCAGCAAGCTCAACCCATACCAATACATTCTTGACCTCCTTCCCTCCAAGCCTTTCCAATTGATACGGCAATTCCTTGCCAGACCCCTGTTCCATTAAACGAAACACGGTATCACTTCCAAAAGCATCCTTAAAAGAGACATAATCAATGCTTACGAGCTCCTTTCTGTCCACTCCTAGGGCATTAGAAACGACGATATAACTGCTTTTGCGATCCGCGCAAGATAATAGTCCCGTACATAATAGGCATAGCATTATGCCCCTAAAAATCTTCTCCATATTCAGCTTCTATTTCCTTGATCTCAAACTATTCCTATTTCAAATCCGTGATAGCACAAGCATCCATATCGCCATAATCCAGGTTTTCACCGGCCATACCCCATATAAAAGTATAGTTTGAAGTTCCTGCACCGGCATGTATAGACCAGGGTGGCGAAATAACGGCCTGCTCATTCTGCATCCATATATGCCTAGTTTCGTTGGGTTTTCCCATAAAATGACACACAGACTGTCCCTGGGGCACCTCAAAATAACAATAAACTTCCATACGCCTATCATGTGTATGGGCGGGCATGGTATTCCATACGCTGCCGGGTTTCAATTCGGTCATCCCCATTTGCAGCTGGCAGGTTTCCACTACACCCGCTATCAACAATTTATTGATAATCCTATGATTGGCTGTCTCTAACGAACCTAGCTCTACGATTTCGGCCTCGGCCTTGGTCACCTTTTTTGTAGGATAGGAACAATGGGCAGGCGCAGAATTGATATAAAACTTGGCTGGACTGTTGCTGTCATCGCTGCTGAACACCACAAGTTTAGAGCCACGGCCTACATAGAGCGCCTCCTTATGACCAATTTCGTAGACTAGCCCATCAACTTCCACCCTGCCTGCTCCGCCAATGTTGATAAGCCCCAACTCACGACGCTCCAAAAAATAATCGGCTTTTAAAGGCGCTATCGCCTCCAGGGGCAGCCCTCCAGCTACCGGCATCGCCCCGCCAGCTATATAGCGATCAAAATGCGTGTACGTCAAATGAATCTCATCAGCAACAAAAAGTTTATCTATCAAAAAATGATCGCGTAAAGCTTCTGTATCCATCCCCATCACCTCCGTGGGACTAGATGCATATCGGCTATTATATAATATCCCCATGTTATAAGTTGTTATGTTTGGTAAAATTTATCAGACAGTCTACTCTTATGCAAGACAATTCATTATCTGGGCAAATTGGCCTTTGGAAAGCTAAGGTAGTATTTACGACACAACTATGCAAACGTTTACACAAAGAAATCAAAACAGACCAAAAACACTAAGCCCTGTCCGTACTACCTTTAATCAGCAGCTGTACAGGAGTAACCACTGGCAAGGGCTTTTCCGTTAATTGCTCTTGCTTATGAAGCACCTTCAATATGAGTTGGGACACTTTGTTGGCCATTTCTTCGGGGTATTGGTCTACGGTCGTTATAGCCGGGCTGATAATAGCTGCTTTGGGATCATTGCTATACCCCACTATCTTCAAATCATGGGGGACAGCTATCCTCTCTTTTCTAGCAAATTCCAATATGGTAATGGCGGTATTATCATTGGCGGCAAAGATGGCATCGGGCTTCGTACGCTTAGCAAAGAGCAGCTCTATGCTTTTCCGTGCATTTTCTACCGTCAGCTCTTGATAAAACACCCACTCGTCTTTGAGTGACAGACTTTCATCCTGTAGGCCCTTTAGGAAACCAAGCGTGCGATCGCGATACAAGTTACAGCTCAGCGGACCTGAGATGTAAGCGATCTTCTTTGCACCCAAGCCTGCCAAATGCCGAGCTACCGCATATCCTCCTCCAAAATCGTCGCCTACAAAAGTGTATGTATAAGGTATCGGCTTCAGCGGCACCCTGTCATAAAAGACCACTGGGATTCGATTTTCTATGAAATTGTCGAAAACGCTATAGTCTTCCGATGTCAGGGAAAGAGAAATAACCAATGCATCTACCCTGGATGAGAACATGGCTTCCACCAAATCTCGCTCCAAGGTGCCGTCATCATCCGATTGGGCAATCATTAGGCGATATCCAGCCTCTTGAAGCAGACGCTGTAAAGAAGTAATGAAAACAGTATGGAAATGCATGGATATCCTGGGCACGATCAAGCCCACGATACCCGAGCGATTTTTACGAAGGGAGGAAGCCATTCGATTGACAACATAGCCCATTTCCTGGGCTTTCTTCTTGACCTTCCTTTTTGTCTCTTCACTTATGCGAGCATGACCATTAAGCGCGCGCGACACCGTGGCAGCAGATATGTTCAACGCCTCGGCAATATCTACTATACTGGCCCCCGTTTTCTTGGAACGTTGTTCTTTTTTACCCACAGCCATGGCATATTGGTCTATAATTTATCGAAGACCAAACAAACGGGCGCTCCCACCTCGATTTTCTTTCCGGTATATTCAAGCAATCCCGATTTCTTATCGCGCGCAAACACCACGACATCATTTGTATACTGATGTGCCACAAGCAGATACTTGCCGTCTGGCGTCATCGCAAAATTTCGCGGACCTTTGCCCAATGTCGATATCCGCTTCAAAAAGGTGAGCTTACCAGTTTTCTTGTCTATCGAAAAAATGCTCATGTCATTGGCATCTCCTCTATTGGAGGCATAAAGAAACTTTCCGTCCGGACTCAGCTTAATGTCCGCAGCCCCCACCGTGCCCGCAAAGCCCGATTCAACAATGCTCTCTTCCTGCACCAGATCAAAGGTTCCTTTTTCCATTTTATAAACCTGTACCAAAGGAATCATCTCGGTAACCAAGTATATATGGTTTCCCTTCTTGTTTATGGCAACATGTCGGGGCCCACTTCCTGGCTTCACGTCTATCTCTTTTACCTTATCCAACTCCACCGGCCTTTTTCTATCCCGTTTATTAAATGGATAGATATAGATCTTATCCGTACCCAAGTTCTGAACCAAGAGCTGTTGGTTGCTCGGTGTAAAAAAAGCCGAATGAACATGGGATTTTTCCTGCCTGTCGCGATTGACACTGGAACCATAGTACTGTTCTTTTTGCACTATGGGAGACAAGGTACCATTGGGTTCAACGCCAAAGACACTCAAATTTCCCCCGCTGTAGTTTGATACGACAACCGTCTGGTCTTTCTTATCAATGGAAATATGGCATGGCGCATCGCCCTCGGTATACTGGCTATCTACAAAACGTAATTCTCCACTATAACGATTGTACGAAAAGGCGCTAACCGCTCCTTTGCCGTTGCCCTGTTCATTGACAGCATATAGGTACCGCTTGCTGTTTGCCAAGGCTAAAAAGGAAGGATGTTCCGTACGTACCATACTCCGGAAAACAGCATTTCCTGTTTTTCCGTCAAATGAATACACGTAAATTCCCTCTCCTGCAGATGGCTTGGTATAAGTACCCACCAACAAGTTATACGTTTGCGCAATGGAAAGACCATAGGTCAATAGTGAAAACACCAAGCAAATCGTGGTTTTAAGCAAGTGCGACATATATAAATTTATGATTAAACCTTTAGTATATTTTCCAAATATAGTACAAGTAATTAGAATTTCATTTTTTATGGCGTGTATCGATCTATTCAGCGCAGAAGCCAAACAGCGACAAAATATCCAAATTAAATTTCTACAAGAAAAAAAATCTTCCGTTCAAACAAAACGTACTTTTTTTTACTTTACATAAAACAATAATTAATCGACATCAAAATGAAATTTATAGTAGACCTTTTCATTACGGGAATAAGCATTTTGTTAGCTGCCTATATCCTACCCGGAGCACATGTTTCCGGTTTCTTGTATGCTTTATTAGCAGGATTTATCATCGCATTTGTCAATGCCACCATTGGTACCATTTTGCGATTTTTCACTTTTCCGCTCAACCTGCTCACATTGGGATTGATCTCGTTCATCATCACTGTTTTGATGGTACAGCTCACGAGTTATTTCCTAAAGCCCAATTTTGTGGTAGACAATTTTTGGTGGGCGGCATTGTTTGCATTATTGACGGCTTTCTTCCAGATGATCTTTGGTAGCCTCTTTGGCACGAATAAGGCAGACTAAACGGGCGATTTTGTCTTTAAGCGCAATTTGCCCGCAAGAATGTCTTTTCTCCTTAGGTTCAAAGATTTTGAATTCCCAAAGAAAAGCTTTATATTTGCATAATCTTTAAAAAGAGGGGACCCCAATTTAGGCCCCTCTTTTTCATTATGCATGTTTTTGATGAAAGTAGAAGACAGGGTAAGAGAGCTCGTAGAGGAAAAAATATCGGACAGGCCAGACTTGTTTTTGGTAAGCATATCGCTACAGAAAAATGGCAGGCTTGCCATCTGTGTAGACGGTGATGAAGGCATCAATATTCAGGATTGCGCCGCCATAAGCAGGCATGTAGGCTATCACTTGGAGGAAGAAGCACTAATAGAGCAGGCTTATAACCTCGAAGTGTCCTCGCCTGGCATAGACAGCCCTTTACTCCTGCATAGGCAATATGTAAAAAATACCGGGAGGACGATAGCTCTTAAGACAAAAGAGGGAGAGCGCATAGAGGGCGTGCTACTGGAAGTCACTCCCGACAAAATAGTGCTGGAAACAAGCGTAAAGGAAAAAGGAAAAAAGGCATATGCCAAGCAAGTGAGCAAGGCAATTGACGAAATAGCAGAAATAAAGGTTATAATTTCATTCAAATAACAAAATGAGCAACATCAATTTAATCGACTCATTTCAGGAGTTTAAGGACTTCAAAAACATCGACCGTCCAACGGTAATCAGTGTTCTAGAGGAAGTATTTCGGAGTATGATCCGAAAAAAATTCAACACCGACGAAAACTGTGACGTCATTGTGAACCCCGACAACGGCGACTTGGAAATTTACCGTACTCGGGTAGTCGTAGAAGACGAATTTTCGGAAGACGATGACCTGGAAATCGAACTATCCGAAGCAAGGAAAGTAGATCCGGATTTAGAAGTCGGAGATGATTTCATCGAAGAAATCACCTTGGAAAGCTTTGGCCGCAGAGCTATTTTGGCCGCTAGGCAAACTTTGGTATCGAAGGTGTTGGAACTGGAAAAAGATGAGATTTTCAAGAAGTACAAAGATCGCGTCGGCGAAATAGTCACCGGAGAAGTATACCAAACGTGGAAGAAGGAAAGCCTTATATTGGATGACGAAGGCAATGAGCTTATCCTCCCCAAATCGGAACAAATCCCTGCGGACTATTTCAAGAAAGGGGATACCATTCGCGCAGTAGTGCACAAAGTGGATATGATGAATACCACGCCAAAGATCATCATTTCCAGAACAGCGCCAGAGTTCCTACAGCGCCTATTTGAATTGGAAGTCCCCGAAATATTTGATGGGTTGATTACCATCAAAAAAATCGTTCGCGAACCAGGAGAACGTGCGAAAGTAGCTGTGGAATCTTATGATGACCGCATAGACCCAGTAGGAGCTTGTGTGGGCATGAAGGGTTCCCGTATCCACGGTATCGTCCGCGAACTTAGAAACGAAAATATTGACGTAATCAATTTTACGACGAACAGCTCATTGTATATCCAACGCGCACTGAGTCCCGCCCGTATCAACAATATCAAGCTGGACGAGGAACATAAGAGAGCGGCCGTTTACCTGGAAGCAGATCAAGTATCCTTAGCCATAGGACGTGGCGGACACAACATTAAGCTTGCCGGTAAATTGACGGGATATGAGATTGACGTATATCGCCAGGATCATGACAATGAGGAAGATGTGGATCTCGACGAATTCGCAGATGAAATCGAAGGATGGATCATTGACGAGTTCAAACGGGTAGGTCTGGATACTGCAAAATCCATCTTGGCTTTGGACGTTACGGAACTTGTGAGACGCACGGATTTGGAAGAGAGCACCGTAGAAGATGTGATCGACATCCTGAACGCCGAATTTGAATAAAATGGACATTTTGCTTCTGTTACTTAGGCAATAGAAGCAGCTTAGACGACTTTTATCCCAGATGTTCGTAGAATGTTCCAAAGGGATTTTGTCATCATTATTTCCAATAATTCTAATAATGAGGCAAAAAAATGTATTTTTGCATTATACATAAAAAAAACAACAGAGGTAACTATATTAATGACAGAAGGCAAGAGCATAAATTTACTGAAAGCAGCAAAAGAACTCAACATTGGAATTGGTACAGCCGCTGATTTTTTAGCTAGCAATGGCTTTGAAGTGAGCGCAAAACCAAATACCAAATTGACCTCGGATATGTATGAGGTTCTTTCCAAGGAATTTCAGGGAGACAAAATCGTTAAGGAAGAAGCCAATCAAATCGTTATTGGAAAGATTCGTCGCGATGAGGCTCCTATAGAAACTCCTACGCCAAAAGCGCAAGAAGAAAAGCAAGATATCCAAGAGGAAATCCTCATCAAACAAAATACTGCTTTCAGTGCCCCTGTGCCTACCCCAACAGAGCCTCATACATCTAAAGAAACCCCTTCAAAAAAGGACGAAGAGCAAAGCTCGCCTTCTTTTGGCGTAAAGGTGGTGGGAAAAATAGATCTTGATAGCTTGAAACAAAAGGGTAAAAACAAAGAAAAAAAGCAAGACCCTATTATCCCAACAGAAAGCCCTAAGGCAGATCAAGTTGATGACATCAAAGAAGCATTGCCATCCAATGATATTGCCGATGAAACCCCAAAAGAAGTAGTTCCAAAGAAGGAGCCAGTGAAACAAACGGCAGAAATACCAAGCAAGAATCAGCCAAGTGCACCGATGCATGTGGCAGACAAAGTGTCTGAAAACGTATCACCCACTACCCAAAGCGACAAAGCGACAAGTAGTGAAGAACAAGCAGCCACCCCCAGTTCTAAAGAAAGCGAAGGCCCCAATATCTATAGAGCAAAAACAGAACACCTATCTGGCCCTAAAGTTATTGGGAAAATTGAATTGCCTACGCCACATGTTAGGCACAAGGACAAACCCGTGGCTTCCTCTTCAAATGGAGGGGTAGGTACTGGAGCCGATCATAACAAAAGGAAGCGAAAAAGGACCAGCACAACCCCGCAAAGCAATAGCGGCCAGCAAAACGCTGGACAAGGCCAAGCTCGCCACGGCGGAAACACCAGACCAGATCGGTTCAAAGGAAAAGATTTCAAAGGCAGACGCGGTACTGAACCAACAAAGGAAGAACCATCAGAAAAAGAAATACAAGACCAGATCAAGGCAACCCTTGCCCGATTAAGTGGTGCAGGAAAGTCTGGAAAATTTGCACAACGTGCAAAATTGAGAAGGCAAAAAAGAGATGATGTTGCTTCTTCTGCAGAAGAGGCGGCACTTGAAAAAGAGCTTCAATCAAAAGTATTACGCGTTACGGAATTTGTAACGGCAAATGACCTTGCCAACATGATGGATGTATCTGTCACTCAGATCATTTCCACTTGCATGAGCCTCGGTATTTTCGTTTCCATCAATCAGCGTTTGGATGCCGAAACATTGACCATCGTTGCAGACGAATTTGGTTATGAAGTAGAGTTCATAAAACCTGAAGATGAGGAGACGCACTCCTTGGAAGAACCTGACAATCCAGAAAACTTGGTTCCTCGCGCACCTATCGTGACAGTAATGGGGCACGTGGATCATGGTAAGACCTCTCTTTTGGACTATGTGCGACATACGAACGTCATCGCCGGAGAAGCTGGTGGAATAACACAGCATATAGGTGCATACGAAGTTACTTTGGAAAACGAACGCAAGATCACCTTCCTTGATACTCCTGGTCACGAGGCATTTACTGCTATGCGTGCCCGAGGTGCAAAAGTAACCGATATCGCTATCATTGTCATCGCTGCAGACGACAGTGTCATGCCACAAACCAGGGAGGCCATCAATCACGCGCAGGCGGCAGGCGTTCCTATTGTATTTGCATTCACAAAAATCGACAAGCCAGGAGCCAATGCCGACAGGATACGCGAGCAGCTTTCTACTATGAATATCTTGGTAGAAGATTGGGGTGGGAAATACCAATGCCAAGAGATCTCTGGTAAAACAGGGTTAAATGTCAACCTTCTTCTTGAGAAAGTACTTTTGGAAGCCGATATGCTGGAACTAACGGCAGATCCTAAGAAACGTGCCGTGGGTACCGTCATTGAGGCTGCCTTAGATAAAGGCCGAGGCATTGTGACCACGGTACTCATCGAGGGAGGAACCTTACGCGTAGGAGACCCTATACTGGCAGGTTCCCATAGCGGGAAAGTGAAAGCCCTTTCGAACGAAAGAGGCCAAAAGGTTTCGGCAGCAGGACCTTCTACGCCAGTGCAGATCCTGGGAATGAGCGGAGCCCCTACGGCAGGCGACAAATTCTACGCAATGGAAAGTGAATCGGAGGCAAGACAAATTGCCAACAAGAGACTCCAATTGCAGCGGGAACAAGGCCTGCGTACACAGAAACATATTACCTTGGATGAAATTGGACGCCGTTTGGCAATTGGTAATTTCAAGGAACTGAATATCATTGTAAAAGGTGATGTGGATGGTTCCATCGAAGCGTTGTCCGATTCCTTGTTAAAGCTCTCAACTGAAGAGATTCAGGTAAACATCATACACAAATCCGTAGGTCAAATTTCAGAATCGGATGTATTGCTAGCTTCTGCATCCGATGCCATCATCATTGGCTTCCAAGTAAGGCCATCACAGGGTGCCAGGAAACTGGCAGAGCACGAACAAATTGATATTCGTTTGTACTCGATCATATATGATGCTATTGACGAGATCAAAGCGGCCATGGAAGGCATGTTGGCGCCTAAATTCGAAGAAAAGATCGTTGCCAATGTGGAAATCAGGGAAACGTTCAAAATCAGCAAAGTAGGTACTATTGCCGGATGTATGGTGTTGGATGGAAAGATAAATCGCAATCACGATGTTCGCGTAATCAGGGATGGCGTGGTAATCTATACTGGCCAGCTGGCTTCCTTGAAACGCTTCAAAGATGATGTGAAAGAGGTAGCCACGGGCTATGAATGTGGTCTTAACATACAGAATTTCAACGACATAAAGGTCGGAGACATCGTGGAAGCTTATGAGCAAGTAGAGGTGAAGAGGAAACTCTAACACTCAGATATGCCCAACAAAGAAAGAGGCTGTCTCAAAAAGACAGCCTCTTTTTTATTTTCCAACCAAATCGCCATCACATCTTTCTCGCACTCAACATTCTAAAATAATTATTTAAAGCCTTGGTGGCATCCTTGCTTAGCAATCCTTGGAATCGAAATACCACTTGATAATTGTTGTCCAGTAATACCAATGTTGGATATGCCACCCTGCCATGTTCTTCGGCAAGATGTACGGCGAGTTCATGAATGCCTGACGAAGGCCCATTATTGAGGTAGCTATATGGCTGACCATCAAAGACGATCGTGTCCTTAGCTTCAGCACTCAATTCCACGTAGTAAACATACTGACTCACATCCCGCAACTCCTTGCTTTTTGCCATGCGCGCCTTCTGCAATTGACAATAACTACACCAATCTGTAGCAACAAGCACAAGTATGGCCTTGGGCTTTTGGTTCATACTGTCTGCGAGCATTTCTATTGGAAGAGGCTCGATCTTGGCTTGTGCATAAGCCAGACCAAACAGCTGCAACAAGATCAGCATGTATAATATTGTCCTTTCCAATAGCTTCGTCATAACGTGTCTATCTTATCAATTTGCCTGCCATGTAACCATAACTAAAACAAATTGTACCTTATGCCCAAAAACCCCCTAATTCCCTGCAACGATGCATAATTGTATTCGGTATCAAAAGTCCAGCCATAAGGATTATTTACTGGGTCGTCCACGGTTCTGTCAAAAGGATCAAAAGGCCTCATAAGCGGGTATTTGGGGATGAAGTTAAATAGATTTTTTACGCCACCATATATCTCTATTCCTTTGTCGAACTTTTTCGTTACCTGTACATTGGCCACGCAAAACCATGGAGAGTATTCTGGACGATAGTCATTGGGTTGTATGGGCAAACGCATAGGTCCGTTCCACTGTCCCGTAAAATCTGCCGAAAACCCCTTAGGGAAAGCATAAGATGCCACAAACGTACCAGACCATTTTGGAGCGTGCCATTGCACTACCTTTTCTTTAACGCCTAAATCATCTTCCCTCATCTGATACACGTTCATATAGGAGATTCCCGCCAATACCTTCAAAGGAAAGGTAAAGGTCAAATCCGTATTCAGCGATACACCCCTGGAAACAGCGTGCCCACTCAAATTGTCGTAGACAATCTGGTTTGGATCTACATCATAATCGCCAATAATCTTATTGGTAAAATAAGAATAAAAACCAGTGATATCAAAGCCCAGAAAAAAGCTTTCTGTGGGTATCTTAAGCACATAATTCAAGTTTCCATTATAAGACCTCTCTGGATTTAGCTCTTCTGCAATGACCACTTCCCTAGACCCAGTAAGGGCAGCGTGGTCTTCGGTAAAAAGGTTGACCACACGGAATCCCGTGCCGAAGCTTGCCCGTAAAGTGTTGTTGTTATTGGGAGAAAACTTGTATGCAAAACGAGGGGAATGCACATTACCATGGTTCTTGTCGTGGTCATAGCGATAGCCCAATAATACCGTATTCTTATCGTTCAAAGTCCATTCGTCCTGAACAAAAATACCGGGCAAAGGCGTCTTGGCCACCTCGTTTTTCGAACCATCGGCAGAGGCAGTGGCCGGCGTATTATCATCATAAGTGGTATAGCGCATGGCCACCCCAAGCAAGAAATCGTGATTAGCTCCAATTTGTTTATCCCAATAAGCCTGCGCGAAGGCCACCCGCTGTGTAGCCATATAGGGTACATCTCCATAATAGGAATTTTGATCATGCCAATTATATGAAAATTGCGTAAAAATCCGTTCTTTCACTGGCAGTTGATACAGTCCTATAAGCTCTGCCCTTTTTGTATATATGCTTTCTCCATAAACCTCATCACTACCTCGAAAAGACTTGTTCCAGTTCATCTCTCCTCCCCAACGGTCCTCGTAGACATACCTAGCAGCAATACTGGCCACCCTGTTTTCCTTTCTTCTGAAATTCCATTTGTTGAAGACAGATATCCTATCCTGCAAGGTCATATCCGTAAAATTGTCATCATTGTTGTCCACTTTGTTCTTATAATTGAAGTAGTTGACGCCCAAGAGACCGGTGGCATTACCGATATTGAACTTTGTGCCCACATCGGCATTGATCTCTCCCCAGGATGTACCAAAAACATCTGCACTCAGCATAGGTGCGCTTAGTGGATTCTTGGTAATAACATTTATAATACCTCCCATCGCTTCCGATCCATAAAGGGATGAGGCGGGTCCTTTTACCACCTCAATTCGTTCTACCATGCTATTGGGTATACCACTCAAACCGTATACCGAAGACAATGCACTCACTATCGGCATCCCATCTATCAATATCATCGTGTATGGACCTTCCATACCGTTTATGTGTATATCTCCCGTATTGCATACGTTACAATTAAGCTGCGGTTGTACGCCATTTATCATTCCAACAGCATCAAATAGGCTTGGGGTTGGATTTTTCCTGAAATACGAAGGCGTATAGACCTCTACAGGAATGGGACTGGCCAATCTGCTCACATCTTTCATCGTTCCGGTTATAACAACCTCGCCCAGTGATGCATCTCCAATATTCAGGGTAAAGTCTCTTTCTATCGGCAATGCATTGCTGACAGCAATAGCAGTAAAATAGCTGTCGTACCCCATATAACTTACCTGTACTTGCCAGGTACCCAAGGGAATATCCGCCAATTCATATTTGCCGGTACTGTCGGCCGATGTACCCAGTTTCAATTTAGGGATGCTGACAGTTGCATAGGCAATAGCTTCGCCCTTTACATCCCGTACAGAACCCCGCATGGTGCCTGTTTGCGCCATGACCATTGTTCCGAACAGCAGCGTTAGAAATGTTAGTATAATTTTTGATCTCATCATTCATTAATTTGTTTTGATATGCAAACTTATAAAAGTTAGTACACTCTAACAAATAAATTAAACAATTAAAATTAATGAATATAAGCATACTTAACTAAATTTATTCGCACAACCTTATAGGTATGAAAAATCATACCTCAAAAAGGGCACATAAGTAAAAAGATAGGATAAACTGCCTATTTCAACGTTTTGGCTAGGTAATTGGATGTGTAGTCATATACGTAATCGTATATCTTCTGAACGTCTTTCTTCTCAAAAAGACTAAAAGTAGTCATATTTGGAGGATCTATAAAAACATTGCAATACTTTGCCTTTGGGTACACCGTATTGCTCAACGCCAAATGGATTATCCGATCCAAAATCTTGGCAGCTCCCCATGGTCCCGCCTTTTCATCGGAAATTGCATTAACATGAACGCCAATAAGCCTTGTACATTTCTTTTTTATTGGCTCGATTGGGAAATTGTTCATAATACCACCGTCCATAAACATTTTTCCCCCATCGTTTACATAGGGAAACACAAAGGGGATGCTCGCAGAAGCTATCAGCATCTTACTCAGCTCGCCTTGACTGATGTATTCGGTTCTCCCCTTTACGATATCCGTCACTGCCACATACAAAGGGATCTTCAATGCTTCAAAACTATTGTCTAGGATATGTTCTTTGATAAGTCTTTCAAGAAAATCAGGGTTGAAGATTCCCCCCACACGAAACCGCAGGCTACTCGGAGAGAAAAAAGTAGACCTCAGCGCAATGGAGAGCATTTCATCTGGACTGTAACCCGCGGCATAAAAGGCTCCAATGATAGCACCCGCGCTAGCACCCGATATGATATCGGGCTTCATTCCATGCTCCTCCAATGCTTTAATGGCACCAATATGGCCAATACCCCTTAAACCACCCCCAGAGAGTGTAAGTCCTACAACTTTCGGCTTCTTCTTGAAAAACAGTTCAAACATGCTCATATCTCAAATATAAATATCCCATAGCCATATCGAAATTTTTTCCAACATATCTTGTCTCGCATGGGATTTATCCATATTTTGGATAAAAATAAATGCTTATGCTCGTAAAGACTTTTGGAAGTGCGGTATATGGCATCGAGGCAACAACCATAACCATCGAAGTAAATATCTCCTCCGGCACACAATACTATATTGTTGGGCTGCCAGACAGCGCTGTTAAGGAAAGCACCTTTCGTATTGAAAGTGCACTGAAATGTGCGAACTATCGCATGCCACGTCAAAAAATCGTGGTCAACATGGCTCCCGCGGACATCAAAAAAGAAGGCAGTTCTTATGACCTTGCAATAGCCATAGGCATCCTTGGAGCATCGACTCAGGTAAGCAAAGAGCACTTTATGGACTTTCTGTTTCTGGGGGAACTGTCATTGGATGGGAGCCTACTGCCTATCAAGGGTGCACTACCCATTGCGCTACAGGCACAGAAAGACGGCTTTAGGGGCATTTTCCTTCCAAAGGCCAATGCCCGCGAAGCGGCCATTGTAAGCGGTTTGGAAATCTACGGAGTAGATAATATCCGCGAGGTTATCGACTTCCTCAATGAAACGACCGTGCTTAACGCAACCAAGGTAGACATTGCCAAAGAACTATATGATGGGACCAGCGAATATGAAAGCGATTTCTCAGACGTACGCGGACAAGAAAACATCAAGAGGGCACTGGAGATTGCTGCTGCTGGGGGCCACAACGTTATTCTCATAGGACCACCAGGAGCAGGGAAAACCATGCTCGCAAAAAGGCTTCCAAGTATACTACCGCCGCTAAGCCTCGATGAATCGCTGGAAACAACTAAAATACATTCCGTGGCAGGAAAGCTTTCGTCCAGCATTTCCCTCCTAACCGCGAGACCTTTTCGTGCCCCACACCATACCATCTCCGATATCGCCCTCGTGGGCGGTGGCACCTATCCCCAACCAGGGGAAATCTCCTTAGCCCACAATGGAGTACTCTTTTTAGATGAGCTGCCCGAATTCAAACGCACTGTACTTGAAGTGCTCCGTCAACCTTTGGAAGAAAGGACCATCAATATCTCCAGGGCAAGATTCAACGTGATCTATCCCGCCAGCTTTATGCTGGTTGCTTCCATGAACCCTTGCCCATGCGGATTTTACAACCACCCGGAAAAAGAATGTATTTGTTCTTCCAATACTGTTCAACGATATCTGAACAAGGTTTCAGGCCCACTATTGGATAGAATCGACCTCCACGTTGAAGTGACGCCCGTAGACTTCGATAAGTTGAGTACAAACAGAATGGCAGAGCCTAGTGCAGAGATACGCAAACGGGTAGTGAAGGCAAGAGAACTCCAAGCACAACGCTTTAAAGGGAAGAGCAGCGTCCATCATAACGCACAAATGAGCACCAAGATGCTAAGGGAAACGTGCAATCTACCAGAAACTGGTCAAAAGCTCTTGAAAAGTGCCATGGAAAACCTCGGCCTATCCGCGAGAGCATATGATAGAATATTGAAGGTCGCCAGAACTATTGCCGATCTAGAGGGTAGCGCAGACATACAGAATGAACACCTTGCAGAAGCTATTCAGTTTCGCAGTCTTGATAGGGAAAAATGGGCTGGTTGATTGGCTGATTAGTGAGTCAGTTTAATAATCGTCGTCGGAAACAAGAAAAGCTTAATCCTTATGGACTAAGCTTTTCTATAAAGTTAGTTGGCCAGTTGGCCGAATAATAAACGCTAGAGGACAATGATTAATTAACCAATGACAGATCAACTAATCAACCAGTAGCTTATGCGCCCAATTGCACGCGTTTGAAAACGGTAACGGTCAAACCTTTGGATACGCTATCCAAGAACTGTCCAACGTTTTTAGAACTATCTTTAACAAATTCCTGATTCAGGAGCGTAGAGTCCTTGTAGAATTTATTCAGTTTGCCCAGGGCAATTTTTTCGACCATATTTTCAGGCTTACCTTCAGCGCGGATTTGCTCCTTGGCTATCTCTATTTCCCTTTCAATAGTATGCGCGTCTACACCATCCTTATCAATGGCGATGGGATTCATTGCGGCAATCTGCATGGCTACATCCTTGCCGGCCTCTTCCGCACCTTCTACATCGGCACTGAGTCCAACGAGTACACCCAAACGATAGTTACCATGAATATAGGGCACTACCTTCACTGCTTCAACCGTTTCAAATTTGGAAACATCTATCTTTTCGCCAATTTTTCCTGTTTGATCGATCAATAGGTCGGCAATCTTAGCGCCATTTATTTCCAGTGATTTCAAGTCATCGATATTTGTAGGATTTGCCGCAATTGCTGCATCGGCAACGCTCTCAGCAAAAGCAATAAAATCGGCATTCTTGGCCACAAAGTCAGTCTCGCAGTTCACTTCTACCACTACGCCACGTTTTCCATCGGCAGTAGTCTTGGCAATAACAACTCCTTCGTTTGAATCACGGTCTTGGCGACTGGCTGCCACCTTAGCACCTTTCTTACGTAAATAGTCGATAGCAGCTTCAAAATCGCCATTGGCTTCTACCAATGCCTTTTTGCAATCCATCATGCCTGCACCTGTTTGTTGGCGCAATTTATTTACGTCTGATGCAGAAATTTGTACAGTTGACATGTTATTTTTATATTTTTATATACGTTTTAAAAAAAATGTGGGTTACGCATTGCCTTGTGAACCGAGCTAAAGACCAAGTACACCAGGCAATTCCCAACCCACAAATCTATCTATTTACTATTCACCATCTTTGGCCTCAGCAGCCTCAGACTTGCGAGCCTTAGGAGCTTCCGCTACCGGAGCACTCTCACCTTCACCATTGTCGATTTGTGCCTTAGCTACTGCTGCTTCCTTTTCAGCTTCGTCTTCCTTATCCCGCTTGCGCTCATCCAAACCTTCTTGGATAGCTTTCACGATGATGTCTGTAATCAAAGTGATAGACTTAGTAGCGTCATCATTGGAAGGAATCGGAAAATCGATATTTGTAGGGTCCGAATTGGTATCTACCATTGCAAAGGTAGGAATACTCAATTTCAAAGCCTCAGTTACAGCAATATGTTCTTTCTTCACGTCTATGATGAACAGAGCAGCTGGTAGGCGGTTCAAATCGGCGATACCACCCAAGAGGCTCTCCAACTTAATACGCTCACGCTGAATCATCAATCTTTCTTTTTTAGAAAGCACGTCGTAAGTACCATCTTTGGTCATCTTATCGATGTTGGACATTTTCTTTATAGACTTACGTACCGTACCAAAATTGGTAAGCATACCTCCTAGCCAACGCTCAGTAACATAAGGCATGTTGACTGATTTTGCCTGATTGGCGACGATATCTTTCGCTTGTTTTTTAGTAGCAACAAAAAGTACTTTACGTCCCGACTTCACAATTTGCTTGATGGCAGAAGCAGCTTCTTCCAGCTTCGCCAAAGTCTTGTTCAAATCGATGATGTGGATACCGTTGCGCTCCATGAAAATGTACTTAGCCATTTTCGGATCCCACTTGCGGGTAAGGTGACCAAAGTGTACACCTGCATCCAGTAATTCCTGATATGTTGTTCTTGCCATTGTCTGATCCTCCTTAAATTAACGTTTACTAAATTGAAATCTTCTGCGTGCTTTCTTGCGACCTGGTTTCTTACGCTCTACCATACGATCGTCACGGGTCATCAAACCTTTGGCACGTAGTGCTGGTTTCACCTCTGGGTCTAGCTCTACCAATGCTTTGGCGATAGCCAAACGCACGGCTTCTGCCTGGCCCTTTACGCCACCACCAGAAACGTTAACTTTCACATCATAATTACCCGCAGCACCGGCTACTTCCGTACTTTGGGTAACAATATATTGCAATGGCAATGTTGGAAAATATTCTTTATAGTCCTTACCATTTACGGTAATATTGCCGCTACCAGCCTTCAAATAGATACGGGCAACAGCTGTTTTTCTTCTTCCTGAAGTGTTTGTTACTGACATCTTTTTCTCCTTTAGAATTTAACAGTTTTAGGATTTTGCGCTGCATGCGGATGCTCGGCACCGGCATAAACGAACAGGTTGTTGAACAAGGCGTGCCCCAATCGATTTTTGGGCAGCATGCCACGCACGGCTTTTTCCACGATGCGTCCTGGATGCTTTGCCAACATTTCCTTAGGAGAAGTAAAGCGCTGACCACCTGGATAGCCTGTATAGCGTACATAACGCTTGTCGCTCATCTTGTTTCCGGTCAACTTGATCTTGTCTGCGTTGATAACGATCACGTTATCGCCACAGTCTACGTGTGGGGTGAACGAAGACTTGTGCTTACCCCTTATCACTTTCGCGATATTGGATGCCAAGCGCCCCAAGATCTCGCCTTCAGCATCAACAACGATCCATTCTTTGTTGACAGTGTTTTTGTTGGCAGAGACAGTTTTGTAACTTAACGTATTCACTAGCTTGATTTTGAATTAATTATATAATAAACCATTCCCTCTCAATTAAGGGACTGCAAAAGTAGAAATATTATTTGGTTAAAGAAAATGTTTCGGGAAAATATTTAGTGAGATATGAGACGCGAGACTTGAGATATGAGACGTCAGATTTGAGATGAGTGAAACCCACCAATCAGCCAATGACAAATGATTGATCAACTAATTGTCCTGTTCCTGCTTATGAGGCGCCTCTCCATTCGGCTGCTCCAGCACCGGGTTCTCCTGAGGATCTTTGGTGATGAAGTACATGATTGCGGCCGCCACTATAGCCGCCAGGATAATATATAACAATTTTCTGTTGTTTGCCCTCATATTTTCTTTTCCTAGAACGAACTCTTCTCGTAATTGTTTTATTTCATCGATTTCAACAAAAAATCCCGATGGCAGGGTGCCACCGGGATATGGTCTAAAAATCCATCCACGAATTTTTCAAACCAGCACATTCGCATCATGATCTATTGAAAAAAAGCTAAATGTGAGATTTTTACATTTTCTTCTTAACAATTCAATTTCAATGGCTATTCATATACTTGAACAACAAAATCAAATTTTCCTCTTTCTTTATGTCAAGCTTTTTGTCGATGCTATATTTTTCCGCCTCGCTAGCTTTAGCACCAAAGAATTGAAATATAGATTTATTCAATTTCAGCTTTATCGGCTCCCCATCAACTTCTGAATAATAACTATAAGAAGTTATGATCTCCTTTTGCACCCCAATTCCTCCATACGTTTTTTTTTCTAAAATCTTCTTCTCACAGGCTTTATAAAGAGGTTTTTCTCCATCCGTTACTATTTCAAAATAATCGCCATTAGGCATTCTTTTGAAGAACCTTTCATTGATATCTTGAATTGTAAACGCCGTTACGGGCTTTACAAATGCCATCACCTTTTCCTGTGCATTTTTGAATAAAAGTGACTTAGCTACCGCATCGTAAAGCAAATCAAGATTTTCAAATTTTTCTCCATTAGAATGTTCCACGCTCCCTTTTTGCCAATCTTCAATCAGATAAGGACTACCTATTGCGCCTTCATACTTACTTGTCATAAAAGGCTTTCCAAGGTTATCCACTAACATCTGCGTCATCAGAGACCCACCAAGACTACTCATTAAAGTCTCATCAGCAGTAAGCTGTTCTTGTGCAGATGCTACACGGAACAAAGACAGGCTTCCTATAATCATGCACCAAACCTGGCGTCGACTCATGGTAAAACGGACTAAGCAATTCATAAGATCAAAGATTTAAAATTCTTTATTCAATAGCGATTTTAGTTGGGGGTATTGTACCCCCAACCAAATATAAATCAAGCATCAATAACCCGGATTCTGCTGTTCCCTAAGCGTAGGATTGGAGTTAACCTCATCAGAAGATATTGGCCAAACAAACCTGTCGTCACTGTAAGGTATCGCCACCCAAGCAGGCGTTAATATAGTGCTACCATCGTATACCGCTTGTCCACCATTTGCTGATATTTGTGAAGCCAGCACCTTCGCTGGTATTCCACCCGTAGAATACTGAGGATCTAAGGCCAATCGATGGATGTCCGGCCAGCGACGTCCTTCAGCCAAAAACTCTATACGTCTTTCATTAAAAATAACTTGAAGCAAATCCGGTGGAGCAGTAGTACCATAAGAAGCTGCTGCTGGAACAGCCCGATCCCTAACTGAATTCAAAAGAACTAAGGCTTGTCCATTGTTTCCTTGCCTTGCATAAGCTTCTGAAGCATTCAAAATCACTTCCGCATAGCGAATAATTGGCGCCCAATCAGAACGATCGCTTTCATAATATTTGGTTGTATATAATGCAGATATACCAGCACTTTGACGATACGTCATATTCCTCCTAAGGTCATCTTCATGCCAAAAACCGATATTATAGAAATTTGGACTGATGGCCACCAGATCACGGAATCCAAAGTCTGATGCACCATATTGAGAAGCAAGAGCACCATTAACACCACCATTTGAAGCCGCACTATTGGCAATTGAGAAAACTGATTCGGTATTGGATGAATAATTGGTAAAAGGACCATCGGGAGTTGCAGTCAACGCATAACCTCCAATTGGGCTAGTAAATGGAGCCGAACCAGTTGCACCTAGCTTCGTAGCTTCTGATATGACATTAGCATAATCTTGCATATGAAGATATACCCTTGTTTTCAAGGCTATGGCAGCCCCCTTTCTCGCACGAGAAATACTTTCTCCTCCTGTAGCCGGAAGGTTTTGTTCTGCGAAGTTTAAGTCTTCCAAAACTCTTGCATATGCTTCTGCCACAGTACCTCGTCCTTGTGCCAGTCCCTCTTCCACAGCTGTACCACCTGTTACTGGAGTGGTACGATAAGGAACCCCCATATTTCCTCCATTATTGTCTGCATAGGGCCTACAAAAATGAATAAGCAGTTCATGGTGGGCTAAGGCTCTTAAAAATTTAGCTTCGGCTTCATAAACCAATGCTTGCTCAGATGTTATCACGCCATTTCCGGATGCTTGCTGAACTCCATCTATAACTATATTTGCCTCATTGATTAGAAAATAAAGTGTTGACCAATGATTCACATTATTTGCTGATGTAGCCGTATACGTGCCTTCATAAGTTATCTGATAAAAAGCCTGAAGATTCACCATATCTTCACCCCTCATATCGCCCTGCTGAATAGATGCTGCGCCAAACGGGTAACCTCTTCCTCCTCCACCGGCATAAGTACCTATAGCGGCGGCCCAGTACATCCCGTTCATTGCCAATTCAACGTTTGCCGATGTTGAAAAGGCTGTCGTTTCAGATAGTGCAGATAGTGGCTGCAACTCCGTGAAGTCACTACAAGAACTCACTGTCAACGTAACCGCTAAACCAAGACAAAACAACTGTTTGGCTTTCCCTTGTATTATATTTCTATATATATTTTTCATTTCTCTTTATCCTCTAATTAAAATCCTACATTCAGACCAAAAGTAAACGTTCTTGGTATAAAGTTTGTCGCTATATCAACGTTTGGCTGAGTATTTGTTGTTGGGCTGTTATTCATCTCAGGATCGATACCTTTGTAGCCCGTAATTACAAAGGCATTTTGTATCTGCGCAAACACTCTTAGATTATTTACTTTAACGCTGTTCAGCAACTGTTTTGGGAAACTATATCCAAGTCCTATATTTTGAGCCCTAAGAAAATCAGCTTTCTCCACAAACTGCGTTGTTGCGTTACCAGTTTGATAAATCTGTGCTGCATAGCCATACGCCAATTTTGGAATATCAGTTTGCTGTCCTTCCTCCGTCCAGCGATTTAGCAATTCTGTCGAGCCATTACCGAAAGCTTGGTTTAGCAGTATATTTTGCCTTGTTTGATTGTAAATATAATTTCCTCCAGAGAATGATAGAAATATGTTTAAATCAAAATCTCTATACCTAAAAGTATTGTTAAACCCTCCAAACCACTTTGGCATAGATACGCCTAGGATTCTTTTATCAGCATAGTTCAAAGCAACAGCATTCTGACTCACGTCCGACGGATTTGCGGGATCGTATACGGCGAAAGATGTCGCCCCAACCCTTTGCTGAACCAATGAGCCGTCGGCTTTTTCGTAAATTGGATTTCCATTTGCAGCATTCACGCCATGCCATACATAACCGAAAAACGATCCTATCGATTCTCCTTCGCGTATAGTATGTGCCGAATAGTCGATCGGATTACCGTCTACCAAAGTAATCACTTCATTTTTCGTGAAAGTAGTGTTTAAGTTAGTAGTCCAACTGAATCTGTCATTTTCAATGACCGTAGCGCCAATCGTAAACTCAAATCCCCTATTTTTCATTCGACCGATATTTTGGTTTATTTCATTTCCTGGAACCCCCAAAGACGGTGGTGTAGGTACACCTAATATCAAATTATCCACATCATTCAAGAACCAATCAGCCGTTAAGGTGATTTTATCCTGCAAAAAGCCAAAATCAACGCCTATGTCATATTTTTTACTTGTTTCGAAGCTCAAGTCACTGTTACCAGCTTGACTATACCGAATACCAGAATAACTGCCATATTGCGCCGCAGAGAAATTTCCAGCATATGGATAAGAACCTATTTCCACATTACCTACCTTAGCATAACCTCCTCTGAGCTTTAATTCATTAAGCCAGCTAACCTGAAAAAACTCTTCTTGAGATATCCTCCATCCCAAAGATGCTCCAGGCAGGGTAGCTCCTTGATTGCCCCATGGCAAAGAAGAAATCTTATCGTAGCGCAAGGAGCCACTGAGCAAATACCGGTTTTTATAACCGTATTCCAATCTTCCAAAATAAGAGGCAAAAGTACGCTCATTAGCTGCGCCGCCAATAAACTGATTAGCCAGTGAATTACTAATAATATTAAAATTCTCGCCAAAATAATCAGCAGAAAGTCCCGTTCCGGACGCAGAGAAGCTTCTTGTAAGCGTTTTTTGAAATTCCTGTCCCGCCAACACACTTATTCTATGATCTTCCGCGATCACATTATCATAACTCAAAGTGTTTTGCCAATTGTATCGAAACGTAGGCAGATATTGCTGATAAATGTAGCCATCGTTACTTCTTCCATCTCCATGCTCCCTCGTCCAATAAACATAATCCTCATTGTTGATCATGTTAATACCGATTTGTGTCTTGGCATGTAAGCCAGAAACTATTTCCAAGTCTGCATAACTGTTACCAGTTACGTTTAATCCCATACTTCTATATACATTGTTATCCAACACATAACGTTGGTTAGTAAAATTAGATACTATAGGCATGGTATTATTTCCTTGGCCTAACCCCGATGCAGAAATATTATAGGAACCGTCGGAAAATATGGCAGGAACGTTCGGCAAAGCATAGATTCCCGCTATTACGTTTCCAGAAAGTGCATTTGTACCTGTATTCAAACCACGGTTTGTGCTATGAGTGATGGCAACGTTAGCACCTACTGTCAGTTTATCGTTGAAGGCTTTTTGATCCACATTGGCTCGGGCGCTGTATCTAGTCAAACTGTTTGCGTCCACAATACCATTTTGATTCGTATATCCCAAAGAAAAATAATAATTAGTGCCAGCATTGGTTCCGCCACTTACAGAAAGGTTATGGTTATGCTGAAACGCTGTTCTAAAAATCTCATCCAACCAATCGGTGTCATAAATACCTCCAGCAGGATTATCCATTGGAAATGCTGCGGCTGGCTGACCAACATTAGTCAATTTTTCATTCGTTATATCCATAAACTCCTGAGCATTCATCAAATCATAACGTTTCGCAGTTTTTGCAACACCAAACCAGTTATCGTAGGTCAATTTCTTAGTACCTGCTTGTCCCCTTTTTGTAGTGATTAATATCACGCCATTTGCAGCTCTAGAGCCATAAATAGCTGTAGCCGCACCGTCCTTTAAAACATCAACATTGGCGATATCATTTGGATTAATATCTCCCAACGGGTTATAAGGCGTTGCTCCACTTTGGTTTCCAGTGATATAAGGAACTCCGTCCACTACATATAAAGGTTCTGAGCTTCCGGAGATTGAATTAGTCCCTCTCACCCTAATCCTAGCCGGTTGTCCCAAAATCCCAGAACTGACGGATGCTTGCACGCCTGCCACTTGTCCCTGTAAAAATTTATCAAAAGAGGGCACCGCTATATTTTGAAGAGCCTCTCCTTTAATAGATCCAATCGATGCAGTAAGATCAACCCTCCTAGCACTCCCATACCCTGTAACAACAACTTCTGATAACTGCGACTCATCACTTATTAAGTCTACGTTAATAACACTTCCCGATCCAATATTAATTGTTTGACTTAAATACCCAATCGAGCGAATCGTAAGTGATTTAGCCGTAGATGGAACGGTAATGGAATAGTTACCGTTATTATCCGTTTGCGTTCCTAACGACGTACCCGTTACTACAATAGACACCCCTGGCAATGGGGTTGCATCGGCTTGGGAGGTTACCTTCCCACTAATTCTCCTTTCCTGTGCGTAGCCGTGGCTTATGAGCACACCGCATAACAGCAGGAAGCATAGTAATTTTTGTTTCATGTGTGATTGTTTGAGTTAATAGTGAATAAAAAATTGATATTAAATAATTTTCACGCCTGATACCCTTACCTTCAAAAAAATCTGGACAATACAATTCTATCCCTATTTTTCCAGCGGCAATTTTTATTAGATATCACATACGACTTGCACCTTTGCAGGGTAAGGAACGAGTTAAGTTGTGTTGTAAAGTAGGTTTTCATGTGTGTTGGCGACTATTAATAAATTGATCTACTATTATTTTCACCCCCTTTTGCAATCATTCACAAGGAAGATGGGCAACACAGACCCACGCCATCACTAGCAAATTCTTTGAAAGAGGAAATTCAAGACAGAACCTATTTATTCATTAATAGACGAATCGGATTGGAACAATAATTTAGTTTTCATGTGTGTGTTTGTTGACTGTGTGTGTGTTTGTTGATTGTACGTATAATTTAGTTGAAAATATAAATAAAAAACAAATCTATTCATTTCTCCAATATGCGGTCACGGAAACGGTAATGAACGCACCAAAACAAGATTTAGCACATAAAAAAGAACGAATCTTGCGTAATTCCTAATATATATAAGCCAAATGTAAACAATAAAAAGCCATAAAGCAAGAAAAAAATACATTTTCTTCCGCAAAAACATCTATAAAGCAAAATAAAGTTTACAAAAAGCAAGATAAATTAGAACATGTCAAATAAAAAAGCGAAATCGCTAGGAGAAATCATAAAAGAAACCATGAAAGAACGGGGCATAAAGGGATCTGTGGTCGCTAGAAAGATGAATGTATCCAGGCAAACGATCAACCAGATAGATACCAGGAAAAAATTTGACATCGCTTTTTTACAGTCTTTAAAAGATGCTTCCGGCCTAGATTTCACCTATTATGCCTATAAGGATATCATGGACAGCATGTCAGATGATTCCAAATTGAAATACCTGGAAAGCAGCCCACGTATTACCATCAATATCAGTATTTCGACAAAAAAAGATAACCTGAATAATTTACCAGAATTAGTTACGCAGATAGAGGACCTAAGCAGGAAATTGGGGTTCGAGTTAGTGTAGCACTATACGGGTATATCATCAATCTGTCTCCAGTTCAGTACCTGAGTATCATGCTGAATCAGACCACCACTACCAGTATATATAACGAACGATGCGGTGCTAGCGGGCTGTATCCCCTTCCAATAGCTTATCCCTTTCAAAAAATCCTTATTATAGGTCTGGGATGCCTTTATCTCAATGGGCATGGCGCCACCTGCCTTGTCCACCAACACATCGATCTCATGCCCGGTACGATCGCGCCAAAAATATAGATTGGCCCTTTGTCCACTGTTCAACCGCTTTTTCAAAAGCTCCAGTACCACAAAATTCTCAAAAATGCTCCCCCTTAACGGATGGTTTGACAGGTGCCCCACTTCTTCCATTTCCAGCAGGGAACAACACAAGCCCGTATCATAAAAGTAAAGCTTGGGCATTTGTATCAATCGCTTGCTGAAATTGTTATAATAAGGTCTAAGTGTAAAGGCTATGAAACTGGTCTCCAGTATCCCAATCCATACCGCAACTGTTTTTTGGTCTATTCCGCAGTCGTTGGCGATAGAGGCATAGTTGACCACCTGACCGACCCTGGAGGCACATATCTTCAAAAAGCGCTGAAACAAGGTCAGATTGCTTATGTTCTTTATTTGTCTTACATCCCTTTCTACGTAGGTAAGAATATAATTGGGATAATAGTCGCTCGGTAGCATGCCCTTGTCATATAGCCTGGGATAACCGCCCCAAAACAACAAGTGGTCAATAGGGCCATCGCCAAAAGGCGTATGCTTTAGTTCCGGATAACTGAACGGCAAAAGATGGACAAATGCAATCCTACCCGCCAAGCTCTGCGTAATACTTTCCAGCAAAAGGAAATTTTGTGAGCCCGTGAGGATAAACAGGCCCGTCTTGTCCGGTTGCTCGTCTATAATGCCTTGTAGATAGGAGAACAAAAGGGGTACTCGCTGTATTTCATCAAATACCGCACCCATCGGGAATCCTTTTAGGAAACCGTTGGGATCCGTATCTGCCGCCAATTGATTGTCTTGATTTTCGAAGCTCACGTATGGCTTATCACTGAACAATGCCTTTGCTAAAGTGGTTTTTCCACTTTGTCTAGGTCCCAACAAGCCAATGGCAGGAAATTTCCTCGCCAAATCCTTTAGCTTATCTGCCGCTATCCTTGCTATCATATGCAAAGCTAATTTTTATTTTTGACAAATACGGAATGTGATTCCGTATTTGTCAAAAATAAAAATCGGTAACGTTATTCATACCTGATCCGTTTGTCAATCAGGCATTAACATCTGCCAAATAGAAAAAGGGAAATCACTAGGAGAAATCATAAGAGAAACCATGAAAGAACGGGGTATAAAGGGATCTGTGGTCGCTAGAAAGATGAATGTATCCAGGCAAACGATCAACCAGATAGATACCAGGAAAAAATTTGATATCGCTTTTTTACAATCTTTAAAAGATGCTTCCGGCCTAGATTTCACCCATTATGTATACAAGGATATCATGGACAGCATGTCAGAAGATTCCAAATTGAAATATTTGGAAAGCAGCCCCCGTATTACCATCAATATCAGTATTGCAACAAAAAAAGATAACCTGAATAATTTACCAGAATTAGTTCCGCAGATAGAGGACCTAAGCAGGAATCTTGGGTTTGAGTTGGTCTGAGCAGAGAGTGTAACCTAAACCGTGTCACAGGAGAGACGAATAAAAAATGATAAATTCGTAAATCCAAGTGACAAATGAAAGATAAAGAACCCTTTGACTTCGAGCGCTTCAAACAGGAAACAATGGAAGGATTGTACGCGGGCAAGAAGGCCGTCGGTACGGACGGTGTTTTTGCACCGTTGATGAATCATTTATTGGAATCGATGCTGGATGGCGAGCTGAACAACCATCTGGACGACGAAAAGGGCTCTGGTCAGCCGAACCGCCGCAACGGCAAGAGCAAGAAAACAGTCAGGAGCATGAGCGGCGGCAGTTTCGAGCTGGAGACCGGCCGTGACCGAGAAAGATCCTTTGAGCCGAAGATTGTCCCAAAGCGGCAGCTGATCCTCATCGAGGAGCTGGAAGGCAGTGTTTTGAGCATGTACGCCATGGAGATATCTGCCACGGAAATATCGCGTACCACCGATGCGGTGCTTCCGCAGGTCACCGATGGTGGAACCGTCCGCTGGATGCAGTATATCCCTTTGTATTTCTGGACTGTATGCATTAAAAGATCCACCACAACGGGACGATGGAGACCCGTGCGATCTACAATATCCTTGGGGTCGATACCGATGCCGCAAGGACCTGATAGGCCTATACTGTCAGAAACCGAGGTATATCCATTTCAGAACTCCATATTAAATTTGGTGACAGACTACGACTGGGACATGATAGCTTTTAGGAATAGGTTGATCCAGATGGCACAGTTCGCGTTACACGTTACACTATACCCGGGATGCTAACTGAATACCCAGTGGATGTAGTTTCCTTTCTGAAAGCCGACCTATTTTTGCCTATCAGCTTAGCTATTCAGAATTATTATTTCCGCAACAGCACTACTCCTGAATTTCATATCTTTGCTTGAGGCAAAATCTATTCTTTTTGAGTCATAGAACGGACAATGCATCTAATCCAACTTCATTCCACCACAATGTTCTTTATTGCACTCCCAATGTGCCCTTGTTTATCCATCCCTTCTATCACTATCACATAGTCGCCCTTAAGATCCGATGTCGTAATTGTCAGACTTACCTTTCCCGAACTATCCATTGTTATATTTGGCTCCCAAAATAGCACGTTACGTCTATCTGGTAGCCTAGATTGCCTTTGCTCAGGTGTTTCATAGGTTGGAACGTAAAACTCTCGCTCTCGTTGTAAGCCTTCATAGTCAATCAAAGTAACCGTAGGATTGAGCGCAAAACCTTTCAACAAGCCCTCATATGTATTAAAGGTCACTATACCATCATATATAAATGGCCCATAAACATATCTGCCCGTCACTACATCTATGCTCTTTACCTTCAAGGGGTCATAACGCATAATCTCATCGGCATCCAATATAGGTACGCCGTCCAAAAGTATAAGTGGATCATTTGACAAATAATAGCCCCTAGGCCCATCGAACACCCTTAACCCGTATCTTGAATTGCTTCTTCGCACGTTTACCTCTTTCACATACTCTCGCAACACCTCTTCCATCACTACGAAACGGGTATAGTCGTCCAATTGATACCTTACATCTGCTTTGCCGTAAAAAGGAAAATTGTCCAGCCTTGCAGAAAGAAATTGGGCTCTCCGTGCCTGATGAAAGGCATTTTCGGCCTGTACATTGATACTGTGATTTAATAGGGCATCCTTTAAATCTAAATATCCCCTAAAAAAAAGCTGTTGCTTATTAAGCTCGTAATCAGTAATAAATGACGACAATAATTCAATATTTGATTCCTTATTACCAGCTAATTGTGTAGCCATTTGACTTTCTCCAAAAATATTCTTCGCCAAAAAGGTCGCTATCCCTGCACTATCTGTCGTAGCGGTATAGATTTTTGGAGTTTTACCAAGTACACTCAGAAACACATTTTCGCCTGTGAACGGCCGACGGGAATCCCTGTCGGTATAGCGTATCCGTACATGATGGTATGCTATCTCGGTCAAGAACTTTTCTTTATCAGTTGCCCTACTAGTTATCCTACGCCAACCTTGCGTAAGCAAAAGGACATCCAGATCACGCTGTACTTGTTCATTCTCCTTATCTGAAAAGTAATAAGCGCTATTTTCTATATATCCTTTTACTTCTGACTGCAACCACAGGTAAGAGTGTATATTCTGACGTGGTAAATTTTGCAGAGCATCAACTTTATAAACCGAGACAGAAAGATCTGATTCAACCTGCTGCCCATTGACAAGCGATTGAAGATCCATATTAATCAGGCTCCTTTTATCTGCCATTTCAGCATCCAACTTTGTAACGATATCAAGCTCGTTGTCTGGGTACTTAAACAGCAATCTTTCAGCAAGTGGTTCTCCCATTTCATCTGTTAATGTCAAAACGTTTACTCCTACAGGCAAAGATTCATAAGCGATATGTGTGCTCGCTTTTCCTTCACCATTAAGAATGAGACCTACACTGTGAGCAGATTGATAACGATTCTTAGCCGACAACCTAATAGCCTCACCAATATGCTGTTTAGAGGCAGAAATAGCAATATTCCATCCACCTTGATCGTCCCTTATAACATTGAACAAATATCCATTGTCATAAATCTTTGGGAATTGGGCCTCTACAATGGATTTATCTGAAAGGATAGCACGCACCTTGTATTTTTTGTCAGATTTTGGCAGGATGGGTAAACTACCCATTCCCTGAGCATTCGACACCTCTCTATAAACCTCTGTCCCATCGCCCTCAAGGACAACAATTTCGAACCGCTCGTTGCTATTAATACCAGAAAGCTTATAAGCCAACCTAGATGCTATATTATCAAGTAAAATCCCACTCTCGGGAAATAACTGAAGTGCATTCTTAACCGCCAGGTTTTCTGACAACAGGTTCTCTCCTGAAATGTAAGGGTTAACTATTTCAATGGCTTTCAGAAACAAAGTCTCATCACCATAATTTTTCATAGAATTGGTATATCCGACCATTCGATAAATACCACTTGGCAATTGATTGGGTATATATAAAGAACCATTCCTAACAGTTTTTCCCAAATCTATCTTAGCCTGCAATACGCTCTTATTTTCATCATTCAATAAATCAATATAAGCTACGCTGTTTAGGCCTAGGGGCTCCATTGTACGACCATCTACCACATAAACCTTAAACCACAATATCTCCCCTGGCATATAGAATTCCTTATCTGTATGCACATACATTTTTTCATACAAACTGTCATATTTATATTGCCCATCTTCCACCGCAGCCAAAGACTGTGTCAAAGCTTTCTTGGCTAATATTGACATTATCAGGAATAGGATTATATTTCTTATCATCTTTATTATGTTAAAAGCATCGTCATTCATAAAGAGTTAGTCCTGCCAAAAATCAGGAGCTGTCAATGTCCCCCTCACCGTACAATCGGCGCACCGACGTGATGAATATGCATAATGGGTATACCCAAGGCTTGCGGGGTTAACTGAAAAACCATAAACAGGCATAAGGCCAGGAAAATCCCTAAAAACCTGTATTGCTGCGTTTATAGTAGTGTCTGATAAAGCACAGCCACTGTAATACTCACTCTCGACCAACCACTGCTCACTCAGTTCCCTATTATCGATAAAGATCCTCTTCTCCCTGACCCCAACTGCCTCTATCATGCCTATGACAGCCTCCTGTGGATCATTGGCATTTGAGATATTACCTCTAAGCTCGGTGGGCATAGTCCCAAATATATCGCCCAAATTTTCAGAATTTTTCCGAAGCTCGTCCCAGTAGGTATACCCCTCTTTACTAAGTACATACTGTTTTACGAGTATGGAATAGCGAATTTCTAGCTTTTCAGACAAGCGTGGTATATCCCTTATAGGATAATTATAAATAATATCACCAGAAAGCCCGTCGGAAGTAGCAATTTGAATGTCGCTGGAATTTTCAGAAAAAAAGCAAATGGAAACCTGTTCTTCTCGTGTACGATCGCGAACTGCCCCATTAGTATAGATAAGTTCACTATTAAATCTAGAAAAAAAGCGCCATGTTTCTTCATATTCCCAACGATAGTAGTGCGAATCATTATTTGGATCCTGCGTGCTTACATACAACTGCACGCCATCCGCAGTCTCTTCCCAATCTACACGCTCTATTTCCGGACTAATCCTCACGTCTACATAACTAGACAGATATTCTTCATTGTTTACTCTAATCCTCAAGCGATACCTTGTTTCTGTATCTAAAATAGGGTGATAAAAGGTATAATTTCCGTCAGCATCCGATTGTTGGTGCTGGTAGATCTCACCACTCTCACTTTCAATGATCAATATAGCGCCCGTTACCGGAACAATAGATATAGGGATTCCATCTTCAGTTTTAGCTGAAATGGGTACCGTTTGACTCAACTTATACCTACTACTCGCGCCCAAAGCATTAATATAGCCCTCCACTACCAATATCGGTTCATTGTCCCTTGATTCATAATTGGGTTCATAAGAATCTTTACAACTGAATACCAAAGCACAAAACAGAGAAAGTATAATAAATTTTATTGTACCTGTGAATTTCATAACAGTCTAGAATCTAAAATTATACGTGACAAATGGAATCTGATGTCCAAAAATGGAAAGCCTATACCCGTTTAAATTACCACCCTCCGATGCATAGAAAATAGAAAATGGATTTCTCCTTCCTGTCAAATTATAAACACCTACTGTCCAGGAACTATGAGCCAATTTTTTTACTTTGTGATTTCCTTCGATATTAAAAGAGGCATCCGTTCTAAAGAAATCTGGAATACGATATTGGTTCCTTTGTGAATAGTACACCCTTTCAGATCCTGCATAATAGTACCTTCCGATCGGCAAAGTAATAGGCCGACCTGTGCTATAGGTTACATTTAAGGAAAAACTTACACGATGGGAAAATTTATAGTTACCTACAAGTGTAATATCATGGGGCTTATCATAATTGCTTGGATAAAATTCACCATTATTGATCATGTCAGCATCTTCAACATTTACCGTCCGTTGCTGAACCCTGGAATAAGTATAACTAAGCCATCCATTCAGCTTTCCAGACGTTTTTTTTATTAGAAACTCGGCTCCATAAGCCTTTGCCTCTGTGTTAATAACATCAGTTTCAATTGCTTCATTCAACAGCAATTGCGCTCCGCTCTTGTAATCCAAATAATTATTCATACGTTTATAATAGAGCTCGATAGATGCCTCGATAATATTTGAGGCAAAATTTTGGTAATAACCTAAAGAAACCTGATCTCCAAACTGTGGTTTGATGTGAGCATCACTTAATTTCCAAGTGTCTGTAGGCGTGATTGCAGTAGTATTAGACAACATATGAATATACTGTCTCAGTGAATTGTAAGCTCCTTTAACTGAACTGTTATCATTGAAAGCATATCTGGCAGAAATCCTAAATTCTGGCGCATGATAGGTTTTGATAGGTTCCCCTGAACTAAAGTCCTTTGTTTCAATAATAGTAGTCTCACTTTTAGGCAAATTAGGTGCATAGTAGTTTACTCGACGCGGTCCCAAATAATTAAACATGGAATAGCGCACTCCCATATCCAATGTAAAACGGTCGTTCACTTTGTATACATCTGAAAAATACAATGCGGTTTCCAGAGCCTGTTCAGATTCCAAGTCGCGTAATAGTACGTCAGATTCCGTGCCGACGGGTGCCATCCTTCCCGGATTTAGCTTATAACCAACCCCATTAAAGCCATAATTTAGATTATGCTTATCGTTAACATGCTGATAAATATCTGCTTTTAAAAACACTTGGCCTATATTATACTTGAGATCAAATGCATTTATAGGATTTTCATCGCTAGCTACATTGAAGTTATAGGTATCAATACCCACTTTAAATATTCCATAGAGTTCATTATTGAACGTCTTTTTCCATTTAACGTTTACATTAGCATTTTTGTAACGGTATGATGTATCGCTGTTGAGCGAAAAGCGATCATTGCTAGAATAACCCGTCAAATAGATGACGTTTCTTTCATCGGCTTGATGTTCCAATTGTACATTGACATCGTAAAATGATGCGTTACTATTTTTGTAGCTATCGTCTGGAATCAGATTTAACAACCAATCGGAATAAGTACTCCTTCCTCCAATAAAATAGGATGTTTTCTTACCAATTGGTCCGTCGAAAGACAATCTACTCGTCAACAGGCCAATGCCGCCAGAACCACTGAATTTACTACGATTTCCTTCTTTTGCTGTTACATCGAGTACAGAGGATAAACGTCCTCCATATCGAGAGGGGATACTTCCTTTATACAATTCAACATTACTAACCGCATCAGCATTGAAAGCGGAAAAAAAACCAAAAAAATGAGCCGGGTTGTAGATAGTTGCATCGTTGAACAGCACTAAGTTTTGATCTGTAGCTCCTCCACGAACGTTAAACCCACTTGCTGCCTCGCCCACGGTTTGTACGCCTGGCAACGTAAGAATCACTTTAACAAGATCTGCCTCGCCCAATACGGTAGGCGTCTGCTTGATGGTTTTAATACTTAATAGCTCGACCCCCATCTGTGTCCGCTTAACATTATTACCTTGTTCGGCAGATACTATGACCTCATTAAGTGCATAGACTTGATCATTCATTGCAATATCTAATCGGCCACTTGAGTACATGATCAGCTGTCTTTGGGTTTCTTTCATCCCCACAGTCGAAACTTTAATCACACTTCTCTCCTCCGGCACACTAATAGAATAATAGCCAAAACGATCGGTCTGTACTTGGATATTAGTTCCAACTAGGTTTACTGTTGCCAAAGCTATAGGCAAACCAGTAACAGCACTTGTCACATATCCAGTTAATAACTTAGTTCCAACCCGTATATTGCTTCGACTACCTATTTCATACAGTTTATTTTCAATAGGAACTAAACTTACATCCTCTTCCTTATAGTCAGAGATATGGGTTAGATCAATCGCTGCACTATCCTTCACCGTCCCTATCACCTCATTAAACATAGGTAAAGCTGTAATCAATCCTTGGCCCTTTGTTATAAATACCTGCTTATGACCATCAATAGCAAAGAACAGATTATGTAGTGTAAGCACTTTATCCAATACATCTTCGAGTCTGCCTTTTTCTACATTTAAATCAATTAAGACACTATCTGTTTGCGTATTATCATAATAGAATTTATAATTGCTCTGCTTTTCTATTTGATTTATAAACTCTTTAAAACTAGCATCACTTAGACTCAAGGATATTAAATTGTCTTGGGCAAATGACTTATTGCAAAAAAAGAATATAAAGCCGATTAATATGAACGTCTCTATTTTAGGTTTGATGTAATATATCCTCATATAAATCAAAAAGTCAATTCCAAAAAAATTATCAGAGTTTTGGAGAAAGATTAATTAGCGTTGTCTACGTATGCCAGAACCGTTGAGATAGTTTTTAAAGGATTCTGTTTAAAGGTTAAATCATTTTCACGCAATAGGATTCTTAGCTCCTTCTTTTTTTCTCCAAATAGGTTTAACAGTACATTTTGGCTCTTAACTTCAATGAAATCCGAATCTTCCTTTCGCTTTATATAAAAATAAACGGACTCAACAAACCGTTTCTCACGTGTTGTCCCTGTTGCAAAGTCCTTAACAATTTTGGCGCGTTTTTCATAAGAGCACAAATTGTTAGAATAATATATCTCGTGATAGAAACCAGATTTCAGTCCAGTATGATTTTCATCTAGGTAAACAAAGCGGTTATCCCCAATTGTAAAATGCCGAATAAACTGCTTTACCAAAACCAGATTCATCAACCTATCGGGATGTCTAGTTATCACTTCATCAGCAACTATGTCATACATTAACGGCACATTACGAAAAATGACATTTCCAAAAAGTATGGTACCATTATCAACAAAGCCTAGATCTCCATAGCCTTGTGAACCTACCGCATTTTGAAATTGGAAAACGTACTCCCTGCCGTTATACAGTTGATCGTTTAAACGTATCGTATATAACGTTTCCTCAACCGAACTCTGAGCCTGTAGACGAACACACCAAAGTAAAAAAGCGGCAAAAATAATTGTACGATACATGGCAAAAAAGGGAAACAATAGGTTATCTAATAATTGAAACTAATAGAAATGAAAAATTGCTAGAGAGTAAACACGAATAATCGTATCTGTACGTCTTCAAACTAAATTAGACACATTAGGATGAAACCTTAAGGAGACTTTCGAGTTATAAATTTATTAATTTTTGTTGATTATACAATTGTCTTCTTTTATTCAGAGAATCGATTTTTACCTGTTGTCTTTTTTCCAAAATTCTTTCAGATCGTCCACAGTAGACATCTGCAGGTGTTAAGTTTTGCAGCGATTCGTGATAACGTCTGTTGTTATAGTTGTCCACAAAGTTTCCCAGGGCTTCGATAAGTTCTTCTGGATGGTAAAAGTG
>NZ_ATZA01000019.1 GCF_000427965.1 Olivibacter sitiensis DSM 17696 | reverse complement strand
GGCTTTTTTATCTAATGAAAATATTTACTGATAATCAGTAAGTTAAGTGAGTTTATTGCCTGTTTTTAAGTTTATCCGTTTGGTAGTGATATTTTTTATCAACCTCAGCCGATAGCGCAAGTTTTTTATTTGTCCCTGTAGAATGCCGCTTTCCTTATTCTCCTCAAACTTGGCATGCAGACTTCTCACCAAACTGGCCAACGCTAGGAAACGATTGGTATAGGCCAACATAATGAGGCTGATGGCCGGAAACAGTAGGGCAGGGGTGGTGATGGTGAGCATATTTGGACTGTTTTTTTGCGTTGTGAGTTTCAATTGCCCATGACGATACGCCAAGGACTAATGCAAATGTATAAAAAGGATTAATGAGAGCAAGCGAGAGGCACAAAGTTTAGCTTAGATGTACCGATAAAATAACTGCCCTTTGATTTTGTTGTTTTGTTATTTTTTGTACTTTGTACTCGCATCTTAAATTGTTCCATGGAAAAACATTTATCATCAGAAAAAGATATCCAAGCCGATATTGAGGCTATCGGCAACATTCCGGCAGTACCCAACATACTGGAAGTTATTTGCCAAAGTACAGGCATGGGGCTTGCCGTGATAGCGAGAGTAACGGAAGCAAGATGGGTTGCCTGTGGCGTACGGGACGAAATCTCATCGGAACTGAAACCTGGCGGAGAACTCGACGTGGAAAATACCATTTGCGGGGAAATTTGCGAAACGCGTCAAGTAGTGGTCATCGAAGATATAGATCAGGAAGAAAATCCCTTGTGGCGTAAAAAGCTTGGTAAGCGTAACTTTAGAAGTTATATATCAGTTCCCATTATTCTGAAAAACGGCAAATTTTTTGGTACGTTATGTGCCATTGATTTTAAGCCTGCAAATTTGAACAAACCGGAAATCATTGGTATGTTCAATCTGTTTGCCGAGTTGATAGCGGCGCACCTGGATACATTTGAGAAACTTGCTATTGTTGAAAACAAATTACGGGAAGAACGTAGATTGTCGAGAAGGAGAGATCGGTTTATTGCTATATTGGGACATGATCTTCGCAATCCGTTAGGAGCAATAATAAGTACTTCACAGTTTTTGAGAAGACAAGATTTGGGTGAAAGAAATACAAAGATGATGCAGATCATCTATAATTCTTCTTATCGGATGAAAGGGCTGATAGATAACATCCTCGATTTAGCTAGAGGGCAGCTTGGTACGGGCATCAAGATAGACAGGCGGCAAGAGGATATAGAAAATATCCTAGATGGGGTTATCAAGGAATTGCAGGCCGTGTGGCACAATCGTGATATCGTGTGCCAGGTAACTTGTAGGGAAACGATCTATTGCGATGCGGAGCGTATGGCCCAAGTTTTCTCTAATCTTTTGAGCAATGCTTTGACACATGGCGATTTATATGCATCCGTACAGGTAAGGGTTTCCAGGGTGGGAGACAAGTTGCTGTGTACTGTCACCAATGCTGGTGAGAAAATCCCCGATGCCATCATGGAACATTTATTTAAGCCCTTTTCACAAGGAGAGCGAAAAAAAGACAAGAAAGGACTTGGACTTGGGCTATATATAGCGTCTGAGATAGTACGTGCCCATGGGGGCAGCATAGAGGCCCATTCAACGGATGAACAGACTTGTTTTACTATCCAATTGCCCCTACTGACGGAGTGACTTTGTCCATGAACTGCATTATGCCTATTTCCCAATAACTACACCCGGCTTATTAAGTACGGGAACACGGGTGAGGTTACTGTCTACAATGCTTTCCGGAAGAAAGATAAATTTTTTGTCGTATATGGTTTTATCGATATAATAACTGAGCAAATATTCGTTGGTAAGGCCAAATACCTGCTCGTCAATGGCTTCAATCAATGCATATTCATGTGTATCCACATCGCCGATAAAATGTCTAAGCACGGAGGTTTTTACCTCCTTATTGTCCTTCAGTCCATAGCCTTTGCTGCTGACCAATACATTTTTAATGACCACATCTTTATTGTTGACTAGGTAGACATTCCATGATTTGCCATGTGGCGAGTCGCTTTCCAGTACAACTGCAATGTAGATGTCTTCAACGATATTTTCAGGAAGGTCTTTTTTCATGCTTTTCTATTTCTTCACCGCTCTTCCTCTGCCTTTTGCTGCCTTTCCGGCTTTCGGATTCTTGGCATCTGCTTCTGCCAAGACAACTACATCTTCATAGCTGATTTCCTCGATGGCCTTGCCCTTGGGAATCTTTACGTTTTGTTTGCCAAAACGGATAAATGGTCCCCATCGGCCTTGTTCTATACGGGCTTCCGGATTTTCCTCAAAGGTCTTCAGCACCTTTTCTTCGTCACGTTTGCGCTTTTCTTTGATGATTTCGATAGCTTGGTCTTCATTGACATCCAATGGATCCAACTCCTTGGGCAAGGAATAGAAAGCATTGTTGTGCCTGATGTAAGGGCCAAAGCGGCCGATGGCAACGGTCATGTCCTTGTCCTCGAATATGCCCACTTTTTTTGGAAGCTTGAAAAGTTCCAACGCTTCTTCTAAGGTGATGGTCTCGATCATCTGACCGGTACGCAAACTGGCAAATTGGGGTTTTTCCTCGTCATCTGCAGAACCTATTTGAACCAAAGGGCCGAAACGACCAATACGCACGCTCACTTGCTTGTCTGAATTGGGATCTATCCCCAATACACGCTCACTATTGGCCCGGTCTGCATGTTGCAGGGTGTTCTCGACTTCGTGATGGAATGGGCCATAAAACCCATGTAACATAGCTGTCCATTCTTTCAGGCCATGTGCTATCTCATCAAACTCCTTCTCCACGATGGCCGTAAAGTTAAAATCGACAATATCCCTGAAATGCTCCACCAAGAAATCATTGACCAAGATGCCTATGTCTGTCGGGAACAGCTTGTTCTTTTCTGCCCCCGTTGTTTCCGTTTTTGTAACTGTATGTACTTCTCCCGATTGGATGTTCAATACCTTATACGCTCGTTGCTTACCTTCTCTTTCCTCTTTCACTACATAGCCTCGGTTTTGTATCGTAGAAATAGTAGGGGCGTAGGTAGAAGGGCGACCTATGCCGAGTTCTTCCAATTTCTTTACTAAACTGGCCTCGGTATACCTTGCGGGTGGGCGGCTGAAACGTTCGGTAGCCGTCATTTCCTTTAGGTTCAAGGATTGACCGACATGCAATGGCGGAAGCAAGGTATTATCTCCCGAATCGTCCAATTGCACCTCTTGGTCATCATCGTCGGTAGACTCGAAATAAACCTTTAAAAACCCATCAAATTTCATGACTTCGCCGTTGGCGACCATTTGTTCTTCACGGGTAGATATAGCTATTTTGGCTGTAGTCTTTTCAAATTCTGCTTCGCTCATTTGCGAGGCAATAGATCTTTTCCATATCAATTCGTAGAGTCTTTTTTCGGCATAGTCACCGTCGATTGAATGGTCGGAAAAATAAGTAGGACGTATAGCTTCGTGTGCTTCCTGAGCACCAGCCGATTTAGTTTTGTATTGCCTTCTTTTGTAATATTTTCTTCCGTAGGTATTGCTGATCTCTTGCTCGGCCGCTTGCAAGGCCGTATCGCTGAGATTGACGGAGTCGGTACGCATATAGGTAATCTTGCCCGATTCGTATAAGCGCTGGGCAATGGACATGGTACGCGCTACGGAAAAACCCAGTTTGCGACTGGCTTCTTGTTGCAGGGTAGAAGTAGTGAACGGAGCGGCAGGATTGCGCTTGCTGGGCCTAGTTTGAAGATCGCTTACCTCATATTGTGCGGCAATGCAGTCCTGTAGAAAGCGCTCGGCATCTTCCAGTTTTTCAAACCGTTTGGGAAGTTCCGCACGGAACAACTCTTTTTTATTCTCCGTGTGGAAAATAGCTACTACACGGAAGGCCGCTTCGGCAGTGAACTTAATAATCTCCCTTTCGCGATCGACAATAAGTCTCACGGCGACCGATTGTACGCGTCCGGCCGAGAGAGACGGTTTCACCTTCTTCCACAATACGGGCGAGAGCTCGAAACCCACCAAACGATCCAGTACGCGACGGGCTTGTTGGGCATTGACCAGATTGTAATCTATTTTTCTGGGAGCTTCAATAGCTTGAAGAATGGCAGGTTTGGTGATTTCATGAAATACGATACGTCTTGTATTGTCGTCCTTCAATCCTAGGGTTTCGTACAGGTGCCACGAAATGGCCTCTCCTTCACGGTCCTCATCGGATGCGAGCCAGACTGTTTCTGCACTCTTGGCTAGTTTTTTCAACTCACTGACTACCGCTTTCTTATCTGCTGGTACTTCATATTTCTGCTTGAAATTGTTTACTGTATCTATGGCATCATCTGTCTTCACTAAATCTCGGATATGTCCATAACTGGACTTTACCAGGAAATCTTTTCCCAAATATCCTTCTATTGTTTTCGCTTTTGCCGGAGATTCTACAATTAATAAATTCTTTGCCATTCAGTAAAATTGATTTTTGCAAAGAAAGGGATTTATATAAGTTATTACAAACGCTTATATGTCCAAACACAAAAAAAACACTATTTTAACAGTATGTTAATGCGCACTTTTCCCGTCTCACATCAAGAAACCGCCACCTAGCAGGTCATTGCCTTCATAGAATACGGCAGATTGCCCAGGAGCGATTCCCTTGACTTTATGTTGGAAATCAACCTTCATCATGCCATCTTCTTCTACGATATGGCTTTCCATCCCGGCATCTTTATACCTGATCTTGGTCACTGCTTCTAAAGGCTCATGGATGTGCTCATATTTTATAAGGTTGATATTCTTTACATGTGCACTGCCTTTTTCCAACTCACTTTCGTCTCCCAACATCACGGTATTGCTTTCGGGCAGTATGCTGGTAACAAATACGGGTCTCCCCAGTGCGATACCCAATCCCTTCCTTTGTCCAATAGTATAATAGGGGTATCCTTGGTGTTGACCTACCACCGTTCCATCCCGAAGTATGAAATTACCCTTGCCGATCTTCTCATCGATATCTTCCACTTTGTGGCGTAGAAAGGATCGGTAATCGTTGTCGGGCACAAAACATATCTCGTAACTTTCAGACTTATTGGCCAATTCCATCTGTCCCATCTCTAGGGCCATTTGTCGGATTTCTTTCTTGGTGAAGCTACCCAAAGGAAATTTGGTGCGTGCGAGATTCCTTTGCGATACTCCCCAAAGTACATATGATTGATCCTTATGTTCGTCCTTCCCTTTGCTGATAACGTAGCGGCCATTATCGTGCTGGTAAATATTGGCGTAATGTCCTGTAGCGATAAACTCGCAATCCAGTTTGTCCGCTCTTTTGAGCAAGGCCTCCCACTTGATATGTGTATTGCAAAGCACGCAAGGATTCGGTGTTCTACCTGCGAGGTATTCATCAACGAAATTATCTATGACAAAATCGCCAAACTCATCCCGAATGTCCAAGATATAGTGCGGGAATCCATAGTTGACGGCTAAAGCCCTGGCATCATTAATGCTATCCAAGCTACAGCAACCGGTTTCTTTGGAAGAGCCGCCAGAGGATGCGTAATCCCATGTTTTCATGGTAAGGCCAATAACCTCATAGCCTTGTTCGTGCAACATGACCGATGCTACTGAACTGTCGACCCCACCACTCATGGCTACTAAAATCCTTCCGTGCTTGCTCATGCTAATTTAATTATGAAAATGCAAAGATAAGGCTATTTCTTGGTAGAGTAATGTGGCCAAGTCACGAATAAGTAAAGATGAATTGTTGCGATGATGATTAAGGCATGCGAAACTTAGCAGAAAAAGCTAGATGGAGCTTGGGGAGCACCATCTAGCTTCAAAAAACAAACAACCTTATGCGCACAAGACTCACATAATTTTAAGAAAGAAAATAGCGTTTTCCTTATTCAAAGGTCTTTTGTTTAATTTGGTTATGCAATACCTGATTTTTGGTATTTTACACAATCATTCCCTTCAGTAAATAATATGCTGGCGAATTTATTAATAGCATGACACAAAAATCAGCTTGCCTTGTTATGATTTTGTTTTGTATGTTTGATTTTATTTATGGATACCGATATTAAAAATAGGGACATACAACTATTAGTGTTGGCCTGCTCTGCGGGTGGTATAGCGCTTATACAGAAAATATTGGCCTCCTTACACAAAGATTTTCCCATTCCGGTTATTGCGGTCGTACATAGGGGAGGGCATGTAATGAGTGCCTTAGAGAAGATTTTGCAGGTTCATTGCACCATTCGCGTGAAGGAAGCGGAAGAAAAGGAAATACTTCAACCGTCAACGGTGTATTTTGCTCCCGGGGGGTATCATTTGCTTATTGAAAAGGATCATAGTTTATCATTGGACGTTTCGGAACCTGTTAAATATTGCAGACCGTCTATTGATGTGACCTTGCAAAGTGCCGTAGATGTTTTTGGTAGTAATATGGCCGCTGTGCTACTCTCTGGAGCTAATGATGACGGTGCAGATGGCATGATGTCCGTATCGAAAGCGGGCGGCCTCACTATCGTTCAAAATCCCGAAGATGCTGAGGTGGATGTGATGCCTAGAGCGGCACTAAACAGGACTATGATTGATTTTATGCTCAACGGAGACGAATTGGTCCAACGGATAAAGGATATACGTTCTTTAGGTGGATAGTACATATCGTGCGATAAGCTAGCCTGTTACAGATTACATGTGTTTTTCTCGTCAGCCAAATCGACTATAATCAATTGATATAAGGTGCAAAAGCTAGTTTTTTCCGGTAAATATTCCAGATGTCTGATAAATAAGTTTAGCTTTGCAACATTGAAAAATCACGTTAGTAAGTGATTGAATGACATTTAATAATTAGGTTGACAATTTAAAAATCATAGTTGTAGATGATTAAGATTACGCTTCCGGATGGTTCTATCCGTGAATATGAAATGGGAGTCACTGGGTTTCAGATAGCCCAGTCTATTTCCGAAGGTTTAGCCCGCAATGTCCTCGCTGCTGAGGTAAATGGGCAAGTTTGGGACGCCACAAGACCTATCGAACAAGATGCTACCGTCAGATTGTTGACGTGGAACGACAAGGAAGGGAAAGCCACCTTTTGGCATTCGTCGGCACACTTAATGGCGGAAGCGCTCGAAGCACTTTATCCAGGTACCAAGTTTGGTATCGGTCCTGCCATAGAAACCGGTTTCTACTATGACGTAGATTTTGGTGATCAGCCTTTCTCTTCTGACGATTTCAAGAAGATAGAGGACAAGATGTTGGAGTTGGCCAAGCAAAAATCGGCATATGTACGGCAGCCTGTATCAAAAGCAGATGCTGTAACTTATTTTGAGGAGAAAGGTGATGAATATAAGCTCGATCTGATCAAGGACTTGGAGGACGGAAAGATTACATTTTATACGCAAGGTGATTTCACCGATCTATGTCGTGGGCCACACATTCCGAACACGGGGTTTATAAAGGCTATTAAGCTGACCAATGTAGCGGGAGCTTACTGGCGTGGCGATGAAAGTCGCAAGCAATTGACTCGGATATATGGAGTCACATTTCCCAAAGCAAGCGAACTGAGCGACTATCTGAAAATGATAGAAGAAGCCAAGAAGCGCGACCATAGAAAGTTGGGCAAGGAGATGGAGCTGTTTGCATTCTCGGAACGGGTAGGGATGGGACTGCCATTATGGCTACCTAAAGGGGCGGCCCTGCGCCAAAAACTGATCAATTTCTTACAGGCAGCACAAATAAAAGCAGGGTATGAGCCTGTGGTAACACCTCATATAGGCCATAAGAACCTTTACGTCACTTCGGGGCATTATGACAAATATGGAGCTGATTCGTTTCAACCCATAAAAACACCACAGGAGGGAGAGGAGTTTTTCTTAAAGCCCATGAATTGCCCTCACCACTGTGAGATATATAAAACGAAACCACGATCGTATAAAGACCTGCCGGTCCGTTTTGCGGAGTTCGGCACCGTATATCGTTATGAACAAAGTGGCGAATTGCACGGTTTGACCCGTGTGCGTGGTTTCACGCAAGATGATGCGCACTTGTTTTGCCGGCCAGATCAGGTAAAAGAAGAGTTTATGAAGGTGATAGATCTGGTACTTTACGTATTTAGGGCTTTGGGCTTTGAGGAGTATACCGCGCAGATATCTCTCAGGGATCCAGAAAACAAAGCTAAATACATTGGTAGTGAAGAGAATTGGCTTTTGGCAGAATCGGCCATTATAGAAGCGTCGGAAGAAAAGGGACTCCATACTATTATAGAGCTTGGAGAAGCTGCCTTCTATGGACCTAAGCTCGATTTTATGGTGAAAGATGCGCTTGGAAGAAAATGGCAGTTAGGCACCATACAAGTGGACTATAACTTGCCTGAACGTTTCGAGCTGGAATATACAGGCAGTGACAATCAAAAGCACCGTCCCGTGATGATTCACCGAGCGCCATTTGGGTCATTGGAGCGTTTTGTAGCCGTATTGATAGAACATTGCGCTGGACAATTCCCGCTGTGGCTTGCCCCAGAACAGTTCATTGTACTACCTGTTTCGGAAAAATATGAAGAATATGGGAAAAAACTTTTGGAATCGCTAAATAATGCCGATATTCGCGGATTAATTGACTTGAGAGATGAAAAAGTGGGCAGGAAAATCCGTGACGCAGAAGTGAAGAAAATTCCATACATGCTCATAGTGGGCGAAAAAGAGATGGAAAGTGGCACGGTTTCTGTCCGCAAACATGGCGGAGCCGATTTGGGTATATTGAGTCCAGAAGCGTTCAAAGAGCAATTAATCAAGGAAATAACCATTTAAAAGGAAATTAATTTGGCATTAGGAAGACCAGGAGTAAGAGGGCCACGCCCTCCATTCAAAAAGAAGGAACCGGATCACAGAATAAATCAGCACATCAGAGCTACAGAAGTTCGTTTGGTTGGTGACAATGTGGAACAAGGAATATACCCAATCAGGGAGGCTTTGAAAATCGCAGATGAGCTCGAACTAGATTTGGTAGAGATTTCGCCCAATGCCAATCCTCCTGTATGCAAAATCGTTGATTACAGCAAATTTGTCTACGAACAGAAGAAAAAGCTGAAGGAGATAAAGGCCAATGCTAAGCAGACCGTAATTAAAGAAATTCGTTTTGGTCCCAATACTAGCGACCACGATTTCGACTTTAAGCTGAAGCATGCCGTCAAGTTTCTCGAAGCGGGTGAAAAGGTGCGCGCATATGTTCACTTTAAAGGCCGTGCTATCGTATATAAGGATAGGGGAGAGATTTTATTGTTACGCTTCGCTCAGTCATTGGAGGAATACGGGAAAGTAGAGCTCATGCCTAAATTGGAAGGAAAAAGGATGTTTATAACGGTTGCTCCAAAGGTTGCAGCCAAGAAATAATAATGGGCGCCCTTTAGGGGGTAATCATACATATAAAAAAACTAATAGATCAGGTAAAAATAAATAAAATTATGCCAAAAGTAAAAACCAATTCCAGTGCTAAAAAACGCTTTAAGATTACTGGAACCGGTAAGATCACTAGAAAGCACGCTTATAAAAGCCACATTTTGACAAAAAAGAGCACCAAGCAGAAGCGTAACCTTACGCAAAGAGGCTTGGTATCTGATGCAGATATGGGTAATGTAAAGCGCATGCTTGGTATCGGTAAATAAGGATTATTGTTGTTAAATAACATTCATTGACCGGGTATTGGGTAGTAAGTCTATTGCAAAACATAGCGCCTGATGACCAAAAAAAAATAAAAAATTATGCCACGTTCGGTTAACGCAGTTGCTTCTAGAAGAAGAAGAAAGAAAATCCTAAAAATGGCCAAGGGCTATTATGGAGCACGTAGCAAGGTTTACACCGTTGCTAAAAACACAGTTGAGAAAGGTCTACAATATGCCTATCGCGACCGTAAAAACAAAAAGAGAGAGTTTAGGGCACTTTGGATACAACGTATCAATGCAGGAGCTCGTCAGCATGGGATTTCATACTCTCAGCTTATAGGCAAGTTGAATGCAAAAAATATAGGTTTGAATCGTAAGGTATTGGCTGATTTGGCCATGAACAATCCTGATGCATTTAAGGCGATTATTGATACTGTAAACTAAATTTAACCCATTTACCGATATCTATTAGTAAAAAAAAGAGACCATTGGTCTCTTTTTTTTTGCATCTTTAATTTTATTTTATCCAAATCTATTATGATGAATATTCGAATTGTCTTTTGCTTGTTTCTTAGCGCTATTAGCTATGCCTCATTTTCTCAACAAAATCCTATCCTCAAGGGGTGGTATGCGGATCCTGAAGGGATTGTTTTCAATAACGAATACTGGATCTATCCAACCTATTCGGCTCCTTATGAAGAACAGGTTTTTTTCGATGCCTTTTCATCTAAAGATCTAATCAATTGGGACAAACATCATCGTATATTGGATACAAGTGCGGTTAAATGGGCAAAGAAAGCCATGTGGGCACCTTCCATTATTGAAAATGATGGGAAGTACTACCTGTTTTTTGGAGCTAATGACGTACACCAAGGAGAAGTAGGGGGCATAGGTGTCGCCGTTGCAGATCAGCCCCAGGGACCTTACAGGGATTTATTGGGCAAGCCCCTTATAGACACCATCGTAAACGGAGCTCAACCGATAGACCAATTTGTTTTTAAGGATAAGGATGGCTCTTTTTACATGTACTATGGTGGATGGAAGCATTGCAACGTCGTGAAGTTGAAGTCAGATTTCACGGGTTTATTGCCATTGGATGATGATGGAACCTTGTTTAGGGAGGTGACTCCAGATCAGTACGTAGAGGGGCCATTCATGTTTATTAGAAATGGTAAGTACTATTTCATGTGGTCGGAAGGTGGTTGGACAGGGCCCGACTATAAGGTGGCCTACGCTATTGCCGATTCACCTTTTGGCCCTTTTGAACGCATTGGCGTGGTTCTGGAACAAGATGAAAATATTGCTACAGGAGCTGGGCATCATTCGGTTATGAAAGCACCAGACAAAGATGAGTATTATATGGTGTATCACCGTAGGCCATTGGGTGAAACCAGTCCACATCATCGAGTGACCTGTATTGACAAAATGATTTTTACTAAAGATGGACGGATCAATAAAATTCAAATGACAAAATAAATAGACTGTGGGTGTATGATAATTTGCATTGTCCACGTTAAATAGAATTTGTTGTATTTAACTCCCTTTAGTTAACTGGCTATGCATAAGATAAGGTATTTCCTTATCTATTTTATTAGCGAAATGACAAGTGCATAGAACTTGTTTTAAGATTTAAAAGAAGAAGCCGCGAATATTAATTATTATTCGCGGCTTCTTCTTTAAGATTGGAACGTGTATTTATACTTTTGCTGTATCTAGCTTCGCTTTGGCAATCGTAGGTTCATCTTCTTGTTCCTTACCTCCGAGGTCGACCTCAAGTGGTGCAGCAAGGAAGATAGATGAATAGGTACCCAAAACAATCCCTATCAGGATGGCAAAAGAAAAGCCTCTTATTACTTCGCCACCGAAGATGAATAGCACAGCCATTACAAAAATTACCGTCAATGAGGTAATAATGGTACGGCTCAAGGTCTTGTTGATGGCATGATTGATGACTTCTGCTACCGGTTTGCGTTTATTGATTTCTTTGCCCAGCTCTTCACGAAGACGGTCAAATACAACTACGGTGTCATTGATAGAGTAGGCAACCACAGTCAAGAGGGCCGCTATAAAATGTTGGTCTATATCTAATGAGAACGGCACTATACCATCTAATAAGGAGAATAAGCCTAAAAGTATGATAGCGTCATGTATCAAGGAAATAGCTGCAGATAAACTGTACTGCCATTTGCGGAAGCGCAGCAAGATATAGAGGGCTATGATGACTACCGAGAATATGACAGACCACACAGCAGAAGTCTTGATGTCGTTTGCAATGGTAGGTCCTACCTTCTCGGAGCTTAAGATCTCGCTAGGGTTACCTGCAATCTTGTCCAGTCCTTCGCTCAGTTTAGACAATACTTCTTCATCTGCAGCATCGTCCGTCCTGTCAATTAGATAAGGAGTAGTAATCTTGATTTGGTTTTCGTTGCCAATGGTCTTTACTTCACTGGTCACGCCAAACGTTTCGTTTACGTTATCCCTTACTTCTTCCAGGTTCACGGGTTTCTCATAACGAACGGTATAGGTACGGCCACCAGAAAAATCTACGCCAAGACTGAAGCCCTTAGTGAATATGCTGATCAGAGCAATCACGATCATGGCCAAGGAAAGACCATAGAACTTCTTACGGTTTTTCACAAACCCATAGTTTGCGTTCTTAAAGGTGTGATCGCTCCAAGGATACGACACGTTGATTTTCATGTCTTTCTTCAACATCCAGTCGAAGATAATCCTGGTGATGAAAATAGCGGTAAAGAGGGAAGTAATAATACCGATGATCAAGGTCGTAGCAAATCCCTGAATAGGGCCGCTACCAAACACATACAGTATTATACCCACCAAGAACGTGGTAATCTGGGAGTCTAATATAGATGGCATGGCATGCTTATAGCCATCGGAAATAGCTTGACGGGTGCCTTTGCCCAAGCTGAATTCTTCGCGTATCCGCTCGTATATGAGCACATTGGCATCTACAGCAGTACCCATGGTCAGCACGATACCCGCTATACCTGGTAGTGTGAGGACAGCCCCAAAAGACGCAAGTATGCCCATGATGAAGAACACATTGAACAACACGGCAATATTAGCTACGATGCCCGCGCGGTTGTAATAGCAAATCATAAATACCAATACAACAACTAACCCGATGATGGATGAATTGATGCCGGCATCAATAGCTGCCTGACCAAGGGTAGGACCTACAATGGATTCAGAAACGATCTTTGCAGGTGCGGGAAGGCGACCTGCCTTCAAAATGTTGGCCAAATCTTGTGTGTCCTCTATTTTGAAGTTTCCAGAGATAGAAGATGTGCCGCCGGAAATCTCGTTTTGCACGGTAGGTGCTGAGTAGACTACATTGTCCAAAACAATGGCAATCGCCTTTTTATTGTTAGGGTCAGCGGAAGCTGCTGCGGTAATGGATCTCCATTCGCGTGCTCCATCACTGTTCATAGACATGGAAACTACTGGATTGTTCCGTTCGTCAAAATCTGCCCGAGCATCCGTAACGACATTGCCGCTTAATACTGGACCAGCGTTTAACCCCGTGGATTTAATGGCATATAGTTGATAAGCGCCGCCTTCCGGTTTTACACTCCATAATAACCTCACGTTTGTCGGGATGATTTTTTGGATTTCTGGCTTATTCAGATAGGAGTTAACTGTCGCAGTATCTTTTTGCGCTACATATCCCACGATGGGGCCTGGAGCCAGGTACTGTTGATTTTGATCATCGGTGCCTATCACCGGTACTAGAACGGAGAAGAGCGGATTTTGATTAGCGAGCTGTTCCTGTGCAGCCTTGGCACTGTCTTGTGTACCGGTAGAAGCTATTTTGCTGGTAGTATCGCCACCCAATGCGGCTAGGCTACCACCTTCACTTGCTTGGTTACTAGTGTCCTTTTGGGCTACAGCTGGCTTTGCATCGGTCTTCTGGATACTGGCGAGAGTAGTGTTGATGTTTTCCAGCAAAGGAAATATCTCCCTATTGTCATAGGTCTCCCAGAATTCCAATTGGGCAGACCCTTGTAGCAACTTGCGTACGCGGTCTTCGTCAGACACGCCCGGAAGTTCGATTTGGATCCTATTGGTTCCTTGTTGTAACTGGATGTTGGGAGAAGTTACGCCAAATTTATCGATACGAGTACGTAATATATTAAATGAGCGATCTATTGCGCTTCCAGCTTCGCGTTGCAAAAATTGCAAAACATCACTATTGCTGCTATTGGCCGAGACAGCACTCGCATTGTCTTTATTTGCGAAGAAATTGGCTAGTTTGCCGCTGGGCTCCAGTTTGTTGTACTCTTCGCCAAATAAGGAAACGTAGTCCTTTTGGCTTTGTCGGCTCCTCAATTCGGCATTTTCCAATGCTTTGTTGAAATTGGCGTCATCGGGATTGTTTGCCAAATTCTTGATCAGCTCTTGTAGAGAGATTTCCATCGTCACGTTCATCCCCCCCTTAAGGTCGAGCCCTAAGGCGATCTCACGCTCCTTACAGTATTGGTAGTTGAACTTTGCAAACCCCAAATTGTAAACATCTACCGTAGCCATTGAGTCTAGGTACGCCCTTTCCTTTGCTGCATCGCCTTGAGCATATTCAGCAGCGTCACGTTCCACTTTGCGGGTGACAAATGTGAAAGATAGGGAATACAAACACGCAATGGATATCAGTATTACAAAAAAATTAATTAGCCCTTTACCTTGCATTGTTGTTTTGAATGATTATAAAATATAATTTTTATTGTTGCACTACTCGTTTAAGAACGGCAAAGCTATGAAAATTTTGTATAAACAATAAGTTATTTGTATGCTTATTGCCTTGTTAAGTGGTTTTTTTTCAAACAAAATACAGAGCTAGGTTGTTGTTTGTTTCCTGTTTTGTTTTAACTTGTTCAATATCAAATGTTTTTTAATCGGCTGTTTCCCTAGGATCTTATTTTGCTGTATTCAAAAAAACTATAATCATAGGGATTCTTGTCATCGGCGGCGTGGTGTTCGGCTTCTTCCAATTGCCACTCATCATCTTTTATTTCGGGAAAAAAGGTATCGGCATCTTCAAACGTTTCGTGCACAATGGTATGATAAAGCTTGTCGCATTTTGCGATAGCTTGCTGGTATATCGTAGCTCCACCGATGATAAACACCTCTTCGTCGTCATTGGCCATCTGGATAGCCTCGTCCATCGAATGCGCAACGATGGCATCTTCTACATCGTATTGTTCTTGCTGGGTCACGATGATGTTTTTCCTTTTTGGCAGTACTTTGCCAATTGACTCGAAGGTTTTCCTTCCCATGATAATCGGATGCCCTGAGGTGGCTTGCTTGAAGTGCTTTAGGTCTGCGGGGAGGTGCCACAGCAACTGATTGTTTTTTCCGATAGCCCAGTTTTTGTCGGTGGCAACGATGATAGATAAAACAGGTTCACTCATAATGGTTGTTTTTACTGGTTTAAACGGCTACAGCAGCCTTGATATGTGGGTGGGGATCGTAGTCGATCAATTCGAAATCTCCAAACTTAAATCCAAAAATACTATCAACTTCGGGATTTATTTTCATGGTGGGCAATTTTCTTGGGCTCCTTGACAATTGGATAGCCGCTTGTTCCAAGTGATTGCTGTATAAATGGGCATCCCCCAATGTATGTACAAATTCGGCAGCTTCCATATCACATACCTGTGCTACCATCATGGTCAGCAAAGCGTAAGAAGCAATATTGAACGGAACACCCAGAAAGATATCCGCACTGCGTTGGTACAGTTGGCAGCTTAACTGCTGCTTGGTCTGTCCCTTGGCAGGATCGGGAGGTGCTACATAAAACTGAAAGAAAGCGTGGCAAGGAGGAAGTGCCATATGTGCTATCTCGCCTACGTTCCAGGCAGACACAATGATACGCCGCGAATCTGGATTGGTCTTTAGTTGTTGGATCACCTGGCTTATTTGGTCTATATGCCTGCCATCTGCCGTAGGCCAAGAACGCCATTGCGAGCCATAGACAGGCCCCAGGTTTCCCTCTTCATCGGCCCATTCATCCCATATACTTACTTTGTTTTCCTTAAGGTACCGGATGTTGGTGTCGCCCTTTAAGAACCAGATCAATTCGTGAATAATAGAACGCAGATGCAACTTTTTCGTCGTCGTCAAAGGGAAACCTTCCTTTAGATCGAATCGCATTTGATAACCAAATACACTTTTGGTCCCTGTCCCTGTTCTGTCTGTCTTCGTTGTGCCATTTGCTAGCACGTGCTTCATGAGGTCCAAATATTGCTGCATCGCTGTATTGTTCTAACAAATACAAATATAGTGCTTATGAATGAAAGGAGGAATGCCATAATGAAAAATAGAGTCTCCCTATTACATGCTTAATTGTGAAAATATCAAAACATTTTTCCTTGTGAATTTAAGTGCAACATTTTCTGTTTTTTGGCGACTAACTAGTGATATATTTTTGATTTGATACCATAGCACATGAATTGCCTTTTAAGATACCCTGTTTTTCTATCCTTCTTGCTTTTTTTGTTTCCGAATATTCAGGATTGTATAGCGCAAGTTGCTTTGCCTATTCCCTATAGTTTCCAGAAAGCCTTGGACAAAAATACCAGAACCTTAACCGGAGAGCCGGGGAAAGCCTATTGGCAGAACAGTGCGGCATATGACATCGATGTTGCCTTCGATCCACAGGCCTTGCTTATTAAAGGAGAGGTTTCCATCACCTATAAAAACGACAGTCCAGATGCATTAGATAGTATCTGGTTTAAGCTATACCCCAATCTTTATCAATCAGGTGCCGAAAAATCTTCGGAAAACAGGATCGCTAAATCCGATCTGGGCAAAGGTGTGACTATCCATTCGTTTGCCGTAAATGGTAAGCCAGTAGATAGCACATCGTATAGGATAGAAGGCACTAATATGGTATTGACGCCTCCAACGGCGTTGATGTCCGGCAAGGAAATGCGGTTTTCTATTTCATATGAATATACGCTGAATGCGGGTTCGCACAATCGTACGGGAAAGGTAGATGATGGGACTGCTTTTGTTGCTTACTTTTTCCCACGAGTAGCTGTCTACGATGACATCGATGGTTGGAACAAATACCCTTATCGTGGAAGTGAGGAGTTTTACAACGACTTTTGTTCTTTTGATGTATCCATTGCCGTACCCCAGGATTTTATGGTATGGGCCACCGGCGATTTGCTAAATGCCGAAGAACTGTTTCAGCAACCAATCGTGCAGCGTCTGCAAAAGGCCGAGGGCGACGATGACGTTTTAGATGTTATAACGGAACGGGACCTGCAGGAAAAGAATGTCTTAAAGGGCAATAAGCAACATGTCTTTCGCTATCGTGCTGCGGATATTGTCGACTTTGCCTTTGGTGTGGGCGATCATTATGTGTGGAAGTCTGCTAGCGTGCTTGTCGATTCCATTACGGGAAGGAGAACACGTGTTGATGCCGTGTTCAATCCCAAGCATCGGGATTACCTCGAGGTGATAGATTTTGCCAGGAAGACCGTCCATGGAATGAGCCACGTTTTTCCCAAATGGCCATATCCATTTCCGCATATGACGGTGTTTGACGGGCTGGATCAGATGGAATATCCCATGATGGCCAACGACAATCCCACCGAGAGTAGGGAAGATGGCATTACCCTCACCAGCCATGAGATTTTTCACAGCATGTTCCCTTTTTACATGGGGACCAATGAGACGAAGTATGCTTGGATGGATGAGGGGTGGGCCATTATCGGTGAATGGATACTTTCCAGCTATATCGATTCGACCTTCGTGGATGACTATGGCATCAAGCCTACGGCAGCTACCTCGGGTGCGGCATATGATACACCTATCATGACCTTGACTACCGACCTGAAAGGTGCCTCTAGCTTCACCAATTCCTATCCCAAGCCAGCCTTGGGTTACCTATATGCCAAGGAGGCTCTGGGAGATTCCTTATTCTTCAAGGGACTGCATTATTATATTAAGCAATGGAATGGGAAGCATCCTCAACCTATGGATTTCTTTCAAGCGATGAACACCGGAAGTGGCAAGAATCTCAATTGGTTCTGGAAGGCCTGGTTCTACCAGAGTGGGGTCACTGACTTGGCGATATCAAAAATCATAAAGGATGTAAATGGTTATACCGTTTATGTTGACAATAAGGGCGATATGCCCTTGCCAGTTCACCTGAGCTTTACTTACGAGGATGGAACAATAGAGCATATCAACTATCCTGTCAGTATTTGGGAAAAAGGCGATAAGCAAGCCGTGGTAGAAGTGGAATCATCCAATGCCAACAAACTGAAAAAAGTAGAATTGGGCAGTGTTTACGTGCCTGACAAAAATAAAAAAGACAACCTGTTTTATATAATCGACTAATATCATCTTTCAACTCCTAGCCTTATGACGCCAAGAAATTTTACCCTAAGTGTTTTTTCGTTTTTTTTGATTGCGATTTGTTCTCATACCGCTCTTTTTGCCCAAAATAAGGGCCTTATCTCTGGGGTACTGGCAGACAGTACAGATCATAGCCAACCGCTCGGCTATGCCACGGTTTCCCTTTTTAAAGATCAGGATACGACGATGTATATGTACAGGTTGTCTGACGATAAGGGTGCATTTTCCTTTAAAAACCTACCTGTCGATGCAACCTACCGGTTGGTTATCAACGCTTGGCAACGCGAGGTACTTAGAAAGCAGGTGGAGATTACGAAGGACAAACCCGATATCAAGCTGGACAGTATATTTCTGGCCCTTCGGTTGAAGGATTTGGACGAGGTGGTCATCAGCGCCGAGCGGCCACCGATCTTGGTAAGGAACGACACCATTGAATTTAATGCCGAATCGTTCAAAACACTGCCCTCGGCCGTGGTAGAGGATTTATTGCGTAAGCTACCGGGTGTAGATGTAGCAGAGGACGGGAGCATTCGAGTGAACGGCAAGCCCGTGAGCAGGATATTGGTAGATGGCAAGGAGTTCTTTGGTGGCAATCAGCAGATAGCCACCAAGAATTTGCCTTCCAACCTAATAGACAAGGTGCAGGTGACGGAAGACAAAGAGATTACGAACCAAAATCCAGACCTCGTAGCATCAGAAATACCTCAGGTCATCAACCTGAAACTTAAGAAGGAGGTAAAACAAGGTGCATTTGGCAAACTCTACGGGGGCGGTGGGCTAGATGAACTGTACGAGGTAGGGGCTATTCTCAATGCCTTTCGCGATACTACGCAGTTGAGCATCTTGGGATATGGAAACAATGTCAATAAACCGGCATTCGGCATGAATGACATGATGAGTCTCGGGGGATTTAGTCGAAGTGGGAGCAACTCTATCTACATGAACAGCGACGGTGGCTATCGGATTAACGACATCGGCTTTGGTGGCTCCATGGGAGGTGGTATACAATCGTCGGCTGGTGGAGGGTTCAATTTCAATACCCTCACCAAAAAGGGGCTGGTAGTGAATGGACAATATTTCTTAGGCTATTCGGACAATTTTCTTAAGAGGCAGACCTATACCGACCAGACCCTTCCTAGCTATAACCTGATATCCAATAGCCTGGCGCAAAATACCAATAGAAGCTATACCCATAACATAGGAGGGAAGCTAAGATGGAAAATCGACAGCATGAGCACCTTTAACCTAACGCCAAATGTCACCATCTCTACGCTCAACAATAGGGGAATGGATAGCTTGATGACAGAAAATTCCATTGGTCAGTTGACTAATGCGTCACAAAACGAGCAGTATCAGCAGGGAACTAATCTTTCTTATAACATACAAACGGACTATTCGAGAAGCTCAGTCAGGAAAAAAGGAAGAACATTTAATTCCGCCCTTCGTATCTCCGGTACGGACAATTCGGATGACAATCAAAACTTCTCGAACAGTGTGTTTTACCTGGAACCATCACAGACTGTCGTAGATCAGCTAAGGCAAAACAAGGTCAGCAATTTCAATGCTTTTCTCTCCGCCAATTATGTGGAGCCCTTGAGCAAGAAGTTTTCACTGACTTTCTACTTTACGGGAACTTACCTGGAACAGGAGAATGCGCTGTCTACTTTTTATAAAGACGAAGCCAGCGATGACTATATCGTTGCCGTTCCATCTCTGAGCGAAACCGTACAGCAGGATGGGTTCAAGGGATATGCACGAGCGCGCATCCGCTGGTCGGTCAATAGCAAGCTGCGGATAGAGCCCGGCCTGATTTTCAATACCATCAATCTCTCCAATAAGTTCACAAGCCACGAATCCTTTAAACAGGATTTTCATTACGTACTCCCATCGCTCACGGTGAGGTATAAGGATTGGCAACTGGACTATAGCCCCAGTATTCAGGAGGTCAATGCACAATATCTACAGCCCGTGGCCAATAATACCAATCCTTTATTCATCCAATATGGTAATCCTGACCTAAAGCCTACGGAAAACCATAGAGTTAGCCTGAACCTGTATAAGTATGACATGAAAAGTGGGCTCAGTTACAATGTCTACAGTTACGGCACCATTCAGAATAATGGCATTGTAATGGCACGTACTATCGATGCAGATGGCGTACAAACGGCCACGCCTGTGAATGTGAATGGTTTTTGGCAGGAATACGCCGGTGTGTACGTCAACAAAAGTTTTAAGTTCAGCAAAAATCAGTTGACTTTGAGCGGTGGTATGTACGGGAGCTACGACCGTAGAAAGATGATTTTGAACGAGGTAGAGAGTAATGCAGACGTATATAATTTCAATCCGCGGATTTCCGTGCGGGTCAATTTCAATGATGTATTGGAACTAGGACAAAACTATAACTTTTCGCGGGGAATAAGTAGGTATGAAGATTCGTTCTTCAACGACCTCAGCTTTGTCACGCATTCCGGCGAAAGTATGTTGATCGTTAGGTTACCCAAAAAACTTGTTTGGGAGACAAACTTTCAATTTATATCCAACAGACAACAATTGGAGGGGTACAACAATGAAATCAAACTGTGGAATGCTGGGCTGACTTACTTGTTTATGAAAAATGATAGAGCCCAATTGAAGTTTTCGGTAAACGACCTGCTGCAAAATGCCGTAAGACGCAATCTCACAATTACCGAAAACCGGATAAACGACATACAGACAAACAATATCGGCAGGTACTTTATGCTCACCTTGACGTACAACATTCAAAACTTTGGCCAGAAAGTAGGCGGAAAAGATAGGTTCTTTATGTTTTAGCCAAGAAAAACATAAATCGATATAAAAAACAAGGGGACTGAAACGTCATATTTTCAGTCCCCTTGTTTTTCTCAACGATGATGCTGGGTAATGCTTGTTACCTTCTCTACAGCAGGGAGATCTTGACCAGTGATGTCATATCGCCCGCTATTGTAGCTCACAACGACGGCATCTACACCATCTTTGCTAACCACCAGGGCATTCTCATCGTATTTAGTTTGATAGCCAGGTAGCTCCTCGGCAATATAGCCAGACCATTTTTCAAATTTACTTAACATAGCAATACTTTTTTATGTCCTCTATGTATGGAGAACCATAGTAATGGCTATATTGTTTTGCCCCATTTGATGGTGCATCCCACCGCCTTGGTGAAGTTCGTAGTGGGCTTACTGCCTGCCAGCAACTCGTCAACGGCATTTTTTGCGAAGAACTTGCTAGGTTCGCCGTTTGAATTGTCGTCAATGGCACCTATATATTGTACCACGTTTCCTGCTTCGGTCTTTTCCACTATAAAGATATGCGGGGTGCGTGTAGCGCCGAATTGCTTGGTCACCACATGTCCTGGATCCAATAGGTAAGGGAAGGTGAAACCTTTGTCCTTGGCCCTTTGTTGCATATCGGCCAGATCTTCTCCTTTTTGAACAACGGGGTCGTTCGGGTTAATGGCTATCACGGGATAGCCTGCCGATTTGTAGGTCGCGTCGAGTTCCTTGATGCGCTCCTCATAGGACTTTGCTACCGGACAGGTGTTGCAGGTAAATACGACGATATAACCCTTGGCGTCCGGGAAACTGGAAAAAGAAACTGTCTTGCCGTCAATGTTCTTCAGGGAAAAATCAGCGACCTTGTCGCCTACCTGATAACCGCTTTCCTGCGCTTGCGCGTAGCCCAGCACCATCATGCTGGCCATTACCACGACGATTGCACCAGATAGTCGGTTTTTCAATTTTGATGTGATTCTTTTCATGATCTTTTACATTTTTGAATGATGATATTGTTTTGTTGACTATTGCGATTGGGTCTGAAAAGCCAGTAGGCTTTGCTCCAATTGCTCCAAGGTAAATTCTTGTTCATGGAATTTGCGCTTGTTTTTGGATTTCTGTACCAACAAGGTAGCTGGTATGGCGCCAGACCATTCCTCCGAGATCCTGTCTATGTATTCCTGCTGATCGGTCTCGTTGAGAATGAGCACCTCGTTCCGGATTTTTTTGTCGGCTACAAATTTTTCGACTACCTGCGGCTTCTTGGGAGAATCCAGACTGACGAACAACAGTTTGATGGGGGAGAGGTTAGCCGACTTATCGGAAACCAATTGCTCAAAATAGGGCATTTCCTTGACACAAGGCCCACACCAAGTAGCCCAAAAATTGACAACAAAAATGGTATCACCCCCCTGAGACAAGCGGGTCTCCAGCTCATCCAGCGTGCTTAAGTGTACCGCCTTACTCGGCCGATCGATATAAGCGCTGGTCAAGAAAGCTAACATCATGAATCCCAATACCTGTTTCATATTACAATCTTCTACACAAATATAAGATACAACAAATTATTATCGCAAGTGTTGCCCGTTTTAATCATGCTAAAAATATTGTTGCCTCATGGGATTACGCCATCGATTGTGTAACAAACTTGTTGTCTGGTTCCTGGTAGTGCCAAAAGAATTACCTTAGAGCTAATAGATGTACATTTAAAATAATAGCTATATGATTAAAAATCAGTTATATATAATCTTTTTGATGTTGGCGATTTGGTGCTCGGCCCACGCACAAACGACCATCGATACAACAGCAGCAATACATGTTCCCGTAGCCGGCAACACTTGGGTCGTGGGCCAGGAAGCGACTGAAGGAACTAGAAGGGGCAATCCTTGGAAAGATGCCACGCAATGGAGCAAAACCTATGTGCGTTTGGCCCGACAGGGTACACTCCATGTGTGGATAGAAGCGGCCGTAGACTTTGATGCTCCTATTGAGGTGGAGGTACAGGGAGATCGCAAGCGGGTGGAATTAAGAAAAACTTCCCCCACAAAAATCTTTCTCGGTTCATGGGATACTGTCGATTCGGGATATGTGAGCATCAGTCTGCGGACGGTGGATGGGCCTGTACCTATTTCGCAATTTCAATCGGTAATGCTCAATGGGGAGGCTACGCAGGGGCAAAACCATTTCGTGGCCAGCAATGAAGACAACTTGTTTCACTTTGGAAGGCGCGGGCCATCGGTACACCTGAAATACCAGATTCCCACGGAAAACGAAATTGTCTATTATTATAACGAGGTGACCGTGCCGCAAGGCGAGGACGTGGTCGGTTCCTATTATATGGCCAACGGTTTTGGGGGTGGCTATTTTGGTATGCAGGTCAATTCCAGGAGTGAACGTCGTGTCTTGTTTTCCGTTTGGAGTCCTTTCCAGACAGACAGACCTCAGGATATTCCCGAAGATCAACGTATCCATTTACTTAAGAAAGGGAAGGAGGTGAATACGGGCGAGTTTGGCAATGAAGGCTCCGGCGGGCAGAGTTACCTTAAATACAACTGGATAACGGGAAACACGTACAAGTTTTTGCTAAAAGGAGAACCAAATAGAGATAGTACTACTACTTATACGGCTTGGTTTTTTGCACCTGAGGAAAATGATTGGCGGCTTATCGCCAGTTTCAAACGCCCCAAGACCGATACCTATCTCAAGGGGTTCTATTCGTTTTTGGAGAACTTCAGTCCAGAGCAGGGTATTTATACCCGTAAGGTAAACTTCGGCAATCAATGGGTACGTGATGTAAGAGGGAAATGGCACCCGATAAACAAGGCTGTTTTTACTTATGACGCCACGGCAAGGAAGGGATATCGCCTCGACTATGCTGGTGGCACGGACGGAAAGCAATTCTTTTTGCAAAACTGCGGCTTTTTCAATGAATATACCCAATACGGCACGCCCTTAGAGGTGCCAATTCCTATTGCGGCTCCCAAGATCGATTTGCAGCAGTTGCCGTGAATGGATCTTGGCCAAATAGTGTGATTCGGGCATTAAACGAATCTATATAATAGAATGTGGAACGGCTAATTTCACTTTATCCAGTACAAATTCGAGTTGTTGTTCTTGGTTTAGTTCTGTATTGTCCAATATGATAGCATCATCGGCGCGAGTTAGTGGACTTTCTTTTCTGGTGGTGTCCTGATAATCGCGATGAGCAATATTTTCAAAGACTTCTTCCAGTGTGACAGACTCTCCTTTTTGGGTGAGTTCGAGATACCGTCTTTCTGCACGCACTTTCGGATCTGCTGTCATGAATATTTTTACCTGCGCATGTGGGAATACGGCTGTTCCGATATCCCTGCCGTCCATTACGACGTTTCTTTTGCTTCCCATACGCTGTTGCTGTTTTACCATTGCTTGACGGACAGCCTTCAGGGCACTTACAGCGCTTACTTGTTCGGAGATATGCATTTTTCGTATTTCTTCGGATACATCCTCTCCATTCAATAGTATATGCGTCACGTCCTCTTCCTTATGGAAGTCGATATGTATGTTTTTCAGCGCTTCTTCTACCTGGTGCAGGTCGTCCAGGTTGACACGGTTTCTTACGAAGTACAGTGTAACGGCCCGGTACATCGCGCCAGTATCTACGTATACAAAATGCAACTTTTTAGCTAATTCTTTGGCAACTGTACTCTTGCCACAGGATGAATAGCCATCTATAGCAACAATAGTATTGGGTGGATTCATGATATGCAAAGATAGTTTTTTTGAGACATAAGTGAATCGGCGATTTGTCTTTTGTTTTTGGCACGGTATGTGCTACGCTTTAGATAGGTTTAGGTTGATTTAAAAACATACGTTTTTGCCCGGTATCCCCAAACACCGGGCTTTTTTATGCTCTTTTCTCTCGCATTCATAATGATAATCCCTATCATTCATTAGGCACGGAATGCAAGCCATAGAAGTTAAGTCACAAGGTTTGATGATATGCCAATTGGTATGTGTGTTATTCTGTACACATTTTGTACTGTATATTGACTATTTTTGTGCCCTATGACCCCAGCAGAATTAAAAGAATTTTTTGACAACAGACAATTGCCAGCAGAAATGGCGTGGCATCCTTGGTCTATGATAACGGACATGAAGCGGTTTTTGAGCAGTAATTTTCAAGAACTGGCCGAAATAATGAAACGAGGGGATTATACTAAAAGCCCTGCTTACTGGCACCTTATGGAGCTTAAGGAGATTTTGGAAAAGACAGAAAGTCAAAAGAACGACTAGCAATTATCCTCCCCAGGCGGTTATCGTCAGTTCTCTAGAGCTTGCGTGATTGCGATGCTCACATAGGTATATTCCCTGCCACATGCCCAATGAGAGCCGACCATTTGCAATGGGGACCAATACCGAGCATCCCAAAAGGGAGCTTTTTATGTGAGCAGGCATGTCATCGGGCCCTTCATAGTTATGTAGGTAGTCGGAGTCGTTTTCCGTTACGGTTTTGTTAAAAAAGGTTTCAAAATCTACCCTTACGGTGGAATCGGCATTTTCATTAATGGTAAGTGAAGCAGAGGTATGTTGGATGAATATCTGGCATACACCAATGGAGATGCTTTCGATCTCAGGCAGAGCATTAAGTATGAGCTGCGTAATTAGATGAAATCCCCTTGGTTTGGGCGGTATAGAGATGTTTTTCTGATATATCTTCGTGACTTGCATGGTTTTTTTTAACTTAGTGCCCCAAATGCGTACTTTTAGTTTAGATATTTTTTTCAGGTCAATATACTTATTTTTTATTTTTATCTGCGGTCTCTTTTTCGCTACATGTTCAACCCCGTCTTCCAATAACGGAGATAAAAACGCCGAAATAGATCCCAAGAAAAGCAATCGCCCTACATTTAAACCTTATTGGGGAGTGGATTTTTTTGAAGTAAGAAGGTCTTTCGACAATGGCTTGGCATTTGATACCATTGGCTTTGAACAAGAACCTATATGGCATATCAATTTCATACATGACGATTCGGTCATGGTATTCAGCCCCGATAGCAATGCCATGCTCCATTACGATATATATCACGATCAGGATTCGATCTTTTTCTTCGGTAGGGAATGGTTTAGGGTAAAGTCTTTGGACAAGGATAGCATGCTATTGCAAAGACTTGCCGTGAAGAGCAAACGGGTGAAGGAGGAGCGTTCTAACGTGTATATGAAACTCTATTCCAAAAGTTACATTCTTGACAGTTTGCATACCACGGTAGAGGAGCTGCGTAAACCACGACGGGTAGACACTCTTTTTATACAGGAACGAGCAGATCGTTCGAATCGCAACCCTGGCAATATAGACAGTTCTTTTTCCGCTCGCAACCCCGTGGAGTTAACACCTCTCTATTCCACCATCAGTGCCAAGAGGAGAAGTTTTACCGATGATGACAGATTGACACAAAGTGCCGCGTACCATTACCTGTATCCTGAATTTGATATTGTAATTGACCGAGCTTATAAAGACTTCTATTATGAGTTTTCCGTACTGGTAGACGGCAGTGGGAAAATGCGATTGGGGAAATTTGTTGCTATGGATGAATTTAAAGAATCGAGAGCCAAAGTTTTGCAAGGTATTATTGATGTCTACTTGCAGAATATGCTGCAGGTAAAGCCCGGGACGACATTGGGCATACCTCTGACTAGCCTGATTATGCTCCGCGTGCGAGGTAAAAAATAGGCGCTTACAAATATTATGGCTAATTTTGGCCTGAATTTTAACAGTACCTCTTCATGTTTTCAGGGAAATCATTGAATCGTTATTTGAAATTTTCCATCACTTCCCAAGAATGGCTATACATGGTTAAATGTGTATTGGGCGTTATCATCTGTTATGGCTTTTATTGGGCTTTTCCACAATACCCCTTTTATTGGAGTATTATCTCGGTCGTTTTGGTATTTACTCCAGATAACGACCAAAAATTGGCCTTTGATAGGATAAAAGCCAACTTTCTTGGTTCGGCAGTTGGACTTATCGTTTATTTCTTGCCTATTGCAGATGTGTTTTTGTTTTGCTTAGGGGTAGTTATTACTATTGTTTGCGGTATTATTTTACGATTGGAAAACACCATACGTCCAGCCTTGGCCGCGGTCATCATTGTTCTTGTTCAGGAAAGTGGCATCTTTGGGGTAGTGGAAGAGGAATATATGGTGGCAGTGGAGCGAGCGATATGTGTACTTATTGGTTGCACCGTCGCCCTGTTCATTACCATGGTGTTCACAAAAGCTGCCTGGGCAAAGTTCTACTATAAGGTACGTATGCGATACCTTAAAAGGCATTATTTGAAGAGGTAGATGACGGTGCTCGGATGGCACAGTTAAGTCTTTCTCAATTTCACTCCTTTTACGAAATGATGGCTTCCCTTTTCTAGGATAAGATTGGCCCTGAATCGCGTGGGAAGAATATTTTTTATCAGGTTGGGCTTATTGATGTCATCCCAAATGGTTTTGGCCAAACGAAGTGTTTCCGCTTCGTTCAATTGGGCATAACGGTGGAAATAAGATTCGGGACTTTGAAAGGCCGTGTTCTTGAGCGACACAAAACGGGATATATACCAATCCACCAAATTCTTTTCACTGGCATGCACGTAAATGGAATAGTCGAAGAAATCTGAAACAAATACCTGTGGGTCTTTGTGGAGTGGATTCAGGTTCACCTGCAGCACGTTTATGCCCTCTACGATAACGATGTCGGGATTGGTGATCTTTTGTGTTTCTCCTTCCAAAATATCGTATTTCAGATGGGAGTAAATAGGGACCTCGGTATCACTTACTCCAGCTTTGATGGCACCCAGGAAATTGATCAGCTTTCTGGTGTCGTAGCTTTCGGGAAATCCCTTTCTGTTCATGATTCCCCTCGCTTCCAACACCCTATTGGGATATAGGAAACCATCGGTGGTCACCAAGGCTACATTGGGTCTCTCTGGCCATAGGGACAATACTTTTTGCAATACCCTCGCCGTGGTGCTTTTGCCGGCAGCCACACTTCCACCTATACCGATGATGAAGGGCGAGCGGATTCTCTCCAGCTGCAGGTATTTCTTTTCGTGATGAAACAGCTGGTTGGCGTTGGCTATATGGATATTAAGCAGATGTGATAGCGGAAAGTACACGTCTTGGATCTCTTCCAAATTGAGTGGCTCATTGAGCGCATTGAGCGAACTGATGTCATCCTGTGTGAGCGAAAAACTCAATTGGCCATTGAGGTTTTTCCAGCTATCACGACTTATACTGGTATAAGGTGAATAGAAATCTTGGTTTTCAAGGACGCTCATGCACGCGATGCTTTGTTTTACAGCCCATTGGGGCCTGTGTGTTTGTTTTAAGGCGTCAAAAATAGAAGAAAATCAGTGAATAGAAAAGTTTTTGATCTATATTCAATGAGATATGGCAAGAATATTACTAAAGAGATATGAGACATCAGATGTGAGATGCGAGATATGGCAGATTAATGTACGAGTGCCAGATGTTGCATCCGTAACAAGATTAAAGTATACTATTTGTTTTCAAATCCACTAAGAATCAATTTGCCGGAAGCTGGATTGGTCGCCAAGGGTACGTTGTGTACGTCGCAGATGCGCATAAGCATTTGGATGTCCGGTTCGTGAGGGTGTTGTCCCAATGGGTCACGAAAGAAGATAATGGCATCTACCTTGCCTTCGGCAGCCATGGCGGCAATCTGCGCGTCCCCGCCTTTGGGGCCACTCAGCTTGCGCGTCACTTTAAGTCCTGTTTGTTGGATATACATGCCCGTAGTACCCGTTGCTACTAGGTGCAAAGGTTGCAAAATATCAAAATGGTCTTTGACGAATGCGACCATTTCGGCCTTTTTGCCATCGTGGGCTATCAATGCAATTGTCGTGGTTCTTTTCATGTAATTATTGAGAAGAATTGATGGAAAAATTCAACGAATAAAGTTAGTAAAAAAAAATCTTCTTCTATGTAAGCTTCATATTCCTGAAATTGACCATTCCGTTTTCTAGACTGTAAATGTCATTTTCTCCATCGTAAATGACCTGTGTGGATACTACGTCATCCCCGGCTACTTTCCGGAAATAATCCAGGTTTCTGACAAAGCCTTTGGTAAAGATTTTTGCGGATTTGATCTCATAAGCAAATAGCTGCGTCCCTTTTTCTTCAATTAAATCCACTTCGTTTTGCGATTTATCTCTATAGAAATACAAATTTGGCAACTTGCCCTGATTGTACCGGTTTTTAAAAAACTCCAGTACCACCATATTCTCAAAAACAGCCCCACGCAAAGGATGTGTAGTCAGTTGTTGTTCATTTTCGATACCTAACAAGAAACAAGCTAAGCCAGTATCATAAAAGTAAATCTTAGGTGATTTGACCAAACGTTTTCCTATGTTTTTAAAAAAGGGCGGAAGCCTGAACAGCACATAAGACGCTTCTAATACACTCAGCCATTCCTGAATAGTAGGAACTGAAACACCGATTTCGTTGGACAGTGACGATGCGTTGAATTCTGTTCCTATCCTGCCGGCGCACAGCTTGATAAATGTCTGAAACCGGGTAATATCTTTGATGTTTAACAATTGCCGAACATCTCGCTCTATATAGGTGTTGTAATAGTTTTGGGCCACATCTTGTATCGGAATATTTTTTGCCCACACGGCAGGATATCCGCCGTTGAGCATTAATTTATCCGTACTTTTATCAATATTCTGACCGATTTCCTTTAAGGAAAAAGGCAATAAAGTTAAAACTACTGCTCTGCCCGCCAACGATTGGGTAATGCCCTGCAATAATGAAAAATTACTACTTCCTGTCAGGACAAATTTTGTTTGTTCATTTTCGTCTACGATTACCTGAATATAGGAAAACAACTCGGGAAGATGTTGAGCTTCATCTATAATCAGCCCATCGGCATATTGTTCCAGAAACGCTTTGGGTGCAGTTAAAATCTGTTCTCTGATACTCGGGTTTTCCAGATTGACATAATGATAGTCCGGAAACTGATGTTTGCATAAAGAGGTCTTTCCCGACTGTCTTGGTCCGGTTATGACCATAACGGTATATAAACCTGACAACCTGACTAATTCGCTATGTAATTGACGCTGTAAAAACCCTGTCTTTGATTTGGACATTTTTTAAGTACAACTTTAAATTTGCCCAAAAATAACTTTATTATACCAAACAGCAAAGCATTTTTTTTGAAAATCTGATTACAGAGCTTTTTTTCTTTTTTCCTAAGCGAGAATCCAATGACGTCGCTCAGGATGGCAAAATTACGGTTTTTGTAATAATCACGTTTTGTTGTACATACATCTGTACATCGAGAGTATAATTTCTGTTTGGTTATAATCCATTGTGCTCTACTATTATCTAAAGATATTTCCTATCCAAAAAATAAATAAGCCACAAAAATAGCCGCTATAATACCTGCCAAATCGGCGATAAGTCCGTAAGGGATGGAATAGCGGGTACGTTTGATGCCTACCGAACCAAAGTAGAGTGCCACGATATAGAACGTGGTGTCTGCCGAACCATTAAATACGCATGCCAGTCGGCCAATGAAGGAATCGGGGCCATAGGTGGTCATGGTGTCTACCATCATGGCCTTGGCCCCGCTGCCGCTCAGTGGCTTGATAAATGCCGTGGGTAGGGCAGGGGTGAAGTCGGTGGGAAGCCCTGCCTGTTGAAAGGTCCACGCAAAACCGTCGACGATATAACCCAATACACCCGAATTGCGGAGTACACCGATGGCTACCAACATGCCTACGAGATAAGGGATAATGGTTACGCAGGTAGTAAATCCCTCTTTGGCCCCTTCTATAAAGGTTTCATATACATTTACCTTCTTGCGGATGGCACCCAAGATAAACAGCACAATGATGCTGAAGAGGATGATATTGGAAAAGACCTTGGAGAAAAGTTCTATCTGTTCCTTGTTGAGAAAGAAATGAAAATAGCTTATCATACCGCCCAATACGAGCGTGATGCCTCCCAACCAAGAAATAACTACGCTATTGAACAAGTTGATACGTTGTTTGATGGCCACTGCGATAAGCCCCACCACGGTAGCTACGTAGGTGGCAATGAGACAGGGAATGAATATGTCCGAAGGGTCATTTGCACCCAAGATAGCCCTTTGGGCCATAATGCTCAGCGGGATGAGCGTCAGTCCCGATGTGTGCAGCACCAAGAACATGATTTGCGCATTGCTGGCTTCTTCCTTGTTGGGGTTGATCTCTTGCAGGGATTTCATGGCCTTGAGCCCAAAGGGTGTTGCCGCATTGTCGAGTCCAAGCAGATTGGCGGAGAAGTTCATGACCATATGTCCCGTGGCTGGATGGTTTCTGGGTACTTCGGGGAAGATGCGGTTGAAGAATGGGCCGATGATGCGCGAAATGAAGGTAATGGCTCCTGCCTTTTCGCCGATGTTCATGATGCCCAGCCAAAGGGTCATGATGCCTATGAGGGGCAAGGCAATATCCATCACGCCCATCTTGGCAGAATCAAAGGTGCCGTCGACAATGATCTTGAAGATTTCCGTATCGCCAAAGAAAATAAGGCGGATTAGTGCAACGGCAAAGGCGACAAGAAAAAATGCAATCCAAACGTAGTTTAGGGCCATAGTTTAGTATCAAGTAAAAAGTAAAAAAGCCAATCTCCCGAAAGGCAGGCAATACGCACAAAATCAATCATTCAACAAGTATCGTAAGCATGCTGACATAAGCAACTTCAAACTATGGACCTGTCTTTTGATGGAGGTAAATTTACTTAATGCAAAGTGATTTTTACCATATCATGGGGTATGAAATAAAAAAAGTCATTGGAGCACATTCCAATGACTTGCTATAATGATGTCTACTAACTGCTACAAATGGATACACTCGCCATAGGCGTCCGCAGCTGCTTCCATAATGGCTTCGCTCATGGTAGGGTGCGGGTGTACCGATTTAATGATCTCGTGTCCGGTAGTTTCCAGTTTGCGGGCCACAACCACTTCGGCTATCATTTCGGTCACGTTGTTGCCAATCAAGTGGGCTCCAAGGAACTCGCCGTATTTGGCATCGAAGATGACTTTCACAAAACCATCCTTAGCTCCAGAGGCACTTGCCTTGCCTGATGCTGAGAATGGGAATTTACCAATCTTAAGCTCATAACCTGCGTCTTTGGCAGCTTTTTCGGTATAGCCCACGGAGGCAATCTCTGGCGAGCAATAGGTACATCCCGGAATGTTGTTGTAGTTGATAGGCTCTACGTGCAGTCCTTTTATCTTCTCTACACAGGTAATACCTTCGGCAGACGCCACGTGTGCCAAAGCTTGACCTTTTACGATATCGCCTATGGCGTATACACCTTCTACGTTGGTTTTATAATAATCATCTACCAGTACACGTCCTTTGTCCGTTTTGACGCCTACCTCTTCAAGACCCAGATTTTCGATATTGGGCGTAATGCCAACTGCCGATAATACGACCTCTGCCTCGATGGTTTGCTCGCCCTTGGCAGTCTTGATGCTTACCTTTGCCGGAGATGAGGAGGTGTCCACGCCTGTTACCTCGGCGCTGGTGAGGATGTCGATACCCGCTTTCTTCAAGCTCTTCTCCAATTGCTTGGAAATATCGGTGTCTTCTACGGGAACAATACGGTCTAGGTATTCCACTACGGTCACCTTGGTGCCTATCGAATTATAGAAATAAGCAAATTCCACGCCGATAGCCCCGGAACCAACAACTACCAATGACTTGGGTTGTTTTTCCAAATTCATGGCCTGACGATAGCCTATAATGGTCTTGCCGTCTTGTTTGAGGTTGGGCAATTCCCTAGAGCGAGCTCCAGTGGCCAATATCGTGTGTTTGGCTGTATATTCTTTTGTAGATCCGTCACCGCCTTTCACTTCCACTTTGCCACCTTTCTTGATCTTGGCGGTACCCATAATGACATCGATCTTGTTTTTCTTCATCAGGAATTGAATGCCCTTGCTCATGCCATCGGCCACACCACGGCTTCGCTTTATGATGGCGGCAAAGTCGGCCTCACCACCTTCTACCTTGATGCCGTAGTCGGCAGCATGATTGAGATATTCAAAAACTTGCGCACTTTTCAATAAAGCCTTGGTAGGGATACATCCCCAGTTCAAGCAGATACCGCCCAGAGACTCGCGCTCCACGATAGCTGTTTTGAAGCCCAATTGAGATGCCCTGATAGCAGCTACATATCCGCCGGGCCCACTACCAATTACAATGATGTCGTAGTTCATTTCCGTTTTATTTTGATATTTGTCTTCGTACTTTTTCTAAGCCTACAAACTTATAATAATTTTTTCATTTTTGGGACGGATGGGATACAAAACGCTGTTTTGACATTTTAATGCTCCCTTTTGTGGAAACGGATGACCGATTTCATCTTAGTATTAAAGTCATTACATGGTTTAATCTGAAAATCCTGTCTTATGTTGTTCAAAGGTGCCAATATTATGTCAAGCGACTGGCTGGAGCTGGTCTTTGAAGGAAGAAACAAGCTATATGGAGCGTATGTGATGCGCAAGCAGGCCAATAGCGATTTGACGAAAGCACTATTTGCTGGAATGGGGCTTTTTTTGTTGGGAGTGGTAGCGCCTTATTTGTGGGGCCATTTGAAGCCTGATGCGGTCGTTATACCAGGTGGCGATGTCTCCACGGGAGTAGATTTGATGCCTCCGATAGCCCTTGAGGAAAAAATAATTGTGCCCAGCACTCCTGCAGCTGCGCCTGCTAAGGCACGAATGGATCAGGTGCGGATGCCTCGGCCAAGGGTAGTACAAGCGCATATGGCCGTAGATGAGGTGCCTACTGTAGCCGACTTGAAAAAGTCAAATCCCGGGCCAAAGACCATTGCGGGCGATCCGGGTGCGGATATTACCATAGGCGTGGCGGTAAGCGAATCGGGCAAGGGGCAAGGAATTACGGAAGGAACGGCGGCGCATGGAGGGAATGAGGTGATGGAGCATGTGGAGATCATGCCTTCATTTCCCGGAGGCATGGCGGCTTTTCTGGATTACGTGGCTAAGCATTACCGTATACCTTCGGAGCTGCAAACTGTTGGCGTACAAGGAAGGATTGTCGTTAAGTTTGTCGTAGAGAAAGATGGGAGCTTGAGTGGCTTTGAGATTCTGAAGGCAATTGGCAAAGGTACCGGTGAAGAAGCGATAAGGGTGCTGCAAAGTGCCCCACGATGGAAGCCCGGTATACAAAATGGTCGACCTGTAAGGGTGGTCTACACCTTGCCGATACAATTGCAGCTGCAATAATTGCCGTATGGGCTAAAATCCATATCTTTGCCCTTGATATGGATACGGCTAAAAGTTTGATCTTGCCTGGGGGCTATTGCGAATCACTTACCCATTACAAACGTTGGCTTACGCGCGAGGTAAGCATTGGCGATGTGCCTATGGGAGGACATCAACCCATACGTATCCAAAGCATGACTACGGTGGATACGATGGATACCATGGGATCGGTGGAGCAAACCATTCGCATGGTAGAAGCCGGATGTGAGTATGTGCGTATTACGGCTCCAAGTATCAAAGAGGCTCAAAACCTGGCTGAAATAAAGAAAGAACTTCGTAGGCGTGGTTGTCATGTGCCTTTAGTGGCCGATATTCACTTTACGCCCAATGCGGCTGAAGTAGCGGCCCGTATCGTTGAGAAAGTACGTATCAATCCGGGCAATTATGCCGACAAGAAGAAGTTTGACCAGCTGACCTATACCGATACCGAGTATCAGGCTGAACTGGAACGCATATACGCTAAGTTTGCGCCATTGGTGAAGATCTGCAAGGAATACGGCACGGCCATGCGTATCGGTACTAACCACGGGTCGCTTTCCGACCGTATCATGAGCCATTATGGCGATACGCCCGAGGGCATGGTGGAGTCTGCCATGGAGTTTATGCGTATCTGTGAGGACCTGAATTATTATAATTTGGTCATCTCCATGAAATCGAGCAATCCGCAGGTGATGGTGCAGGCCTACAGGCTGTTGGTAGAGAAAATGGTGGCAGAGGGAATGAACTACCCCTTGCACCTGGGCGTGACGGAGGCCGGCGACGGCGAAGATGGCCGCATCAAATCGGCCGTGGGTATCGGTACCTTGCTGGAAGACGGTTTGGGAGATACGGTGCGGGTATCGCTCACGGAAGAACCCGAGCTGGAGGCTCCCGTGGCAAGGGCCCTGGTGAAACGCTATGTGTCGCGTGCGGCACATGCTCCTGTAGCAAGTGAAGCTGCCGAGCCGTCGGTCAAAGATGGCAGGAGGGAAGTGGCCGAGGTGAACGCCTTCATCGGCGGTGCTATGGTGCCACGGGTAGTGGCCGATCTGTCAGCCAAGCGGTTGGTAGATCCTGCCGTACTGAACGAAATAGGTTATATATACGATCCTTTACTGGATAAGTTCCACATGGGAGAGCAGTCGGTAGATTTTGTTTTTTTGGGCAGCAATTTGCCTTCTTTTCAGATGCCGGGCAACCTCAAGCAGGTATACGATTATCCTACTTGGCAGCTATTGAAGAATAAGGCCAACGCACATCCGCTCTATAGCTTGGAACAATATATCCATGCCGACGAACGGGATGCGCACCTGAACCTGGTCTCTTTGAAAAAGGACGATCTTTACGGCAATTTGTTTGCAGACTTGCCGGTAGACGAAACCTTGGTCTTTGTGCTGACAACCAATGCGGCGCACGGCATGGCAGATCAGCGCCAATTTTTCTATCAGTTGAAGGAATGGGGGCTTGATATGCCGGTTATCGTCAAGCGCAGTTACGATCCAAAGGATTTCAATGGTCCACTTGGAGACATCATGAGCGACGAAGAGCCTATTTCGAAAATGCAGCTATATGCCGCAACGGATATGGGCGCATTACTCATTGACGGGATGGGAAATGGCATTTGGATAGATTCGCCTGCCATACCCACAGATAAATTGGTTTCTGCCTCCTTTGCTATCCTGCAAGCCACGCGGTCGCGTATATCCAAAACCGAATATATTTCTTGTCCCAGTTGTGGCCGAACACTGTTTGACCTACAGGAGACCACCCAGATGATCCGCAGTCGCACCAGCCATCTAAAAGGTTTGAAAATAGCCATTATGGGCTGTATCGTCAACGGTCCCGGCGAAATGGCCGATGCCGACTATGGCTATGTGGGAGCTGGCCCTGGAAAAGTAACCCTCTACAGAAGCAAGGAAGTGGTCAAGCGCAATGTACCATCTGCCGATGCGCTCAACGAGTTGATTGAGATTATCCGTCAGGATGGTAATTGGATCGATGCTTAATTTTGCATTGTGAGCAGCCTTTCAAGCCAGTCAACAAATGACTGATCAGCCAATAAACTTATTTATATTTCGGATAGATATTGTACAATATCTTCAAGTCCCTTTCGGTCAAGACAGGTTCGATGTCGTCTTGTATAAAATGGCGCTTGAAGGCCACGATAGCCGCATTGATATCACTAGTGTCATATCCTATCAGGCTTAGTGCCACTTCGGGATCAAAGCCTTCAGGTGGCATCACCAAGCTGTCCAGGTCATCATACCAATAGCCAAAACCTTCCTGTGCAAGTCGATCCCAAGGGAAATTGGCGGGGTCGGGTTTCCTTTTAGGGGCAATATCGGAATGACCGATAAAATTGGCCTCGGGTATTTTGTACTTTTCCTTTAAGATGGCCAGCAATTTTATGAGGTTTTCTATTTGTATGTCCGACCAAGGTTCATGTCCATTGTTGTCCAGCTCAATGCCAATGGAGGAGGAGTTGAGATCCGTGTCCTTTCCCCATTTTCCTATGCCGGCATGCTGCGCCCGGAGGTAATCGTTCACCATCTGCACCACTTCCCCATTTCGGCCAATCACGTAATGGGCGCTTACTTGCGTGCGTGGCAGGTGAAAGGTATGGATGGTCTGGGCCAATGAGTCTTGTGCCGTATGGTGGATAATAACAAAATTTGGCCTGCGGATTCCAAAGTTGACCGAGCCAATCCATTGTTTTTGTTCTACTTGTAAGGAGTCAAAAGCTTGATTGGTAGGAGGTGTAGTGGAGATTAACTTGGCAAATTCCTTGGCTTGTCCCTTGTAGATCTTTTCGGTGGCTGCATATTGGCTTCGGCACGCAGACAGGCAGAAACCGATCAGTATCAATATGAAAAAGGGGAATAATATACGCTTGTGAAACATGTGGTCTGAAATTTTGGGTAAAACTAGGGAAAAGATGTGGGAAATCAGTTATCAGCTATCAGACATCAGCTATTTTGATCGGGAATCTGGCGGCAGACCAAAACCAAATGAACGTTGTCTTGTTGTAATAAATATTTGCACAAATGTGCAATGACGACCACGATCATTATTATTGTAAATTCAGTTTATTATTATGGCAAAGAAAGTTGCTGACCAAATCGTAGAAACCTTAGTCGATACGGGGATTAAAAGGGTTTATGCTGTGACAGGTGATAGCCTCAATGAGTTCAATGACGCCGTGCGGCGCAATGGTAAGATAAAATGGATCCATGTGCGACATGAGGAAGTTGGCGCTTATGCGGCCGCGGCCGAAGCCGAACTAGATGGACTTGCCTGTTGTGCCGGTAGCAGTGGGCCTGGGCACGTGCATCTCATCAATGGCCTGTATGACGCCAATCGATCAGGTGCTCCTGTACTGGCCATTGCCTCTACGATGCACAGCGAGGAGATGGGGTCCAGTTATTTTCAGGAAACCAATACCATCAAGTTGTTTGACGATTGCAGTGTCTATAACCAAATCGCCACCACCCCCAAACAATTGCCGCGTATGCTGCAAATGGCTTTACAGCATGCCTATAGCAAAAAAGGGGTTGCGGTACTGGGCTTGCCGGGTGATGTGGCCATGGAGAAGGCTGTAGAAATCACTAGCGAAACGAGCTTGATGCGTTATCAGTCTGTTTTGAGACCTTCGGATGATGAGTTGCAGCAACTGGCAGATACTATTAATAGCCATAAGCGCATTACCATCTTTGGTGGCATAGGCTGTAAGGGAGCGCATGAGGAGGTTATTTCCTTGGCCAAAAAGATATTGGCGCCGGTAGGCTATTCCTTCAGGGGCAAAATGTACTTGCAGCACGACAACCCCAATGAAGTGGGAATGACGGGGCTACTCGGTCTGCCATCTGCCTATCATGCCATGCACGAATCCGATTTGCTGCTGCTGTTGGGAACCGACTTTCCCTATAAGGATTTTATACCTGAAGATTGCGACATAATCCAGATCGATGAAAAGCCTGAGCGCTTGGGTCGTCGGGCCAAGTTGACCATGGGCTTGGCTGGCGATGTGCAGGAAACGATAAAAGCCCTGTTGCCATTGCTGCAGCAAAAGGAAGATAGTGCTTTTCTAGATGCGCAGCTCAAGGTGTACGATAAGGTGAAAGAAATTCAATTGACCTATGTGAAAGATAGGGGAGAGAAAAACAATATCTCACCAGAATACTTGGCACATACCATTGACAGGTTAGCCGCAGATGACGCCATTTTTACGGTAGATACCGGCATGAGCTGTGTATGGGGAGCGCGGTTTATTACCGCTACTGGCAAGCGCGAAATGCTTGGTTCGTTCAACCATGGGTCTATGGCCAATGCCATGCCACAGGCCATTGGTGCCGCATTGGCTCGTCCCGACCAGCAGGTTATCGCCTTTTGTGGCGATGGTGGACTGTCCATGTTGATGGGCGATTTGGCTACTATCGTTCAATATAACCTGCCTATCAAGATTATTGTGTTTGATAATCGCTCCTTGGGCATGGTGAAGCTGGAAATGGAAGTAGCCGGATTGCCAGACAACGAAACGGATATGTATAACCCCGACTTTGCTACCGTGGCGCTTGCTATGGGCATGAAGGGGATATGCGTGGACGATCCCGATAATGTGGAAAGTGCCATTGCCGAAGCTTTGTCTCATGATGGGCCTATTCTGGTACATGCCAAGACGAATCCCAACTCTCTGGCCATGCCGCCAAAAATCGAATTTTCGCAGATGAAAGGTTATGCCATCACCATGGGCAAGCTTATACTGAATGGCAGAATGGACGAAGTGCTGGATACGGTGAAGAGTAACTATAAGCACTTGAAAGAAGTGCTTTGACAATAAGATAATGTTTTAATGTATCTGTATAGGGCGAAAATCTTTTTGCTTGTTTGTCATTGCGAGCGGAAGGGGCGGATGGTGCCGGGAGTGAAGCAATCCCGTTTGCAACGACGATCCGCCTGTGCGGGACTGCTTCGTTCCTCGCAGTGACGGTCGTGCCGGTGTCATTGCGAGGAGGTACGACGTGGCAATCTGACAAACAAAAATGGAGCCTGACTGCAGTCAGGCTTCATCATTCTTCTTCGCAATGACGCGTTTTTAGAACAATAAATTTTGTCCTGTACTTATGTCATTGCATGGTTCAGTGCACACCTAAAACCTAATATCCGCTGTCGTCTAGTGCAAATGTGCTTTTTCTGGTTTTCCATTTCCCTTCCGTGAAATCCGGAAATTCCAACGATTTGTTGCCTTCTGCCAGTGACTGCGTGGAAAGCGGTGTGATGACACTCATCGTGACCGAATCGTACACATCAATGGGGGGTTGCTTTTTATCGCGCACGGCTATGATAAAGGCATTGAAAACGTACCAATCCATGCCGCCATGGCCTGCACCTGCGGCATCGCTGGCGTACTTCGCCCACAGTGGATGGTCGTATTTCTTCAACCATTCGTCTGCCCGATCCCAGGCATGACCTTTGGCTGCCTGCCCTTCTATGTAAATGCCATTGTTCACATCCATCCATATGCCATCGGTACCCTGCACGCGGAATCCGAGCGAGTAGGGACGGGGCAAGTGCACGTCATGAGATAACAGCACAGTCTCCCCGTTACTGGTGTTCATTAAGGTAGTTGTGACATCGCCATTTTTATAATTGATCTTGGCATTAGGGTGTCCGGGGGCATTTTTTTCGATATAATCTGCCAAACCCCGTGCCTTGCTGGAAAATGCTACCAGGTTGGTGAAGCGATTGCCGTGGTTGATGTCCGCCCATTTCATAATGGGGCCAATGCCATGTGTAGGATATAAGTCACCATCTTGGTCTATGTTGAACTGCGTACGCCATTGTGCTTCGCTCATGGACTTTTCGGGACCATATTCATAGCCGCCGCCATAAGGTTGCTTTCCATCATTGAATAACACCTCGCGCAGGTCATGTTGATAGCCGCCTTCGAAATGCACCAATTCGCCAAATAGCTTTTGACGTATCATATGTAGAATAGCCATTACATCACGTCTGTAGATAACGTTTTCCAATGTCATATAGGGCATCTTCGTTTTTTCAGAGGTTTTGACTATTTCCCAGTGATCTTCCACTGTAGCCCCTGCAATTACCTCGCAGCCCACGTATAGCCCTGCTTTCATGGCATCTATGGACTGTTGTTTGTGAAATTGCCAAGGGGTCGCAATGATGACGGCATCTAGCTTTTCCTTGTCGATCATTTTTTTATAAGCATCCAATCCGCCAGTATATTCCTTTGGTAGTGCTTTGTCAGCCTTCTGAAATTGTTTTCTGCAGCTTGCCAATGGTTCTTCCTGTGTGTCGCAAATGGCTACTACTTCCACGTCGTCACGCCTAAGGGCTAGGTTCACGTGATTGCGACCACGAAGGCCAACACCTATAAATCCCAAACGGATCTTCTTGTCCTGTGCAAATAAATTGTTCGAAGCAAGACCGATACCTGCTGCGGCAATAGACCCCGTCTTGAGAAAAGATCTTCTATCCATACGTCAATGATTGATTAAATTCGAAGCCTAAGGTAAGGTTTCGGAGGCATACTGCAAAGGCTTGCAACGCCATTTTGACAACGCAAACGGTTGCGTAATTTGGCGCAACCGTTTGCGTAAATTTAGTTCACGGGGAAATGGGCGCATAATGATGGGTTTTTCCGCTTACAAAGGAAGCGCATATCCTACTGTGATGTGAAACAAACGGCTACGTCCGTCATTCCCTATCGCCGTTTCTTCACTGCCGGCACCGGGAATGGACATGTTCTTGTATAAGTCTCTCATGCCAATCCCATAGCGCCCATCCAGTAGTAAAAAGGAATCGTTGACAGGTATTTCCACACCACCACCCAGCCATACTCCCCAATCAATTCTATTGAATTTTTCATTGAAATCGGCCTTTCGGCTGATGTTGTCAAAATTGGCTATCGTACTGCTTTCATAAGACTCCCTTCCTGCAAAGGCATAGGATATGGACGGACCGACATTGATATAGTATCTTGTACTTACACCAAAATCAAAGCGGGCCAAGAGCGGAATGTCGATATAGTGTAATTGTGTCTTTTGTCTGATGGTGGTAGCTGGGTCTGTGGTTTGGCCAGTGGAGATAAAGTCCGTAATGGAATTGCGCATGCTATAGTTGATCTCGGGTTGTAGAATGAAATCCCTAGATGAGCTGAATGCGATATTAAATCCCACCCCGGCCGTCAGTCCGGGAGCAAGGCGTTGCTGGGAGGTGTTGTTCAGTGTCTTGTCGAAGTTATAGGTGCCTAGGTTGACACCGATTTGCGGAATAAGATGAACTTCTTGGGCTACACCCGAGTAAACCATGCATTGCAATAGCAGAAAAATGAACCATGATAAGGGCTTTGTCATATGATGAAATTAGTTGGTTTCTCGATAGGGAACAATGCTGGAAGCCCTTTTGTTTGATGAACATGAGGGACATAGAATTAGCAATTTCCTCCGCTGTGATGTTATTTAGCCAACCTTGGTTTTATTGACTTTCTGTTGACAAATTTTTCGTAAAAATATTTTGAATAGTGTATTTTGTACACTATCTTTGTGTCATCATAATTTAGGTTTATAATTGGTTAGTTAAGGTCTTCAATCTCCCCGGTTGAAGGCCTTATTTTTTTAAGAGAATATCCTTCTTTTAGAAATTGACATCCGGCTGTTAATTCATAGTATATATTTGCCCGTTGAATGTATACATTCGATGCGATGTAGCTTTCTTAATCGGAAATTGCATGAAACGGTGTAACTATTATCAAACAAAAGTATCCAAATAACAATGAAGCTTTTATTAAGGTATCTTACAACATATAAATGGCTGATTGTGCTAGCTTTGTTTTGTGCGGCCATTAATCAGATTTTCTCCTTGCTCAATCCCTATATTTTAGGAAACGTATTGATAGACCCCTTTGCCAATAAGGCCGCCTCTTTTCGACTTCGCGGTGCAGATGATGAGTTTTTCAGGGGTATTACCATTGGCTTGCTCATGATTATTGGGGCTGCTATGGTTTCACGTATAGCCAAGGCTTTTCAGGATTATTTGGTCAATGTTATCATCCAGCGTTTCGGGGCGTCATTATATACCGATGGATTGAAACATGCTTTACGACTTCCTTATCAGGATTTTGAGGATCAACGGAGTGGCGAAACCTTGTCCGTTTTGACCAAGGTGCGCGCTGATTGCGAAAAGTTTATTTCCAGTTTTATCAACGTGCTGTTTACTACTATTGTAGGCTTGGTATTCGTGACGATAGTGGCTTTTAAGTTGAGCCCTTTATTGCCGCTTATTTATCTTGTTGGCGCCATTGTACTCAGCCTACTGACCAGTATTCTGAGCAGAAGGGTAAAGGTCATACAAAAGAATATCGTGAAGGAGACCAATGTGCTTGCAGGATCTACCACGGAATCGCTCCGCAATATCGAACTGGTGAAAAGTCTTGGCCTAACGCAGCAAGAGATCGGACGTTTGAACGATACTACCATGAAGATCTTACAATTGGAGCTGCGCAAGGTGAAGAGCATACGGACGGTGAGCTTTATTCAGGGCACCTTTGTTAACTTCTTGCAGCAGTGCATCATGTTTGCCCTTTTGTTTTTTGTGTTTCGGGATAAGATTACCGTAGGCCAAATGATGATGATGCAGTTTTATAGCTTCTTTATCTTTGGACCGCTACAGGAGTTGGGCAATATCATCATGTCCTATCGAGAGGCCGAGGCCTCTCTGAACAATCTGCAGGAACTTTTTTCCAAGCCCGTAGAGCACAGACCGCTTAATCCTGCCGTCATAAGCCGAATAGATAAGTTGCAATTTGAGCAGGTCGTTTTTCAGCATTCCACAGCTCACCGCCCAGCGTTGCAAGGCATTAGCTTTTCGCTTAGTAGGGGAGAGAGCATCGCCTTTGTTGGGCCGTCGGGTTCCGGGAAAACTACTTTGGTGAAGTTGTTGGTTGGTCTGTACAAGCCTAGCAGCGGAGATATTTTATACAATGGCATATCGGCAGCGGAGGTGGATTTTGATGCCTTGCGTTCGCAAATTGGTATGGTAACACAGGATACCCAGCTTTTCTCGGGTACTATCCGGGAAAATATGCTCTTTGTCAATCCAAGTGCCAGTGATGAACTGATAGCGGATGTCATTCATAAGGCGGCTGGGCAGAGCATTTTGGATAGGGCGGAGAACGGGTTGGAAACGGTAATAGGCGAGGGCGGGCTCAAGCTTTCGGGAGGCGAGCGTCAACGCCTGTCTATCGCCAGGGCATTGTTGCGCAATCCTCATCTCCTTATTTTTGATGAGGCAACTTCCGCGCTCGATTCCATTACGGAAGAGGAAATTTCCGCTACGATAAGAAACATCACGGAAAAACGCCAGCATCTTACCATCATGATTGCCCACAGGCTTTCCACGGTGATGCATGCCGATCGCATTATTGTCCTGGAGAAAGGAAGAATAGTGGAATGGGGTACCCATGCCGATCTGTTGGCCCTCAAAGGACTGTACTTTGCCATGTGGCGGCAGCAAATCGGAGAAAGCCTATCACAGACCCACTCCATTGAATAGATTAAATCTGAAGGCTAGGGACATGAGGTGCACGTTGGCATAGGCGTACTGCAGTTCTGTCTGGAAAAAGCCTTGCCCCAAAAGCATAGATGCACCTATTAAGGGTACGGTTTTGCCGTGGCTTATGTGTATGGGATCGTTTACCTCCACATAGAACTGGTCTACATCCACAAGTTCTGGGTCGAACTGGAAAGACCAATGTCCAAGCCCTTTTAATATGCCTGTTTGACGTATAATGCCTAATTGAGCAGATAGGCTAATGAATTTAGGAGCCTTGTATAAGCCTGTAAGTACCGCTTGATAGGAATTGGTCGCATACTGTGCTTCCAGGCCACTGCTGCGACTGGTAAAATATTCATTATTGGTGTTCAGGAAGTCATGTCCGAGAGATGGTTTGTATTTTGTACTTTGTTTGGTGTACGAAAGCAAAATATTCCATTTAATGGGACTCAGGCGGAGCAAGGCCAAGTGCTGGCTGAGATCGTGCCTTATTCCCATGCCAAAGGCAAAAAGGCGTACGTCATCCCCATCATTCGCTTGCAGGTGTATAGGCAATGCCCTTACGGATACTTCCGTGCCCAGGCCAATGCCTACATTTAGTTGCGGCAAAGCATAAGGTGTGTAGCCCCTCTCAATGCCTAGCCCATCCAAGAGATCGAACTGGCCCGAGATCTCATCGCCATTTCTGGGGTCGGTCAATCGCTCGCCGGTTTCTGGATTAAGCACGTAGTAGCGCATCCAGCTATCCACATTTTTTGAAAAGAGCGTGGAGGCAGTGGGAGACGTGGTGATGAAAGTGGGTTTGTATAGTTCAGAGGTATTCATGTAGTGCTCGCCCTTGGGGATAAATGCTGAAGAGGTGATTAACGATAGCGAAATACTTCCCAGTTTTCCCGGTTGCTTGCCGTATCCCCAACCCTGGTTTAGGGAATAGCCGAAGTTGGACGAAAAGTCACGGCTATAAGCGTCGAGATAGCTATTGGCAAATTTGCTCAACTCGTTGATCTGTTGTTGAACCGGAAAGGAGAGGTCTTGTGCATACGGCTTAAACTGAAAAAGGAAAAGGAAGCAAATGGACAAGAACGAACGACTAATAAATTTCATTGGATATTCAATTCGTTAGATGTAACCGTGTTGATTTGAAAATAATAACGTGTTTTTTTTTGAAATGTTTTGTTGTTGCTGTGACAAAAAATATTAATCCAGACTATATTGTTGATTTGACGCCCTATAGTTTTCCTTTGGGAGAATTTTCATACTGATGAAGAAATGCTAACTTAGCGACAAAATAATACGATATTTTATACGCCATCATGCTCGAACCTATCATAGGGATTATTTTCGTCGCTTTTTTGCAAAGAATTGCCAAGCACTCGGAGAATGGCGAGTGGGCTAAGCAGTTGAAATTGTTGATGTTGACTTTTATCGGTCTGCTCATAGGCGGTTTGGTATATTCGTCTCTGCAAAACCTGTTTTTCTTGGGCTCATGTATATTGCTGGGATGGCTTTGCTATCTTATTTATAAAGAAGATTTTTTCAAGCGAGTGAGGTTTTTGATTTATGCCGTCCTACCGTTGTTGTTTATCTCCATCGCAGATTGGTTTATAGAGCTTCTCGCCCCAGGTTTTTACGCCAAGTACGACGATTTTCTTGAAAATCTAACTATCCTTGCCGTCATCTGGTTTTTTTGCATGTGGATATTTACCAATAGGCAGCAAAAAGCGCTGGAGAAAGAACGCCAAATGCGCTTGGCCGAGAACAAAGTGATGTCTCAGGCCAAGTTGGAACTGGAACAGCAGGTAACGGAGAGAACGGCCCAATTGGTGAAACAGAATAAAGCACTGGAAAAGACCCTCACCGAGTTGAAGAACGCACAAACACAGCTCATTCAATCCGAAAAAATGGCTTCGCTGGGTGAATTGACGGCGGGCATTGCCCATGAGATACAAAATCCGCTCAATTTTGTGAACAACTTCTCAGAGGTGAGTGTAGAGCTATTGGATGAACTGCGGGATACCTTAAAGGATAAAGGAGTATGGCAAGAAAGTGAGGATATAGGCGACCTTATGGACGATCTATCGCAAAATCTGGAGAAGATTACCTACCACGGCAAACGTGCCGATTCCATTGTAAAGGGAATGCTCCAACATTCTAGGACTACTACCGGCGTAAAGGAAGAAATAGATTTGAACGCCTTGATCGATGAATACCTGCGCTTGAGTTACCATGGGCTCCGGGCTAAGGACAAAAGCTTTAATGCACAGATGATAACGGACTTTGACCCCAATCTGAAACAGGTGAAGGCCGTACCTCAAGATCTTGGTCGGGTACTTCTCAATCTTTTTAACAATGCCTTTTACAGTGTATCAGAGAAAAAGAAAAATAGCCCTATGGCCGACTATATGCCTAAAGTGGAGGCTAGGACAAGAAAAGAATTTGACTTGTATGGCAATGAAAAGGTAGTCGTTACGGTATGGGACAATGGGTTGGGTATACCAAGTGATATTTTGGAAAAGATTTATCAGCCCTTTTTTACCACCAAACCTACCGGGCAGGGTACCGGCTTGGGACTGTCCTTGAGCTACGACATTATTACCAATGGGCATCAGGGGGAGCTAAAGGTAGATACGAAGGCAAGGGAGTACGCCCAATTCACAATTACACTTCCGGTTGCATAAAGAGGTTGCCAGAAAATGAATAAGATAACGCATTAATGAAAATTTTAGTAGTCGATGATGAGCTTGATGTGAAACCGCTGTTTATGCAACGTTTTAGGAAAGAAATCAAGCAAGGAGATATAGAAATACATTTTGCCAATTCGGGAGAAGAAGCATTGATCTATTTGAACGATAAATTATCGGAAGTGGTGCTCATTCTCTCGGATGTCAATATGCCGGGGATGAGCGGCTTGGAGTTGCTGTATTCCATCCGGCATAAACATCAATATAGTCCACCATTTATTATGATGATTACCGCATATGGAGATGAAGACAACAGGAAGCGCTCTTTCGAGCTGGGGGCAGATGACTTCCTTACCAAACCATTGGATTTTGTATTGTTGAAGGAAAAACTTAAAGAATTGGATGTATAATGGCTAGGATATTAGTTGTAGATGACGAGTCGGATCTGGAATTGCTCATTAAACAAAAATTCAGAAAGAAGATTAGGGAAGGCGTGTATGAGTTCGTTTTTGCGGAGAATGGGCAGGCGGCACTTGATATATTAAAGAGCGATTCGACAATTGAGGTGATGTTGAGCGATATCAATATGCCTGGCATGGATGGGCTCACCCTACTGACAAAGCTACCCGAAGCCAATCCCATGATCAAGGCCGTGATGGTGTCTGCCTATAGCGATATGGACAACATTCGGACGGCAATGAACAGGGGGGCCTTTGATTTTGTGTGCAAGCCTGTCAATTTCAGTGATCTGGACGTCACCATAGAAAAGACGTTGCAGCATGTCGATCAGCTGAAGCAGACGCTGAAGGCCATTAAGGAAAACAACATCCTAAAAATGTACGTGGATGAGAACGTACTCAATTTCATGACGCAAAAGGAGTTTGAAAATAGCCTGATGGTTAATGAAAGCGTAGAAGCTACGGTGCTATTTATTGATATATGTGGTTTCACGTCCATTACAGAATCCATTGAGCCCGATCGCGTAGTGCAGTTGATCAATTCCTTTTTCGATATCATGGTGAAGGAAATCATTAGTCAAAAAGGACTTGTAGACAAATTTATGGGCGATGCCGTGATGGCCGTTTTCAAGGGCGATTACCACTTAGATAGGGCCATTGATGCGGCGCTTGCCGCAAGGGAGAAGATTGCTGCATGTCCCGATATTGCGGCCGATGGCAAGGTGTTCCATCCGCAGGTGTCTATAGGGATCAATTCAGGGGAAATGATTTCCGGTAATATTGGTTCGGCGTCGCTCAAGCGGCTGGACTACACGGTGATTGGCGATGTGGTCAATGTGGCTCAGCGCCTGCAGGCCAAGGCACAACCCGGACAGATTGTCGTTCCGGAAAATGTGTACGAAGCCGCCAGGGAGTATTTCCAGATGAGCAAAATGGGAGAGATAAATCTCAAGAACAAAGCCAATCCCGTAGCCGTTTATGAGGTGATTTCGTAAGATTTTTTTTCTCGCAACGCACAACTCTGACCACACACAACTCAATGGTGTTCCCTGATCCTCTTCTTGAGCACACCTCCTGTCACTTCCTTGATGGAATTGGTGAAGATAAAAGCCTGTGGATCTATTTGGTGCACCATGTTCTTCATACGCCGTACCTCCAATCTGGTAATCACGGTGAAAATGATATCTACAGGATGGCTTTCCTCAAAGCTATCTTTGAGAAAGCCCCTTTCGCCTTTGTAGATCGTAATGCCTCGTCCTAGTTCCATCACCAGTTTTTTCTTGATGATTTCGCTCTTGCCCGAAATGATATTGACGGCGGTGTACTCTTCCAGTCCCTCGATTACAAAGCCTATCATGCGGGTGGCAGTGTAGTAGGTAAGCACTGAATACAGAGCCGTGGGAATACCCAAATGGATGGCCGCAATGGAAAAGATAACGATGTTAATGCCCAAGATAACTTCCGTGATGGTGAAGCCGCTCCACCGCAAGGTATAGAGCGCCAAGACCTCTATACCATCCAGTGCACATCCTCCCCGCATGGAAAGCCCCACACCCAATCCCATGAAGGCACCACCAAATATGGAAACCAACAATTTGTCGGACGTGATAACGGGATAGGGTACATAGAGCAGGCAGAAGCCCAAGAGTACTACGCAAAACAAGGTCTTGAGGGCAAAGGTCTTATTCACGAGATAGGAGCCCATCACGATAAAGGGTAGATTGGCCAGCACAATGACATAGGCGATATTGAAGTGGTATATCTCATGGATTAGGAGGGATATGCCGGTAACCCCGCCGTCAAAGAAGCTATTAGGCACCAAGAACCCTTTCAGTGCGAAGCCGCAACACAATACGCCCGCAATCATATAACCTATGTCTCTTAATACAAAATTCACTTTTGCCTTACTCGTCGTTTCTGTTGTATGCTCCATGTATCAATAATTGTAAATTATCCTGTTTTTTGTTCTCTCGTCCCTTGATATTGGTTTGTGTGAAATATCGATGTTGTTCCAAAAAGTCAATTTGCATTTGGCGCCAAGTCTTGTCGCTCAACTGCGGATCTTCCCACTTGAGCTCGCTGTACAACCTGTCGCTCCAAAGGGCATAGTCGTCTCTTCCCAAATAGTCCAAGTCGGCATCGCATATGATTTCCTGCAACAAGTTGGCCGGCTGTTGCGGTACTCTGGTTGCTAAGATAATGGGACAAACCTGTTCGATGATTGTAGTTGAATAGCCGAGCATAGGAAGATGCTGTAGTGCGATCTCGCAAGACCACTTCTCATGTCCCTCCTTGCCCTTTGCAAAACCTGTATCGTGAAAAAGGACCGCTAGCAATAGGATTTCTTCCTCTTGTGCCGATATGCCTTCCGACCGACCTATCCGCTTTGCAGCATCAAACACATCTTGCGTATGTTCTACGTGATGGTAGTGGTAATGGCTAGGAACAGTTTTCCTAATGAGGTGAAAAGCGAAGTTGATTACTTTTTCGGGTGGCATCAATATCGAGTTATCGCCCGCTAATATAGGAATTATTTTATTTTTGTTCTGCTATGGGCTACTCGTTTTCCGTCCAATGGGCACTCATCGTTGGTCTGCTGTCTTTGCTGGGTCTATAGATGTGTTTTTGCTGCAAAATTAGTCAATGAAATAGCGTCATTGGTCCGTTCAAGTCCTTTAACCATTCAGTATTCATTTAGCCTTCCTTGTCCTTTATTCCACTCTCCTTCGACAGTAGTGGTACCAGGGTGTGCTTTATGGGTAGGTTCGGGCTAGGGGAATCGTTGTGTGTGGAGCAGGACAAAAAGATTTTGGGGCTTAGGTACGAATGAATGTCAGAGGAAGGTCGATGAAAGCAGTACGGCCACATTAATAAAAAATTAAAAAAAGCATTCCCAATTGGCGGTAATTTGTACTTTTGTTTTTTAATGGAAGTACAGCACACCATTCATCGCAAAAAATCGTCTCAAGAGACCACATTGGCCCGTCTATTTTTTTCTTCTTTGGTTATACGTTTCGTTTTTTTTTATGCGAAGCCAAAGGGCTATTTGCATGGTAATGTGTACGTAGGTGTTCCATATAAGTTTGCTCAACAATCAAAATTAAGCCTGTGTTTTTCTGATGGAAAATATACTCATTAAATCCGCCAAGGTAATTTATCCCGGACATGAATTGCATGACCGAATAGTAGACGTGCATTTGAAAAACGGGAAAGTGGAAAGGATAGGGGAGAGCAATAGCTTGAATGACGATTCTGCCAAGGTAATCGATGCTCATGGCTGTTACCTTTCGCTCGGTTTTTTCGATCTTAACGTTAACTTTGGTGAACCTGGTCTTGAAACCAAAGAAACCTTATTAACAGGTACCGCTGCTGCCGCCGCCGGAGGTTTTACGGGAGTAGCGTTGCAACCCAATACCAAACCGCCTATTCACAGCCGGGCGGAGGTCTCCTACATCGTCAATCAAGCAAAGGGACTCTTGGTAGACGTATATCCTCTGGGTGCCATTAGCCATAATCGGGAAGGCGTAGATTTGGCAGAGATGTACGACATGAGCCTGGCTGGGGCCGTTGCCTTTACCGATGGGGACAAAAGCGTGGCTCAGGCAGGACTGATGAGCAGGGCCTTGCTCTATAGCAAAGGCTTTGATGCCTTGGTTTTCTCCTTTGCCGAAGACAGTACAGTTGCCGGCAAGGCGAAGATGAACGAAGGTGTGATGAGTACCTATCTAGGGATGAAAGGCAACCCAAACCTGGCTGAAGAGTTGATGGTGAGCAGGGATCTATACCTCGCTGCCTATAATGGAGCGCCTATTCATTTTTCTACCATTAGCACTGCAGGTAGTATATCCCTTATTCGGGAGGCCAAATCAAAAGGTTTGCAGGTTACATGCGATGTAGCGGCTCATCATCTGGTACTGAGCGACGAGGCCGTTGCAGACTTTGATAGCAATTACAAGGTGAAACCGCCATTACGTACGGTTGAGGACATTACGGCCCTTCACGAGGGGCTGAAGGATGGAACAATAGATGCTATTGTATCGCAGCATACTCCACATGAAGTGGAATATAAGCGAGTAGAATTTGAAGTGGCCAAATATGGCATTATCAGTCTGCAGACATTGCTCCCTATGTTATTGAATACGGGGCTGCCCCTGGATTTAATAGTACAGAAATTAACCATTGGGCCAAGAGAGGTTTTAAAGATAAAATTACCTATTTTTGAGGAATCTGAGTTAGCTAATCTGGTACTTTTTGACCCAAATGAGCTATGGCATTTTAACGGAAGAAACAATAGGTCGAAGTCTAGCAATTCGCCGTATCTCAATCAAAAATTGAAGGGTAAAGTACTGTTGACGGTCAACAATGGCTTAACATATTTAAACGAGTAAACATGAACAATCGTATAGAAAGAGCGCTGAACGAAAGTATAACGCATTATGCGCAACAGGAAGGTGAGTCACAAGAGCAATTTCTGACGGCTTTGCACGCGGTATTTAATGCCGACGCGGATTTTATGGCGAAGGTGGATTTGCTGGACAGCGCTTTCGATGATTATATTGCTTTTGAGGAACTACGTGAGTTTGCCTTTGATCTGTTGTTGATGAATTTCTTCGCCGATGACGCTAAAAGATTGGAGGAAGACTACTTAGATTCTCCCGAGTGGGAACAAATTGAGGAAGATACCTTAGATAGGGGAACCGAACTGCTCAATGTTTTATTGTATCTGGACGAGTGCCGAGACGTGGATGTGGAACCAGAGCTAGAAGATTTTCTGAAAGAGTTTCTTTTGGTCGATGAAGACGAATTTCAAGACGAACACCGCATATACGAGCCCTTGATCGCCAATCAATTGCTAGTGGACAGCAGTTTCGAAGAAATAGCACGCGTGGCCAGCGAAATAGACATTGAGGAGGAACTCGCTCCTTTATTTTATCCAGTGGTGGCTTTTTTCAGCGAGCCCGATCCCAACGATGATACATGGAAGAGCTACCTATCGGCCAGCAATGAAAAGGCAAAAGATGCGGCCATCTATTCTCTGTTGGTGACTTTTAGCAAGTAGTAATGTTATAAACCCTAATAAATTGCACTATGAACAGTTATACCGAAACTCCAACAGCAAATCCGCTACAAATCATGTTAAAATACGCCCTAGCATGGGTGTTGATAGATGTTGTATTGCTCCTTTTATTCTACTATATATTCCCCAGCATTGTTGGAACTATGAAGGAAAGCATCGTAAAGATCATTATCAGTCTTGGCTTGGCTATCTACTTCACGTTGCAAATCAGAAAGGAAATAGGTGGGTATTGGACTTTTGGCGAAGCTTTCAAAACGGTATTTTTATTGTTTTTTATACCCGCGATCATTCTTTATGGATTTCGAATTGTATTTGCCAAGATAGATCCGCAGTATGAAAACCTGATCACTGAAACGACCCTGAACTCCTCTACTGCTATGATGGAGAATTTCATCACGGATCAAGATCAGCTGGATAAGGCAATAGAAGAAATGGAAAAAGGCGTGTATGTGCAGTTTCATCCAGGCTTTGTAGATGTACTGAAATTTTTGGCCCAGGTAGTGGTCATCTATCTTATAGCAGCGGCTATATGGGCGCTTATCTTCAAAAAAGAAAAACCCATTTTCATAGAGGAAGAGGATAGTACGGCTTATTAATGTAGGTATAAGGTCTAGGCCAGTAAGGTATGAGGAATAACCTTTACTTCTTACATCCTTCTGCCTTAATACCTCTTAAAAGTCTTGATACTTCAAATAAATGGAAATTAAGAAACAAATCAGAAATACAGGATTGCTTTATGGGGCGGTATTGGGCGTTGTCCTATTGCTATTGGCTGTCCTTCCCATGTATTATTACCTGAGCAGCGACTCATTATATGTGCTGGTTTTTGGACCGATGGTCACGGGATTTATGTGCACCTTGGCACTTGTAATCGTGTTCGGATTCAGGCTTAGAAAAAAGATAGGAGGCTATTGGGATTTTAGGCAGGCCGCTACTGGCTTGTTTTTCATGTTGCTTGTAGCAACAGTAATTCTGGTGGGAGGTGGCTATGTTTTTGACAATTATGTGGCTCCCGACGTGAAGGATAGGTTCAACGAGAAGCGCATTGCCCTTTCCATATCGGAAATGGAAAAATCTGGTGCTTCCAAAGAGGAACTGGAGAAACACATTGCAAAAATTGATGAACAAAAAGCGAGTGAAGGAGAAGTGTCATTGCAGAGCGTACTTTTGAATATTCCCATTTATGTGATTTGTATATTCGTGTTTTCCTTGCTATTTGCATTGCTTTTAAAAAGGGAAAAACCTAGGTATTACAATAGTGAAACAGGAGAGCTCATTTCCCCAAACGAAGTTTAATAAAGAATTTCAAATGGATATTTCCGTAGTAGTACCTTTATACAATGAAGTAGAATCCTTGCCAGAACTCGTAGCTTGGATAAGACGGGTCATGGAAGAACATGGCTTTTCTTATGAGCTTATATTGGTGGATGACGGCAGTAATGATGGTTCTTGGGCAATGATAGAGCAATTAAAGCAGCAAGATGCTGCTTTAGTAGGCATTAAATTTCGGCGCAATTACGGCAAATCTGCGGCACTTAACGTAGGCTTTGCGACAGCTACTGGAGAGGTGGTCATTACTATGGATGCAGATTTACAGGATAGCCCCGACGAGATCCCCGAACTCTATAGGCGCATTGTGCAGGAGGGGTTCGACCTGATATCTGGCTACAAGAAAAAGCGGCAAGATCCTTTGTCTAAGACTTTGCCCACCAAGTTGTTCAATTCGGCGACGAGAAAAATGTCGGGCATTCGCAACCTGCACGACTTCAATTGTGGATTGAAAGCTTATAAAAAGGACGTAGTGAAAAATATAGAGGTGTATGGCGAGATGCATCGATATATACCTGTCTTGGCCAAGTGGGCTGGCTTTACACGTATTGATGAACAAGTAGTGCAGCACTATCCTCGCAAATATGGTGTCAGCAAATTTGGAATGAGTCGATTTATCAATGGTTTTCTGGACTTGTTGTCCATCTTCTTCGTTGGTAAGTTTGGCAAACGTCCTATGCATTTCTTCGGCTCTATGGGAGTACTCGGTTTTTTTGCTGGTTTTGTTATCGCAATTTGGTTGATCGTCGAAAAGCTGATAAGCATCAGCAGAAATCTTCCTTATCGCGATGTGACGGACCAACCTTTGTTTTATATTGCGCTGGTTGCGATAGTCGTTGGTTTTCAGTTGTTTTTGACAGGCTTTGTGGCCGAGTTGGTTTCTCGCAGTGCGCCTGAGCGCAATCATTATCAGATTGAAAAGGTTGTTTAATTTGGTTGTCGGTTGTTAGTTACCAGTTGTTTGCTGAAGAAGCATCTTAAATCTAAAATCGTAAATCTAATACATGTCTGATTACCTGTTTTTCTCCATTATTATTCCCCTGTACAATCGTCCGCAGGAAATTGACGAACTGCTATTTACCCTTACGCAACAAGACTACCCGTCTTTTGAAGTATTGATTATCGAAGACGGATCTATCTCGGATGCGGAAGAAATCGTTAATAGCTATCGAGATAAACTGGATGTGAGGTATTTCGTGAAAGAGAATGCCGGGCAAGGTTTTGCCCGCAATTACGGTTTTGAACGGGCCAAGGGCGACTATTTTGTCGTGTTCGATTCGGATTGCCTCATTCCTGTCAATTACCTGAAAACGGTAAATGCCTATGTGAAGCAACATGGTCTCGATGCTTATGGAGGTCCAGACGCAGCACATGAATCCTTTACGCCAATACAGAAAGCTATCAGCTATGCTATGACTTCTCCATTTACTACAGGTGGTATTAGAGGGAGTAAAAAACATATCGGAATGTTTCATCCGCGAAGTTTTAATATGGGCGTGTCCAGAAAAGTATGGGAGTCGGTAGGAGGCTTTAAGATTACGCGATCTGGAGAAGATATCGAGTATAGTATCCGGATCCACGAGGCTGGATTTAAGATAGGATTAGTGCCAGATGCTGTTGTGTATCACAAGAGACGTACGGATTTTTTGCAGTTTTATAAACAGCTGCATTTTTTTGGCAGGGCCCGTATTAATATTTACAAGTTTTTTCCAAAAGAGTTGAAGCTGGTGCATTTCCTGCCTAGTGCCTTTGTGTTCTTTTTGGCATTTACCCTTCTGGCGAGTCTGTTCGGTTGGTGGACAGGAGCATTATGTCGTATCCTGTTGGGAATCTATATCTTGTTAATTTTCTTTCATGCCTGGATAAAAACCAAATCCTTAAAGGTTGCTGTTTTGGGAGTGATAGCGGCTTTTGTACAGCTTATTGCCTACGGCCTCGGCTTTACGCAGGATTTCATTCGTCGCTTAGTACTGAAGCAGTTTTAAGGAAGCTAAGCACTTTTCAACAAATGCTGAATCTTTGAATTTAGCTGCTCTACGTCATAGGGCTTGGCAATGAAATCATTAGCACCACATTGCCGTGCGATTATTGCTCCTTCTATGCTGGCGGAAAACAATATGATGGGTAAGTTTCTTGTCCTGATATCATTTTTCAAGATCTTGATAACTTCATCTCTAGCTACTTTTGGCATCCAGAAGTCAAGTAATAGGATGTCTGGCATTTCTTTCACTATCCTTTCAAAAAGCCTGGCAGAATTGGGCTCGAGCAATGTTTTATAACCATAACTTTCCAGCAAAAGGCCTGTCAATTCGAGGATTTCGCGATCATCGTCACATATCATAATTACTTCCATTTATCCCTAATTAAATTATCCTTTAGAAAAATCCTTGTTTAAAAAACTATACAGTTTGAATAGAACTGTCCATATTTATCCATATACTTTTTAAATTCAATAATCAATCCAAAAAAACTGCATTTAATATTTAGCCTTGTTTTTCAAGCTCATCTTTTCATATAGTATTTTTCTGACATTATTTGAACACAATTTGCCATAAGAAGCGCCGAAATAATACGTTTATGTATATTAAAGATGCGTAATTAGAATAAAGGAAATAGAACCTAAGATAAAAATGAAAAAGGTGCTTTGTATTGACGACGATCCTGCATTTACGGAAATGATTGCGGATGTCCTAAGTTTGGAGGGATATAAGGTGGAGGCGGACTCAGGAAAGAAAATGCATGATATCCTGAAACAGGACAGCAGTATAGGCCTTGTGCTCATGGATGAGCGCTTGGTGTGGACGTGGGGGAGCGAACTTTGTAAAGAGCTGAAGGAAAATCCATTAACCAAGGATATCCCTGTGGCGATCATGTCTGCTGCTAAGGATATCGAATTGATTACGGCACGTTGCGGGGCTGATGCTTACGTAAGAAAGCCTTTTGAGTTAGATTCTTTTTTGGCTACGGTCAGTCAACTATACCAATAAAAAATAACTTTAATGTTTTTCGGACAGATAAGTTTAATCTGCAATAAGGTAAGCAGTATCGCTGGGTATGATTACCTTTGCGCAAAAATTAAATAATTGATGAGTGCGGGAACTTACCGAAAGGACATCTATAGAGGTTTGCTGGTAGATATAATACTTAAAAAGGACCAGCGTAATGGAAGATTGACAAGAGGAGTGGTAAAAGACATCTTAACCTCTTCGGCATTCCACTCTCGGGGCATCAAGGTGCGGCTGGACAGTGGAGAAATAGGCCGTGTTGCTGCTATCATAGAAGAATAAAAGAATACACATTTTGAATTAATTTATATGATGATCAAATCAAGTTTATGGCGTGCCTTGATGATAGGAGGCATGTCCGTGTTAGCTGTTGCCCATACAGAAGTAAGCAAAGCCCAACAAAGTGCCCTTTTGGACAGGACGAAACTACAAGGTTGGCACCTTTTGGACAAAGAGAGGGACGGTTATATGGGGATTAGCCTAGACAAGGCCAAAGAACAATACCTAAACGGAAAGCCAAGCCATAAAGTACTTGTTGCAGTTATAGATGCCGGCGTAGATACCGCGCATGCGGGCCTGAAAGAGCGCCTATGGCATAATCCCAAAGAAGAAGCTGGCAATGGCGTAGATGATGATAAGAATGGGTATGTAGATGATGTATACGGATGGAACTTTCTGGGAAGGACAAATGATCCCTCTGTTAATGTCGATAAAGATTCATACGAGTTTCAGAGGATTTATTTTCGCGACAAGGCTAAGTTTGAAAATATAAGCAACGCCGCTGCCCTGAAAGGACGAGAAAAGGCCGATTATGAACAATGGCTTAGGGCAAAGGAACTCACCCTGGATAAAAATGAAGGGGCTGGACAGGAAAAAGAGCAATTGCTCATGTTGCAGCAATTTTTTGGCAGGGCCGATAGCCTATTGCGCCGACATATAGCACCTACTTATGGCATCGCTGAGGTAGATACCGTGAAGCTCGATGGCGCTTCGCAGGAAATGATGGCCTCTGTCAATCTGTTGAAAATGTTGATTGAAGGTTTAGGCGGTGGTGTCGATAATCAAGGGATTCCGTCAAAATTGGATGAAATGCTGGCCGATGCTGAAAATAACGCCTCCGCCTTGCCGGATAGTGTGCCCAACTACCGCGGCAATGTGGTTAATGATAACTACTATGACTTCAAAGATCGTTATTATGGCAATACCAATGTGAACGCGGGCGATGTGATGCATGGTACACATGTGGCAGGTATTATTGGCGGTATCCCACAGGATAACGGTGCGAGAGGCGTAGTGGACAATGTGGAGCTAATGACCATTAGGGCCGTGCCTGACGGTGATGAGCATGACAAGGACGTGGCCAACGCAATACGCTATGCGGTAGACAATGGCGCATCCATCATCAATATGAGCTTTGGAAAAGCAATAAGTCCCGAGGAAGAGGAGGTTCAAAAGGCCATTCAGCATGCTACAAAAAAAGGAGTGCTCATCGTGCACGCAGCAGGCAATGAAAACAGCAACATTGATACGGCTTATAATTTCCCGAGATCTATATATAAAGGAAAGCGCATTCCCAATTACATATCAGTGGGAGCCTCGACGGATACCTCTTTTACTAGGGACAAGCTGCTTGTAGCCCCTTTTTCCAACTACGGTAAAGAAAGGGTGGATGTGTTCGCTCCAGGAGTATTGATATATGCTACCGTTCCTGGGGGCGATTATCAGTTTCTTCAGGGAACGAGCATGGCTTCTCCAGTAGTGGCGGGACTAGCGGCATTACTCAAATCTTATTACCCAAAACTAAAAGCCAAAGAGCTGAAAGCCCTAATTGAAGATTCGGCCGTACGTGTAGACTATTTAAGTCCGGTCAATGGTGTGGGCGACCAGGTATCTTTAGGTGATATCTCCCGTACCGGAGGGATCGTCAATGCGTACGAGGCATTTAAATTGGCTGAAGATAGATATGGGGCTATAAAGTAATATAAGGGAATACCCCATAGCATAAGTTAAAGTAAAAGGCTATCGTTGTTTTTTGCGCAAGAGCAGAAATCATGATAGCCTTTTTTGTGTTTTTATTGTTCAATGTTTTATACAAAGTGTTTGTTTAACACTATAACGCATTGCTCTACACATGGTACAAATATTTAGATGTAGGAAACAAAATTGAAAGAATTGAATGGTGTAGTTGTTGTAATGTATTCATTTTTAGTTGATAACGATTTATATGATTTTGGTACAGAAATTAACATATTAGACATGTTTTTTTTTACCTTACTGCTGTTTTAAAGCTACATTAGCCAGATATAAACCTTATAATTAATATGGCAAAAAATTCTGTTTTATCATGGTCCTTCGTAATAGCATTGGGAGGTTTTTTATTTGGATTCGATACGGCGGTTATTTCCGGGGCGGAAAAGGCGGTTCAGATTTATTGGGATCTCAGCGAGTTTCAGCATGGGGTTACCATGGCTATAGCACTCATCGGTACGGTAGTTGGTGCGGCAATGGGGGCTTATCCATCGGATAGATTTGGACGGAAAAACACCCTGTTCATGGTGGCAGCACTTTATTTCTTTTCGGCGCTAGGTACCGCTTTGGCCTATGATTGGTATGTGTTTATCCTCTTTAGGTTCTTAGGTGGTATTGGTGTGGGGGTCTCTTCGGTCACTGCACCAATATATATATCCGAAATCGCTCCGGCTGATAGACGTGGTAAACTGGTAGGACTATTTCAGTTTAATGTGGTGTTGGGTATTTTGATAGCCTATCTGTCCAATTATTTCATTGGTTTTTTGGGAGAGAATTCATGGCGCCTCATGCTTGGAGTGCAGGCATTTCCGGCTGCTTTGTTTTTTGTGTTGATTTTTTCCATTCCCAAAAGCCCACGTTGGTTGCTTTTGCACCGCAACGATAGGGAGGGAGCATTGAAAGTGCTGAAACGCATAAACGACAAAAACCATCATGAGGAGCTAGCAAATATTGAGGCTGCGGCAAAGCGCGATGCATCCAAGGCTGGTCACAGCATATTCTCCAAAAAATATCGCAAACCGGTGTTGTTGGCAGTATTGTTTGCGATTTTTAATCAGGTTTCTGGTATCAATGCCATCATATACTATGCGCCGCGCGTATTTGAAATGGCGGGTTTAGGGGCACAGAGCAGCCTGCTTTCTACGGTAGGTATCGGTTTGGTCAATTTTTCCTTTACCCTTATTGCTATCAATTTTATCGACAAAGTAGGAAGGAGGAAGTTGATGTTGATTGGGTCTGTAGGCTTGATCGCCGCATTAAGTTTGGTTTCCTATTCCTTCTACGCCCATGAGTCTGGTGGCAGCGAGAACATATTGGTCAGTGGCATGGCTATTACGGTCTATCTGATGATCTATATAGCTTTTTTTGCATTTAGTCAAGGTGCTGTTATCTGGGTTTTCATCTCAGAGATTTTCCCGAATGAAGTAAGGGCCAAAGGACAAACATTGGGTAGCCTTACGCATTGGGTGATGGCTGCTATCATCACCTTCTTCTTTCCGGTACTGAGTGCTTATCTTGGTGGAGGTACTACTTTCCTGCTCTTTGCCGGATTCATGGTGCTGCAATTGCTATTCGTCATCAAGCTGATGCCGGAGACCAAAGGGCGATCGCTCGAAGCTATAGAAGAAGGAAATATAATATTGCATTAATCGTTAAAAGTGTTGAATTTAAAAGTTCGGCTATGGAAAAGAAAGTAGTTTGCTTTGGAGAGATCCTTTGGGATATGCTGCCCTCTGGACCGAAAGCTGGTGGTGCGCCTATGAATGTGGCCTATCACCTGCGTAGATTGGGTATTAAAAGTGAGATGATCAGTAGAGTGGGAGAAGATGAGATGGGGCGTAGACTTACTGACAGACTGCAGGATATGGGACTGTCCACTGAATATATTCAAATAGACAAGGAGCATCATACCAGTGAAGTGATCGCAACGATAGGCACTGATAACGAAGTTAGTTATGATATAATTGCACCCGTAGCATGGGATTTCATTGAGTATGAAGACCGATTTGCTAAATTGGTGTCCGAAGCTGATATCCTGGTATATGGCAGCTTAGTGGCACGGAATGCAACAACACGCGATACCCTTTACAGGCTTGTTGACCAAGCAAAGATGCGCTTGTTTGACGTAAACTTAAGGCCTCCGCATTATACTCGTGAGACACTGGAATACCTGTTACATCGGTCGGAAATCGTAAAGTTAAATATCAATGAGATGCGCATTATCAGCGGATGGCTGGGCAATATTACTGGCGATGAGGCCGTTGGTGTTGCTCTTATTCAGCAAGAGTACGGCATAAAGGAAATTGTACTGACCAAAGGGGGCGATGGGGCATCTTATTATATTCAAAATGAACAGCATAGCATGAAGGCCTACCCCGTAACGGTGAAAGACACGGTAGGTAGTGGGGATTCTTTCTTGGCGGCCTTTTTGTCTCAAAAATTGCAAGTCAAACCCATAGAGGAGATGCTGGATTTCGCTTCGGCACTAGGTGCTTATGTCACCACACAAGAAGGTGCCAATCCAGATTATAAGGCGACTGATTTGAATCGGTTTATGTGGGAGAAGTATTTGGAAAAAATCGATTGGAAGTAGTTGGCGGCAGTATGCCTTCCTAATACTTCGTCTATTTTGCAATCTCGTCCATTGATCATGGTTGGCGTTGGACGAGATTGGCTCTAGTTTTGCGACGATGTTGGGCTATAGCCGTACAAAAGGCGTTTTTCTTAAACGTCTTTTATTTTGGCGACTATGGCTTTTATTTCTTCCAGGTTGCTCATGCTGGGTTGTGCTCCCATTTGCTGCATACATTCATTGACATAGGTCATTTCGCTATGTCTTTCTTTTTTTGCCGAACAATGGAATTCCTTCGCTTTCGTTTGCCGAATTAATTCCTCTATGTTTGCACTGTTGATGCCCGAACCGGGCATGATGCTGATCCTGTCGTTTGCCTGTTCTACCAGTTCTTGAAGAAATGCCGCTCCAGCGATAGCGCTGGCTTGCTGGCCGGAAGTGAGTATCCGTTGGCAGCCAGTAGCTATGATGTCTTCGAGCGCTTGCAACGGATTTTGACAGCAATCAAATGCGCGGTGGAAGGTGACTCCCATGGGCTCGGCTATCTTCACTAAGCTAGTGGTGCGCTCTTTATCTACGGAGCCGTCTGGAAACAAAAGACCTATAACTACGCCTTCACAACCTAGCTGGCGGCAAATTTCGATGTCCTTGGCCATGCAGTCGTATTCGGCCTGGCTGTATAGGAAGTCGCCAGCCCTGGGCCTGATAAGTACATAGGTAGGTATATGGAGCCGTTGTTTCACAAGAGCAATAGTGGCATAGGAGGGCGTAGTACCGCCTATCTCCAGATTGGCACAAAGCTCGATGCGATGAGCTCCAGCCTCTTGGGCCGTGCAGGCGGATTCAAAGGAATTGGCACATATTTCTAGTTTCATGTTTTTATATTGGCGTCAAGTATCAAGACATAAGTATCAAGACATCCAAACAGTCGATCTTATGTCTAACGTCTCATATCTCACATCTAATAAACACTCTTCCCTTTAATGATCAAGTCTTGTTGCTGCTGGTCGCATACGGCAAAGGTGAAGCCACCTTGCAGGGCGTAGGCGCCATATTCACCCTGCTTGTTCATGGCCAGAAAACCTACCTGCAGGCTTTTGCTGGCTTCGGGTTTCTTTTTGATGATGCGTTGCACGGCTTCCTTGCAGGCGGCTTCTGGCGAATAGCCTTGACGCATTAGTTCTACTACCAAGAAACTGCCAACGGTACGCACCACTTCTTCTCCCACGCCAGTGGCCGTAGCTCCCCCCACTTCATCATCTACGTATAGGCCAGCGCCAATGATGGGGCTGTCGCCAATTCTTCCCCGCATCTTAAAGGCCATACCACTGGTAGTACAGGCGCCGCTCATGTGGCCATCTGCATCTATGGCCAGCATGCCAATGGTATCGTGGTTATATTGGTTGCCGGGCAAGCGCTCTTTGTTGAACGATTCGTTTTCGATATTGATGATGGGTTTGTACTCGGCTTTCTCGAGCCATTCTTTCCAGGCTTTTTCACTTTCCGGCATTAGGAGGTTTTCCTTTTCAAATCCGTTTTGCAAGGCAAACTGTAGGGCTCCTTCGCCTGCCAGCATCACGTGTGGGGTTTTCTCCATCACCAGGCGAGCCACCGAAATGGCGTGCGTTACATGTTCCAATGCCAGTACGGCACCGCAGTTGCCGGCACTATCCATGATGCAAGCATCCAAAGTGACGTGCCCGTCACGATCTGGGTAGCCGCCTTTTCCTACGGTAACATTCTTGAGGTCGGCCTCGGGCACTTTCACACCCGCCTCCACGGCATCAAGTGATTTGCCGCCCTTGCCTAAAATTTCCCAAGCGGCTTGGTTGGCCGCCACGCCAAAATCCCAGGTAGAGATGACGATGGGTTGGTTGGCTTTAACCGTATGAAGACGGTTCTTTCCTTGAATGCTGGCGATGGGAGAAAGGGCCATTGCCGATGTGGCCAAAGAGCCTAATTGAATGAATTTGCGTCTGTTGATCATGTATTTGATGCTTGTATTGCGGGGGATAAATATAGGGAATTGAATCGAGAATTGTTTTTTTGTTGAAAACACGTAACTTTGTATCTATGAGCACTTCTAAAGCAAATAAAAAACATCTGAACTCCAAAGGAGCCGCTATCTTCAAAAAAATATTGGAGGATAAACGGGCGATCAGTGCACATTTGCAACAAGGAGGCAAATTGACCGACCTAAAAGATAAATATAATTTCCTTGATCCCGTATCCTTTTACAAAAATAAGTGAACTTTCATTTGAATTCCAAACAGAACAGGGCTTGGTATATTTTGCCTATTTTGTAGATTACGCATGGATGTTTGATGGTTACGCATTTGTCAAGCATGTATATTCATTCAATCTCGATGTGACTCTAGGAGATGTCCATAAGAGTTCGACGGATGAACGGATAGCATTTACGATAGTCCATATTTTTAAAGCTTTTTTTCACTTGAAAACCATGTGGCAGTTTATATTTGCGACAGCATGGATGGCCGCCAATTGGCCAGAAAGCGGAAGTTCGACCTTTGGTTTTGGCGATACAACGACGGAAGTATCATCAAGGAAGACCAACTGGCTATCATCGAGGGCGTAGGCATTTACAATACCCTGCTCGTTCACAAGCACAATCCGCATGCCCAAGAGCTGGTAGAAGCTTTTCGCGAGCTAAATGCAAGGGATCATTCAAGCAAATAAGTATTGGCCAAAGCTATTCAGGCAATATTGCTGTGTTTTTGACGGAACGTGCATTTTTTGTTGATAAAATTGCTTAAAAACGCACTCTGCTTTTGTTTATTAGTTGTTTTCCTTTTATATTGCCCATTATTTACATTTTTATGCGCTACACATTGCTTTCAATTATTGGTTTTTTCATTATGGCGCCTATTTGGGCACAAGAAATCGATACCATTGCCATGAAAAAGCTGCAAGAGGTCATCATGCCGTTGAAAAAACAATATGCGCCCGACAGTAGGGAGGCCTTGTTGACGCTAGAGAGCACCCGTGATGGGCGGTTGGTAGTGGAAACAACGGAAAAAGAAGCATTGCCTGCTTTAGAAAGGTTGTTGGATAGCCTATCTGTTTCGGGTATACAGGCAGAAACAAACTTATTGCCCGATGCTACCCTAGGCGATAGTTTATATGGCGTGGTGAAGTTGTCGGTGGTCAATATTCGTTCTAAACCGGCCAATTCGGCCGAGATGGCCACTCAAGCCCTTTTGGGTGCCCCATTGCAGTTGCTCAAGAAACAAGGCGGGTACTATTTGGTCAGAACGGTAGATGGCTATATCAGTTGGTTGGACAATGCCGCTTTGCAGCCTATGGCTATTGGCGCATTCGATGTTTGGAAAAATGCTCCAAAGGTAATCGTAAAGACCGATTACGGCCATGTTTATACCGAAACCAATGAAAAGGCAACAAGGGTGTCGGACGTCGTGCTGGGCAATGTGTTGCGTAGTATGGGAAAAGAAAAAGGCTATAGAAAAGTATTGTTTCCAGACGGCAGGGGAGGCTATATCAAGGAAGAGGCCGTTATGGATTACAATGATTGGCTCAAAGTAGCTAAATTGGATGCCGACCGTATCATTGAAGTAGGCAAAACCATGTTGGGCGTACCTTATTTGTGGGGAGGAACCAGTGTGAAGGGCGTGGATTGCAGCGGATTTACCAAGACGGCCTATTTCATGAACGGCTACATGATACCGCGTGATGCCTCGCAACAGGTGCTGGTAGGCGAAGCAATAGCTATATTGGCGGATGATGGCGAATTGGATACGGTCAAGGCCATGGCCAATTTGAAGAAAGGCGATCTGCTGTTCTTCGCGTCGGGCAAGAACAGCAATCCTAGTGCTCGCGTGACGCATGTAGCTATGTACATAGGTGATGGCGAGTTTATCCATTCGGCCGGCCAAGTACGTATCAACAGCTTTTTGTCCTCATCGCCTATATATGCCGACTTTCAGACCCGAACGGTAGTGGCCGCGAGGCGTTATATAGGTCAGGAAGGAAAAAAAGGAATACACGCTTTAAAGGAAGTCTACTATGAACAATAATCTCTCAACTTTCAACTATCATAATGATTAACAGAAGAAATTTCTTAAAACTTGGGTCTATGGCAGCAACTATGGGTTTAGTGTCCTCTTCGTCGCTTGTGGCTGCGGGCGCGGCTGTAGTGCGACGAACAGGCAAGTTTACGTTAAGGTATAGGCCTTATACCTTGGAGTTGAAGCATGTGTTTACCATAGCGGCAGGTTCACGCAGTACCACGCCGGTGGTACTCACCGAATTGGAGTATGATGGCATCATAGGCTATGGCGAGGCTTCCATGCCACCCTATTTAGGTGAGTCGCACAGCAGTGTGCTGGCTTTTCTGGATAAGGTAAACCTCGCTGGTTTTGACGATCCATTTCTCACAGATGACATCCTGCAGTATGTGGACGGGGTAGACAGCGCTAACCCGGCAGCCAAGGCTTCCGTAGATATAGCCTTGCATGACCTTCTAGGCAAGCTCATGAAGCAGCCTTGGTACCGAATCTGGGGTTATGATCCAGGCCTCACGCCTAATACATCCTACACAATAGGGATAGACAAGGCCGATGTAGTGAGACAGAAGGTGCGAGAGGCTGAGCCTTATAAGATTTTAAAAGTGAAATTAGGGCTGGACACAGACAAGATGATGATAGAAACCATCCGGGAAGTAACGGACAAGCCGTTATGTGTGGATGTCAATCAAGGATGGAAGATAAAGGAAACGGCTTTGGAAATGGCTCATTGGCTCGCCGAACGGGGCGTTGTCTTCATAGAGCAACCCATGCCCAAAGAGCAGGTAGACGACAATGCATGGCTCACCGAGCGATGTCCCTTACCCACCATTGGCGATGAAGCCGTACAACGGCTGCCCGATGTGCGCAAGGCCTACGGTGTATATAGTGGCATCAATATCAAACTAATGAAATGTACTGGCCTGCGCGAGGCTCATAAAATGGCCGAATTGGCAAGAGCCTTGGAAATGAAGGTAATGCTGGGCTGCATGACAGAGACTAGCTGTGCCATATCGGCCGCTGCCCAGTTATCTCCTGTGGTCGATTGGGCAGATTTAGATGGTGCATTGCTCATTGGCAACGATGTGTTCAAGGGAATGGATGTACAAGATGGCAAAGTGATATTGCCCGAAAGCCCGGGCATTGGCGTAACGAAATTGTAAAGCTGTGGCTGTCTTTGATGGCGGCACGCGCTACAGTCGCGCGCCGGTTATTGGGTTTCGCCACCGCAACTTGCGTCGGCACAGCGTAAATGTTAGAAAAAAACAGGTTTTTTGGAATGAGAAAATATCATCTAATTACAATGGTATCCCTGCTGTGCTTGCGGCTTTCCGCGCAAGAACTGCCTAGTGCTACCATCGCCAAGGTAGACAGTATCTACAAGGCCTTTGCGGAGAAAAGCCATTCACCAGGCTTGGTGTACGGCATCGTATATGGGGGCAAGCTGTTGCATATAGGGCATTGGGGTTATAGTAACCTGGAAGAGCAGATAGCGGCAGATGGCAATAAGGTATTCCGCATAGCTTCGATGTCCAAGAGCTTCATTGGCGTGGCTGTCATGAAACTGCGCGACGAAGGCAAACTGCAATTGGACGACCCGGTTTCCCGGTATATTCCGGAGCTGAAAGCTCAGAAATTGCTTACCTCCGATGCGCCAGCTATCACTATTCGTCATTTGCTCAGCCATGCGGCGGGTTTTCCGGAGGACAACCCTTGGGGCGACAGGCAGTTGGATATCAGCAAAGAACAATTATTAGCTTTAATCAACAAAGGTTTTTCCTTTTCAAACAGTCCCGGAGTCACCTACGAGTATAGCAATACGGCATTTGCACTGTTAGGGTATTTGATCGAAAGGATAACGGGAGTTTCCTATAACGAATACGTCAATAGGGAAATATGGCAACCATTGGGTATGAAAAGCACCTATTGGGAATATGCCGATGTGCCCAGTGATAAACTGGCCATAGGCTACCGGTGGGTAAAGGACAAGTGGGTGAAGCAACCTATGCTGCACGATGGGGCCTACGGCGCCATGGGAGGCGTGCTCACCTCCATGGAGGACTTTTCCAAGTACGTTTTGTTCCATCTCAATGCTTGGCCGGCCCGTGATGGAATCGACAATGGTCCGGTGAAGCGGGCATCTCTACGCGAAATGCAACACCCCTGGAACTTCAATAGTCTCAATGCCACCAATGTCTATACGGACGGTACTGGATGTCCCATAACGGCGTCTTACGGCTTTGGGCTCAGATGGTCGCACGATTGCCGCGGCCGCACTACCATTGGCCATAGCGGCGGGCTTCCCGGTTTTGGCAGCAATTGGATCATGCTGCCAGATTATGGGCTGGGGCTCATCTGTTTTAGCAATGTGACCTATGCCGCCGCTACCGCTATTAATGCCCAGGCCATGGATGCCTTGATTCAGGATGCCGGCCTCCAGGCGCGAGCCGTTCCCGCAAGCTCTGTATTGGAGCAGCGTAAAAAGGAGCTGCTGGCCTTCCTTCCCAACTGGAAGGACGAAGCAAGGGAAGCGGTTTTTGCCGATAACTTCTTTTTGGACAACTATGATTATATGCTGCGCGAGACTTGTCAACAGCTATTTGAAGAAGTGGGGAAAATAGAGCGTATCGATGATATCGTGGCACAGAACAACCTGCGTGGTACTTTTGTTGTCCATGGTGAAAAAGGAAGCGTGTCCATCTATTTCACATTGAGTCCCGAGGCCGATCCCAAGATTCAGGAATTTAAAATCAATAAACTCCCTTAGCTGGACAATGATCATACAAATGGAATTGGCACGCCCAGCGACTAGGCCATTTTAATTTTGATCAGGCGGTTATCCACCGGCAAGGGTTCCACGGAACCCACCTTCACCATGTCGTGATAACGCGGAAATAAGGGGTTTAACAAAAAGTTGAATTCCTTTGGATTGACGGCCGATCGTACGCGGACACCTAAATGTTTGGACTCGCGCATCCATTTATCACCCAGCCGTTTGCTCTCGAGGTTTCCAATTTCCATCCAGTTTTTCGGATATGCCGTGTCGGGAGGCGTATATATTAGGCCCGGGGATACCTCCAGCTCAATGCTTGTGATAAACAGTTTTGGAGGGATGATGTCGGGATCGAAGTGCACCAAGTTTTCAAGATAGGCCAGCGAGCTGTTTTCGCTTGTATACAACACATAGGTTCCTGCGTTGTTCCATCTTCCACCGAACTTGTGGGCTCCCATTCCTGAAAGATCGGTAGCGCGCTGCTTTGCTTTGGCAATGCGATAGAGAACCATCAAGAATATACCCCTTCTTCAATGCGTCCGAGAATAGTGTCGATTAGCCCTAGGCCCGTGGGCATAGAGAATAGTTCTATTGGGCACATTCCGTTCAGTGCGCGATTGGGCGTAGCCAGCCAGTCGCGTACCTTTTCTTCATCTTCAAAAACTTCCATGGCGTGTTCCACAACCTTGGCGATCTCAATGAGGTGAGAGGAGGTATGTCGGTCAAGTCGGTCAGTATCCTTCTTGCGCTCAATGGTCTTTACGGACATATCGAGAATTCCTTCCACAAAAGCCTTTCTGGGCATGCCCAGAAAGGAAACCAGCGCATCTAGCGAAGCTTTTGTGATGCCTTGATTGCTCAATTTAATCAAGTCAAAATCCGTTTTGATACGGATGCCAAGCAATTCCTGTCCGCCCAATAGCGAGCTTACATCCCAATATATTTTTGTTTCCTTTTTGTTTGTTGTTGCCATGTTTTGCGACATTATTTCCAAATATAGGGATAATTTGTCGTTTTTAAAAAGGAGGTGTTATTCAAATTGCCGTTTTGCCCCCCGAAACGGTCGCTAGTCATAGGCAGAATACGGGCTCAAGTTTGAGGGTGCACAAGCGGGATGGCCAAACTTGGACCAAGGGGGGCTTTTAGCTTAAGCTATTGCAAACCTACATACGGATCAAGATTGAGCAATAAGGCACAGGAATTAATGAGTAACATTTGTGTGGTGCCATTTAACTTAATACAAATAAAAAGTTTAGTTTTGTGGAATTATTTTTTCCGACACTAGAAACGCTATGAAATCTCCCGAAATGCCTAGACAAGCTGTGTTTGAAATGCTAGAAGAGTTTGAACACGAGAAGATCATTTTTTGCCACGACAAGCGCATAGGGCTGAAAGCAGTGATAGCCGTTCACGATACCACTTTAGGACCAGCAATAGGTGGGGTGCGTATGCTGCCTTATAGAAGTGAGCAAGAGGCGGTGAGCGATGTACTGAGGTTATCTAAGGCCATGACCTATAAGGCAGCCATTAGTGGAGTCAATTTGGGAGGGGGCACGGCAGTTATCATCGGCGACAATAATACCGAAAAGACAGAGGTTATCCTTAGGAGATTGGGGCAATTTGTGGAAGAACTGAATGGCAATTTTATTGCCTCGTTGGACGTGGGAACTACCTCAAAGGACATGGAATACATACGTATGGAGACCAAGCATGTAGTGGGTCTTCCCAAAAGCCTCGGTGGGAGCGGTGATACGGCGCCCTTTACGGCTAGGGGTGTATTTCTTGGCATGAAGGCAGCTGTGAAGGAAGTGTACGGCACAGATAGCATGGCTGGGCGCACGGTGGCCGTGCAAGGTACCGGGAAGGTAGGGGAGCACCTGGTGGCCCTATTGAGGGATGCCAATGCTAAGGTGTACGTAAGCGATATAGCACCGGATAGAATGGTGTATGTGGCCAATAAATACGGTGCCAACCCCGTAGCCAACGTAAACTTGTTCGATTTGGATTTTGATATATATGCCCCCTGCGCATTGGGAGGCACCGTCAATCACCATACCATTAATCGCATGAAATGTAAGATCATAGCAGGATCTGCAAACAATCAATTGGCAGATGAAGTGGTCAATGGGGAGGAACTGATGGAAAAAGATATTATCTTTGCGCCAGATTTCCTGATCAATGCCGGCGGTCTGCTTAGTGCGTATTCGGAAATAGCAGGCTACAGCGCCGTCAGGACGGCTTCGCTGACGGAAAACATATACGAAGCTACAAGAGAAGTAATCAAGAAGTCAAAAGCCGAAAGGATTCCGACGCATCTTTCGGCAAAACGCATTGCCGAAGATCGCATGGAGCAGATTGGGAAAATTAAATAATAACGGCAAGGTTGCCGTTGGCATTAGCTGAATAATATACAAAAAAATCGTTCTTTAAACATGTTAAACAGAAGGCATCTCCGTATCAAAGTCTTGCAAACCATTTATGCATATTCGTTGTCGGAAGAAAAAAGCATCCAAGCTTTTGAAAAGGTATTGTTGAAAAGCGTAGACGAGGTGTATGAAATGTATATCTGGACTTTAGGCTTTATTTCGGAAGTGGCAGACTACACATTGATAGATGCTGAGGGACGCGCCAACAAGTTTCTTCCCACTGAAAAAGACCTCAAACCCAATACTCGTTTTCAAAACAACACATTTATAGAATCATTTAGAATCAACCCCTCTTATATTGAATATGCAAAGAAGTATAAGGTGGACGTTGTATTCGATCGTGATTTAGTGAAACGTGTTTTCATGATTCTCAAAGATAGTCCGGAATATGCGGCTTATTTGGATAGTGAAGATCGCAGCATCAAGGCGGAAAAGGATATCATCAAATTTATATTCAAAAAAATTATGCTCAAAGATCCCGAGGTAGGAGAAGTATTTGAGCAGAAATTTCTTCACTGGGATACCGATAAGGAAGTTTTGCAGGCTTTGATAGCAAAGACATTCAAAAACTTTGCAAGTGAAGATCCGGACAAGAACCAATTAGCCAACCTTTGCGCCAATTGGGATGAAGATAAACCTTTTATTTTGGATCTTTTTAGGCTGACGATTCGTCATGGTGAGGAATACCAACAATATATCAGCAATAAGACCAAAAATTGGGAAGCAGATAGAATAGCGCTGATGGACACGCTGATTATGCGTATGGCCATTTGTGAATTGGTGAACTTTTCGTCCATACCGGTAAAGGTGACTATAAATGAATATATTGAGCTGTCAAAGGAATATAGTACGCCAAAAAGTAATGCCTTTATCAATGGTATATTGGATAAGATATTGCTGGAACTAAGATCGGAAGGAAAGATCAGGAAAATAGGCAGGGGACTGATAGATTGATGATGTCCAACTGACAAGCTTTCAGCTGATGGATAGAAGGCATATTTTTTGATTTTGATAGAAATACAAAAGTAGGTTCAATGAATAAGAGATTTTTTTTATCGTTAGGAATTGCAGTGGCCTTGTTTGCCTGCAGCAATAATGCACAGCAATCGAATGCTGGTGCCGATATAGTGGAACATGTGAATGAGGATGGTGACGTAGCGGATTCGTCAGGAGCCAAAATTGCATTTACCGAAGAAAAATATGATTTTGGTCAGATAAAGCAAGGCGAGCAAGTGTCACATGTGTTTGAGTTTGTCAATACAGGTGAAAAACCCTTAATCATCACCAATGTGACGGCGGGCTGTGGCTGCACTACGCCCGTATATGACAAGAAGCCCGTCAATCCCGGGCAGAAAGGCCAGATAGAAGTGGGCTACAATAGTACGGGGCAGTCCATAGGAAGGCAACAGAAAATGATCAGCGTGCAGAGCAATGCAGGTCAAATGGTTGTCTTGCAACTCAATGGAGAAGTAACCAATTAATTTTTTTAACATATAATAATTTAGTCAAATGACATTAGCAACAGTAATATTACAGGCAAGTGGTGGTGGATTGATGGGGTTTTTACCCATGATATTGATTTTGGTGGTTTTCTATTTCTTTATGATTCGCCCGCAGATGAAGAAGCAAAAAGACCATAAAAAGTACATCGACGAGCTGAAGGTCAATGATAAGATCGTTACTTCAGCAGGCATCCATGGACGTGTGGTAGAAGTGGGAGCCACCACCATTTTGGTAGATGTTGGTAGCAATACGAAGATCAAATTTGACAAGAGTGCCGTAGCGATGGAAGCGAGCAAGGCATTGAACGCGCCCAAAGCGGCTCCGGCAGAGCCCGCTGCTGAGGAAAAGAAATAACGCAGCACTAGCCCTGAGGTATAGACGCTTCGGCAAATAGACTATTGTATTAGTTGTTTTGCCAAGCGTTTTTTATTTTAGCGGCGTATTGTGCGAATAAAAGAGGTTATGGCCATATTCAATTTAAATAGGACCCAACAACAAAAGCTTACGCTATTTGTCGGATGTATTGTCATATCCTTCTTCGTATGGTGCCTATTTGCCTTATCCAATCATTATCAATACCGCGTCAACGTGGCGCTCAACTATGTCAACAGTCCTGAGAAAAGGGCTTTTCACCCTTTGCAGTCCGATACGGTGAGCATGCAGGTGGAGGGGACGGGTTGGCAAGTGCTGTTTTCTGGCCTGCGCTTGACGCCGCTTAAGGTCAACGTAGACCTCAGCGGTTTGAAAAGTCGCGACTGGATTGTGTTTTCAAATCAACTGGGATATATAAATCGGCAGTTTGATGCCAATCAAACGGTCGTATCGGTCTCTCCCGATACGCTGTACTTCAGCTTTTCGGAGCAGGCTGTAAAGAAAGTGCCAGTGAAGCTGGCGTATGATCTGGATTTTAAGCAACAATATAATGTGTCCGGAGAAGTGGATATCAATCCCAAGTTTGTGACCGTCACAGGCCCATTGGAGGATCTCGTACAGATTGAAAGCTGGCAAACTGATACGTTAAAAAGAAATAACGTATCAGAAAACATTACAGCCAGGCTCTCTCTCATGAAGAACAAAAAATCCAATTTGTCCGTAACTCCTACTGCCGTCGAGATGCTTGTTCCCGTAGATGAAGTGACTGAGAAGATTATAGACGTCATCATCAAGCCAGAAAATGCAAAGGCCTATCATATGGTGAAAATCATTCCCGAGAAAGTACGACTGACGGTGATGATATCCCTTAACGAATACAAGAACGTGAATAGGGATGCGTTTGAAGCGATTGTTAATTTGAATGATTGGAAGAGGAATCAGGTAAGCAATTTGCCCATTATCATCACCAAGCAGCCTGAATTTGTAAATATTATTAAGATAGAACCGCAAAATGCCTCTTTTTTTGTGAGAGAATAGACTTTATGTTAGAGATTGGAGTAACGGGAGGAATAGGAAGTGGGAAGACAACCATCTGCCGTGTATTTGAAGTGCTCGGCGTCCCCGTATTTTATGCAGACACGGAAGCAAAAAAGGTGATGGTACGGGACCGCAAGCTGGTGGCGGCACTGAAGCAACACTTTGGCTCAGATATTTACTTGCATGATGGACAACTAGACCGAAAAAAACTGGCCGACATCGTATTCAATGATGCGGAAAAGCTTCGTTTGTTGAACAATTTGGTGCATCCCGAAACGATATCAGCATACCAGGAATGGGTAAAAGTTCAACAGGCTCCTTATGTGATGAAAGAAGCTGCATTGCTTTTCGAATCTGGCAGTTATAAGTTGTCCAATTTCAATGTCCTGGTTGTCTCTCCCGAAGCTCTGCGCATTGGCAGGGTAATGGCAAGGGATGGCGTCACCGAAAACGAAGTGCGGGCAAGGATGTCCAAGCAATGGCGGGATGAGGAAAAAATGAAACTGGCAGATTTCGTCATTTACAATGACGAAAGTCACGCTATATTGCCGCAGGTACTGCAATTGCATAGGCATTTCCTGCAAGCTAGTAAGGAGGCTAAGGGCTAGTATGGATCATATCCTGGAAGATTTTCTTGTCATGACGGAACAAGGAATCTATTGCTCTTACGGCGATTTCTATATAGATGCCCGTCATCCTGTACATACTTGCCTTATCTCACATGCCCATGGTGACCATGCCATTGCAGGGCATGGGAATGTGTATTGTACCCCGCCCACCAAAGATCTCATGCAAGTCCGTTATGGAAAAAAGACAGCAGGGCAATTCGCTTGCTATGAATATGGCAACGTCTTTACAGTAGGAGGGGTAGAAGTATATTTTCTTTCGGCGGGGCATATGTTGGGGTCTAGCCAAATCATGATGGTGTATAAAGGAGTGAAATACCTCTATACGGGAGATTATAAGCTACAGCCAGACGCCACCTGTATGCCTATTGTGCTGGAAAAGGCAGATGTGCTTATTACGGAATCTACCTTTGCCCATCCTGACACTACGCATCCGCCAGTGGAGGCAGAGATCGCCAAGTTGCGCGATGTAGGGTTCAATATCCTCTTGGGAACCTACGCTCTGGGGAAAGCGCAAAGGCTGACCCAATTGATTAATGCCCACTGTCCACAATTGGAAGTGTTTGTCCATCATCGTATTGCTCCTTTCCATCAGGTATATGAGCAATATGGGGTGCGAGATTGGCAATACAAGCTCTATAATAGGAAAGCATTGAAAGAAAAAAGTGCAGGTGCCGTGTACATGGTGCCACCAATGACCTTTAATAGTTATATCAGAGCAAAAAATGTAATAAGGGTGTTTGCCTCGGGTTGGAGCCATTTGCAGCGGGGCAATGCCCTGTCGCTCTATATCTCGGATCACGTTGACTGGCACGATATCCTATATACCATATCTCAAGTAGCGCCACGACAGCTATGGACCCTACATGGAAATGGCAATCACCTGAAAAAGCATTTTGATGAAAAAATGCTGGTAAAGGCATTGTAGCTTATATCCATAAGCTCTTTAATTCAATAATTCCATTAACTTTGCACACATGCTAAACAATAGCTTATCCATGACAAGCAAAGAAATCAGAAAAACCTTTTTGGACTTTTTCCATAGCAAGGGGCACCAAATCGTGCCCTCGGCACCCATAGTAGTAAAGAACGATCCCACCCTTATGTTCACCAATGCCGGCATGAACCAATTTAAGGCGCTGTTTTTGGGGGAAGCGCCCATCAAGTATCCTCGGGTAGTAGATACTCAGCGATGCTTGCGTGTTTCCGGTAAGCACAATGACTTGGAAGAAGTTGGTATAGATACCTACCATCACACCATGTTTGAGATGCTCGGCAATTGGAGTTTTGGCGATTATTTCAAGAAAGAGGCCATCGCCTGGAGCTGGGAGTTGCTCACCAGTGTATATGGCATAGATAAAGATCGATTATATGTGACCGTCTTCGAGGGCGACGAAAAGGAAGGGCTACCCAGGGATGAGGAAGCGCTCCAATATTGGAAAGCCCATATTGACGAATCGCGTATCCTATTTGGCAATAAAAAGGACAATTTTTGGGAAATGGGCGAAACAGGCCCCTGTGGTCCTTGCTCGGAGATCCATGTTGACTGCAGACCTGATGACGAACGCGCGATACTGGACGGCAAGGAATTGGTCAATGCCGATCACCCCCAGGTCATAGAGATATGGAACAACGTATTCATGCAGTTCAATAGGCTGAAAGACAGTAGTTTGAAGCCATTGCCCGCCAAGCATGTGGATACGGGAATGGGCTTCGAGCGTTTGGTACGTGTGCTGCAGGGGAAACAGTCCAACTATGATACGGACGTGTTTATGCCATTGATTGACGTCATCGCTACCGCGGCAAAAAAATCGTATGGCGATGATGAAGCGTCAGATATCGCCATGCGCGTAATGGCCGATCATATCCGTGCCATATCCTTTGCCATTGCAGATGGGCAACTGCCCAGCAATAACAAGGCAGGCTACGTCATCAGAAGGATATTGCGTAGAGCAGTGCGTTATGCTTATACCTTTCTCGACTTTAAGGAGCCTTTCTTGAATACCTTGGTGCCTGTGTTGGCAAAACAATTTGAGGGGGTATTCGATGAATTGATTGCCCAGCAAGATTTTGTGCAAAGGGTGGTGCTTGAAGAAGAGCAAAGTTTCCTTCGCACCTTGGTGACTGGCGTGCAGCGTTTTGAAGGCTATCGAGCTCCAGACGGCATCGTCAATGGCGATTTTGCTTTTGAGCTGTACGATACTTTTGGATTTCCCATAGACCTCACCGAGCTTATGGCCCGAGAAAAGGGATGGCAGGTGGATATGCCGGGCTTTCAAACCTCGCTGGAAGAACAAAAGCAACGATCTAGGGCGGCGACAACGATAGATACTGGCGATTGGGTGACGCTTTTGGACGAAGACCAGGTGGAGTTTGTGGGCTATGATAGCTTGGAGGTAGAAACTCAGCTAGTCAAGTACCGAAAGATAGCCATGAAAGGGAAGGACCGCTATCAATTGGTATTGAGCAAAACGCCTTTTTATGCCGAAGGCGGTGGAGAGGTAGGCGATAGTGGCTGGCTGATGGCGGGCGATGAAAAGATAGATATAGTAGATACCAAAAAAGAGAATGGACTCATTGTCCATTTTACCAATACATTGCCTTCACATCCCGAAGTCGATTTTGTGGCTAAGGTGGATGCTGAAAGAAGGCATGATATAGAGCGCAATCACTCTGCCACCCATTTGTTGCACGCTGCACTGAAAAAAGTGTTGGGTACGCATGTCAATCAAAAAGGCTCTTTGGTGAGCGAAAATTCCTTGCGTTTTGATTTTTCCCATTTTAGCAAGCTAAGCGAAGACGAACTAAGGTCTATTGAACACTTGGTCAATGAAAAGATCAGAGAAAACATTGCAAAGAAAGAGCAACGTCATGTTCCTTTCGATCAGGCGATAGCCGAAGGCACCACGGCACTTTTTGGAGAGAAATATGGCGATTATGTACGGGTGATCACCTTTGGCGACCACTATTCCAAGGAACTTTGCGGAGGGTGTCACGTACCCGCTACCGGGAACATCGGCTTTTTCAAGATCGTTTCCGAAAGTGCCGTGGCTGCCGGTGTGAGGCGCATAGAAGCTGTTACGGGCAAAGCCTCGGAAAAGTTGATTGCCGAGCAAGGCAATGCCCTGCATCAGGTCAAGGAATTGTTGAAAAGCCCCAAAGATGTTTTGGCGTCCATACAGTCCTTGCAGGAGGAAAACAACAGGTTGAGAAAGGAAATAGAAAAGGCCGTACAGGAGAAGGCTGCAGTGCTCCGATCTCAATTGATGGAGAAAGTGGAGCATATAGATGGCTTAAATTTCATAGCCGAAAAGATAGATTTGGCAGATGCGGATGCCATTAAGAGTATTGCATTCGGTTTAAAGGATAAATTGCCTAATCTTTTTTTGGTTTTGGGATATGGCGACGAAAAGCCAGGCCTCACGGTCATGCTATCGGAAAATCTGGTGGCTGAAAAGAGCCTAAATGCAGGTGCCATCGTTCGAGAACTAGCGAAAGAGATAAAAGGAGGGGGAGGAGGGCAAGCCTTCTATGCAACGGCGGGAGGAAAAGACGCTTCTGGCTTGCCTCGTGCCATCCAAAAGGCTAGGCATTTTGTGCAGTCGGCCAGTGTGTAAACAATGAAATCTTGCTTTGGTCGTTTAAGATGAGGCAAAAATAGATATGAAGAAGACTATAGCGATATGGGTCGGCTGTGTATTCGCACTCTTTGCGTGCAACGACCATGATAATGAATTTATAATAGACGGACAGCTCACCAATAATGGAGCCATAAAGAAAATATTGCTCTACCAAGGTGAAAACATAGTCGACTCGGCTTTTTTAAACGACGACAACAAGTTCAGGTTTAGAAAGACCAGCCCCGTTCCGCAACTGTATGGACTGGAAGCTGGCGACAGGCACTATTTCTTTGTACTCCAAAACGGTGAGAAATTGACATTCAAGGCCGATCTTGAAGATCCAAAGATGGAGTATAGTATTGAAGGATCGGAGGTGTCGAGCAAGTTGAAAGGTTTCAATGAACTCAATCAAGATTACCTCTCCAAAATAAACGCTCTGGAAGAGGAGTTCACAAAGGAAATAGGAGAACGACCCGATCAGCGAGAAGAGATTATCGCTACGCTGAGAACAAAGTATGACTCCTTGATGCATGCGAGGGGAGATGCCACCGTAGCATTTGCAAAAAAAAACAGTGACAACTTAGCGGGTTTTTATGCAATCAGCTCTTTGGATGATTCTCAGTACATCGATTTTGAAAAAGATAAGATAGAATTTGCTGATCGCATTAAAGATAAGTTTGGAAACAACCAGGCCGTAAAGGATTACGTGGCCCACATGGCTGAACTGAAGCCGCTGAGCATAGGGCAAAAGGCTCCCGAGTTCGAATTGCTGGATATGAAAGGGAAAACCGTGAAATTGTCTGATTTTCGTGGGAAGTATACCTTAATAGATTTTTGGGCTTCTTGGTGTCAGCCGTGCAGGTTGGAAAATCCAAACATCGTGAAACAGTATCAGCGTTTCAATAGCAAGGGCTTTGATATATTGGGAGTATCCCTAGATTCTAAATTGGAAAATTGGAAGCAGGCTGTGGCTCAAGATCAATTGACTTGGACACATGTATCCGACCTATCCATGTGGAATAGCAAAGCTGCCGAGCTATATAAAGTCAGGCAAATACCTAGCTCCTTCTTGTTGGATCCAGAAGGCGTGATTGTGGCAAAAAATCTGAGGGGAGAAGCTCTAGGGCAATTCTTGGAAACGCATCTACCATAAGAACTGCGCTTTATAAAGCTATGTCTATAGCTTATTTTAATGATTATTTAACAATAACCTAACTTTTAAGTATTGTTAGGGTTATATTTTAGCACTAAAAATAAGATATGGCTAGTCGGCACAAAATTTTGATCGTAGATGATGAACCTGATATTCGCGAATTGATTGATTATCATCTAGGAAGAGATGGCTTTGAAACTTTCACCGCCATCAATGGCTATGATGCCATAGCAAAGGCCAAGCAGTTTGCGCCAGACCTCATTATACTGGATGTGATGATGCCAGAAATGGATGGTATTGAGGCCTGCAGGCTAATGCGCAACATGAGCCAGTTCAAGAATACGCTCATCGTGTTCTTGACTGCCAGAAGCGAGGAATATTCTGAAATTGCCGGCTTCAATGTAGGGGCTGACGATTATATCGCAAAACCTATCAAGCCACGTGCGCTCCTCAGCAGGATCAATGCTATACTTCGCCGAAATGTAAAGCAACAGGAAGAGGATGAACATGCCAAGATTACTATTGGCGACTTAGTGATAGATAGAGAAGCTTATCTCGTATATAGAGGAGAGGAAAAGATTGTATTAGCAAAAAAGGAATTTGAATTGCTGTACCTCTTGGCGTCCAAACCTGGCAAGGTACTTACCAGAGAGCAAATCTTGAAACAAATATGGGAGGAGTCTGTAGTAGTGACTAACCGAACCATCGACGTGCATGTACGCAAGTTGCGGGAAAAGGTAGGCGAACACTATGTTTCTACGGTAAAGGGCGTAGGCTATAAATTTGAGCTTTAATTTTCTTTTTTTGACGATATAATGTAGCTTTATAAAAAGTCGATTTTTATGGATAAAGCTGCGGTCGAAAAAAGGGAGAGTAATAGGTGCTTGCGTTTATATCGCTACGACATCCTGCATACCCCTCGAGAGCGAATATTTGACCATATAACCTGCCTAGCTGCGGAATTGTTGGGGGTTAAGTGGTCGTTTATATCTTTTCTTGATGCTGAGCAAGTATTCTTCAAATCCGTGAGCCATGAGGATATGCCTACTTATGTGGATCGTAGTGATTCGCTTTGCAGTTACCTGTTGGAACTGAACCTAAATGCCCCCATAGAATTTTCCGACTTAGCGAAAGAGCACTTTAAAGATCGGTTCGCCTTTATTGGCGATTTTGACATACACTATTTTGCCTGCGCACCATTGTTGACCCCAGACCAATACTGCATCGGATTCATTGGCGTGGTGGATAAAGATTCTCAACATTTGCCGAAAGGCAAGTTGGATAAATTGACAGCGCTATCTCAAACCATTATGGAGATATTGCGCCTGCGCCAATATGGTAGAAAAGCCATGCAAGAAGAGCAAAATTGGTTAAACAGGACGGTACATGATATCAAGAATCCACTCACCAGCATACGTCTTTACTCGCAGCTTATACAGCGAGAAGGGGGGACAGACGAAAAGATAAAACGGATGGCTGCTCGCATAAACGAATCTTCTGATGTGTTGCTCAAACGATTGGACGAGTTATTGGCATCGTTGTAAGACAAAGGCAAAGGCTTGCCTTTTCGTGATCATACTTTATAGTTTTTGAACCAGCTTTTTACTTTCATATAGATTACCCCAAAGAATGCCTCTTTAAATATTTTGGGGCTCATCTTGGACTCGCCAGCGGTACGGTCTACGAAAATGATGGGAATTTCCACTACCTGAAAACCATATTTGATGGCTTTAAATTTCATTTCAATCTGGAAGGCATAACCTACAAATTTTATTTTGTCGCGCAATATGGTCTCCAGTACTATACGTTTGTAGCATACAAAGCCTGCGGTGGCATCCATCACCTTGATACGCGTGATGAAGCGTACATAAACCGACGCGAAATAAGACATCAGCATGCGTTTCATGGGCCAGTTCACTACGTTTACCCCATTGATATAACGCGAACCTATTGCCACGTCGGCACCTCTTTCGCAAGCTTCTACTAGATCCGAAAGATAATCTGGATTGTGTGAAAAGTCGGCATCCATTTCTATGATGTACTCATAGTTACGTTGTAACGCCCATTGGAAGCCATGGATATATGCCGTGCCCAGTCCGAGTTTCCCTTTGCGTTCTTCTAGAAAAAGGAGGCCTTCAAATTCGTCCATCAGTCGGCGCACAATAGTTGCCGTGCCATCGGGCGAACCGTCATCAATTACCAATATATGGAAAATGCGGGGCAAGGAGAATACCTTGCGAACGATTTTCTCTATATTGTCCTTTTCATTATAAGTAGGTATGAGGACTATGCTGTCTGCCATGATGTTCAAAAAATGTATTAAGCTTCGTCAAATTAACGTACCCCGTGCATCAGTTTTTTCATAAGTGGCGTCAACATAATCATGAAAAGGCCTAGAGCCATAGGGACGAGGGTAAATATTAAGAAGAACGTAGTCATGGAGTATTGCTCCGTAACTTTGTCGATCATCCCACCTGCAGTACCGGCAATTTTATTGCCGATGGATGTGCCCAGGTACCAAATCCCAAACATGATCGCTATCATCCGAGCAGGCACCAATTTACTTACATAAGAGAGACCTGCAGGGGATATGCATATTTCGCCCATGGTATGGAAGAGGTAGGCCACTATAAGCCATATCATGCTTACGGAGGCTGTTTTTGCACCCTGCGGAATACCATCTGCACCAAGGGCCAATGCGGCAAAACCAATACCAAGTAAAATCATGCCAATACCACTTTTGTACGTTGCCAAAGGATTGTACTTACTTTCCCATATTTTGGAGAAAAGGGGAGATAGCGTAATGATGAACAAAGAGTTGAACATGTTGAACCAGCTAGCCGGCACTTCTGATTTTGTCTCTTGAAATTGATTGTACAACATGTATAGCGCTAAACCCCAGATAATGACAAATGCCGAGGACAGAATGACATTGCCGATGGCAAAATACTTGAAAGTCTTATTGAACAAAGAGAAAAGCACATAGGAAATAACGCTCAAGGGAATAAGGGTTATCAGCGTATTGGCTATGTTGAAAACCAGTTTGGAGCTGCCATCCAGTGATCTGAGGGTATAGTCTTTTGCAAAGATAGCCATAGAACCTCCGGCCTGCTCAAAGCAAGCCCAGAAGAAAATACTTATGAAAGCGAGGATGATGACGGCTATGATCTTGTCTCGCAGGATGGGCGTATATTGCGATACGCGCTTCACAATGATAAAAATAAAAATGGCAAAGGCTAGTAGTATGGCAAAATTTTCCCCTGCTATGCCAGCCACCTCAAAGTTGAACACATTGAAAGAGGATATTTTTGATACCGGGTCATTGATAACCCATACCACGCTCACAATGGATATAAAGGCAATAAGCAATAAGTCAAGCTTGGAAAAAGGATTTCGTTTCGCTTCGCGCGGATCTTCGTTTTCCTGAACTTCTTGTGCATCTTTTATTGGTTTCAGACCTATTTTTCCAAAGATTCCCTGTGTGAAATAGAACTGCAGCATGCCGATAAACATGAATATACCTGCCAGGCCAAAGCCGTAACTCCATCCCCAATCGGGACTTTCGCCAATATAGCCGCAAAGCAACATTCCTAAAAAGGAACCTGAATTGACTCCCATATAGAAGATGGTATAGGCACCGTCCTTCTTTTCCGGGTATTTTTTGTACAGCTCAGAAAGTACGGAGTTCATATTGGGTTTGAAGAAACCGTTTCCTACCACGAGGCAGCCAAGGCCGATATACATGAATATAGGATCAAATTCCAAGGCCATAGAAGCGTGACCCAGCGTCATGATCAATGCGCCTAACAGTACCGCCCATCGGTGTCCGATGATGCGATCCGCGATATAACCACCAAGGATAGGGGTGAGGTAGACAAGGGAGGTATAGGAACCGTATATGGCCAGTGCATGTTCTCTGGGCCAGCCCCAACCAGGATTGTCGCCTATGAGCGAAGTAGTCAAAAAAAGCACCAACAAGGCCCGCATTCCATAATAAGAGAAACGCTCCCACATTTCGGTAAAGAAAAGTACAAAGAGACCTGCCGGATGCCCCATTACCTTTAGATCAAAGAAATTGATTTCCTTCTGTTCAGCTGTCATTTTTTTGTTTACTCGTTTATTTGTGGATTAGTTTATTTGTTGTCTAAGTACTACCTACCAATTACTACTTTACGCCGTACATATATTTCCTCAATAAGGGGGAGAGCACCAAAAGCACCGTTCCGGTAATGATACCTGCATATAGTAAGAATGAATACAGTTCGGAGTAGGCACCCAATGCCACCTTGGTATCGGCAACTATTCCGCCTTCGGTGTCTACATGTGCAATATTGGCTAGTATGGAAGCTATGTATTCCGAGCTAGCAGTGGCCAAAAACCATACGCCCATCATGAATCCCACAATCTTTGGCACTGAAAGTTTGGTGACGGCAGATAGCCCAACGGGCGATACCGAAAGCTCGCCGCTGGTATGAAAAAAGTAGGCGAGCGCTAACCAAAAAGGAGCCACTTTCCCCAGTTCATTGGCATTTTGGATGCCTATTACCAATGCGCCAAAACCAACTCCTGCCAGGATAATGCCTATGGCAAATTTTACGGGCGTACTAGGCTCCATATTCTTCTTTGCCAGGCGAATCCATATCCAGGCAAATACGGGCGCAAATAGGATGATGAATAGGGAGTTGAGCGAAAGGAACTGCGAAGCCTTGATTTCCCCATAAGGCGTCATGCGATCTACCACGCGGTCGGCAAAAAGATTCATGGACGTATATGCCTGTTCAAATAGCGCCCAGAAGACAACCGTGAATAGGGTTAGCACAATCAATACGATCATCTGCCCGCGTTCCTTGGGCGTACACTCGGTAGCTATGAACCAGATGAGGTACAACACAACCAATATGGATGTGATAGTGAGCAGACTGCCTACTACTACGTGATTTTGTACAAGTTGCCAACAAACAAAAACGCCTCCAAATGAGAGTAAATAGATGAGCCATTCGTTGCTTATTCCCAATATAGATCTTGATCGAAGTAATTGCGGCTGCTTCGGCTCGGCCTTTCCCATAAGGTATTTTTGTCCTGATATAAACACAATGAGGCCAAAAAGCATGCCTATTCCAGCGGCACCAAAACCATATCGCCAGCCGTAAGTTTCGCCCAGCCAGCCGCATAGCAAGGTGGCGATGAAACCTCCCAGGTTGATGCCCATATAGAAAATGGTAAAGCCCGAGTCACGCCTGCTGTCGCCTTGCTCGTACAGTTCTCCTACAATGGTCGAGATATTGGGTTTCAAAAAACCTACGCCCATGATGATGAGTCCCATAGAGAAATAAAAGCATTGGATAGCAAATTCGTCTCGTACTGCCGTGCCTCCATCTGTATAGTAGGCCTGAAAACCCTCGAAAGCCATTCCCAAATGGCCTAAGACCAAAAGCACGGCGCCAAAAGTTACCGCCTTTCGGAATCCGAGAAAGCGATCTGCCAAAGCGCCGCCCAGAATGGGTAACGCATACACCAGAGCAGCGTAGTTGCCCACGATATGATTGCCCTCTGTGTCTGAAAAGAAATGGTACTTGGTGAGATAGAAAATGAGCAAAGCTTTCATGCCGTAGAAGCTAAAGCGTTCCCACATTTCCGTGAGGAATAAGATATAAAGGCCTACTGGATGTCCAAAGATCGTTTTTTTATCAATACCCTCTCCTTTGCTCCCTTGAGCGTGCTGTTCTTCTACCTTCATTAAATCACAAAAAAATCAAAATGCATGTGCAACTAATTATGTTTACTGCCGTTGTTCCCCTTCTTTTTACCTCTTGCACAGCATAATCATTAGATGGTTTAGTGTTTCCAAGGCCCAAAATTGCATAAATAATCGCTTAAATGGGAATTCTAATCCTATTTTTTTTGCGTGAACATCAATTTTAGCAAATTATTCTTGGGTGATCAGTAAAATTTAAGATATCAATAATTGTTTATCACTACCAAACGGATAAACTTAAAAACAGGCAATAAACTCACTTAACTTACTGATTATCAGTAAATATTTTCATTAGATAAAAAAGCCNCCCCCCCCCTGTTTTTTAGAACAGTTCTACCTGTATACAAGGTGGTTTATTTCGTTTTTTCTGTTTGCTGTAAGTTCTCCTGCTGTTCTGCACCATC
>NZ_ATZA01000018.1 GCF_000427965.1 Olivibacter sitiensis DSM 17696 | reverse complement strand
AATATTCCGAACAGCATCGTCATGAGTTGTGTCCATGAATCAAAGGTCTTGTAATAGCGGTCAGACCGGTGCTTGCTCACAAGCATCTCAAATTTGTTCCTTGGAATAAAACCTAATAATTGTTTGAAGATTGGCTGACCGACTAATTTCTTTTCTGTATTTTTATCACTCATATTTTTAGTTTGTCGTAAAACCAAAATATGAAAAAAGGAGCTTGCCAGATATGGCAGCTCCTTAAATTATTTTTTGTCGGTCAGTAGTGATAATAAATACTTCTATCGTTATGTAACCATTCTAAAGAAAGAGTAGAAAAAAAGAATACAAAACCGATATATACAAAAAGCTATAATCCCTTCGGCCTTTTTTCATTCGTTTGACAAACTGTGTTTGTTTAATAACTATATCCATTTAAAATTCACAAAAAAACCGACTTTGTAGGTTTTTCTGCACTCTGCAAGAGCAAGTAGTTTTGAGGCACTAAATTCTATTTCGAGTGCCTCAAAACACAACTTGCCGTGTTCCGCTGAACACAATAATCCGCTCTTCGAGACGGATTGTAGTTAGCTGTCAAAACTGCTTCTCATTCTGGTCATAGATACTTTGTTTTATAAATAGAAACGTACATAGGTAGATACATACCTACGCTCAAAGTAAACACGCTCCTCCCTCTTAAAATTTTTCCAAAAGAAAAAAACAGAAAAAAAGAAAGCCATTCAATCAAGGCGGACAGGCGGAAAAACCAAAAGGAAACGGAATAAGTCCCGAAGGGTGGCAGAGCAACACAACAACTCGGCGAAGCCGCCTCTTTTGCCCTGCCATTATGCCGTAGTCTTTTGGTTGGGCGGTGCGGTGGGTGTCCGCCTTATCTTTGCTACCTTTTTGTTCTTTTTTGACTATATTTTAATATACAATTTGGCAATCGAACGCCAAACACTACCTCTGACTGCAACATTGAAAGCTCGAACACCCTTTCACGGTAATTTCAAAAATGAAGCTGATAATCTGCTTCATTTTTTAGAACATACATAAAGGAGTAACAGCGATGGGAAACAGTGAGAACAAAAAGGAAACTCCCGAAATCAACAAGACCATTTTGGAAATAAATGAGCAAAGGGAGCGTGAGAAAGAGGAAAAATTTGTAGATTTAATCATTGAGATTATTGTATCTGCAACGTTAAGGGAATACTATGAAAAGAGCGATAAGATACCTACGGTTCAGCCAACTCGGACAGAGTAACGGTTCCATCGAAAGGCAGGAACTCTATACCGACCAATGGCTGAAATTCAATAATGTCGAACTGGTGGACACCTTTATCGACAGGGGCAAGAGCGCACGGACGTTTGACCGCCCCGACTTCATCAAGCTGAGGGAGTTCATAACCAAGCACCACAGAACGGTCGATTATCTTTTGGTAGACCAACTCGACCGTTTCAGCCGTGATGCTGGGGAAGCGATGAGCATGGTCAAGCTCCTGCAACAGAAATACAGCATACAGGTTGTGAGCGTGACCGAGGGCATTACCTTTGATTACGACACGCCCGGAAGTTTCTTCCGTGCAGGTTTGCAGTTGTTGCTTGCCGAAGAGGACAATATCAACCGTAGCATTAAGGTCAAGGGCGGTATCTATACCGCAAAAGCCAAAGAGGGAAGATATGTTTACAAGAACGCTCCGTTCGGGTACAGGAAACAGGGGGAACGCAAAGAAAGGCGGTTGGTAATCGAGGAAACCGAAGCCAAGATAGTACGGTTCATTTACGATGCTTATTTGAGAGATACACCGCTTTATCTGATAAAGGAGCAAGCCCAACGGTTGGGGTTTCCGACCAAAGGCAACATGGCTATAGAACGGGTGCTTAAAAACCCGACCTATGCAGGCTTGCTGAAAGTGGAAACCTACAAGGACTATGCAGGTGGATTGTTTGACGGCATCCACGAACCTATCGTCGACAAGACCACGTGGATGATGGTACAGGAGAAAATGAAACGACCCGAAAAGACTAAGGACGGTCATCGATGATGAAATCCCATTGCGTGGGATATTGAAGTGCCATTGCGGAAACCCTTTATCGGGCGCACCGTCAAGGGGCAAATCGGGCAAATATTTCTATTACTATAAGTGCAGGCACTCCAAGCACAATAACATAAGTGCAATAAAAGCCCACAACCAATTTTTGGAAGCCTGCGAACTGATGAGCCTGCCGAGTGCAAGGGTAAGGAAGATTAGGACAGTTACCAAAAGCTCGCTCGATTTGGAAATGGAGAGCAACCGTAAAAAGGTCATCGAAAAGAGAACCCAGTTGCAGGAAGTCGAGGAAAAACTGTTCTCGGTCGAGGAGAAATGGATAAAGAACGAAATCAATAAAGATACCTACGACCGTTGGTATTCGATATACAGCAACGAGATGCTGAATCTCAAAGGGGCGATTGAACGGTTGAGCAATGACCAGAGCAAGGCGTTCAGCATCTTGGAAGACAACCTAAACCTATTGACCGATATGCGCCACGTATATACGGTGTCCGATACCCTGCAAAAAAGGGAATTTGTGAACAGGGTGTTCGACAGCAACCTGTACCATGAAAATGGTATTTATCGAACACCCACTATGCTCGGTTTGCTATCGCATAACCATTTGAAAATGAAAGAAAAGGGATTGCTGATTTACGAAAAAAAAGAGGGTCTTCATCAAGAAGACCCTCTCAGCGGAAAGTGAGGGATTGGCTGCGTCGCACTACCCCGCGCACATAGCCGCAGCCATCCCATTGGGGGGAGGCTTCAAGCAAAATCAAACATTCGCTGCGCTCATTTACTTTTTCCGTTTTAATTCTTTTGCCTGAGCACGCTCGCAAAAGTCTTAAAACGGAAAAAGCCCCCTCGCCTAAGGCGAGGGGGCTTTGATTCTGCTTGGCGGAAAGTGAGGGATTCGAACCCCCGGTCCTGTTACAGACAACGGTTTTCAAGACCGCCGCATTCGACCACTCTGCCAACTTTCCGCTGCAAAAGTACAAACTCCTGACTATTTCGCAAACCTAAAACCATAAAGTTTTACAACATTCACATAACAAATTCATTTCGTGGTAGATAATTTGAAATTACCCATTTAAAGCAGTGTATTTATTCCCAAATAACAACAAATCGCATTTGTTCGCAATCCTCGAGAGCCACATTTTCTTGCGCTTTTGCTATTTGAAAAGCTGGTTCAAGGCAACAAAGTGCTTACACCAGTCAGCTCGGTGGGAATGAAAATTCAATGTGCGAGGGCAAAAAAAAGGAATTGCTTTCAGGCAATTCCTCATTCATTCCTAGCTTCGGTATTTAAGCTTATTTTTTCAGATCGGCAATGATCAAATTGGCCAACTCTACTCCTATTCTTTCCTGTGCCTCATTGGTCGCGGCACCGATATGCGGAGTGAGTGAAATCCTCGGGTGTTTCAGTATTTCCTCACGAGGTGTGGGTTCATTTTCAAAAACATCCAGTCCAGCGAACGCCAGCTTTCCAGAGTTGAGGGCATCCAGCAGTGCCTCTTCATCTACTACACCTCCCCTAGCCGCATTGACAATCGCAGCGCCGTCTTTCATCTTGTCAAACTCTTCCTTGCCGATCAATGGCCTGTCTTTGTAAGGCACGTGCAGTGATATAAAATCGGATTGGGACAACAGCTCATCCAAGCTTGCTGCGTGTACGGGAACTTCCACCTGGATACCGCCAGACAAGGTGAGGCTGATGCTGGCAGTGGCAGCGAACAAGTCGTGTACCAACACATTCATACCCAATCCAAGTGCCACACGGGCAGTTTCGTGGCCTATGCGGCCAAATCCGATAATTCCCAGCGTCTTACCCCTCAATTCCACACCCGCACCGTAGGCCTTCTTGAGTTTGGCAAATGCAGTATTCCCTTCTACGGGCATTTTCCTATTGCTGTCATAGAGAAAACGTACACCCGTGAAGAGATGAGCAAAAACCAACTCGGCCACAGACAGTGAGCTGGCGGCAGGTGTATTCACTACCGTAATGCCTTTACTACGTGCGTAGTCTACGTCGATATTGTCCATCCCTACACCACCGCGTCCTATCAGTTTCAGATTAGGGCATGCATCTATCAATTCTTTCCGCACCTTGGTGGCACTACGCACCGTAATGGCATCGTAGCTTTTTAGTTTATCTGCAAGTTCTTCTTGAGCTATATGTTGCGTATCGACGGTAAAGCCTGCCGCTTCTAGCAATTGCTTGCCTACGGCATCTATCCCGTCATTAGCTAATATTTTCATTTGTTTGTTTTAATTATACCGGTTTTAGGTACTATCGTCTATGCTATCTAATATGTAAAAGTCAAGTTATTTGTTGGCATGCTTATCGGCAAACTCTTGCATAGTATCTACCAACACATTGATACTACTGATGGACAAAGCATTGTATATAGATGCTCTGAACCCGCCAACACTTCTATGTCCCTTGATACCTACTAAGCCGCGCTCTTCTGCCAATGCCAAGAATTCTTTTTCCAACGATGGATCTTCCATCACGAAGGTTACGTTCATGCGTGAGCGATTCGCTACCTTGGCAGTTCCTTTGAACAATGGGTTGCGATCTATTTCTTCGTATAACGTACGTGCCTTGATGATGTTCTCTTGCTCCATCACAGCTACCCCTCCCTTGTTTTTTAACCAACGCAGGTTAAGCATGGCCACGTAAATAGCAAATACGGGAGGAGTGTTGTATAGCGAACCAGCATCAGCATGCTTTCTATAATCGAATATCGAAGGCAAATCCCTACCAGTCTTTCCAAGTAGATCGTTTTTCACAATCACCAAGGTAACACCGGCAGGTCCCATGTTCTTTTGAGCACCGGCATAGATCAGGCCGTAATCAGCAACGTTGATTTGGCGACTCAGGATGTCCGAAGACATATCACTCACCAATGGTATAGGCGATAACGGCGTTTCGAACAACTCAGTACCATAGATGGTATTATTGGCTGTATAATGAAAGTATGCGGCATCATCAGGTATAACATATCCTTGGGGCACGAAAGTATAATTGCTATCTTTAGAAGACGCGACGACATCTATAGTACCAAACTTCTGCCCTTCCTTAATAGCCTTAGTAGCCCACACTCCCGAATCTAGGTAGGCTGCCTTACCAAACTGGGGCATCAGGTTCATCGGCACCATAGCAAACTGCTGACTTGCCCCGCCCTGAAGAAACAATACAGAATAGCCTTCGGGAATATTGAGCAATTCACGCACCAACAATTCTGCTTCCTGGATGACCGCCTCAAAGGCCTTAGACCTATGCGAAATTTCCAGAATGGATAAGCCAGATTGCTCGTAATCAAGAACGGCCTCAGAGGCCTCCTGAAAAACTTCTTTTGGTAAAATAGATGGCCCTGCGCCAAAATTGTGTTTCATTGTGTTGTTGTGTTAGAGGTGACCGCTTCTTTCAATAACAATTACCCATCCGAGCACCGTACAATTATAAAGAAGGCATGGCAAATGTAATTCATTAATAAAATATATTCAAAGCCTTAATGCTTTTATTGGCAATTTTTGTACCGAAAACCGATTTGTGATTTTGTTAGTCATATCTTGACCTGCGAAGGGTCTATCCTTTTGAGCGTAGAAACAGCAGCAATAGGATCGGCAGCGGAAAAAACGTTGTTTCCGGCTACCAGCACGTTGGCACCCGCATGCAGCAGGGCGGCGGTGTTATGCTCATTCACTCCCCCATCAATTTCTATTAACAGCTGGGGATTGCGCTCCATTGCCAAGGCTTTCAACTCAGCTATTCGCCTATAAGTGCTTTCGATAAATTTCTGTCCTCCAAAACCTGGATTGACAGACATGATGCAAACGAGGTCTATGTATTCTACGATGTCGCTCAGTGCCGCTATCGGTGTATGCGGGTTAATAGCCACTCCTGCTATACAGCCCAACTCCTTGATTTTGCTCGTCGTTCTATGCAAGTGCGTGCAAGCCTCTAAGTGGACGGTAATATTATTGGCTCCAGCTTCGGCAAAACGCTCCAAATAGCGATCTGGATCCACAATCATCAAGTGTACATCCAAGGGTTTCTGGGCATACTTTTTTACGGCTGCCATCACTGGAAAACCGAAGGATATATTGGGCACAAAAAGGCCATCCATAATATCAACGTGAAACCAATCGGCCTCACTGTTATTGACCATATTGATATCATCCTGCAAATGGGCAAAATCTGCTGCCAAAATAGAGGGAGCAATCAAATGTTTCATGAGAAAAAGTAAAAATTCAAAAGTAAAAATTCAAAAACCGTCGTGCAACGGGATTCCCGAACACATTCGGGATAAAGATTCAAAAAGTGCCGTACACCCGCTCGACAGCTAAAAAATAACTCAAAGAAAAAAGTCACCAAAGTCCATCCACTTTTTATATTAAAGCAGAAACCTTTGGTGACCGATTTTATACTGATGAATAAATCATCAATGTTAATTATTTTGCTTCTTCTTTCTTTTCAGGACGTGGAAGCAATACCTTACGGGACAACTTCAGTTTACCTTGTTTGTCCACGTCAAGCAGCTTCACCTGTACCATTTCCCCTATTTGGAAAACGCCGTCCATGGTTTCATAGCGCTGCCATGCAATCTCGGAAATATGCAATAGGCCGTCCTTGCCAGGTAAGATTTCTATAAAGGCACCGAAAGGCATGATAGACTTCACTTTACCTTCATAGACCTCTCCCACTTCAGGTTTGGCTGCTATCGCGCGGATGCGCCTTACAGCTTCGTCTATGGAAGCCTTATTGTCGGCAAATATCTGCACCACACCCTTATTATCTATTTCTTCAATGGATATGGTGGTACCCGTCTCACGCTGCATTTCTTGGATAATCTTTCCACCAGGTCCTATTACCGCTCCAATGTATTCCTTGTCTATAGTCAGAGATACGATGCGCGGTGCATGTGGTTTATAGTCTTCGCGAGGAACATCCAGCACCTTGTTCATTTCTCCCAAAATATGTAAGCGTGCTTCTTTTGCCTGCTCCAAGGCTTGCTTGAGCACTTCCCATTTCAGACCATTGATCTTCAAGTCCATTTGGCAACCAACGATACCGTTTTTGGTACCGGTCACCTTAAAGTCCATGTCGCCCAAGTGGTCTTCGTCTCCTAGTATATCGCTCAAAATGGCATACTTACCGCTTTCGGGATCGGTAATCAAGCCCATGGCAATACCCGACACCGGAGATTTCAACTTCACGCCGGCATCCAGCAGGGCCAACGTACCCGCGCAAACGGTAGCCATGGAAGAGGAACCGTTTGATTCCAATATATCGGAAACTACGCGAATGGTATAAGGATTCTCGTTATCCGGAGGGAGTACTTGCTTCAATGAGCGCATGGCCAAATTGCCGTGCCCCACTTCCCTACGGCCAGGGCCTCTGTTGGGACGAACCTCGCCAGTGGAAAAGCCAGGGAAATTATAATGGAGTATAAATTTGTTGTATCCGTTGATGAAAGCACCGTCAATCATTTGCTCATCATCCTTGGCACCCAAGGTAACCGAAGTAAGCGATTGGGTCTCACCGCGAGTGAATACGGCAGATCCATGTGCTGCGGGGAGATAATCTACCTCACACCATATAGGCCTCACGGTGCGTGCATCACGTCCGTCCAGGCGAATGCCTTCGTTCAATATCAGGTTGCGAACAGCGTCATATTGCACGTCGTGGAAATACTTTTTGGCCAAGAATAAAGTTTCCTCGTCAACCTCTTCACCCAAGGTAAGGGCAAAAGCCTCTGCAATATCGGCAAACTTGGCCGAGCGCTCGTGCTTGCTAGAGCCCGACTTGGCCACTTCGTAGACACTTTCATAGGTGGCGTCATAAATGCGTTGGCGCAACTCGAGGTTGCTCGGCTCGTGGTTATATTCGCGTTTTTCGGTCTTGCCCACCAAGGCAGCCAATTCAACCTGAGCGGCTACCTGCACCTTGATGGCTTGGTGCGCAAAGGCAATGGCCTCTACCATTTCCTCTTCGGAAATCTCCTTCGATTCGCCTTCTACCATCACGATATCTTCTGCCGAACCAGCCACGATAAATTCCAAGCTAGCCTTTTGCAATTCGGACAACAAGGGATTGATCACCAGCTGACCATCTATCTTGGCTACACGAACTTCCGATATAGGTCCATTAAAAGGAATATCGGAAACAGCCAGCGCAGAAGAAGCCGCCAAACCAGCCAATGCATCGGGCATAATCTCCTTGTCGGCAGAGATCAACGTGATCATCACCTGCGTATCAGCATGGTAATCTTCTGGAAACAAAGGACGCAATGCACGATCTACCAATCGTGAAATCAATATTTCATAGTCGGAAAGGCGTGCCTCACGACGTAAAAAGCCGCCAGGGATACGACCTGTAGCGGCATATTTTTCTTGATAATCTACAGATAAAGGAAGGAAATCTGTACCTGGCTTGGCTTCTTTGGCAGAAACCACCGTGGCCAACAACATGGTATTACCCATTTTCACCACCACCGATCCGTCAGCCTGCTTGGCAAGCTTACCTGTTGAAATTTCGACCAAACGGCCATCGCCGATGTCGAACACTTTTTTAATCTCGTTGTAACTCATTTTTTCTCAATACGATGCGCATTTCGTCTTTAATTGCTTTGTCAATGCTGCGCATCCAAATTTTATGACTTTTAAATTTGGCACAAATGTAAATAAAAAAAGCCATCCGCTAGCTTAAGGGGATGGCTTTTTTGGTCTTTAAAATTTATTATTGTTTTATAATATCTCTTAAACCCAGTGCTTTGATAATAGCACGATATCTTTCGATATCATTTTTGTACAGATATGCTAGCAACGCGCGACGCTTACCTACCAATTTTTGAAGTGACAACTGTGTGCCAAAGTCCTTGCGGTTTTTCTTCAAGTGTTCTGTCAAATGGGCAATGCGCTTGGTAAACAAGGCTACCTGTCCTTCTGCGGAGCCCGTATTGGTGGCACTTCCTGCAAATTCAGCAAAAATATCTGCTTTGTACTCTTTACTTAAATACATTACGTGAATAATATTAAAGCGTTAAACAAAATGATTAATTGGCCGCAAAGGTAAGACTTTGAAAGCTAAGGTACAAGACTTTTCCATAAAATGTGAGATATGAGACCAAAGCTGGTGTCTTGCGACTCGATACGAACAAGCAGCAACAACCAATCAATGGCCAATAAACTTATAAACCACCCGCTGATCAACTAATGTGTCCGATAACGAACACCTTTGACCGAAAATGAACGGCCAGACAAAAATGCCAAAAACATAACGCACTAAAAAGCAATAAGATATATTTTTGGCGCAGGCTATGCTAATATGGAAAACAAGAAAAATGAGCATATATAACATGAATAGTCTGAAATCTATCTGTATTGTCTTTTTAATAATGGTTCAAGGTTGCCGCGTATTGGCACAGGAGCAAAGTACCCCGTTACCCCAAAAACTCAATCTGGAACAATGTATCGAAATAGCATTAGAACAAAATGCCGACGCTCGCAATGCCGAAATTAACACCAGTCTTACCAAGATTGACCATAGCGAAGCCAAGGCAAACCTTCTGCCCAGCATAAGCGGAGGAGCTAGCCATTCTTTCAACTACGGAAGAAATATCAATCCCGTAACCAACGTATACGAGAACTTTACTACCAGCGCCGGCGGTTACAGCCTAGGTGCATCACTCCTATTATTTAACGGGCTAAACAACCTGAGAGCTATACGGCGACAAGCATTTGCCTACAAGGCTGCTCAATTTACCGAGCAAAGCGTAAAGGACAACCTGACAATGGACGTCATATTGGCCTATTTACAAGTGATGAACAGCCAAGATGTATTGAAGCAAAATGAACAGCGATTGAACGTCACCTTAAAGCAGCTCGATCGGACCAAGGTACTGCTAGACGAAGGAAATACCAAGCCAGACGAGTATTATGACCTGCAAGGACAGGCCGAAGGCGAAAAGGCCGACATACTCACTACCAAAAACACCTTAGTATCAAACAAAGTAAACCTATTCAGGTTGCTAAATATGCCCTACGATGAGAATGCCACATTTGAGGAAATAAACGTACAAGCCTATAACGAAAATGAGAATATTGATGACAAACAATTGTATGAATTAGCAAGTAATTCCTTGGGCACCATCAAAGCAGGCACCTACAGTCGTCAAAGCGCCCTGTATAACTATAAAGCGGCAAAGTCTCTATATTTTCCGAGCTTCTCCCTAGAAGGCGGTCAAAACTCTAATTATCTGGTACAAGACAATAATACGATAGGCGGGCAACTTAGGAACAACATCGGAAGGTATATAGGCTTCAGTATGAGAATACCTATTACCGGCACCATCTTCACCAGACAGAATGTTTCGCGCGCAAAACTTGCACTTAAATCGGCCGAAATAGACCTTGAAAATGCAAAAAATGGTCTACATCAAGCCACCATAGAAGTACTGAATAATCTCAAGACGGCAAAAGAAAGATACATCAATATCAAACAACAGAGTGATGCTTACAGAGAGTCATTTCGCATAGCCCAGCTTCGCTTCGAATTGGGAGACATCAACTCGGTGGAGTTTCTACAGCAAAAAAACAAACTGGACAATGCTAACATCAGCTTGGTCATCGCCGGTTACGAATGGATCCTACGCCAACGCATCGCCGACTACTATGCTGGAAAGCGATAGTAGTTGTTGGTTTGGGTAGCACTTAACCTAGACTTTTCTATGTTAAGTGCTACTAATAATGCTATTCACCGCTTCCCAATGCGACGATACGATCAAACTCGGCAGCCTTCAAGGGCATTACGGAAAGCCTACCTTGGCGCACCAGGGCGATGTCCTGAAGCTGCTTGTCGGCCTTGATGGTTTCCAATGATACCGGATGCTTCAAGGTTTCTACTGGAGCTATATCCACCACTACCCAACGCTCGTCATCGGTAGTAGGATCCTGGTAGTATTCTTTCACCACTTTAGCTATGCCCACCACTTCCTTACCTTCATTGCTGTGGTAGAAAAGTACCAGATCGCCCTTTTTCATATCCTTCAGGTTGTTGCGCGCCTGATAATTGCGCACCCCATCCCAAAAAGTCTGTTTGTCTTTCAATAGTTGATCCCAACTGTACTTGAACGGTTCTGACTTGACTAAAAAATAATTCATTGTTCAAAGTAAAAAATAAAAAGTAAAAATTCAAAAACCGTAGTGCAACGGAAGCTCCGAAAATATTCAGGATAAAAAAAGGCTCTAAGCATACCTTCATAACGAAAATATATATGCTTAAAGCCAATTTTTATATCAGTTTTACGTAGCAAGGCAAACTCACAACTGGCAACTGATAACATACAACTTTACTTAGTGTCCGGCATGGCCATCTATGCCATGTGCATGGCCGTGGGAGAGTTCATCTTCGGTGGCTTCCCTCACTTCCAGCACCTCTATTTCGAAGTGCAGGTTTTTTCCGGCCATGGGGTGATTCAAATCTACACCAATGGCTTCTGGGCTTACTTCAAGTACTTTTGCCCTGAATTGGTTGCCTTGGTTGTCCTGCAAGGGAAGGATATCGCCCACTTGTGGCAAACCGGCTTCCTTGAACATATCGGCAGGTAAGGTAGCCACGGCTTGGTCGTCGCGCTCGCCATAGCCATCGGCAGCTTCCAATTCAAAATCCACCTTATCGCCTTTTGAAAGGCCACTGATATTTTCCTCAAACTTGGGCAGCATCAGTCCCGCGCCATATAAAAAAACCAGTGGGTTTGCGCTATTCGCTTCTTCTACAAATTCCTTTTTACCGCCATCTACGGTGTGCAACTTGTAAGTTAGTGCAACCACGCTGTTAGGTACAATATTCATGTCAAATTAAAATTTGTGGAAATGATCCATTCACTTCCGGGTTAAAAAAATCTTTTCAGCGCCTCGTCAATATTTTGAACGGGCAAACTGCATGTTTTGTTGCGACAAATATAAAAGGCATCCCTTTCCGTTATTCGTCCTTGCAATAGTGGTAAGTTTTCCTCTTGTCCACCTAGCACCAGCTTATGAGGTATATAATATGTATCCAAGGCAATCCTATGCTCCATAGCATGAGGGCCGGTAATAGCTATCTCGTTGAAACCTACAACCTCTTCCATCAACCTGATGCACCAATTGGAATAGGCCGAGCCGTAACTCTTCATTTGCGGCACCATATTGGCCAAAAGCTGATCGGCGATATTTATGTACTCGTTTTCATCAAAAAACAAGCCCAACTTGTGCAATTGCCGTGCCATGATGGAATTGGACGCTGGAATGACATTGTCCAACAACTCCGCCTTGCGCGCTATAAGCTGTTCGGAAGAAGCCGAAGTATAGTAAAATACTCCACGCTCACCGTCATAGAACTCCTCTATACTCTCCTCTGCCCATTCCCTAGCTTTATACAGCCATTTCGGCTCAAACGTAGCTTCGTACAAAGCTATAAATAATTCTATTACAAACGCATAGTCATCATGAAATGCCCTTATAATGGATGTATTATAAGTAGGTTGGTGAAGCAATTTCCCATTGGAATCCACTAAGTATTTTTCTATAAAGGCAGCATTTTGCTTGGCTATATCGAGGTATTCCTCTATGCCAAATACACGATAGGCATCCACAAAAGCCTTGGCCATCATGGCATTCCATGAGGTGAGCAACTTATTGTCCAGACCGGGTCTAACGCGCTGATTTCTATAAGACAACAACTTGTTTTTTGTTCTTGAAAGATAGTCTTCCCATTCCTGGGCACCGAAACCAGCCTCATCTGCCAAACTGTCAGCATTCCACATCACTTTCAATACATTCACCTCCTCTTCGGCCCAGTTTCCATCATCCGTCACGCTGAAATAATGCTTGAAAAGCGGGGCATCGTCACCAAGGACCTCATCAAACTCATGGGCATCAAAAGTATAAAATTTACCTTCCACCCCTTCGCTATCGGCATCCAAGGCACAGTAAAATCCTCCTTCGGAGTTTCGCATTTCGCGCTTCGCCCATGCCAGTGTTTCGCTTACTACACGCTTGTACAGTGGATCCTTATTTTGCTGATAGGCCTCGGCATATAGGCTTACCAGCTGTGCATTGTCGTACAGCATTTTTTCAAAATGAGGCACATGCCAGGCCGCATCTACCGAATAGCGAGCAAAACCGCCCCCTATCTGATCGTATATTCCTCCGAATGCCATTTTCCGCAAGGTGAAATGTACGTGGTCCAGCACTTCTTCATCGGCCAATAGCACGCCATAGCGCAATAGGAACAGCCAGTTGTTGGGCAAAGGAAACTTTGGAGCTCGTTTGTATCCTCCCTCCTCTTTGTCAAAATGTTTTTTCCAAGGTTCCACGATGGCTTCGAGATCGGCCCTAGTGTAGCGCTCCGGAATGGAGCTAATGGGCAGCGTATCGCTCTGCGCCATGCCGTCCATGAGCCGCTCCGCGTAGTCGTAGGCCACTTCCGGCCGCTGCTGCCACATGGTGGCAAGTTGTTGCAATATATTCATCCAGTCGGCCTTGCGAAAATAGGTCCCCCCGTATATTGGTCGTCCGTCGGGCAAGCAAATACAGTTCAACGGCCAGCCACCGCTATCGGTCATCAGCTGTACGGCTGCCATATACACTTGGTCCACATCCGGGCGCTCTTCCCTGTCCACCTTGATGGACACAAAATGGGCATTCATTAATGCCGCTACCTCCTCGTCCTCAAAACTCTCTCGCTCCATTACGTGGCACCAGTGGCAGGCCGAATAGCCAATGCTGACGATGATGAGTTTATTGGCTTCTTGGGCTCCTTGCAAGACCTTTTGCCCCCACGGCTTCCAATGTACAGGATTGTGTTGGTGCTGCAGCAGGTATGGCGAGCTTTCCTTTGATAATTCATTTGACATAGGTGGATAAAAGTAGTAATTTGCCCGCGTAAATCAGCACAACATGCAGATAATTAAAACAGAAATTTACCGTTTCAGTATTCCCATGGAGCCTTTTGCCATTGCCACGGGCATCATGGACTATGCGCAGAACACGTTGATCAAGATATATACGGATAGCGGCCTGATCGGTATTGGCGAGTGTTCGGCCTTTCCCATGATCGTGGGTGAGACCCAAGAGACCTGCCTAGTACTAGCAAGAGACTTTGCAAAAATATGGAAAGGCAAAAACCCATTGGCCTTAGAAGAGCGCTTGGCAGAACTGGACGGCTACATCGCGAGGAACACCACCATCAAAAGTGCCTTTGACATGGCTCTTTATGACATCGCAGCCAAACATGCCAACCAACCGTTGTATCGTTTCTTGGGCGGCACTCCAAAGCCCATAGAAAGCGACATCACGGTAGGCATTGGCACGCCGGAGGGAATGGCCACCAAAGCATCTTCTTTCAAACAAAATGGTGCGTCGGTCATAAAAGTAAAACTGGGAAAAAAGCCTGAGGAGGATGTCGACCGCATCGCTGCCATACGTAACGCTATTGGTATGGACATCGCCCTTCGCATCGACGCTAATCAAGGCTGGAGCTATGCCGATGCCATTATTGCCCTGCGTGGGCTGGAGAAATATGAGATACAGTTTTGCGAGCAGCCTATGCGCACTTACAATGACTATCTACTTCCGCGTTTATTGGAAGAAACCAGCATTCCCATCATGGCAGACGAAAGCTGTTATGACCACCACGATGCCGAGAGGCTCATTGCCAATGAGTCTTGCGATTCCATCAACATCAAGCTGGCCAAGTCTGGCGGTCTACGTGAAGCTTTACGCATCCACGAGGTAGCCTCAGCCCACAAAATCCCTTGCATGATAGGCGGCATGCTGGAAAGCCGGGTAGCGCTCACAGCGAAGGTTCATTTTGCCTATGCCTGCCCCGGGGTGATCTATTATGACATGGACACTTGCCTTATAGGGCACCTACAGGATCCCGTAATTGGAGGAGTACAGTTTAAAGGCTATCATGTGAGCATACCAGAAGATGCCATAGGCATAGGCGTGGATGTGGAGGGAAACTTCCTGTCTGCCTGCGAGCGATGGGAGATTTGAGAAAGCAATAAAATAGCCAAAAACCACTATTTCGAAAAAGGGTAGAAAATGGTATTCTTGCAGCATGAAAATGTTAACCAGTTATTTCTCGTATCGCCAGCATATACTATTTCTAGTTAGTATAGCTTTATTTTCAATTGTCTTCACAGCCAGGGGACAGAGCAAGAACGGTACAAAGGCGTGGATAATAGAATATCAGATGGATATGCGTCCCGCTACGAACGGAATGAGCGAAAGCGACTCAAGCGCCATGGCCATGATGGAGCTTGCCCAAGCTATGATGGGCGCAGACAGTGGCAAAACAATCCTTAAGGCTTATGCCACACCAGATCATCAGCGAATAGAGCAGGCTGGATTGGCAGACTACACGCAGATAACTCATTGGGCAGACAGCTCGTCCTACATCATCTATCCAGCGTCCCAATCGGCTTATCGCGTACCGATAGCCAGTCCCGCGATCCAAAGTGAATTACAAGGCGACAGCCTGATCACAATGAGTAGCGACGACGGTCAATTGGTACTGGACGGACAGACCAAGCAGATAGCGGGTATCTCCTGCAAAAAGGCCACCTTACGTTTTCAGGCTGGCGATGCCCAACAAGACCTCGTCATTTGGTACGCTCCTGCTTTACCCAAATTGGTATGGGGCGAATACAATTACCTGGATCGTATACCCGGTATGGCCCTAGGCATCGGTACCCTGACCAACGGCATGGAAATAGGCATTCAAGCCAAAACAGTAAAAGAAGAACTGGTAGACGATAGCCTCTTCACCGTGCCCGAAGAGTGGCTTACAGACGAAAATGCCGATTTCGAAGATGCCGGGGAAGATGACTATGCTCTGGCTCCCGGTTACCAATGGACAGACAATGGCACTCTGTGGGGCGTATCGGATGATGAAGGAAAGGAATTGATACCACCAACATATACAGACACCTATGGATTCTTCGCCGGATTGGCCGCGGTATCGATCGCCGACAAATTTGGTGTAATAAATAAGCAGGGCAAAGAAATCATTCCCGTTGAGTACGATGGGATCTTCGTTGCTGCAGAAGATCGCATTTGGGCTCAGATAGGCGATCGCTACGCACTAATAGATACTACTAACAGGAAACTGACCAAAGCGCTTTTTGAGGAAGAATCTTTGTTTACGTACGATTTGGCATTTGCACTAAAAGATGGTAAATATGGCTTTTTGAACAAGGATGGAACAACGGTTATCCCTTTTCAGTATGACGAAGCCGAAATGTTTATGGCTGATAAAGCCAAGGTGCGTGTTGGCACGCGCAGTTTCTTTATCGACAGGAACGGAAAAGAGCTAAAGTAGTATTACAACAAACAAACAGCCCATTTGCAAATCCCGCTCACAATTTCTAACTTAGCTTTCTTTAGTCGTTTATTGTTTCATTCACATCTTAAGAAAGGAGTCAATTCGTATGGGAAAAGGAGATAAAAAAACCAAGAGAGGAAAGATTGTCAATGGTTCTTACGGCAAAAGAAGACCCAAGGACAAGAAAAAGCAAAAGACAGGCGAAGAGCTTCTGGCAGAACAGAAATAATAAATAAGGCCCCAAAAGGGGCCTTATTTATTATCACAAAAGGTGCAAGACATTAAACCAGTCGGTCAAATATGATTTAAATCTACGCTCAATCGACATCTCCAGGTTGTTTTATCACGTACTGATCCGATTGCTTGGCTTGCGACACGATGTTTTCGACATCTGCCAACAGTTTCTTCGCGTCATATATGATGCCATCCTTTATGGTGTACTTCACACCCCCTACCCGCACCACTCGATTGTCTTCGGTAACCCGAATAGCACCGGTACCATATAGGGTTTGCAAATTGGCTAGAGGATTTTCCTCAGCGATGACAAAATCGGCCAATTTCCCCACCTCTACTGAACCAATATCGCTCTCCATACCGGCCAACTGTGCGCCATTGAGCGTGGCAGCCTGAATCACTTCAAGCGGGTGAAATCCGGCTTCGCGCAGCAGTTCCAACTCGCGAACATAGGAGAACCCATACAGGGCATAGATAAATCCGGCATCGGTACCCACCGTTACTCGTCCTCCTCTATTCTTATATTCATTAAGGAAAGTCATCCAGAGCCGATAGTTTTCCTTCCAATTCAGTTCTTGCTCCGTTCCCCACGAAAACCAATAGGATCCATGAGCCTGTCTGTTAGGCTTATAAAATTCCCAAAGGGACGGAAGGGTATATTTCTCATGCCATTCCGCCCGACGTGCACGCATGAGATCCCTACTTGCCTCATATATTACCAAGGTGGGAGAAAGCGTAAAATCCAGACCAATAAGTTCATCCATCACCTTATTCCAGTGCGCTGAAAAGGGTGCCGCAGCCTGTTTCCACAGTTGGCCCGCCTCGCCAAAACGATCTTGTTCGTTCTGGTAGTTATAGTCCAGGGAATAATCCTGCACTTTACGATCTTGGAACAAAGCTTCCGGGAGACCGTATTGATGTTCCATCGAGTTGAGTCCAGCCCGTGCACTGTGCAGCACATTCCACCCGCCTACGTAGGTTTGCGAATGGTGCGCCTTGGATCGCAAGCCAAGACGTTTATTCTCCTTGATGGCAGTTTCCATTATCTGGGGTTCGGCACCAAAAAATTTAATCCCATCTGCGCCTTTTTGCGCATTTTGCCTTACCCAGTCAAGCGTCTGCTGCTCCGTGCTGATGGGCTGACTGGCTCCCATACCGAAACGTGTATAGGCCAATATTCTGGGTGCGGTAATCTCGTTGGCCTCACTTTGGCGCTTGTGCTTCAACACCCAATCCAAACCGTTCATTGACCCCGCTTCCAGTACCGTTGTCACACCATGGGCCAGCCATAACTTGAAAACATACTCGGCCATAGGCGCTTGCGAACCGCCTATATGTACATGGGTATCCACAAAACCGGGGAGCAAGAACATGCCTTCTGCCTGAAGCTCTTTCCCACCTTCCTTCAAGACTGGCCGCCGTCTAGCGTCTATCGGCACTCCTGGAGCGCCCACCGTCACCACTTGGCTGATTCTATTTCCCTCCACGACGATATCCACCGGGCCGATGGGCGGTGCTAAGGTGCCATTGATGAGGGTTACTCCTCGAATAATCAACTGTGACCAAGGGCCGTCGCCTTCGGCCCGGGCAGGTGCATCCTGCATTTTTGTCTGTGCCGTCAGAACATATGCCGAACAACAACAGCATAGTAGTAACAATGCTACGATACAACGTCTATTTACCATTGGTTTCCTCCTTTCGCGTATACATGGCTGGTTGCCCATCTTTAGGAATGGTTCTTCTGATAAAGTCCCTAAGATCTTCATTCGCGGTCTTCAGATCCTCTTTTCTTAAATACATCATATGTCCACTCCTGTAGCCTTTCCACTCCATTCTGTCTTTTAGTTTACCGCTGGGATCCAGCTGCCACAAGTTATACTGTGCATTGAAATAGTCAGTGGCACCATCGTAATACCCGGACTGCACCATCACATGCAAATAGGGGTTCATCGCCATGGCCTTACGCAAACTTTCACCCGTTTGGTTTTCCAGGTCGAAACGATTCCAAGAAGCATGTCCAGAAACATAATACTCCACATCGGTCTTGTAATTGAGGTAATTCTCCATATAGTAGCCATTGGCTGGAGCAAATACATGCTCCCAAGAGGTATTTTCGGGAGAATAGTCGGGCCTATCGCCCGCATTTTTCCGGTCTATCCCCAAATACCTAGAATCCAATCGTCCTATGGTGAATCCCTCGCTCCGCAAAAGTTCCTTCCAGAAAAATGCCATAGGTACCGCAAGGTTATGATCGAGGATAGACTGCTCATCAATACCCATATACCTCGAAAGCTGCTTGGCTACAGCTGTTTTTTTGTCGGCCGCTACAAATCCTCCCCGTACAAGCACTGGTATCAGCGAATCTACGGTATATTTTTCCACCTGTGGCAGCAAATCCAGCAAGTCTAAGCTTTGCAGATCATTTGGCAATTTCTTATGGTACCAAGCGGTAGCTGCATAATAGGGCAACAGATTGCCATCGCCCACTGGGCCATAGCGCCATATGCCCAAGGTACCAGGCGATACCAAGACCACACCATTCACATACATCCAATGCTTGGCCTGTAGCTCATATGCCAATCCAGACACCCTATACGTTCCATAACTTTCACCAATAAGGTATTTAGGAGAAATCCATCTGTTATGGCGCCGTACGAAAGTCGATATCCAACTGGCCAAATAGCGTAAATCATTGTTAATGCCCAGAAATTGGCTCAAGGCGGCACCGTTCAAAGGTCTGGAATAACCCGTATTCACCGGCTCCACATAGACTAAGTCTGTCTCATCCAATAAGGAATATGGATTGTCCTCAATGCCATAAGGCTGGATGGGAAAGCCCTCATCATCTATCTTTGCCCGATGGGGCCCCGTATATCCCAAGCGCATCCACAATGCCCCCGCTCCTGGGCCGCCATTAAATGATATTGCCAGCGGCCTCGTTGCCCTATTGCTCACATCATCCCTATAATAATAGGTATAAAAGACACTGGCAATGACTTTTCCCGAATCGTCCCATACAGGCTGCGTACCGGCCACCGCGGTAAATTTAATCATCTTGCCATTGATGACTACCTCGTGCTTGGTCGTCACAGCGGTATCTGGGTTAATGCGTTGACGACCCTGGGTCAGTAAGCACAGGGAACAGGCAGCAATTAGGAAAGTCAGCCGTAAACCAATTTTTCTCATCGTCCTTTATTTCTTGTTGTCCATTGCATATTTTGCAGGCACCCCTTTCCCTGGAATAGTCCGTGCGATGAAATCCCGAAGGTCTTCATTTGCCGTCTTCAGGTCTTCCTTTCTCAGGTACATCATGTGCCCGCTTCGGTATCCCTTCCAATCCATCCTCGACTGCAACTTGCCGCCCGGATCCATTTGCCATAAATTGTACTTTGCGTTGAAATAATCGCAAGCACCATCGTAATAACCTGACTGAACGAGTACATGGAGATAGGGGTTTTGCGCCATGGCTTGCCTCAGGTTCATGCCCGTCTTATCGTTTGATCTGTCCCAAGGCTGCACGGGACCAAACATGTAATATTTCAGGTCGGTATTGAACTTCAGCTCCTTTTTGTAGTAGTGGTGAATGGCAGGCGTGAAGGAGTGCAACCAGGACGTCAATTCAGCAGCATAGTCTGGACGCTCACCCCCATCTTTTTGATCGATGCCCAGATAGCGGGAGTCAAGGCGCCCAACGGTGAAGCCTTTGTCCCGGAGCAGCTCTTTCCAGAAGAAAGAGGTCTCCACATCCAAGTTTTGCTGCAAAATCACCTTACTTGATAGGCCCGAGTAACGGGACATTTTCTCGGCCACCGCCTGGCGTTCCGCAGGGCTAAGGCTACCTCCCCTTGCTAAAGCAGGCATCAATTCGTTAAGCGCAAAGGCCTCCACTTCGGGCAACATTTCCGTCAAGTCCTTTTGCTGCAAATCGTTGGGCTGCGCCTTATGAAACCAAGCGGTGGCAGCAAAGTAAGGCCAGCGAAGAGCCTTTGCCGCAGGACCTCCCCTGTCGAGCCCAAGCCCAGTGGGCGAGACTAGAATTACCCCATTAAGGTACATCCATTGGGCATTCTGCAACTCCAAAGCCAGGCCCGACACGCGCGTGGTACCGTAGCTCTCACCTATAAGGTATTTTGGAGACGGCCACCTATCTTCCCTAGACACAAAGGTGTTTATCCACTCGGCCAAGTACTTGATATCGGCATTGGTGCCAAAGAAAGTTGATTTATCTCCCTTAGGATCTGTCATGCGGGAATATCCAGTGTTTACAGGGTCTATATAAACAATGTCCGCCACATCCAGCAAGGAATAAGGGTTTTCCTGAAAACCATAGGGTTGTACCGGATAACCTTCGTCATCAATATTAAGAAGCCTGGGGCCTGTGTAAGCCATCTGCATCCATACGGAGGCCGTTCCCGGGCCGCCATTGAAAGAAATGAGCAAAGGCCTGGTGTCTCTATCCGCTATTCCCTTGCGCTGGTAATAAATATAATGGACTGAAGCTATGGCATTCCCTTGCTCATCCCATACCGGTTGCGCCCCGGCCTTTGCCGTATAACCAAATCGAACACCCTTAACGGTCACTTCATGCTCCGTAACAACAAGGGTATCTGCCCAAATCTTTCTCTGCGCCCAACCATGGCTAAGCGAAACTATCGTGCAACAGATGCACAAAAACATATTTCTAATCATCACAACATCAATTTTAATGAAACATCCCTAATTGCCAACCGTGTATTTGGCTGCCTGGCCTTGTGCTGGAATGGTTGCCTTTATAAATTCCCTTAGGTCTTCATTGGCGGTGATGAGGTCCTCGTGGCGCAGGTACATCATATGGCCGCTGCGATAACCCTTCCATTTCATGCGAGGCTTCAACTTGCCACTTGGATCGAGGTTCCAGAGGTTATACTGTGCGTTAAAATAATCGCAGGCGCCATCGTAGTAGCCCGATTGCACAAATACGTGCATAAAGGGATTCATGGCCATCGCCTGGCGTAGATCGTCGCCAGAAGTCTCCACTTGTTCCCCTTCCCTAGGCCATGGCCTGGTATTGCCGGCCACCAAGTATTCCACATCGGTATGGTAGTTGAGCACATTGGTATAATAATAATTGTTTGCGGGCGTGAAGATGTGCTGCCAAGTCGTGTTTTCCGGAGCATAGTCGGGTTTGTCTCCGGCATTGATCTTGTCTATTCCCAGGTACCTGGAATCCAGACGACCTACCGTATAGCCTTCTTTTCTCAAAAGCTCTTTCCAAAAGAATTGCATGGGTACGTCGAGATTGTAATCCAGGACTTCCAGCGCCCCTATACCCATATAGGTAGCCATCTGCTCGGCCACCTTTCTTTTCTCTGCGGCATCCAGAAAGCCTCCTTTGGCGATTGCTGGCAGAAGGCTGTTGATAGTATATTGCTCGACCTCCGGCAATATCTCCGTCAAGTCTTTTTGCTGCAAGGCTGCCGGTAGCTTTTTGTGGTACCAGGCCACGGCCGTATAATAGGGCAGCCTATTGGCTGCGGCTACCGGGCCATCGCGCTTAATGCCCAAGCCCGTGGGCGACACGAGCACCACACCGTTGATATACATCCAGTGCCTACTTTGAAGCTCCAAGGCCAAACCGGAAACCCTCGTGGTGCCATAGCTCTCGCCAATAAGGTATTTAGGCGAAGCCCACTTATTCTTCCGAGTAACGAAGTGTGACAGCCACTTTGCCAGGTATTGGATATCATTCTTCACGCCGAAAAATGTTTCTGCGGGCACATCGCCCAGGGGTCTCGAATAGCCTGTATTGACCGGCTCCACATAGACAATATCGGCCACATCCAAAAGGGAATAGGGATTTTCTTCCACACCGTAAGGCTGTATGGGGAAGCCTTCATCGTCTATCTTGATACGATGTGGGCCGGTATAGCCCAAGCGCATCCAAAGCGCTCCAGCTCCGGGACCGCCGTTGAAAGAAATCACCAAAGGTCTTTTATCGTCCTTGGGCAAGTCCGTACGCTCATAGTAAGTAAAGAACAAACCCGCCTTCACTTTTCCCTTATCGTCCCAAACGGGCTGCGTGCCGGTAGTAGCACGAAATTTCACAGGCTTTCCTTTGATAGTCGTTTGGTGATCGGTTGTCACCGTCGAGTCGGGATTAAAGGAAATTGATTGTGCATTTATCTCTTTTGGAGAAAAGATAAGTATGTATACCGCCAAAGGCAACCATTTCATCTGTTTCATCTTGGTTCTTAAAATTAAACAACTATTAAACAAGCAATTGTACAAAATGGAATAAGGACTATCTATAAGCTTCATTTTGTTCCATATTTGGATTTGCATTGATTTCTACCGAAGGAATCGGCATCACCTGCCTACCAGCGTTTGGCAACGAATAGCTGGGTTGACTACCGGTAGTGCGCACAATATTTTGGAAGACTTGCATGCCTAGGCCTTTACGAATAACGTCAAACCAACGTTGCCCTTCTCCAACAAATTCCAACCTCCGCTCATTCAGAATAGCCTCCACTATTTGCCCAGCGCCCGAGGCATTGGAAGGCTGTACCCCTGCACGCGTACGCACGGCGTTCAAATCTGCCAATGCACCCGTTAGATTACCCTGCTCAGCCCTTGCCTCGGCCCGGATGAGGTATTGTTCCGCAAGCCTCAAAAGCTGAAAATTATTGGCATTTTGTGCATCACTCCATTTGGTTACATAATACGTTCTGTTGACTGGATGCTGTGCCAAAAACTGAGAACGTACGTCTTCTGGATCGGATATAACCACCTCATAAGTAGCTGCATGCAATGCCGTTCCACCTCTTCCTCCTAGCGTAGAAGGAAAATACCAGTTGCGTAAGCCCATGCCGTCTGTATTGTTAAACTGTAGCTCAAATAAGCTTTCTTCCGAATTATCGGTGGTAAAAATGGAGGCAAATGGCACATTCAGACCCTTTCCCGCAATAGCATCGGTTGCATACTGTTCTGCTTGCGCCCATTGTTGATTATATAAATAGTAGCGAGCCAATAATGCCCTAGCGGCGGGCTTCGTAGCCTTCGCCTTTGACAAGGCGCTGGAAGACCTGTTTTCTGGTAGCAGCTGTAAGGCCTGCAACAGGTCGGACTCGACCTGTGCATATGTTTCTGCTAGCGAACTGCGCGGTCTCAAATCTTCGTCGCTTATACCGATCGATGGCTGAAGGACAATCACAACACCTAGATTGCCATATACGTTGGGATATCCACCGAAAAGCCTCGCAAGATCAAAATAGGCCAGCCCTCTTATCCAATAAGCCTGCCCCATCATGTCGTCTTTGTTTGCTTGGGCAATATCCATTTGAGGGACATTCACTATTACGTTATTGGCGATATCGATGCATCGGTAGATGGACGTGTACAAATCTTCTACTTCGGAATTGTCCACGCTCCAGTCAAATTGATCGGCAGCAATCAACGCATCCCAAGAGTCTGTTTGCTGCGACATGTCCGATGCCACATCGGTGATCACCTGCATTCGCCACATATATGGTGTTTGCAGGTTATTGTACATACCATTGACGACTCCTTCAGCACTATTTAGATTAGAAAATGCTTGATTGACGGATATTTGTGAAACAGGTTCCACATCCAAGATGCTGTCGCAACTTACCAGTGCCAACAGCCCAAGTCCCATTATCGTTATTTTTTTCATGTTCGGCAATATTAAAATGTTAAATTGAACCCTGCTAACCAAAGCCTTGGTTGAGGCAACACCCCTTGGTCTATCCCTTGCGTAAGCGCACTGCCACCTACCGACACTTCCGGGTCAAGTCCACTATATTTGGTAAAAGTGAGCACGTTCTGACCCGAAACATAGAACCGCACTTGACTTGCACCTATCTTCTTGACTACATCTCCCTGCAAGGTATAACCCAAACTAATATTTTTCAACCTCAGGTAAGAGGCATCTTCGATATGGCGAGAAGGCCTGAAATTGGTATTGTAGTTTACACTGGCCATTCTTGGGATATCGGTAATATCTCCGGGGTTTTGCCACCTATCCAGTTGTTGCGACATAAAGCCATAGATCTGCGTGCCACCGTGTTCCATAAAATACCGGTTGTAATTGAACACATAGTTCCCATAGCTAAATTGCAAGAACGTACTGAGGTCGAAGTTCTTATAACTGAAGTTATTGGACAGCCCCCCCTGAAAATCGGGCCATATTGTCTTATCGGATATAAAGCGATCGGTGTTTACGTTAAACACATCGTCGTCACCTGTATTCCAAATGATATTACCCGTTTGCGGGTCTACACCAAGTTGTTCGTGCACATAAAAGGATCCCAGGGGATAACCTTCTTCTATACGCACATAATCTCTTGTGAACTGATTAAAGGGCGAAGCGAGTTTCTTGACCATATTGTTGTTTCTCGATACATTGAGGCCAATATCCCAGCTAAACTCCTCTTTTTTAATCGCCTTTGCATTGATGCCAAACTCAAAGCCCTTATTCTCAATCTCTCCGTAATTTTGCAAGATGGAGCTATAGCCTGTGAAACGTGGTACCGGTACCGCTAGCAAGAGGTCTTTAGTTTGTTTATTGTAATAGTCGAAAGAAAGACTCAGCCTGTCATGAAATAATCCCATATCGAAGCCCAAGTTGAGTTGGGCCGTAGTTTCCCATTTCAGGTCTGGATTGGCCAGCTGCACAGGGCTCAAACCAGGGTATTCTCCATATGCTGCAGAGGCTCCTGAACCAGGCGTGACGCCACCGCCTCCCCGATAGCCACCTTGCTGTCCACCCCACAAGCCCAGGGAAGCATAGTTACCTATTCCGCTCTGATTGCCGGTAACTCCGTAGCTTGCTCTCCATTTAAACATGGATATCGTTGAAATCGACTTCATAAAATCCTCGTCGGACATCACCCATCCGGCAGAGGCGGAGGGGAACATTCCCCAGCGGTGGTTTGCTCCAAAGCGCGACGAACCGTCGTACCTCAAATTGATGCTGAGCAGGTATTTTTGCTTGATGTCGTAGTTAAGTCTACCGAATACCGAGGCAATGGCCCACTCACTCTCGTCTCCGCTGGAGTTTCGTGTGGCGGCAGAGGATATCTGACGGAAACTGTCACTTGGAAACCCTTGTCCCGTAGCCGTGGTGAAGTTATTGCGGTTTTTCTGGAAAGTAGTTCCCGCAAGCGCGTCAAAGTGGTGTACCTCATTGACCGAAAATCTGTAGCTCAAGATATTTTCGTTTATCCAGTTAAAGTCGTTTACTACGCTGCTGCTGCCCGATCCACCCACTGCTGCTCCGGCCACCATCTTGGTATTGGAGTAATTTTGTTCTTTCACGTAGCTGTTGTCCAAACTCCATGTAGTACGAAACACCAAATTCTTAACGATGGTCCAGTCGGCAAAGAAATTTCCAATGATGCGTGTGTTGTCCATTAGGTAGTCAGTCTCATTGACGATAGCCAGTGGACTCTCCCACAGGTATTTGTTATAAGATCCATCTTCGTTATATGCAGGTACATTTGATGGATAAAAGAAGGCATTGGCCAATGCCGAGCTAGTACTATTGCCATTTTGGATCCGGTTCCTTCGGCTATTGGAATAAAAGAAACTGGTACCGAACTTCAGCTTATCGGAAGCCGAAAAATCCAAGTTGGTCCTAAACGATCTCCGTTTAAAATTCACCAGTTTCATGATGCCATCTTGATCAAAATTATTGGCCGACACCATGTAGCGTATGCGTTCGTTACCCCCCGAAATAGAGGCATCAATATTGTATACGGGACCTTTTTGCATGATATAGTCTAGCCAATTGGTATTGATGGCATTTGCGGGATCTGCGTAAGGCGCCGAGTAGGCATTGCCCGCTGCGTCCAAGGCCTCGAGGCTGCCGTAGCGATCTATCCAGTTGTTGGCACTGGCCTCATTCCGCAATAATTCGGTGGTAGGGCCATCCACTCTTAATTCACTCGGGTCTCTCCATGCTTCGGATATCCCGCCATAAGAAGAAATGACTATGGTAGCCTTGCCGGACTTTCCTCTTTTGGTTGTAATCAATACCACGCCATTGGCCGCACGTGCACCGTATATGGCCGTAGCAGCGGCATCTTTCAGTATTTCCATGGATTCGATATCGGAGGGATTTAAGTCGGCCAAGGCATTGGTGGGCTGTCCGAAAGATGTTCTCGCCAGATTGTCCGCCATAATTGGAACGCCGTCAATCACGTAGAGCGGTTCCGAACTGGCATTTATGGACGTGCTACCCCGCACGCGTACCAGTATACCGCCACCGGGCTCACCCGAAGCGGCAGTAACCTGAACGCCAGGTGCCCTACCCTGCAGCATTTGGTCGGGGCTAGGCATCGGAACATCTTTTAGTTGTTCGGCCGATACGCTCGTTATCGCACTTGTGACGGTTTTCCTGCTCTGTTCACCATATCCCACAATGACCACCTCACTCAACAGCGCATCATCTTCTGCCAGTTCTATATTAAGATCTCCACTTTCACTTACTTCCAGCTCTTTCGTCTTGAAACCGATATAAGAGACGGTCAAGATAGATCCTTTGGGAACAGCCAGCCTAAACTTACCTGTCGCATCCGTCTTTGTTCCCCTACCACTCATTCCCTTGATATTTACAGTGGCTTGCGACAACACCTCGCCCGCAGTACTTCGCACCGTTCCGGTCACTATGATTTCTTGTTGCTTATAAGGCTCTTCCGAAGCGGTTTCTCCTCCCATTTTCTCCGTTAAGGAAATGGAAATCGTGTTGGAAAAGATCTTATACTGAAAGCCTTGCACGGAAGCAATCTTTCTTAATATATCCTCCACATCAGCGTCCTTTACATGGATACTCATGGGTTTAGCCTGACGGACTATCTCGCTCTTGTATAGAAAACGGTAGCTTGTTTGTCGGCTAATTTGTTCAAAGAACCACTCAATGGGTTTATTTTGCGCGGAAATGCTGATTTTCTGCGCTCTGCTTTCTGCATGCACCAACATGATCGTCATCAAAAACAATACTAGGTTGATCTTCATGGCCAAGTACATGGCACGTCCATCCACTTTATGCAACAAAGTGGATGTCTTGTTGCCAAATAAAAAGTAATGCATAAATTTGCGGTATTAAGGTTAATAACGAGAACTACATTTTTCACATTAGTCTTAAGTATCGGGAGTGCTGCCAACACTCCCGTTTTTTTTTACTCGTTCACGTGGGGTGGGTATTGTGATTTTCTTTCATTGTGATTTTAATGTTTTATATGGTTGTTTATAAGAAACGCTAATAGTACTGTTGCCAGCATCAATATTAAATTTGGCGCCGCTTGCAAAAGCCAGCATTTCCAGTGCTTGTGATAATTTTTCCTGCCTGGAGATACTTCCTGAATACTGTTCGCTGAAATCTACTGGCCCCTCGTAGGCCACCTGTACGTCATACCAATTGGCGAGTTGATCCATGATCACATTGAGGTCGTCATCATGAAAATAGAACTCGCCATTCTTCCAGGCTATGGCTTTATATACATCGGCTTTTGCCACCTTGAATTTCCCATTTTGAAAACTGGCCTCCTCACCTGGTTTCAGTAGCTGCTGCTCATTCTTCGTGCTTAATTTTATAGCGCCATCTACCAAGGTAGCCTTCAAATGTTTAAAGGTATTTACGTTGAACTTGGTTCCCAACACTTCAATGTTCGTGCCTCCCACCTGTACGAAAAAGGGTGCCTTAACGTTGGGAGCCACGTCGAAATAAGCTTCGCCCTTTAGCTGTACCTCTCGCCTGTCGCCACTAAACGCAACCGGAAAAACCAACTCGGACATGGAATTCATGACTACGCTTGTGCCGTCAGATAGTGTAATGCTATACATGCCCCCTTTGGGAACTATCAGGGTATGGTAAAGCGGTTCCACCGCAGGTTGTGCGGATTCGTAATTTAATCTTTCGTTGTCCGTTTTAATGTGAACACCGTTTTTTTCCCTGATGTCGCCATGCGTGTCACCCAGTTGCACCGTACTTCCATCGGACAGTTTCAAAGTAGCCTTGGAGCTACCTGGCAGAATATCCACTCCTCCTTTTAGAAAAACCATGTTACTCTCGGTATAGGTATCGGTACGAGGCTGAAATAGGCCTATGAAATACAGCAATAGCACACTGGCTGCTACGGGCAATGAATAGTACAAGGCTCGCAAGCGTCTTTTCCTCTTTCTTGCACGCTGCTGTATATCCCATGCCTTATCTGTAGAAAGGCTCCGCATATAGGATAAATCCGCCAAAGAAGTAGCGCCTTTAAAGCTATCCATCAACTTTCTATTGGATTCGTCCGCTTCCAACCAAACATTCAGCTGCTCTTCTTCTACTGGAGACAATTCCTTTTTCAGGAAACGGGTTATGCGTTTAGCAATATGATATAGTTCTGGCTTCATCTACTATAAAGAAACCAACAAAAGGATTTAGGGTGACAAAAATTTTAAAAATTATCGCTCTTGTAATAAAGAAAGTAAAATAAGGAAAAAACCGGGATCCAGTTTCGTTCTTAAAATGCGAAGACCTCGCTGCTTTTGGGTTTTAATGGTATTTACGCTCACGCCCAAACGTTCCGCCACTTCAGCATTATTTAAACCTTCGAGGTATCCTAGGCGAAAAACTTCTTGACAAGCATGCGGCATCGTATCTACGATGCGGCAAACTTCGGCCAGCACTTCCGACCGAATAATCTTCTCCATGATCAGCGGCTCCTCTTGCTCGCTGATAGGTGTCCTGTCCAAGTAGCGGTCTACCACTTTTGCTCGCCTATACAGGTTCAGGCAGCTATTTTTTACCGTGGTATACAAAAAATTTTTTATAGCAATGTCGCTGTCCGAAATAGTTGACCGCTTTTCCCACAGCACAAGGAACGCATCTTGTACCACATCTTCTACATCAGTCTTACCTCCCGTCAATTGCCACGCAAAATGGCAGAGTCTGGGATAGTATCTCTTAAACAATTGTTCAGATCGCTCACTGTAGTAATTTTTCATCTAAAAATTATCTAGGTCAGAAATTTCATCATGCCCCTATAATTATATAGACTAATTGGTAAAGACAAATATTGGCAATAGAACTGAATTTTGCAAATGTTTTTCTGCTGGCACCTCACAATTAGGAACCGCCCATTCTGTCACCTATGTGTGAATGGCTATGGCATGCGCTTCTATCTTAAATTAATATAAGGATAACAATCAAGCCCATTTATCTTAACACAGCGATTATAATTTTACACTATTTAACAGTGAACAGAAAAATATGAAAAAACTATTTACAGCATTTCTACTGGTAGCATTTCAGTTTATCGCGGTTATTACGACTCCACTGGTGGCACAAACTACCCAAGCATCCATCTCGGGCAAGGTTGTGGACGACAGCGGAAGCCCTATACAGGGAGCTTCCGTACAGATACGGAACGAATCGACAGGCTTCAACACAAAGACTTCCACCAGTTCCAGTGGCGATTATACTTTTAAGGAACTTCCTTTGGGAGGGCCATATACGGTACGGGTGGCCTTCATCGGCTATAGCGAACAGGTACGCACGGGATATAGGCTCAATCAGGGAGATGTTGTACGGGTAGACATCAACATGCACGAGACTGCCCAAAGTCTCGATGCCGTGATAGTGACCGCCGATGGATTGAAAAACAAAATAGAAAACATAGGCGCCGCAACGGCTATCTCTGCCAAAGACATCACGCAACTTCCTGTAAATGGCAGAAACTTTACCTCGCTGATGGAGCTGTCACCGCTTAGCAGTGGTACTAATCTGTCCGGCCAATTGGGATCGTCCACAAATTTCACCATAGATGGGATGACGGCGAAGAACCCCACCTCGGCAGGCTCGACCACCAGTCGCAGCGGCGCGCCCTACTCCATATCCATCGAGGCCGTGCGCGAGTTTAAGGTAGTGACCAATCAATATGACGTGACCTACGGCAGAGCAGGCGGAGGTACGGTAAGTGCTGTAACCAAATCGGGAACCAATACCCTCAGCGGCAGTGCCTGGACCTATGCCCGGGCAGATTGGCTTTCTAGCCCCTATGACATTCGAGGCAACCGCAGGGACAATGAGTTCTCTACCTACCAATACGGCTTCACACTGGGCGGCCCCATCATCAAGGACAAGTTGCACTACTTTGTGGCCTGGGATCACCAACGTGACGCCAGACCACTCATCATTGCCGATATCCAATCTGCCACGGACGAAAGCCGTTTTAATATTACCAGAGCTACGTTGGATGAATTTGTGAATATCGGCCGTTCGGAATATGGATTGGGCAATGGACCACAATATGGAACGTTTGACAAAAGGCGCGGATCGGATGCTGCTTTCTTGCGTATCGACTGGCAAATCGACGATAGGAATCTATTGACGATACGCGACAATTTCACCAGCGATCGCAATAAGCTGGGACTAGGTGACAATACCACGATCAACCTGTACGAATCGTATGGCAATGACAAGAACGTGGACAACAGCCTATTGGCTACGTTGCGTACTTCCCTCAACCCCAAACTCACTAATGAACTGAAGGTGCAGCATCTGTACACCTATCAGAAAAGTAGCCCTGGGGATGAGTTGCCAGCGGCAAATATCCCACGCGCTATAGTCGAAAACATCGTTTCCCAAATAGACGGCGCGTCACGATCGACTAACATCCAGTTAGGGGGGCATCGCTTTGCGCAAGAAGGTTTCACCAACAATGTGATCCAATTGATAGACAATCTCTATTATAGCACGGACAAAGTCAATTATACCTTTGGCGTAGATGTCATGTACACGCATGCCAATTCCACCTACGGCAGTGAGGTAAACGGTCGTTTTCATTTCAATAATAGTGGCGGCTTTACTTCTTTGGAGAATTTTCAAAACAAAACACCCTATGCCTATTACCGAGAAGTGCCTTTGGTGGCAGACCCAAGTGTCAAAGCAGGTATACTCAATGCCGGTCTTTACGGCCAGATGCAAAGCAAACTGGGCAAAGGCCTTGATATGACCGCTGGACTTCGTCTCGACTACGGCCATTACCCAAAATCGCCTTTGAATGAATTGCTCTACGATGAATTGGGCGTCCGCACAGATCACGGGCTAAAATCCTTTGTGATACAGCCTCGCCTGCAACTCTCTTGGGATATCAATGAGCAGCATAGCGATTACATCCGTCTTGGAGCCGGTATATTCGCCTCCGATATCAACAACTACATTACCATCAACAACCTCACTTTCGATGGAAAGCACCTGGCCACGGTCGACGTAAGGGGCAATGACGTGCCAACACCCAATTTTGTAGGCTACCGCAACGATCCTTCCACCATTCCCACCATGGAGCAATTTCAGCTACCCACCATCAACACTTATGGGCCGGATGTAAAGATCCCCGTGATATACAAAGCCAACCTATCGTACACCAAGTTTATCTCGGACAGGTTGAAAGTAGGTATCACGGGCTTCGCTACCCTTGGTAGGAACAATTACATGTATGTAGACCGTAATATGGCCGCTACACCATTCTTTACCCTTAGCAACGAAGGAGGAAGAGGAGTTTTTGTCCCTGCCGAATCTATGCCAGCCAACGGCGCTGCCGACTGGAAAGAGGGACGTATCAGCCAGCGTTTTGGCCGTGTGCTAGAACTTAACAGCGAAGGCAAGGTGAATCAATATGCCGTAGTAGTAGATGGAACTTATCAATATTTCAGGGATGGTGCCATCACCGTGAGTTACACGTGGAATGACACGAAAGACAATACCTCGTTCAACGGCAATGTGGCCAACAGTGCCACCCTTTCCCTTCCGGTAAGGGATGATCCGCGTGATCTGAGCCAGATGAACTATTCGAACAATCATTTCCGGAACAAGGTGGTATTTTTTGGTACGCTTCCTACCCTCAGTGGTTTCAGCATAGGTATCAGGTACTCGGGTATAGGCGGCACACGCTATAGTTTATTGTCTGGTGGCAATACCAATGGCGATTTTGTGGCGGGAACCAACGACCTCGCCTTTATCTTCGACAGAAACGACGCGAGTACGCCAGCCAATATTGTATCGGGCTTGCAAGCACTTCTCGACAATCCAGAGGCCAGTCAAAGCTTAAAAGATTATATCATCCAGTACAGCGGTCAAATTGCAGAGCGCAATGGTGGTATCAACGGCTTCTATGGCATCGTGGATCTGCGCGTCACCAAGAAGTTCTATGTGCATAAGACGCACAACATAGAGCTTTCCGTAGATATATTCAACGTGGCCAATCTCTTCAAAAGATCTTGGGGAGTCAATGAATCCCTGGGCAATCAGGCACTTTACGCCTTAGGTGTTCCTGCCGAAGACCTACCCAATTTCGACACGGCCAATCGCAGGTTTAACTACCGTGTCAACAACTCGGGCATTGTCAACCCCTCGGGCAATCCATATCAGTTCCAGCTGGGGCTGCGCTATGGATTTTAAAGGTTAAGAGGAAAGATACTGGGGTTGTCTTCTACATTTGTCTTTGACAAAGATAGGAGACAACCTCTTTTCTTTAAATTCAATTTATGCCTCACTTCACAATTACCCAGCGATTCACCGTATTGTGTGGACCTTCGAGTACCAGCTTGTAAAAAGAAGATGGCCACTCCTTGACGGAAACAACGGCATGCTTATCCTTTAAAGGGAAGGTACCTAGCGGCTGGTATTCGTCCTTTCCGCCCTCTTTGATCTTGTTGGTCGTACTCAGGTAAATCTTCACTTCTCCCTCTTGCTCCAAGGGTATCCAAGTAATATCCAGCTTATCTTGGAAATGATGGGCTTGGGGGCTGGCCAAGGAAACCGGCCCAAAGAGGGCAATCCCATCCAATTCTCTCTGGTTCCCCTGCGGAATCTGCATATTCAGAAAACGGGCTATCGTGGGCAATATATCCACAGCAGCGGGGTAGAGCTATAGCGAATAGGCGTTCTCTAAAACCTTGTTGCTGGCTATCCATCCCGAGCGCTGCCTGTACGACTGCCCACCGTGGTATTTACCTGTCTTTTCATCACGCCCATGATCGGTTGTTACGATCAACAACCACTCTTCGCCATGCTCTTTCTCCCTTTTGTCGATAGCTGCAAGCAGTTTCCCTATCTGCCCATCCATACGGGCGATGGCATCGGCATACTGGGGGCTATCTCCGTACATATGCCCCATATCGTCGGTATACTCCAGGTACACCCAGCTTAGATCGGGCGCGTCTTTTTCGATGGTCTGAGCGGCACGTGCCACTACCGCCTCGTCTATTTGTGACATAAATTGCCGTTCCTTGTCGTGCGGATAATTTAGGGTGTCCAACTCCAGTCCATCAAAGGCATAGTCCATTTTTATACCGCCGGTCTGTGGCAGCCCCTCTCCTATCAGTTTGGTGCGGTTGTCTTCCCAGCTGGAAAATACACCAATCTTTCCGTCGGGAAAACTATCCCTGAACAACCGGAAGATAGTGGGATAGTTATAGTTTGGTGCCTTTATGTCGTTGTCCGGTACGTTGTGCTTGTTGTACCAGACGCCGGTGAGCACATTGTTGTACCCCACGGCAGATATGGTGGGCGACTCGGAATATCCGTCCTTCTCGCCACCTTGATAGGCCCTATAGTAACTGCCTTGTTGGATCAAACGCCTCAAATTGGGTACGGGTTGCCCTTCCAACGCATCGGCCGATATGCCGTCGGCAATGACAAATACCACTTTCTTGTCCGACTGGGCTTTTAGGGACTGTGCAGCAAAAAAGAATACCGTACAGGTCAATAGCAAGCATTTTCTTATTTTCATCACTCGATAAAATTAATGCTTTCACAGCATATTCCTACAACATATCGAAGGATGTTTTTTCTGATCTACCTAAAAAACCACCGTTCGCGGCCCATTTCGCCGCGAAAGCTTACCTCTCCTTGATTCCAGTTTGGCGGCTCCACCTCCAGCAGGTACTTCACAAAGAACTCGCGTTTTTTTATGCGTCCATAAGGACCACCATCGCTGTGCCCCATACCCGGCACGGGCAGGAAGTCGAACAGCTTACCCGCCTTTATCAAGGCATCGGCTACCCGGTAGCTCGACTCGGGCGGCACATTAGTATCGGCCTCGCCCACGATGAGCATCAAATTACCTTGCAATAGGTGCGCATTAGTCACGTTGGATTGCTCTTCGTAGTGCTTGCCCACGGGATAGCCCATCCATTGCTCGTTCCACCACTGCTTGTCTACCCTATTGTCATAGCAGCCACAGGCAGCCACCCCCGCCTTGTAAAAATCGCCATGGTGCAGCAGCGCCGTCACCGTATTCTGCCCACCGGCAGAGGTACCGTAGATCCCCACCCTTTCGGCATCTACATAAGGGTATTTCCGCGCCAGGGCCTTGATCCATAGCTCTCGGTCTTCCAGTCCTGCATCCTCCAGGTTTTGCCAGCATAGGTCGTGGAATGCCTTGGACCGATTGGCCGTGCCCATGCCATCTATCATCACCACAATAAAGCCCAGCTCTGCTAGGCTCTGCATCTCGCTATAGGGAACAAAAGACTTGGGCACGAAAGAATCATGAGGGCCAGCATAGATGTTTTCCAGCACGGGGTACTTCTTGGCGGGGTCGTAGTCCGATGGCTTACTCACGATACCCCATATATCCGTCAAGCCATCCCTGGCCTTGGCCACGAACACTTCGGGCGCTTGGAATCCCAAACGCTTGTAGTCTGTTACATCGGCCTCTTCCAGCAAGGTTATCTCCTTGCCGTCGCTCGCGCGACGCAGCGCGGTCCTAGGCGGCGTATTCACCGTGGAGTAGTTGTCTATAAAGTACTTCTTATCTGGCGAGAAGGTCACCGTATGGTTAGCAGACTCGGGCGTCAGGGCCAGCAACCCTTTTCCATCAAGTCCTATGCGGTAGTGGTGCACGTGGTAGGGATCTTCGCCCTCATGCATCCCGCTGGCACTGAACCAGATTTTTTTGCCCACCACATCAATGCTGTCCACATCCCGCACTACCCAGCTTCCACTGGTGATGGCCTTTTCCTGTCCCGTGGCTAAATCTACCAAGTATAAGTGCCTCCAGCCATCCTTTTCGGAGGAGCGGATGTACCAGTTGGTTCCCTTGGGATAGTAGGCCAACTGCCTGTCGTGGTAGATAAAGGTTTTCGTTTGCTCATCCACCATGGCCACTGCCTTGCCCGTTTGGGCATCTACCTGCATCAAGCGAAAGCGCTGGTGCCCACGGTCGAACTTTTCGTAAAAGAAATACCGCGCATCGTCGCTGCGCCAGTGAAATTCAGGCGCCTGGCCAAAGTCCACAAGCTCGGCATCCACCTTGAGGGCTTTCCCCTCCTCCACCAGGAACACATGGGGCTCGTAGCTGGTAAACGGATCGCCAGGCTGCTTGTAGGGCTGTGAGCGTAGCTGCCCCCTTGTGGTGCCCGGCTCGGCAGTAAGTATATAATAAACCAGTGAATCTTTTACGGGGTGCACCTTGTAGCCCGCTAGGTACTTGCCATTAGGACTCCAGACCATGTAACCGTAAGGGTCGGCCTCGGTGCCATCTTTTGTCAACTGCTTCACCTGCCCGCTGGCTGTTCCCTTCACAAAGAGATTGCCTTTTTCCATAAAGGCTTCCCATTGCCCATCGGGCGACTGGGAGCCATGCACAAAATCTGTCTGCTGCCTTCGGCGCCTAGGCCTTGGCCCTTGCTGGAGCTCGTCCTGCCGAGGTGCCGAGACCAGTGTGCTCCGCTTCCCCGTTGCTGCCTGTATCTCTATATATTCGGAGGTATTGCCCATCAGCTTGTTCTCGTACCAGAAGGAATTCCCATCGGCGGCCCAATGGGCGTCTACGGTATATTTGTACACGATATCCTTGCTGAGGCTGTCCAACTCCATGGCCCGCGCGTAGCGCTCCACCATCTCTTGATGGCTTGGCCGAAAGCGCTCTACCGACTGCCCCAACAGCTCGCTGCCCATAAAGAGGAAACCTATTACTGCACCTATTTTAAGAGATAAATTCATTGCGATGTCCGTACTTATCAAAAGAAGCAAAACTAGCACAATATCCCACAAATCTATCCTATATTTTACCTATCACTGTGCACAAATTGACCAAAATACCCGTTTCCCGAAAGGACGTTTCTAGTTTACCGTTTTTCCGAGGTCGCCCTGCATCGCAACGCCCTTCGCTCTTTCCTTTCCGGCCCTCAAGCCGGGCCAGGGCTTTTACTTTCTTTGCAAACGCCAAAGAAAGTAAACAAAGAACGCTTTTGCGGCTGTGACCAATTTGGCTAAATACCGATGGCAACTGCACGTTGAACGCTAGGCTTTGGCACTGTTACAGTTTGCTATCGGCCAAAGCTGCATTCAACCAGCATATCCACTGGCCATCGGCATTCTTAACGCCAATTGCTCAAGGCCGCCCTGCATAGTTCCGCCTGCCTGCGCCACAATCTCAACCGTCCGCAAGCTCCTGGATATGTTTCACCTCCCCCTCCCAATACTCAGGGCCACCACGCCCCCCAAAGGGGGACAGTGTAGCGTGCTATCCCTGCTGCTATGAATGTCCCTACCCTATGGAAGTCTTTCAAGCGCCGCATGATGGTCTAGTACAGAGGTAATATGTATCCCTTGCAGCAACCTCGCTACCGCATCAGTTTTCCCAGACCATGCCCTCTGGTTTCGACAAGCTCAACCGCCGGGAACTGCCAGCGCCGCACGCCATCCTGTCTAATTGCTAAATACCAACTACTAAATCTTGCTACTTTCTCGCAACTAATCTTTCATCTGCATTATTTTAAATTTCATTTTTTTGAGTAAATTTGTATATGCAAACACTTGAAATAAAAGTACCAGACAACAAGATTCTCTTGGTTAAGGAACTACTAAAAGAGTTGGGAGTCAGTATCAAGGTAAAAAAGGACGCTGGCATTCCAAACGCTGAAACTATCGCCGCCATGAACGAATTAAAAGCTGGCAGAGGCAAAAAATTCAAAAGCGTTGAAGCGCTCTTTAACAGCATCTGATGCAATGTTTGAAATCGTAACCTCAACAAAATTCCTTAAAGATCTGAAATTACTTAAAAAGCACTCTGCAAAGGATCTAGAATTATTACAATAGTTAGTCAGCACACTGGCTGAAAAGGGGCATAAAGGCCTGCACAAAAAACACAAAGCACATAAATTAAGCGGAGATTACAAAGGTTATTGGGAATGCCACATAAAACCAGACCTATTGCTTATTTGGGATGAAAACGAACAGATAAATCTTCTAGAGCTGGTACGAACAGGGGCCCATTCCGACTTGTTTTAATCTTTTTTCCAAATTAGCCCACAACTGTTCCTCACTCCAAGTAGCGCACTGAGGGAAATTGCTTCTGCCTTAAGAGCGAAAAAAGGAGATGGGTTGCCTCCCTACTGACCCCTTGGGATAAATTGTTAGCTATATGCAAGACAAGCCACTACCTACCCCATTTGGCCAAAACCCTTTGTCGGTGCGCTGTCCCCCACTCCGCTAGCGAAAAAATAATGGGCATCAGGTTTTCACAGTATTCGGTGAGTTCGTATTGCACCGTCACGGGCTGCGTTTCCAGCACGGTACGCTTTATAAGCAGGTTCATCTCCATATCTTTCAGCTCCCTGCTCAGCATCTTGCCCGAGATACCGTTTACCTCTTTCAAGATTTCCGAATAACGCTTCTTGCCAAAGCCGAGCGACGACAAAATGGAGATCTTCCATTTGCCCCCCAGCACATCCATGGTATCATGGACGGCCATCACCCGCTTGTAACAGGCTTGATGATTATGATGTTGTACTTCCATATACCTTGTTACCCAAATGTCACCATTACTTTTTGTCAGTAAGTGACAAAAATAAACAATAAATACGGAATTTTGTCCTGTTACCATTAAAAGAAAACAAGCATATGGATTTAAGAGAAAGCCTAAACTGGCGATATGCCGTAAAGAAATACGGCAAGGAGAAAGTGGCAGATGCCGATTTGCAGGAGATTATAGAGGCTATTGGCCTCAGTGCTTCCTCTGCGGGAATGCAGCCGTACCGCATTTTTGTCGTTAAGGATACGAACCTGAGAAAGGAACTTGGCGAGGGCTCCTTCAACCCCCAAATTACGGAGGCCTCGGACTTATTGGTGTTTGCCGCTGTAGACAGGATAGATCAGGCGTTCATAGACAACTACATCGGCTACACGGCCGAGATAAGAGGCATTGCGGCAGCGCAATTAGCCGAGTTCAAAAAATCCCTGCAGCTGCATTTACTTGGCAGAACGCCCGAAGAAAACTTCACCTGGGCGGCCAGGCAAGCCTATATCGCCTTGGGGACAGGCATTATCGCGGCGGCAGCATTAAAAGTGGATGCAACGCCAATGGAAGGTTTTGACAACGAAAAATTCGATCGCCTGCTGGGGCTGAGTGAAAAGGGACTGCGAAGCGTGGTACTGCTTGCATTGGGCTATCGCGATGAAGCAAACGACTTCTACGCAAAATTCAAGAAAGTACGCCTGCCTAAGGAAGAGCTTGTCACGATCATTTAAATTGAATATAAAACAGATGCCTTTCTTTCCAGTTCTGCGGCTTAGCGAAGCTCGTTGAACAGATGACGAGCCGATACTCTTGTGTGCCCCCAAAAGACGGCAACAAAAAACCCCATGGATTTGGTCCATGGGGTTTCGTTAAATATCCTTTTGCCTACTCGGCTGCGGCTTGCTGGTTCACGAAACTTTCCGCAACCTCGGTGAGTGCCACGTCGGTCGCTTTTTCGTTTTCCAGGGTTTGCTCAAGCAGTTTGGTCACGTCCGTATGTCCCATATTTTGGGGCGGTTTTCGTGGTGCCGCCCACTTTCGTTGCATTCATAATGACGTTTTTCACATTATATATTATTCAATAAACTAAATTAACATATTAATTGTTTTTGTATTATTTAAATATATATCCTCATTTTTACAATATTCATTTAATGCGTCGTGTTACCTCAGCGGAAGGACTCTGATAGTGATCGACGCAGGATACATGGATTTATTTGCTGATCAACAGATCCCTAAACCCGGTACTCATGGTGTCTCTTACAACACCCGAGCGGTCCCTATACACAACGAAAACCTCCATATCCTTTCTTGCGTTTGCAAAGGTGACTGCCTCGGCAGCCTTCATTGCCATGAACACGTTATCATAGCCATCCGCTGTCAACGCGTCATTTGCGTAAAGGGTTGCACTGATGATTTCCGTGTCAAAGGGATACCCAGTCTTTGGATCGATATGATGCGACACCCTATGATCTCCATCCTGAAGGTACCTACGGTAATTGCCGGCAGTAGTTATGGCGCCTTCGGTTATTGACATGACATCCTGTACAAGGGGGCTATCGCCCCATTCTGTTGCGGGCCGTTCCATCCCGATCCGCATGGGAGAGCCATCTGGCTTAGGCCCTCGCACGCGCAGCTCACCTCCCAGCTCCACCACATAGTGCCTAATGCCGCAATCTTCAAGCATATTGGCCAGCACATCTACGGTATATCCTTGCGCGATGCCGTTAAAATCGAGCTGGACGCAGGCATCCAGTTTCTCTAAATAGTTGCCTTTCAACCTGATCTTTTCCATCCCCACACAACGAAGGGCCTGCCTCACGGCTGCACTATCGGGAAAGCGATCTACCGGTGCCGTACCAAAGCCCCATAGCTGTACCAGAGGAGCTACTGTAACGTCAAAGATCCCTTGGCTGTCCTTTACAATTTCAAACGATTTGCCTAGCACCCTGCGGAAATGCGCATCAATTGCATAAGACCCCTTAGGGCCGGCATTAATCTTATTGATTAAGGAATAGGGCTTATATAGCGACATCGAACTGTCGATGACCGCCAAGAGGCTATCGACCTGACGCTGGTCTACCACGGCACCTTCCGCATAGTAAGCGATGGTGTAATCCGTGCCCTGCGCATATCCCTTGAGGGTATATTTGCGGAGGTCTCTGAAATTTGCATTCCATGACTGCAAAAACAAACTCAAAAGAAACAACAGGGCACTTCCGGCAGCTTTCACTATATTACCTTCGTTTGTCCAGGTATGGCATAGGGATAGTAACCGTCATCGTTTGGCAATACTTTAGGCGGTGCGTCCCAAGCCAACCTTTCCGGTGCCAGATCGATGTCCGATTTCAAGGCATCGTCCCATTTGATTACCTGTCCGGAATAGGTGGCCAGCCGACCAATAATACCCGTAAGTGTACTGTAGGCTCCATATTCGGCATCCTGAAACTTATATTCTCCCTTGCCTATCGCCTCAAATAGTTCGACGTGCTCATGCTGATAGGGATTCGCATTACCCCGCTTCGGATGACTGAAAAGCTCGGTACCCTTGTGGTCCCACAGCACGCCATCGTTGCCGGCCGATAAGTACACCCTACCTTTCGTGCCCTGGAACGTCTCATCTACCCGGTTTGCCGTACCCTCAAAATGCCGACACTGGCTGTATATTACCGAACCATCGGCATAGGTAAGTTCTACGGTGTGGTTGTCATAAATCTCACCATGCTCCTTTCCTGTACGCCAAGCGCGACTACCCGTACCCTGAAAGGATACCGGATAGGCTCCCTTGACCCAATTTACCACATCCAGCTGATGGACGTGCTGCTCCACGATGTGATCTCCACATAGCCAATTGAAGTAATACCAATTGCGCATCTGGTATTCCATTTCGGTTTGCCCGGGTTGACGTTCGCGCACCCACACGCCACCGCTGTTCCAGTATACCTGTCCGGACACAATATCGCCGATGGCTCCATCATGTATACGTCCGATGGCCTCCCTATAGCTGGCTTGATAGCGACGCTGCAGCCCTACTACCACGTTCAGTTTCTTACGCTTGGCTTCTTCCGCTGCGGCCAACACTCTTCGTACGCCCGGCACGTCAACGGCCACCGGCTTCTCCATGAATATGTGCTTACCCTGCTTCACGGCCTCTTCGAAATGGACGGGGCGGAATCCGGGCGAGGTGGCAAGGATGACGACATCTGCCAGCGGGATGGCCTTCTTATAGGCATCGAATCCTACGAATTTATGGTCTTCGGGCATATCCAGCTTATCGGCATGACGTTCGGAAAGCTTGGTATAGGCCTCGTCCAACCGATCGCGGAATGCGTCGGCCAACGCCACGATCTTCAAGTTTGCACCAGAAGCAATGGCGTCAAAAGCCGCCCCCGTGCCACGGCCACCGCATCCTATCACGGCTACCTTAATCGTATCGTCCACTCCGGCATGTGCCCCAGCAAAGGGCACGCCGCTCAGTATGGCACCACCTGCCAGAACGGCCGATGTTTTCAGAAATTCACGGCGCTGTTCGCCCACAGTTTTTCTATCCATTTGATTCAGTTTATAAATGATGGTTAATAGTTAGTAATCTTCAATAGGTGCCTTGTCGTAATATGCCCTTATTTCGGCCTCAGAAGGTGGATTTAATGGCCTCACCAGCCGAATGCCTATAAATGGTGCCTCCGGAAACCACCAGTTACTTTTGGGAATCTGAGGATCCATTTGTTTCCAAGAAGGGTCCGAAGCAAGGCGCGAAGCAGATCGGAGATCGCTGGCCCCATCCTCAAAAGAACCACCGCGGATACTATGCGGATATAGCTTGTCCGGTATCGCGACCGGGTTCTCGGCCGTTTCACCTGCAAACCGACTATAATAGTCAGCTATATATTGATCATAAGTCCATTCGGCAACATTGCCCAGCATATCATAAAGACCCCACGCATTCGGTTTCTTTTGTCCTACCTTGTTCGTCCTATTGCCACTATTGCCCTTATACCAGGCATAATCTGCCAGTGCCGACTCCTCGTCACCAAAATAATAGGCAGTACCGCTACCGGCACGGCAGGCATACTCCCACTCGGCTTCGGTAGGCAAACGGTAGAAAATGCCCGTACGGGCGTATAACCATTTGCAAAACTGGATGGCATTATATTGGGTCATGGCAAGGGCCGGGTGCCCCTCCTTTCCCATGCCGAAGGTCATGTCCAGGTAGGGCTTGGTTGGGCGGGTCACTGCATCTACCTCTGGAGCTACGCTGCCTCCACTGCGTGACAGTTCGAAATCGCGGTATACGAATAGTTCATAGAGATCCCAGGTCACCTCGTGGGTAGACATCCAAAACGGATGGATCTTCACCTTGTGCACCGGCTGTTCATCGGGATTCCCCTCTGCACTCCCCATATCAAATTCCCCTCCAGGGATAGCCTGCATGGTAAAGGTCAAATCGGTGTTTTGGATCTGCTGCGTATAAGTTTCAAATGGCGCTTGTGCATATGCTATATGCCACATCAAAAAGCTACTAAGAAATAATTTTGTTTTCGTCATTTAGCGTTTAACAATAAATTGGCAGCTGAATATAGCACCTTTTTGACTAATGACAAAATGAAATCGTTGATTTTAATATTTCGAATACCTTTTGTCAGCTCTTTCCCTTCTGGCCCACAAGCCGGGCCAGAGCTTTTACTTTCTTTGCAAACGCGAAAGAAAGTAAATAAAGAATGCTTTTGCGGCTGCGGAAAATTTGCCGGGCTTTGGTGGCTTCTACCAGATGGACGCTAGGCTTTGGCAATTTACAGTTTGCTATCGGTCAAAGCTGCATTCAACCATCATATCCCCTGACCATCGGCATTCTTGACGCCAATTGCTCAAGGCCGCCGTGCATAGTTCCGCCTACCTACGCCGCAATTTCTACCGTCCGCAAGCTCCCAGATATGTTCCAAAGGGCATAGAGACGGTTGCATGTACCACCTCCCCCTCAATGCCACCGCGCCCCTCCAAAGGGAGATAGCCTAACGTGTTATCCCTGCTGCTATGAAGTTTTACAGGAATTGCACAACATGGACGAACCAGCCAAAAAATGAAATCCCAAAATGGGACTTCCCAAAAAAAAATTCAATCTTGATCTTGGTGTCTGCGTGGCCGTTACTATCGCATGTCATCTTTTCCCTCTGGTACGCCGCTTACAAATGCCTCAATGAAGCGACCTTCTTCCTTGCTGTCCTCAAACACGATTTTCACCAATTGCACTACATCCGAGTCAGCGGAAATTCCAGTGGCAGTGATGGTCAGCGTCACTGGCTGATCGGGCTGGAGCAGGTAGTTGAGGTAGTTTTGCCTGTCCTCAAAGCGCACCTGCACCCTACCCAGGGAAATCGTGGAAATATAGTAGCTGTTGCGCTTGTTGTCCACGATCTGCGTACCGAATACATTCAGCCTGAGTTCACGAGGTACATCTTTTTGGTTGAGCAAGGTCAACGTGGCCGTTGCGGTTTTTGTCGCGGCGTCCAATTGATAGTCGACGGCTTTGAATAGGATATCATCTAATATGACGGTGGCGCTGTCGGCTGGCGAAACGGATAGTTTGGCTGCCTGGCCGGATGATAGTCCAAGGAACCATAAACTGCAGGTAAGTATGATAAATAGATTTTTCATGGCGTGAATAGTCATGTTGTTTTTGTCAAAACGTGTGAATGCTGTATTTTGTTTTTGGGACTGAGCTCTCGTTCATATGCTATGCGGCTGGTTTCAGGCATTGTTATTGGTGTTTCAGGGGATCAATTCATGGGACTTAATTCGATGCAAAATGTAGTTTATATTGATTGACAGTACTTTATGTAAATAAAGTACAAATTAGAGCCGAAACACTATACTGTAAGCAAATAGTTCGTACTCCTTCCTCCGGCTTCGTCCTTCACCAGTATCCCCTTTACGACCAAGTCTTGTATATCCCGTGTAGCCGTATCCTGCGAGCATTTGGCAATCTTTGCCCACTTAGAAGATGTCAGCTTCCCCTCGAAACCGTCCAGTAGTTTATTCAACATCAATCGTTGGCGGTCATTGAACGTTTGTGCTACCGGCATCATCCAAAGTTTAGCTTTGTGCATTACCGAAGCCAGCACCACATCCGAAGCATCGATTGCACGCCCAAGGCATTCGAGAAACCATGTTAACCATTCCGTGATATCCAAATCGCCCGATTGGGTTTTCTCCAGTACCGAATAATAGTGCTTGCGCTCCTGCCGGATTTGGGCCGACATGCTATAAAAACGTTGGGGGCTTCCGTCTGCCCTTGCCAATTGCATATCCGCTATCGCCCTTGATATCCGTCCGTTGCCGTCCTCGAAAGGGTGTATGGTTACAAACCAAAGATGGGCAACCGCGGCTTTTAACATCGGATCGATGGCTGTATCGCTATTGAACCACGTCAAAAAACGCTCCATCTCTACCGGCAACTTCTCGCTATCGGGTGCCTGGAAATGCACTTTCTCCCTGCCCATTGCCCCTGACACCACTTGCATGGGATCATCCTTTGTGTTCTTCCGCCAATCACCGACCACAATACGATACATATTGCTACGACCCGTGGGAAACAATGCCGCGTGCCAGCCAAACAACCGTTCTTCATACAGCGGTTGATCATACCGTTGTGTGGCATCCAACATCATCTCCACCACACCGTCAACATGCCGATCCGAAGGTACCAAGCCAACAATATCCAGCCCAAGGCGACGGGCAATGGAAGACCGTACCTGGTCTATGTCCAACATCTCCCCTTCGATTTCACTGGACTTAACCACATCCTGGGTCAGGGTCTGCAACACCGCTTCCGCTTTTAAGTCGAACCCTAAATGCTCCATATAACCCAAAAGCTTTCCTTGTTTAAAGCGTACCGCTGCCAAGAGCGGGCCTATTTCATCCGCATTCCATGTAAAATCAGGCCAATGATGTAATTGATGGATATACATTCTCCGCAAATTATACGGCAAATATAAGCAATAATCTCCGCATCCCAAAGTTATTCTCCGCAATATATGCGGACATAAAAACGCTTATTCTCCGCATCGAAGTGTGAACGCAGTGCGTTCGCAATTGGGAGTGCACTTCCCAGATTGAAGAGTTTCAGCTCGCCCTTTCCCATTATCCGAAAAAACAACCGTACGCGTCATTTTTAATTTCGTTCAACAATTCATGCAGATCAGTACTATCCGGTTGTGGCTCGTAAGCTTCCCACTTTCCAGATCCACGCATCCAATACAATTTCCAAATTTTAGAAGACTTAACAAAACGAAGCTTAGCAAATGGTAATTCTAAGATTTTCGTTGAATCATTCCATTGCGGACGAATTTCAAACAATAAAGCAGTTTGTCCATCCCAAGAATAACCAAAATCCAATTGCTTACGGATTTCTTCGTCTGCTGACCGTAACGATTCAACAAAGTTCCTTAATTGAACTTCGATCATTGAAATAAGTGGTTTCTCCATGCTCAAGCCATTTTAATCCTTATCAATCTTTTGTGCCATCTGCATTCCCAACGCTGTCAATACATAACGTTGTTTGCTGCTTTTGGGCTTATCGGGTATGGTCATTTCCAGCAATCCCTTATCAACTGCGGGTTGAAGGTAATTGTATAGAAACGTAGGACGATGCTTAATTCCGACCAACGCCATCAATTCTGCACTTGTACGTCCGGTTTGGTCTGCCACTGCCAATAAATTCAACACTTGTTCGGTGACTTGTTCGGTGACTTGTTCGGTGACTTGTTCGGTGACTTGGGGGGCAACCGTTTCCGAAGCCGGAAATGTCATCCTGATAAAATTACCCATAAACCGGAAGCATTCTTTTCCATAACTCTCCAAAATTCGAGGTACACCTGAACCAAGTTGCTCCACCAATTCCAAATCCCGATACACCCGCATCAACTCTCGATTTCTGGGAATGGAGACCCCATCGAAAAAATCTTCTTCGCTCAATCCCTCCGGCAATATGCCTGCCGAAGTGATTTCGATACGGTCGGCAAAAACCTCGAATTTGGGTGGCACCTCACGGGTAAAGTCGTTATGCACAATCGAATTTATCACGGCCTCGCGGATGGCCACCGGATTCCAAAGCCTGCGGTCTATCCGTTCTTTGGACGTAATCTGCGTTGCCGTCCGGTTTTCCAACTCGATTTTATCCAATACGCTTTTGGTAGCTTTTATTAGCGAACAATAACCGTATTCGTTGTTTTCAATCAGGTCCACCCGATTCGTACCGCTGTATTTCGCCACTTTGATGGAAACACCGTTTTCATCAGCCAACAGGTAGGCTGCATAATTGAGCGCACCATCTTCGGTGAGCAACTCCAAACTTTTCTTGAATTGGCTATTGAGCGGCTTCCGCTTTTCTTCGTAATAAATGCGAAGCTGCTCAAAAGTCAAATCCTGCCGGTTCGACCGGATTTTGCCGATAGAATTCCGGGTACGGGTAGCGAATAGTTTATCAATTATCCCCTGCGGCATTGGCTCCGCAGCTGTGCCTACGCGGATAAAACAACCTTTATCGGTCATCCCGTATTTTTTCTTGAAGTACGGCTTTTCGCTGCCACTGGCTACAGTGATTTTTACAATCTCCTTGCCCTCGCGCTCCTCCACCACTACGTCAAACAACCCCATGGCCGATGGCGATATATTATTTTTGATACGGTCTTTGATTTTGAGCGCATCACCGTCTGCGTCCGATACGCCCACGACATTGCCGGTCTTGTCAATGCCGATATAAATCACACCGCCCTCATGGTAGTTCAAAAAGGCTATAACCTCCTTTTCAATATCCACATCGATATTGAGCTCTCTTTTGTATTCTATGCGGTTTGTTTCGGGCATTGATTATCATCTTTTAAAAACAAAAGCCTCCCCATTTTAGCTTGTGCCTTGGCTCTTATCTTTCATTCCAAACTTCTTCAATCGTTTTTGTCTTTAGTCCTTCATTTATTTTCTCTATTGCTTTTTGTGAATACCTGTCAAATGGAACGTTACCTACTTTTAAGTGCTTGAAACATTCAGGGTCTTCTTTGATACCAAAATGTTTCACGGCTGCTGTCGTCTTTGGGCCAGTCAAGCCCAATTTCTTCGCTAGTTGGTCTCTTCCGAGGTTGTAAAAGTCCAATTCGTTTACTCGTTTAATAGCAACCACACCCGCCCCTGGTGTTCCTTCGGGAACAACCGTCACGGGAACACCTTCTGATTTGGTTATTCTCAAGTCCAATGAAGGGCCATAACCGTTTTGAGTAAATGATAAGGTTGAAACACTCGGGAAAAGTTGACCCCAATTTGTAGCTTTTGAAAGTCGTTTTGCTAATGCTTTCAGTTCTGTGTCTGATGGTTGTGATTCATTTCCTTGAATAGCATTTTCCATTATCGCTAATGCCCTTAATTTTTCTGTGGCTTCCAGTTTCTTTCTGCTCTTTGGTGCGAGTAGTTTTTTGATTTCCAGAACTTCTGTACTAAAAAATGCATGAATATCCAGTGGCGGAGTAGTGGAAAGTGGCAAAACCCTTACCGGCAGTTGGGTCTTTAAATCAATATTGAAAACCTTTTTGGCAATATCCCTGAAAAGGGTCAAACCTGCTTGGGCTTGAAAATATAAATATTGCTCCGACATTTCAAGTGTGTAATGTTGGGCTGCGTCTCTCAATCCGTTAATAGTCTGCAAAGTCAAAACATCCGTTTCAGATAAGAATTTGATCGTATTATCGCTAAATCCTTTCCGCACACAAGCACTAAAGCCGATTGTTTCTTTTGCTCCTTTTTCTTTGATTTTACCGCCCTTATGAATGATGCTTGCTTTGAGCAACATTTCAAAAGAATGATCCATAAAAATCAAAACACCGTGTATTCGTCCGCAATCGTTCGGGCGATTGAAAAGCTCAATACTCAATGTTAATGAGTCAATGGCTTTTTGATACAAGTGTTTTGCTTCCTTTCTCATTTGATATGCACTTCAATAATCTTACTCGTATCAATTCCTAAAATATCAACCACTTTCACCATCACTTTGTATTTGCCCGCTTTCTTGTATTCGTAGGCAATGCTTGTAAATTCAAGCGTTGGATTTTTCTTGGTGCGGAAGCTCTGCCACTCGTTTTCAAACAGGTAGTTGCCCGTCCATTGTTCTTCGGTTTCGCCTGATTCGTTTTTGATTTTGATGATTTCCTTTTTGTCTTCGTAATTGAAGTCAATTGCCCAATAGTCAATCCAGTCGTGCCAATCTTTGGTGAGGATGGTTTTGGTAATGATTCCGTTTTTATCTTTTTCTACTTTGATAATCTGCCCATCTTCAATCACCACCTTGCTGCCTGCCCTCATTGACTGTTGCAATTCTTCTATGTCGTCTTGGGTGTAGTGGGTGACAAAGTCGGTCAATTCGATAGTGATAGACTTGTCTTTTATTTTCTCTTTTGTGTTCAGGTAAGCTACATCAAAAAATTTTACTTGTCCTTTCTCAACGGCTCGTTTGTCGAACACATCTTTGGGTATGTATTTTAAAGTAATGGAAACGCCTTTCTCTTTCAGCTCCTGAATGAACTGGGGCGTTAAGCCCATTTCGAACTCAAAGCCCAAAACATCAACCTGCGTATAAAGATTTTTACGGCACTCTTCAAAAATATCCATCAATCGGCTTTGTGTAACCGGAACGTCTAAAGGACCAACGTGCACAAACCTGCCTGATTTTTGACCGTGCAATGCACTATGTCCGTCAATTCTCTTGGCTTTGTAGGCTTCCAAAATCAAATCCACATACAAATCTTCTTTGGCTTTGCGTTTGCCGTTGGTAAGGTCGTCCATAAAAAACTGCCTTTCATACTTGCCTAAGTTGAGAATCTCAAAGGCTCTGAAATCTTTACCACTTGCCTGTAGTTCTCTTTGCACACCAATTAAACGCTTACGTGCTGTATGGATTGAAAACCGGCCAAGGTCTGTTGTAATCCATTTTCTGTTCAGTTTTTCTGCCACTGCTGCTGTAGTGCCGCTGCCACAGAAAAAATCGGCAATTAAATCGCCTTCGTTTGTTGTTGCTGAAATAACACGTTCAAGAACGGTTTCAGGCTTTTGGGTGGGATAGTTTAAATTTTCAGTATCATCAGCTGGCTGAAGCATTGAAAGCCGCCATACATTGTCGACAACTCTTGCATCTCTCATTTGATACATTACATTACCTGACTCATCTCTTGCATTAATCATTTTACCATCAACTTTTTTTCTTACCAGTTGCTTGACTGGATTATCTCGCTTTTCTTCAATTGGCGTAAAAGTGTAGTTAGATTTATCTTTTACATACCAAAAAATCGTATCAGTTGCTCTTGGGAAAACTCCTTTTCTAGTATCGGGCATCTTATTGTAGTAATACCAATAAATTTCATTTCTGAAATTTTCTGCTCCGAATATATCGTCCAATAATAACCGTAGATATGAACTTACCCTCCAATCACAATGCACATAAATACTTCCATCCTCCGCCAATAAATTGTGCATCAATTTCAGCCGTTCATACATCATAGTCAAATAAGAAGAAATGCCCTTCCCCCAAGTATCACGGTATGCAATCTCTTCAATAATACTTTGTTTCTTTTCTGCTTTTTCTCCGCCAATTTCAATTTCAAAACCAAAGTCAGCACCTACGGCAAAAGGTGGGTCGATGTAAATGAGTTTTAAACCGCCTTCTTTTTCTATTTCATCACGAATAGGGCCATTTGCCAATGAAGAAAGTATCAATTTATTATCGCCCCAAATCAATTTGTTTGTCCAGCCTTTGAGTTGTCGCCCTCGGGTGTCAAACATTTCATACATATCGCCTTGCTTCTTTTCTTCTTTGCGTGGCTCGTCTATATGCTCAATGCTGTGAAAGGGCAGGGCTACATTGGTAACATCTTCTTTTCTTCCGTTCCAGAAAAGAAATACATCTTCTTCATCTGCAAAAAGTTTGTAAATGAATTCCTTTGGCAGTTTTTCACCTGCCTTTATCAGTTCAATGATTCGGTCTTTATCTGTATCGTTCAAACTCATCAATTGTCAATTGGATTGTTTACTGTTAAACCAGGAATGTGGTCAAAGTCGCCTGTGTTCCTTGTAATTATTTCTGTGCAATACAATAATGCTGTTGCGGCAATTATCGCATCAGCCGATTTCATATTTCTTTGCTGCTTTAGTTCAGTAGCTCTATCAATTACTTCACTTGTAATTGGCAAAATGGTAACCAATGAAAATACGGCTTTGAAGTATTCTTCGGCTTCCTCAGTTAAACCGTGATACCCCAATACTTCAAGTTTGGTTAATTCAGAAACAGCCAAATCTTCTTCTCCCAACAATTCCTTTAATTGCGGAAATTCTGGCTTTGCAGCGTAAATCAATATGTTGCTATCTATTAATCTCATAGCCCATTGATTTTACGCTCCGCTCTGTCTTTCTTCTGCCATTCCACAGGGTCGCCAAAGTTTGATACGTCTGCACCCTTTTTGATGAGTTGAATAGCGTCTTCCTTAGAAAGTTTTTTGCGGAAGTCTTTAATAAAAAATATAGAAACAAGGTCTTGGAATGATTTCAGATTGTTCTTTACCTCATCCCATTTTTCCTGCTTTACATACACAGGATTGTATGTGTATTCGCTTTGCGCATTGTTGATGTCTTTACACCAAGTTGTCAATCGTTTAATTTTTAGCCAATCGTCTAAATCTTCTCTGCCTTTGGTTTCAAGAATGTAAAAAGTGCTCGTTCCAGTTTTTACAAAGAAGTCAGGAAAATATTCCCGAATGTTTCCGTCTTGAGCCTGATATTCAATTTTGAAGTTGATACCGCCTTCGCCCATTGTGTTTTTGGCATAGGCAATTACATCTGAAAAACGACTTTCAAGAAATGATGCTACTTCCAGTTCAAACGGATTGTCGCCAATGATTTTGTTGAATACCGATTTTTTAGGAACAAGGAAAGGTTGGTTTTCGGCAACCTTTGGTTTGGTTAGTTTTAGCGAAATATAGTTTTTTACTTCTGCTGTTCCCTTATCGGTTACGGTTAGTTCATCAATTGCCTTTTTGAACGTGGTTCGTAAAACTTCCTTTGGCTTTACTTCGGAAAGATTTCTTAATGTCTGCGGGTTGCTCAATTCAACTTCATTGGTAAAAAGCTGATACTTGATAAAGCTTTCAACTTTCGGATAAAGAATATTAAAGCCGCTAACCAATCGGCTGTCTTTTAAAATAGAAGAAGTGAAAAAGCCAATTACATTTCGATAGTCGGGAACTGTGTCTTTAAAAACTGTTTTGTGAGAAAGGTTGCCTTCAATATCATTGAATACAATTTCTTGCAATTCGTCCGAACTGAATTTTTTAAGGGGAACTTTTTCGTTTTTGAGTCTACTTACGTCAATGAATTCCAAATTCTTGAACTCACGATAAATTCTCGGACTCATTTGTGGAATCGGAATATCCAGTTTATCTAAATCCTTGTCGTGATTTTCCTTGTCCACTTCAACAATAACAGGCGATTTTCCTTTTGTACCTTTACCCATTGGGCTGTATTGGAATTCAACGCCTTCGGTTTTCAGTTCTTCGACAAACTCCAAAAACTTAGGTGTTCCAACAATCACCAATTTTTCGGGTGTGTCGAGAGAGAACATTTTTCTTAAACCACGACCAATAGTCTGTTCGGGAAGTATTTTAGAATCCGCACCATAAGGGCGTAGTCCGACAATGGTTGAAACGTTTCTAACATCCCAACCTTCACGAAGCATCAAAACCGACACAACGGCTTTGTAAGGCGAATAGTCTTTGTCAATATCGTCCGCTGCTTTGCGTAATTTGTCTAATTCTTCTTTGTCTTTTTTTGTCAGGTTCTTTTTATCGGATGCAATTTCACCTGAACTATTGGTGTGAATAGTCAGCACCGAATTTTTCATTTTCGGGTAATTGGCTTCCAAAAAAGCTGCGGCTTGGTCTGCTTCTTTGGTGTTCATCGTCATAATGAACAGAATTGGTGTTTTGTGATTTTTCAGTTCTTCATACTGCTGTTCCCATTCCAAATAGCCCAAATGAATGTAGTCACGGTATCGTTCAACAAAATCGTTGCTGTCTTTTTCCTGAATTTTTTGCCTTGATGTTTCGTCAGGCAAAACAGGCGATTTAACAACATTGTGTTTTATGGCTTCTACTAACGGATAATCACAAATGGTTTGAACGAAAATGGCTCCGTTGTTATGTCTTGGTGTTGCGGTGTAGTCTGCTTGTAAACTGATTCCGTTGCCGGTTTTCAGTTTGATTTTATTGTTGATGTCTTCAATGCTTTTGAACCAGGCCAATGAACTATCGTGAATGTGATGGGCTTCGTCGTTCAGCACAACGAGATTTTTGATTTTATCGCTTCTCAGAATTTTACCAAGGTCTAAGCCTTTTGATGTGTCTGCGTCAGGTTTTGGTTTTACGCCTAAGAAAGTTGTTTCAAAACTCTGTTCAGGTTCTTCATTGAAAAATACTCGATGAATGTTGGTCAGGAAAATGTTTCCAGATTCTGTTATAGGTTTTAAGTCATCTTGAATATGAAGCGTTAATTGAAAATCGTTTTTCCAGTCTTTATTGTCAAATCCATTGTCAGGAATAAAAGGCTCGTCAAAAAACATTTTATGTCCATCAAAATCTTTTCTCAAACGATTTAAAACGATGATGTTTGGAGCAATCACCAAAAAATCTTTTGAGAGAGTGCTGTCGGCTTCATAGAGTTTGTGGAAATAAGACCAAACCAAAGTCAAGCCCATCACTTTCGTCTTACCCGCACCTGTTGCCATTTTTACCACGTAACGAGTCCAGTTTTCGTCAAACATACCCGTGCTGATACGACCTGATAAATCAAACTTCATCAATTCGTATTTGTCTTTTGCGTTGGCTATTTCATACAGATAAACGATTGATTCAATGGCTTCACGTTGTGAAAAGAAAAAACTGAATTTTGTCTGCCCGATTAAATGCTCTTGATTAAACCAAAAATTCAAAAGTGATTTTGTCGTGTCGGATGCACCTGCATAATTTTCGTCACGCCATTTAGCAACTGCAAGCCTGATTTTATAAACCAATGGCGGTAACAGCTTTTCATAGGCGTTTTGAAAAGCATCCATTTGGCTTTGTGTCGGTGCCCACCTTTCGTTGGGAGACAATATTTTAAAGGGGTTATTAATATTCATTGTGCTATTCTTTCATATTAGCCTATCTGTCTGTATTCTGCTTTACTATCCTGTCATCCATCCAACTTGGATTCTACGATTTGTATTAGTTAAGTGCTGCTTTAATATCTTTTAACAGCACCAATATTTTCAATCAAATCCTTAGCCTCCACCTCTAAAATCCTTGCAATCTCAAACAGCACCTCCAACCTCGGCTGTTGCCGATTTTGCACATATGCATTCACCATATTATAGCTTTTACCCAATTGCTCGGACAGCCACGTTTGCGTTAGCCCTTTCTCCTGCAATACGGCTTTGATTCGGTTCATCGTTCAGCTTATTGAAATTGCCTCACAATATACGCAAAAATCCGATTATCATCTCATTTTGTGAGATAGACTAATAATGCAGCATAAATAATCCAGCACCAAGTCAATCAAAATTAATCAACGAGGCATATTAAAAAATACGGAAAACCGGAAACGGCTTATTAAGAGATCAACACTGGCGTATGTGTCCGATTTATGGTCATGCAATTACCTACGTACTTCTCCAGAATGGATAAGCAAATCATCCTTAGCTAATTTCAGAGAACAGTGTATTTTGTCGTATTGGACTGACATCTCATTTTTTGAGATAAATTTTATTCCAAAAACCAATTAATTACGGTACATTTGTAATTCCTTGAATCTTTAGATATGAACAAAGCATTAAGTTACCCCTTGTTATGGTGCGGATCAGGCGAAAGCCCCCGGACGCCTTCTAAAGAGCGTTAGGACACCTAAAGCAAGGGATTTTTTAATTCCTTAAATCTTTAGATATGGTCACCATTGAACCAAACAAACTCATCATTGAGTTTGATCCCAAAGACGTTGGCGGTTTGGAAGTCGACACGTTGAGTCGCCTCTATCCTGAATTGATTGAACTGCTTCAATGCGCACTGATTCTCAACGAGAACGGTGAGCGAAAAATCACGGAGCCGTTTTATGGTACGATGAGCCTGCTGAAAGCCATCGCACCATCTCACGAAGATATCGAGCGGATAATGTAAAAAAGTGGCCGATTGCTTTTATTAGGGAGCCCGTTTTTAAGAAAGCGGGCTTTCTTCTTTGGCTGATAGCTGATGTCGAGATTGCCTTTTCTCATCAAGATTTATCACCACCGGCTGATGTACTAATTGGTAATGATCATCCAGCACGCTGGCGTTCACGAAAGTGGTATCCCCTTTGATGTACTGCCCGTAATCTTCATGGATATGCCCAAAAACATGGAGCTTGGGCTTCACTTGATAGACTTTCAGCAATAATTCCTCACAGCCCGTTCTTTTGCTATACACCGTCTCATCCAAGATGCCAAAAGGCGGGCCGTGGGTAATGAGAATGTCGGTATTTATGGGTATCAGATCCCAATGCGGTTTGATCTCAGTTCCTCGCTCCCGATTGAATGCCCAATTATTGAACCACGGGGTGATGGGCGAACCCCATAGCTTCAATCCCTCGATTTCACAACCGGAATCATTTAGGTAAATCACGCCTTTGGGAATCATCTGCTCGATAATCCGTGGGTGCGCCTGCTCGAAAAAGAAATCGTGGTTGCCCGCGATGAATACCTTGTAAGTGAATTTCTGCTTGCTGAACCAATCCAAAAAATCTTCAATCTCAACTGGATGCCCCCGCTTGCTTACGTCACCAGCGTGGATGAGTATATCGCCTTTTGGCAATTTCAGTGACCGGTGCTGGCCGTGGGTATCGGAAATGACCGTAATCTTCATCGTTAGGATATGGCAAATATACGCATAAATAGGCTGTTTACCGTCCTAATCCCCGCTTCTTTCGCTTGAGCCGCTCGTCATCTTCGTCGGGTGTTATCTCGATAGCCAAGCCATCAAACCAAGAGCTGCTACCAGTGCGAGAAATGGTATCGTGCTCAGGAAAAATATCGCCATCAAAAGATTTCTCGTTTTCCGTTGCTGCTTGTTGTATTCCGGCATTGCGCGGGTAATCTCCAAAAGTGTCGTCTCTATCTTCGCCAGTCGCTGATCCGTCGCTGCTGAATTTGGAAGTCGCTTGTTGATGACGCTCGCTATGTCGTGCTGAAATCGGTTCAACACCTTTTGATTTTCCAGTATCATGGTGAACATTTCCGCCAAAGCCTTGTCGATGGTCAGCGGTTGTTCCCGTTGCTCTTTCTCCGTATTTTGCTTTTGTCCGGTCGTTTGCTTGGCCAATTGCCTCGCCATGTTGAGCTTGCTCATAGTAAATCTCCTTTAATAGTGAACTCCATTTAAATTGTTGCCCCAATGATCGACCTGTCACCATGAAACCATCCATGAAATAGGTGATGCCGGAAACCCGCCCGGTGCGGGCTTGGTTGAACAATAGGTCGATGCCGTCCTTACGGAGCGTGCCGATAAAATCGCCCATGTCCTTTGATGATTCGATGGCCGCCGCCACTTTTTCCTGTAGCAGCATTTTCATTGAGGGGCTTCCGGTACGGAGCGCCATTTCGATTTCGTCCTTGGTCGGAGCCTTGTGTTTCGATTGTTTGCTATCGATAACTTCTATCAGTCCGTATTTATTTTCCAGCTCGCGGACAATTTTCTCACTGCGCTGATAATTGTTGCTGTCGCTCACCACTTTGCCATCAAAGCGATTGCGCAACGCCAAAATATGACAATGTGGATGCGAAGTATCGTGATGCCGGAAGATGCAATACAGGTTGTCATCGAATCCCATCCGTTCCATATATTCTTTGGCAATGGACAGCATCGTTTTGTTGCTGATTTGCTCCTTATCGGAAAAGTTCAAGCTGGCATGATAGGTATTCCGTTGCAAATGTGGATTCCGCAAGCGCATGATCTCCAATTCCTTTTTAACGGTGCTGTTGTCAAGCGTGGAAAAATTGGTTTCCAACAATTCTGCTCGTTCTTCCTCATTTCTGCTGAACACCTTCCGCAGGTTGTAATGCAACGCGCCCATGAACGATTTACCGATGGATTGTTTGGCAATCATTGGATGAGTTTTTTTAGGATGATGGATAACTGCTTTTCAATTGTTTCCAAATACACCTTGGCACCAACATCCTGTCCGGAATTCAGGTGCTTAGCAATCTGATTAATGTTGTTGCCGATGCGCTTCAACTCCACGTATGTTTGCTGATCCAGCACCGGCACTTTGGCTTGTAGTATCCTATTCTTAAATACGGCCTCGCGGATTACCTCCGAAGCTTGCAGGCCCGCATAGGCAGAAAGCTTTTCCAATTGCGCGGATTCCGCTTCCGTAAGCCGCACGGTGACACGGATGTACCGCTGGTCTTTTCTCTCTTTAGTCGGTCTTGCCATATATAGCTATAGTTGGATATACGTACAAACGAAGTGGTAAATACGCCGAAGCAAGCGTTTCCGTCTGACGGAAACATGGCTTGCTTCGCACATGCGACCTACCCTCTCCATATACGGGTTTGTTATCGTATTTTTCCTTTTGCTGGCTAAAGAAAAAAGACAGCAAAAGTGAACCTTAAAAATGTTGCTATGTTGACTTTTCACCATAAGCCATTGTTTTATTGCCGTTTAACCGGTCAACTTTCCATCAACTTTCCGGTCAACATTTGGATTCGATTGTTGACAGCCTATCAACTTTATTGTTGATTGTTGACCATTTGTTGACCAAATGTTGACTTATCAAAAAACTCATTATTAACACCTTACTTTAAAAAGTCAACATTCCACTATAAATGCGTTCCAAGTCCTGTTGGGTAATCCGGTAATACCTGCCCTTGCCGTCCAGTTCCAATAGGTAGCCGCTGTGGTCATACAGATACGTGGTAAAGGTGGACGCGTTGGGGTATTGCTTCAAACGCCATTGGTCTTCCAAGATGTGGCGCACCTGCGAACGGGATACCTTGATACCTGATCGCTCCAACAGGATCTTGGCGTGGGTATTGGTCAGGCAAAAGTCCAACACCTCCTTTGCCTCCATGATTTCGCGGATGGTCTCGTAGAGTTCCAATTCCACCTTATTCACATAATATGACTTCACCTTCCGTAAGGCAGATGTAGCAATCTGCTCCGGCGTGAACCACATGCGGGAACTGTTTTTAGTGGCCAGTTTCCGGTGAAGCAGAAAATCGAGAAATGCCGGTATCTCTGCTTCAAGTTTCCAGAGGAAATCCGGATCAAGCGATGGTAATGTGGGTACTTTCCTTACCCAATAGCGGGTTTCCTGCAAACCGATGACCATGAAGTTTTCCTCATTGTTGGAACACAGGATGATTTTGCCGAAAAATTCCACCTCGAAACGGTCTTTGCCCTTGGCTTCTGCCTTGTAGGATTTGGCGGTACTGAGGTTTTTTATTTTCTCGCTGTCTTCCCTCCTGTCGAGCAACACTTCGTCAATCGCGATAATCAATTTGGATACCCAGTCGGCGTTGAAATTGCTCCGGAAATCGGCATTGGTATTGAACGTCATGTTATTGCCGAAGACGGACTTTAACAGGTTGAGGAAAGTTGTCTTCCCGGTGTTCCCCTCGCTGCTTACCAGACACAGCACGGGCAAACGTTGCCGGGGCTGGGTATACAAATGCTGCAAATAATCGAGCCCTAATTCGTACTGTTCCCCGAAAATATGGGTGATAAATTGGAGAATAGTAGTATATGTACCCTCTTTGGGTTCGTGTACCACAGGTTCATAGAGGTTATAGAAACCTTGGTAGCTTCTCCGGTAGTCCAAATGCTCCGGGATGGTACAGAAGCCATTGTATTTGTCGATACCTTTGATAACCTCCCGCCAATTGTTGGGGTAATCCTGTTTGATGGTATCCAAATTCCACACAATCAGCATATCTTCATCTTTACCGCTGATCAACGGCTTCTTCACCCGCTTATACAACGTCGTACCTACGCGGATATAGGTGTTATCACTATCCTGTTTCATGGCGAAGTGATTTAGTCAACAAAAAATTTAATAAGATGGGTTACCACGGAACGGCGAACCTTTTCGCAGGATATAAGCTTTGGCTTCCTCCTCGATATCCGCTCGCGTTCTCCTTCGCCCGGACTTCAGCCACTCCAAGAGTTCTTTCTTGGAAAAATAAAGCCGCTTCCCTCTTTTCATATGGGGGATTTCACCCCGGGAAGTCTTTCCGTAAACGGTGGGTTTGGCAATGCCTAAAAGTTGGGTAGCTTCATCGATATCGATAATATCATAGCCATCCGGAGCCGGCTTTTCAACGGTTCCATTCTTCATTTCCATTACCAACGTCTCGATCCGATCAAGCCGTTGGTCTAATAATACAAAGGGATTTTCCATTGCGTAAAAACTTGTTTCCCGCAATGATAAGAGCATTTTTAGCGTTCTCTATGAAGATTGTAGATACCGTAAAAATTGTAAATGGCTTTTGTAATCGTTTCTTATTCTTTCCAACAGTTGATTATCATCTGTCCGAAAATTCCGAATCGTCTTTTCGAACTCGAAACCTTCAAAATGATCGCACAGTAGGGTTGCGTATTTAGGTATATCCTTTTTATCATGATGCTTGTCATACGATGCAAGCATAAACTGATGGAAAATCATTCTTGTGATGACGGGCTTTTTATTTTTCAAGACGATTTTCATCGGCATGGGATGCAGCAGAAATGCTGATCTCAGAAACAACAGAAAGTCAGCTTCTGACATTTGCGCTACTTCTTTGCTGCATGCCGGGCAACACATCACGTTAAAGAAATCAATCACCTCACGCATGGGCATTTGATTGAATTGATTCTCCCTCTTGCTGATCTCCCGAAGTTGTAATTGAAAATCACTGATTAGGTCATCGGAAAAAGCTTCATGAGCCTCTGTGTCATTTTTTCTTTCGCCAGCATCCTTGTTTCCTGCTCTTAACGATTCGATGAACGCTCGGAGTCCGTTCTCATCGTCAATTGGCAAATTGATGAGTTGTGTAAATCGCTGACTATTTTCAAGAATATGCGTAACGTGCCGTAGATTTTGTTTTAACCTGGGCTTATACGCCAAAAGATGGATTATTATTGGTGGCACGAAAGCCAGCAGGGCAAAGAAAAAAGGTGCGCTAAATACATAAAGCAACAGGATAAAACCGCCTAAACCGACAATGACATATAAATATTTCAGCACATCACCCAATACGCGACGTTTGTTTTTATGAAATTCGACAAATTCATAAGCTGCTTTCCCTTCTCTGCTAAAAATCATCCAGCCAACTTGCAATGCTTTCAGCCGCGTTTCAAGACTACCATCGTCATAGGCTCCAAAATACTCAAACAGCAGGTATTTCCAATATCCCATTTCGGGGCTGAGTGTCTTGTTTGGATTCCGTTTAAGTATTCCCATTGCCTAAAGTATAATGCGTCTTGCGGCTTCAATTTTCTTTTCGTCAATGACCTTGGTGTAAATTTCCGTGGTTTTCACGTTCCGGTGCCCTAAAAGTTTGGACACCGTATAAATATCCGTACCCATGGTTAGCTGCAACGTCGCATAGGTGTGTCGGAAACAGTGGAACGTCAGTTTCTTGGTTATTCCGGCACGCAGTGCCCATCGGGAAATCTGCAAACTGATGTAATCCGAATACTTAAGCCCTTTAAAAACCTGCTCTTCGGCACGCTGCTTTTCACCTAATTGTTCGTACGCCTGATCGGGTATGTATAGTGTTTCTGCACCTTTGGTCTTTTGCTGTACGAAACGGATGTAATACCCATGTTCGGCAGAATGGTGGATATCGCCCCATTTTAAATTGATGATGTCCGACCATCGCAATCCCGTAAGTGCGGAAAAAAGCGATGCCTGTTTCAGAATGGGCAAATCACATTCCGCCTCCTTCATCGCCCGCAATTCCTCCAATGTCAAAAACTCCCGATGTGTCTCGCCTTGTGGCAGTCCTTTAACGCGCAATATGGGATTAACGGAAAAAAGCCGTTCCTGAAACGCTTCCTTGATGGCCGCACGGAATTTATTGAAGTAGCTGTATTGGGTATTGGCGGAAAGGCCAACGGTATTAGACCGAATGGATTTGACTGATCCCAAAAATTCTTTGAAACCCTCGCAGAATTTCTCGGTTACGTCGCCAAACGTACACTGACCGTTCGTGTACATTTCGAGGTATTTATACGTACCATACCAATTGTCGTGATTACCTTTCGACTTGTTGTGCTTTCTAACCTGTTCTTTAAAATAGGCAAGAAAATCACGCTGCGCGTTTAACCTGTCGGCAAAATCAAATTGCCGATTAATCAATTGGAGTTCGCGTTCCGACCGGATGCTTTCGGCCTTAGCCCGGCAAACTTTATTGTACTCCTTTTCCGCAGCGTTGGCGGGTTTTTTATGGATATAGATCTTCAGGAACTCCCGTCTGGATTCCTTACCCGTCTCGGGGATATAAACAGGCGGGTAGTAATCCAAGTAAAGGCTTAACCGCCCATCGCTTAATTCTTTCTCTCGTAATTTGACTGATCGGGTTCGTTCCATAATCTTGTACCTATTTGTACCTCCGTTAAAACATCCCAACAAAGGTACAAAAAGATACAAAATAAAGGTTAGTCAATGAAAAACAAAAAGAAATGATATTTATACAATAAATTGATTTTTAGTTTATTAAATCATATATTTCTATGGATTGCAATTGATGATTATCAAAACCTACTTCCCGATGCAAAACTTCGAGAATATATTCTCCAATAAGTCATCCGTAGAGACGCTCCCCGTAATTTCTCCCAGATGGTGCAAGGCCTGCCGGATATCCATGGCCAAGAAATCGGAAGTGACGGGATGGTCTACGCCATAAAGTACGTTTTCCAATGAAGCCTGTGTCTTTTGCAAGGCTTCTACATGGCGGATATTGGTCACCAATACATCATCGGCATTGATATTTCGCAGGTTGACGAGGGCCAACAGTTCTTCCTGTAGCTCCTCCACCCCTTCCTTTTCCCTGGCAGCTATGAACAGAGGCTCCAAAGTTTCATAACCAGCTTTTTGTTCCGCTTGCAATTGATCCTTTTTATTGACGATGAGCAGATAAGGAATCTGCAAATCTTTGAGTTCCGCCACCTGCTGGGCCACTTCCTCCACATTGTCCTGTGTAGGATCTACCAGGTAGATGATTAACCGGGCCTGCCTCATCTTTTCGCGCGTACGTTCCACCCCCTTGGCCTCAATGATGTCCAAGGTATCGCGTATGCCTGCCGTGTCTATAAACCTAAAGGTAACCCCTTTGATATTGATTTCATCCTCAATAGAATCCCTCGTGGTACCGGCGATATCGGACACGATGGCCCTTTCCTCGTTGAGCAAGGCATTAAGCAAGGTAGATTTGCCCACGTTGGGTTTTCCGGCGATGACCACGGGTACGCCATTTTTCAGTACATTGCCTTGCTCAAAGGAAGCAATGAGCTTTTGCAGCACCCTGTCTATCTGCAATACCAATTCTTTCAGTTGCGCGCGATTGGCAAATTCCACGTCCTCTTCGGAAAAATCCAGTTCCAGTTCTATCATGGACGCAAAATGGATGAGCTGCTCCCGTAATTGCTTCAGTTCGTTGGAAAATCCACCGCGCATCTGCTGCATGGCCACTTGATGGGATGCGGCAGAGTTGGAAGCGATCAGGTCGGCTACTGCTTCGGCCTGCGATAGGTCCATGGCGCCATTCAGGAAAGCACGCAGGGTAAATTCGCCTGCTTTGGCCCCGCGTGCGCCATGCTTGATAAACAGCTTGATGATACGCTCGATGATATAATTGGAGCCGTGCGTGGAGACTTCCACTACGTCCTCTTTGGTATAGCTGTGCGGGGCGATGAACAGACTGACCAATACCTCGTCGATGATTTCATCCCCATCGCGGATAGTGCCAAAATGAATGGTATGTGAGGGCTGTTGAGCGAGGTCCTTGCCCTTAAAAACCTGATTGCATATCGCGATGGCCTCTGGCCCGGAAAGGCGTATGACGCCTATGGCACCACTGCCCGGTGGCGTAGCCAAGGCTACTATCGTATCGTTTTCTATTCCAATAGACATGGATGCAAAGATACGACAATAAGGATGCAAAAGAACAGGCATACGCCATCTTTCCCATCGCTCTCGAACCTCAATCGCACTAGCACTATAGATTATTCCCTATCTGATTCTCATCAAATTAGGGATAGCTTGATCTATCAACATAGTTTTAACGGTGTATCAAGGTAGAGTTGACCTAACGACAACCTATGTTAACGCAATAAGTTCTCCAAATGCGCTGGCAAGGGAATCCCTTGACTGGAATCATCTCCTATAGGGGCAAGCCTGCTCGTTTGCAAAGGAATAATTCCCGACCAGATGGGAAGTGATTCATCCTCTGGTTCATCATTGGGCATGCCCGTACGGATTTTGGCAGAAGCTTCGGCCAGGTCAAAAGCCAAAACCGTGGTCTTGCGCAGCTCTTTATCAGTCATAGGCCTAAGGTAATCCCAGCTATCGGGCACTACTTTATTGGTCAACCACTCAAGCGCATCGGCTTTTTGCATGTCGTCTTCCACTTTTTCGGCAGTGGCAAACAAGATGACAGAACGATAGTTCATCGAATGACTAACGGCCGATTTGGCAATAACCAAGGCATCCATCAGGGTAATCGAAATACAAACAGGGATACCTTGCTCCAATATCCGAATGAAATGGCTACCTACCGATCCATGTATATACAGCTTATCCCCATGTCTCACAAAGGCCGTTGGAATGGAAAATGGTAAGCCTTCAGACACATAGCTCACCGTGCAATATAATGCTTCGTCCAAAATGGCGTGGATGGTGGCCTCATCGTAATGTGCTCGTTTGGCCGCTCGACTTGGTACAAGGTATTTTTTCATATATTTCTTCCTTTTCAACACAAAAATATACCTTTATTGGATGCAGATAATCATCCAATTTTTACAAAAGACGTAGTCCAATCATGCATCCATTCACTTCGTTGATAGCGCTAAACAAAGATGGAGACTCGGCCATATTCCTACAGGTGTCCGTACAGATAGCCAACTTGATAAAGCAGGGCATATTGCCTGCCGGCCATCGCCTTCCCAGCACGAGGGACTTAGCAAAACTATTGGGAATTCATCGAAAGACGGTTATTAGGGCTTACGACGAATTATTGGCGCAGGGATGGCTGGAAAGCCATGTAGGAAGCGGCACATTCGTGGCTTATAATTTACCGGAAATAAATCCCAGAAAGATAATCGGCAAAAGCAGCGTACGTCAGCCAGGCCAAACTGCCGGATTCGGCATGGCTTATGCCCCCCATTTAAATCGGCCAATAAACAAGAACCATTTCAGATACCACTTGGATGATGGCTTTCCGGATAGCAGACTAGCTCCTCTGCGGGACCTTTCGAGGGCCTATCGCACGCAATTGCTCATGGGCAACGCCTACCATAGGCTAGGATATGCCGATCCTGGCGGAACGCCATGGCTCAGGGAAGAACTATCAGCCTACCTCAACCAGACAAGAGCGCTAAACACCAGGCCAGAGAATATCCTCATAACCAGGGGATCTGTCATGGGCTTATACCTCAGCTGTACCGCCTTGCTGGAAATCGGAGACAAAATAGTGGTAGGGGTTCCTACCTGGGGCAGCGCCGCCACCATCTTTAAACAGGCTGGAGCACAAGTGATGAAAATCCGAGTAGATGCGCATGGCCTCTGCATCGACGAATTGCGGCACTTATGCCAACACCATAAAATCAGGATGGTTTATGTCACTTCCCATCACCACTACCCTAGCACCGTATCGCTCAAGGCCGATAGGCGCATGGCATTGCTAAAGCTCGCCGAGCAATATGGCTTTATACTATTTGAGGACGACTACGATTACGACTTCCACTACGAAAACAAGCCTTTGCTCCCACTTGCCAGTGCCGACGAACAGGGCATGGTACTCTATTGCGGCTCCTTTACGAAAACGCTGTCTCCCGCATTCAGGATTGGCTATGTAGTAGGGCCGGCAAATGCCATTACGCATTTGGCAAAGCTAAGGCGCTTTGTAGACCGGCAAGGCGATACCATGCTGGAAAATGCCATGGCCGAGCTCCTCCAAAACGGCATCATACAACGCCATGTACGCAAGTCGCTACGCGCATACAGGGAGCGCCGGGACATTTTCTGCAAACTGCTGAAAGACCAACTCGGCCAGTACGTAAATTTCCAGATTCCCGAAGGCGGTCTGGCCGTATGGGCCAAGTTTGACGAAAGCCTCAATTTGGGACAGATAGCAAAAAAAGCTGCCCTAAAGGATTTATACATTTCCAACGGATCGGTTTTCAAGGAATATGGCTATTCGGAAGAAAACGGGACAAGATTGGGCTTTGCTTCATCCACGCCTGAGGAATTACATAAAAGCATAGAAATATTGGAAAGGTCAATGATGTAGCTAATAATCCAATGCATCAACATACCAGTCAAGTTTCCTGTACGCATTGTCTAGGTTATCATCGCCAAAGGAGGCATAGGTACTCATGCCGCTGCTTTTATTCAGAGGGATGTCAATGAAGTGATCCGTAAAATCTTTATATGCAACAATCTCCAATAACAATGTCTTTATTTCTTCAAGCTCGTCTCTGTTGAACAACTGAGCCAAATAAGTTTCCAGATCGACAAAAACAGGTGTTTTAAGGTTGTCATATCTTTGAATGTTTTGCATGTCCAGGTCTTTTGGCAGTTTGTCAATTTTATTCGTCTTGTAATATTCAAGTATCTCATTGGCCAATTCGGGCAGTCTGTCCGTTTTGACCAATGAGATACTTGCCGATCGGAAAACTCCGTCCTGACCTTGATAAAATTCCATATATTCGGCAGCGATCTCTTTATAACCATCTTCTCCCACAAAAAGATTAGGAACGATTTCCTTGTACGGGAAACCGGTGGAAAGGACATCGGTAGGGGATGCAATGATATAGCTTGCCTTGTTGCGGAGTTGGTAATACACCTCGATACCTCCCATTAAGCATGCATCAAATGCGATCAAATCAAACTTTATGGGGATTGAAGCCCCTAAGGTAGCAATATCCATTTCTTGCTGGCTTTCCCTTCCAAACGATTTTACCATCAATCCATCTTGATGCCTGTCCACCCCTTGCATCTGGCTTATCGCCTGATAGGAATTTGGGGGAAGCCAACCCGTGGCGTGAGACCAGAGCACAAGTCCGTATTTATTAGCTGGAAACAATTGAATGGCATCCGTAACGACTTTGTTCAGGACGGTTCCGGTGGCTGAATTTTGATCTCCGTAAACTTTCAAGGTCTCGAAATCAGCTCCGTTGAGGCGCAGAAGCTTGGGCGCTGCATAGGGAGAGTAGGAAGGCCCGCTTATGTAGACAAGTAGATTACCGTTGTCGGGTATCTTGGATTGCAGTATTTCCTCCAAGTCTTCCTCTGCGTCGAAATACAGGTCATTGTTTGCTGCCATATATATCAATACCGTATTTTCGGAGGTTTTACCAGGCAGTAGCTCGTCCTCTTTATAACAGGACAAAAACAATAGAAACAATAATGCAAGGCAGCTAAGCCACTTGTTCATGATGGTTTGTATATTTATTTTTTAAGTTTAAAAGCAGAAACCAGAAATTTCTCATCAACAATGCCATTTTAGCTATACAAGTGACGTGTCAACATATCCCAGGACAAACCGTAGTGTGACAGCCCTGTTTTGCATCCGCAAGAAACCACTAAATGAACGGCATTGAGTCGCGATCCTCGATTTTCAACGATTGGTTCTCCTCCGCTATCTCTTGAGCATTAGATTCGTCAGGATAAAAAATGAGATAAAGAGAAGGTACACAAGGACAAACACCGTTACAGTGATGATAATCCATTTATAGGAATTGTTCAGATGTTTCTTTATTTCATCTGTTTTGGTTAGTCCTGCTCTGTTTGCCCGGATTGCATTTACCAATGCGATCAAGCCTGTGAAGGGGAATAGAAAAGAAATAATCACCGAAAGGATCAAATAAATCCTTAATACTTGTTTTGTTTCCATTACTAAAGAGATTAAATATCAATTAGCGTAAGATAATAAGACCTGTCTTGATTTATTATCTTACGCATTATATACTTATAAGCAATCGACACCGGCCGAAAGAGCATTTGCGATAAAAAGTAAAAGGGCTAAACCTGCTAACAAAGCATATTTTTTTTTCATAATGAGTTCGTTTAAAATCAAATCATCATGAACGCTGCCGGCTTTGTTCATTTTTCTACCAGCAAACCAAAGCAATCTTTCCGCTTTTGGCAAAAGGTAGTACTGACAATCCTTAAAAAATTTAAGAATTGTCAGTAGCATTTCAACCATATAAAAAACTCATAATAAATTGTTTAAACCAAAAAACCAACTCGTTATTTGAAAAAAGAGACAAAAGGGGTATCTTTACAAGAAACCCGACTTTTTTATGGCTTTTTCGAGAAGGAATATCCTTTATTTTCTCTGTATGTTGTTTTGCCTCCTTGAAGCAATTCCTGCACAAGGTATGCAGGATAGTTTGGCGAAATATTCTTATAGGGAGCTCGATAATCTGGTCGATGAGAACAGATATGATTCCACGAAAATGTCCCTCTATCTCAACTATTACCTGCAGAAAGCCCGAAGAGAAAAAAATACCGGACGGATAGCCATTTATTACAGAAGTTTTGTTTTCTACCAAAAAGAAGAAAATCGATTATCTTTTATCGACAGTGCGCTGCACTATGCCCATCAAACCGGGGATAAAGCACTTGTAGGAAGCGCTTATTTGACTAAAGCTGCAGTTTACTATAGCACCAAGGACTATCAAAAAGCCCTTGATCATTACCTAAAAGCTAATGACTATATTGCACAGACCCATGATGTATATAACAAATACCGCATCAAGAACCATATAGGCCTCCTCAAGAATTACCTGGGCTATTATGAGGAGGCAGAAGAGCTTTTTGATGCCTGTGTTGCCTACTTTGGCCGGGACGAGAACAGCTACAACATGCACCGGGGCTACATAAGTTCGTTGCTGGGCTTGGCCTGGAGCTATACCAAAACCAACCGCATAGCAGAAAGCAACGAATTACTCGCCAAAGCACTCATCTCTGCGGAAAAGGCGGGCTTTTCCGAACTGGATGTACACTATGTACTCTTCAAACAGGGCATCAATGACTATATCTTCGGCAAACATGACAGCGCCATCCACAAGATAGCACAACAATTGCCTTTCCTGTACGAGAACGAAGACTTTGCCTGGGCCAGTATCGGCGAGTTCTATATCGGGAAATCCTATTGGGACAAAGGGGATAAGGGAAAGGCCCTCGCCTATTTCACGAAAATAGACGAGGTATTCAGGTCCAGAAACTACACGCACCCCGACCTAAGGGAGGGATACGAATTGCTCATCAACTACTATAAAGCACGGAACGACAAGGACAAGCAGATACAGTACATGGGGCAACTAGTACTGGTAGACAATGTTCTCAGCCAGCACCACAAGCACCTGCTCAGCCGGATATATAAGGAATACACCACAAAAGACCTGCTCCGGGCAAAAGAGGAGCTGGAAACAGTGATTTACCTGGAGAAAAACAAAACCATGCTGACCGTCACCGGATCGGTACTAGTACTCCTGTTCGCCGTTACCGGCATGTACCATAGGCAGCAGAAAACAAAAAAAACCGCACGGGAACTTATCCAAAAAATAAAAACATTGCAGGAACAGTCTACTCCCGGCCCGGTAACGCCTACCCTGGTCAAAGAGGCGACTAAAAAAACTAATGTACCATTAAAAAACGAAGTAATTGAACAGCTATTGGGCAAACTAAACCAATTTGAGCAAAATAAAAAATTCTTAAGACCCAATATCACCCTGGAGAAGCTGGCCAATCAGCTGGGAACGAACCAGACTTATCTGTCTTCCACCATCAACAAGCACAAGAACCAAACGTTCTCGGAATACCTCAACAGCCTACGCATAAACTATGTGCTGGATGAACTGGTCAACAACCGTGATTCGATATTTTTTAAATACTCGATAGAAGCGATGGCAAAGCATGTGGGGTACAATAACGCGACGGCCTTTTCGAGGGCCTTCCAGACCCGTACAGGCGTAAAACCTTCTGTCTTTATAAAAGAGGTCACGAAAGATGATGTATCACTGGCGAGCTGACCGATATTTTCAGGATAGGTCATAGTCCTGGCATCTAAGCAGCATCATGCAAAAATTCTGTGCGCTATATTTTAGATATATCCTTTGTTATCTAGATATTCGCAAGAAAAAACAATCTCGTTCAGCATGTCCATACTATTGTCCCTAGAAGCAGTAAGCGTTCAAAACCAAGGAAAAACCATATTAGATCACATCCATTTTACGCTACAGGAAGGACAGCAATGGGTACTTGTAGGCGCATCTGGGGCAGGAAAAAGTGCCTTGCTATCGCTCATAGCGGGCAAGCTGCGCCCAAGCTCGGGCAGCTACAAAGCGCCTTTTGCCCAGCCTTATCTTCAGGCGCACCAGGGTGATGGCAGCAACAGGAGCTTCCATGACCTCATTGCCCTTACCACACCACAACATAGTTTTAAGAGCAAGTCCAACGTACAAAACTTTTACTACCAGCAGCGCTTCAATAGTAGCGAACTGGATGATATCGACACGGTGGAGGAATACCTGGTTAAATACGCCAAAAACAGCTGGAACAATTTTTGGACACTGGATAAGGTAATACAAACCCTCGACCTATCGAGCCTGAAAGACAAAAAGATCATCATGCTTTCCAATGGCGAAAGCCGCCGGCTCACTTTTGCCCTGGCCCTATTGAAGAACCCCTCCATATTGCTGATGGATCAACCACTCATTGGCCTGGATCGCGAAACACGGGAGCGTTTTGACGATATCTTGCAGCAAATCATCCAGTCGGGCATTCACCTTATTTTAGCTACCAGTGCCACCGAGATTCCGGATAGCATCACCCATGTAGCCTGGTTACAAGATGGCCGCATACATGCACAAGGGAAAAAAGAATCGATAGCACTCACCCCGCTTGTACTTGCCAATAACCAAGAGTCCACATTAAAAAAAGAGGCACTACTTAGGGAAGAGCTAAGCAAGCAAAAGCTTCCCACTTTTGAACGAATAGTGGAAATGAAAGACGTACACATTAGCTATGGAGATAAACAAGTTTTAAGCGGTATCAACTGGACTGTAAAACAGGGAGAGCATTGGGTAGTGCAAGGACACAACGGTGCCGGAAAATCGACCCTGCTTAGCCTAATCAATGGCGATAACCCACAGGCCTATGCAAACCACATCGTCTTGTTTGACAGAAAGAGAGGAAGTGGGGAAAGCATCTGGGACATCAAAAAGAAAATAGGCTATGTATCGCCGGAACAACACCAGTACTTCCCCGTCGACCAAAGTTGCTTATCGGTCATCTTATCCGGCTATTATGATACAGATGGCCTTTTTCGCAAGGTGAGCGAAGAAAGGCAAGCACAAGCCCTAAGGTGGATGCAAGTTTTTGAGATAGATCAACTGAAGCACAGACTGCTCAAAATGGTGACCACGGGCGAGCAAAGACTCTGCTTATTGGCCAGGGCACTCATCAAAACCCCACCCTTGCTCATCTTGGACGAGCCTTGCCAGGGACTTTCGTCCGTACAGCGCGATCGTTTCAAGGCTATTATCACCCACATCTGCCAAGAAACAAATACCACGATCATATACGTGAGCCATTACCCAGAGGATATTCCAGACTCGATAGACAAGAAGCTGGTGCTTTCATCAGGGAAAATCGTGCTTATTAAAGGCTAAAGACCAAAGCTTAGAGACTAAAGCCGACTCAAGATTGGAAGATTTAGTACAGACGCAATATGTTGCCCCTCTATTTGATCAATCAATGACTTTTCTAAGACAATTTTAATCTTTCAATGTTCTACATTTGCAACCGAATGAACGTTCAATTGAAAAATATAAGCGATAAGAAGAGCATCCTCTTTACCACGTTCTTGAAATTGGCCAACCAGCATGGGATACACGGTGTATCCATGTCATTGCTCAGTTCCGAGGCGGGTGTGGCAGCAGGAACCATCTATCACCATTTTGAATCAAAAGATGATTTCATTCTAGCCCTCTTCAAACAGGTAAAACAGCAGATGCACAACGAGATTTTCCGGATGAAAGATGATCTGACGGACGACTATCCCAAGGCTTTTCAACGCATCTGGATGGATCTTTGCAAATATTACCTGGAACACCCCGAGGTACTGAATTTCATCGATCAGTTTTTTTCGTCCCCTTATCAGAAGCTGATCAAGAACAATGACACGCAGTTTTGCCAGAATGATTTTGTCTCCTTTTTTAATCGGGGTGTAGAGCAAGGGCTTATCAAGGATTACCGTATGGATATCCTCACATCTACCTTTGTAGGTAGCATTGTCATCACGGCCAAGCGGCATATTATGGGCGACAGGCCGGTCAACGAAACCGATCTCAAGGACATGGCTTCCATTGTCTGGGACGGGCTGAAGCTGGAACTAGACCCAATAGAACAACAAACAGGATTATAAGATAATTCCTCAATTGATGAGGAAGAATTCAAACAAAACAGATATATGCAAATGAGATATAGCCTTTTCCTACTGTTCATTTCCTTTATTAGCAGGCAAGCCATGGCTCAGGACAACCTTGCAAATGCGGGTACCGATCCCCTTGGCCAAGCAACCTTACAGCAATGCATAGATTATGCGCTACTTCATCAAACTGAGGTAAGACAAGCCCTCATAGATGAAGAAATAGGCAAGCGGGATATTGCCTCTGCCCTATCTGGTTGGTTTCCACAGATCAATGCAGATGCCAGCTACAATCATAATATCAAAATCCCTACCAACGTCATTGGCGATCAGGTTATACAGTTCGGGCAGAAAAACACCTCTGCACTGACCTTGCAAGCAGACCAAAAGATTTTAGATCCGTCTTTGATCCAAGCCAGCAAAGCAGCCAAGTATGTAAAAATCCAGAATGCACAAAATACGGAAAACGCCAAGATCAACACCATAGTAAGTGTCAGTAAGGCATTCTACGATATACTAACAAGTGAAGAGCAATTAAAAATCATAGATGAAAACATCGTCAGGCTGGAGAAACAATTGAAAGATGCCAGGGCTCAGTACGAAACGGGCCTAGTGGACAAAACCGATTTCAAACGTGCCCAAATCGCGCTGAGTACGACCAAGGCCGATAGGAAGCGTACAGAGGAAATGCTAAAGTATAAGTATGCTTATTTGAAAGAACTGGTGGGTTTGAGCATTGAGCAGGAGTTGAAATTGGCCTATGACAGCGGCAGCATGGAACAGCAAATGTTGATTGACACCACCGAGAACCTCCATTTCAGAAACCGGATTGAATTCAGGCAATTGGAAACCGGTATGCAGTTGCAAAAACTCAATACCTCTTACAATAAATGGACGTTTTTGCCCAATCTATCCGCTTTTTACAATTACGGATGGGATTACCGTACCAATGCTGGGTTTTCGGATCTCTATCGTGTCGATTACCCCAGATCGGTATTGGGCGTGACCCTTTCTTTACCAATCTTTCAGGGCACAAAAAGGCTTCAGGAAATAAGGAAATCCAAATTGCAGGAACAACGGCTAGCGTGGGATATGGTCAATACAAAAAATCAAATCAACACACAATATCAACAGGCCCTAGCTACTTACAAATCCAATCTGAATGATTGGAAAACAGCCCAGGAAAACGTAGAGTTGTCCAAAGAAGTATACAATACCATTAAATTGCAATACGATGAAGGTATCAAGACCTATCTGGATCTTATGACCGCCGAGACGGATCTGCGTACCACGCAGATCAATTACCTGAATGCCATGTATGCCGTCCTATCGGGCAAACTGGATGTGCAACAGGCTCTAGGCAGTATCATACCAGCCAACGACAATTAACAATAATAAATTATAACGTAGACAGGAATCATAAAGCACAATCACAGATATGAACAACAGATATTTTACCGCACTTTTACCTCTTGCCATAGCTACAATGGCAGCCTGTAACGGGGGTAAACAACAGCCGCAACAAGCAGGTCCACAAACTCCGCAAATCACGGTTTTCAAAGTCAGCGAAGAGCGGGTAAACGTACAGGATGCCTACCCAGGCACGGTGACTGCATTGAACCAAACCGAGCTACGTGCAGAAGTGAATGGCTACGTCACTGCCATACATGTGGCAGACGGTGCATCGGTAAGCAAGGGGCAAAAGCTCTATGACATAGATCGTACCCGATACCAGTCGGCTCGCGATCAGGCACAGGCCAATCTGGAAATTGCCGAGTCCAATCTGCAGCGGGTAGAAAAGGACCTACAACGCTATGAAACACTGGCCGAGCAAGACGCCATTGCCAAACAAACGCTAGACTATGCCCGCACGGACCTCAGCAATGCCAAGGCACAGGTGGCGTCTGCCAGGGCAGCATTGGTCACGGCCAATACCGATCTGCAACGTTCGGTGATCACTGCCCCCTTTGCCGGTACCATTGGCATTTCCCAAGTGCGTTTGGGCGCTTTGGTAAGTGCAGGAACCACCTTGCTCAACACGATTTCTTCGACAAACCCGATCGCAGTGGATATTCCCATCAACGAAAGGTCTATAAGCACCTTTGTACAACTGCAAAAATCGGCGCCAGATAGCACCTTTGCCTTAGTGCTTCCCGGACAACAGGCCTATCCACATCACGGCAAATTGACCATTATAGATCGTGCCATCAACCCACAAACAGGAACGCTTACAGCCCGCATCGTTTTCCCAAATCAAGATGGATTGTTGCGTGCAGGTATGAACACTAATATATTGGTCGCTAGCCAAGACCAAGGAGAGCAAATAGTGATACCTACAAAAGCGATTACCCAACAACTCAGCGCGGCCACGGTATTTGTCCTTACGGACAGCAGTACGGTAAGCCAGCGTGAGGTGAAACTGGGTGCCGTTGTAAAGGATAAGATTATTGTACGTGATGGGCTGAAGGTAGGTGAAACCATAGCCGTAGATGGCATTCAGAGCCTACGCGAGGGGATGAAAGTACAAGTCATAGAACCACAAAAAGCTACCCCTGCTGCGCCCTAACAATAGCTGCACGCATTAAGTATGGCTTTTTTGATTTTTTTAAATTATTACTTTTTACTTATCTCATGATAGCAGACGTATTTATAAAGAGACCTGTCACCGCAATCGTTGTTTCCATCGTCATTGTGTTGGTCGGGATCATTTCCATCCTCAATTTGCCCATCAGTCAATACCCTGATATATCCCCTCCCGTGGTACAGGTAATGGCCAACTATACCGGTGCCGACGCACAGACGGTGGAAGAGACCGTGGCCACACCTATTGAGGTACAGATAAACGGTGCCCCCAATATGTCTTACCTCTCTACCAATAGCGCCAGCAACGGTCAGATGTCTGCCAACGTCACTTTTGACATCGGTACCAATATCGATTTGGCGGCCGTGGAGGTGCAAAACCGTGTGGCGGTAGCCGAACCTACCTTACCGGAGGCGGTACAGAGGCTCGGCATTACGATCAGGAAGCGTAACCCGACCATATTGATGGGTGTGGCACTGTATTCGCCCAACGGAACCTACGATCGCAAATTTTTGGCAAACTATGCCAATATATACCTACGCGATGCCTTGTTGCGTGTCAATGGCGTGGGCGATGTCACCAATATCGGTCAGGATTATAGCATGCGTATCTGGCTCAATCCAGAGAAGATGTCGCAACTGAACGTGACAAATGCCGAGATCACTGCCGCTTTGCAAGATCAAAACGTGCAATTGGCCGGAGGATCTGTCGGCGTAGCACCTCAGCAAAGTACGCAGGCATTCGAGTATCCCATATTATTGAACAGTAGAATATCAGATATTGAAGAGTTCGAAGATGTCATCGTTCGCTCCAATATAGATGGATCCGTGGTCTATCTCAAAGACGTGGCGCGCGTGGAACTGGGTCAGTTTAATTACAGTGCGCAGTCGACCACGAGAGGTATTCCATCCACCATGCTGTTGCTCTATCAAGTGCCCGGAGGCAATGCCGTAGAGACGGCAGACGGCATCACCCAAACGCTGGAAGAGCTGAAAAAATCCTTTCCAAAGGATTTGGACTATGAAATCGCCACGGAATCGGTCACCGTCGTCAAAGTGTCCATCAACGAGGTGTTGCACACCTTGGTGGAGGCGCTTTTATTGGTAACGGTAGTGGTCTTCCTTTTCCTGCAAAGCTGGCGAGCCACATTGATTCCCGTATTGGCCATTCCGGTATCTATCATCGGTACGTTCATCTTCTTTATACCGCTAGGCTTTACCATCAATACCCTCACCCTATTTGGTTTTGTGCTATCCATCGGTATCGTGGTAGATGATGCCATTGTGGTCGTAGAAGCGGTACAGCACTATATAGATAATGAGGGCATGAGTGCCAAAGAAGCTACAAAAGCAGCGATGAAGGACATATCGGCACCGGTTATCGCCATTGCCCTCATCCTTGCGGCCGTGTTCATCCCGGTAGGGTTTATACCCGGCATGGTGGGTAGGTTGTATCAACAATTTGCCATTACCATTGCTATTTCGGTACTCCTGTCTGCCTTTATAGCACTTTCCCTCACTCCCGCCCTCTGTTCGCTGATGCTGAAACCCATGAATCTAAACAAAGAGTCCAAAGGGCTCAATAGGTTCTTCTATCGGTTTAACCTATGGTTCAACAGGACCGTGGAACGTTATGGAAAAGGCGTGCAGTATGTCATCAAGAAAAGTCCGCTGGCTATTATCTTTCTAGTGTGTCTCTATGTAGGCACCGGCATACTTTTCACGAACAAGCCCACAGGATTCATTCCCCAGGAAGACGAAGGACGGGTTTTTATCTCAGTTAACCTACCGGAAGGATCTTCTGCCAACAGAACACAAGAAGTCATAGACTCCATCTCCCATATACTGGGCAATGAATTTGATCAATTCAGAACCTACACGGGAATACTGGGGTTGAATGCGCTCAACTTTTCCTTCAAAAGTAGCTCGGCTACCTTCTTCCTGCAGCTGAAGCCCTGGGAGCAACGCAAGGCCAAGGAAGACCAACTAGATGCCGTCGTATCCAAGCTTCAGGGAGCCGTAGCGCGTATCAAGGGAGCCAACATCATCGTGGTGACACCACCAGCTATACCGGGTATGGGCAATACGGGTGGTTTCAGCTTCATGCTGGAGCAAAGGCAGGCAGGAGATGATATACAAACATTTGAACAGAATGTCAATAAATTTGTGGGGGCTGTGAACCAAAGGCCAGAGATCGCGATGGCTTATACGTTCTTCAATGCACAGACGCCAAGTTACCGAGTCAATATAGATCGAGAAAAGGCTAAAAAGATGGGCATTACGCTCAATGCCATTTATAGTACCATATCGGGTTTCATGGGTAGTAGCTATATCAACGATTTTACCAAATATGGTAGAAATTTCAGGGTAGTGACCCAAGCGGATACCAATTTCCGAAACGATATAGGCAATATCAACAACTACTATGTCTCCAACAATCAGGGCGTGAAAGTACCCCTGAGTGCCGTTGCTTCATGGGAGCAGATCAAAAATGCATCTACCATAACGCACTATAACCTGTTTCGCGCGGCTGAAATAAATGGCAATGCCGCACCAGGCTATAGCAGTGGACAGGCCATGCAAGCCTTGGAAGAGGTGGCGGCACAGACCTTACCCAATGGGTATGGATTTGATTTCTCCGGCCTCAGTTTGGAAGAAAGCAAATCGGGCAATACGACTATCGTCATCTTTGCTTTGTCCATCGTTTTCGTATTCCTTCTGTTGGCCGCATTGTACGAAAGCTGGTCGGTGCCATTTTCCATTATATTGGCCGTTCCACTAGGAGTGTTTGGCGCTATCCTGACACTTACGTTCATACCGCGGTTGACCAACAATATCTATGCACAGATCGGGCTGATTACCTTAATAGGTTTGTCGGCGAAAAATGCCATCCTGATCGTGGAATATGCAAAGGAACGACTTGATTGGGGTATGGGGCTCATGCGCGCTACCTTGGAAGCAGTGAAGCTGAGATTGAGGCCAATTATCATGACCTCCGTCGCATTCATTTTGGGAGTGTTGCCATTGGCAGTAGCCTCAGGTGCGGGCGCAGTAAGTAGACAAACTATCGGATGGACAGTAGCCGGTGGGATGCTAGCCGCCACGATCTTGGCGCTATTTATAGTACCCGTGCTATTTGTGCTCATCAGTAGGATAGCTTACGGGAAGAAAAAATTGGCCGAACTAGAGGCCAACTATAAGCCCGACGAGCACGAGCATAAGAATCATTAAGAACTAACTAAACCACAAACATTTAGGGACGGATCATGGTCCGTCCCTAAATAATTTACTACACGCTATTATTTCACTCTCGTCCAGCTTTCTGTACGTCCCAGTAAACTCACACCCACATAGCCACGTATATCCAGCTTCTCTCCTTTCAAAGTCATTTTGCAGCTATAAGTCTTGCCCGATTTTGGATCATATATAGTGCCATTCTCGTACACCCCTTTGTCCTTGGCATCAAAATCCTTTAATATCTCTAGACCCTGAATTTGTCTTTTCCTCAAGGATTCATCCGGATTTTTGACATCCAGTTTGGGCTTTCCGCTCTCATCATTGGGCTCTTTCAGCCAATACAACTTGCCAAAATATTTGCCGTCCCGCTTGCTGATCTCTACCCTACCTTCTCCGCTAGGATTTTGCCATTTGCCTAACACGGCATCCTTGTCCTGCGCTGCCAGAAAACCTGCCAGCAAAAGGGTTGCCATCATTACAAGTAATTTTTTCATATGCTTTTGTGTTTGCAATCCGAAATTCCATTTGGATTCGGATCAAGTTAATAATTGGTTATCACACAAAAATACTATGCATGCATAAAATATGCAAGCTTAGTGCAAAAAAACGGTGAGATCTTATAGATCTCACCGTTGTATGGATAGACAAGCGCCTCGAAAAGCGGCTTTCTTTAACATTTTTTAGGATAGTTTACCAACTTCTTGAGCCAAGTCAATAAGCTTGTTGGAATATCCCCACTCATTGTCGTACCAAGAAACCACTTTCACGAAAGTTTCGCTCAAAGAAATACCAGCTTTTGCGTCAAAGATAGACGTTCTGGAATCTCCCTTGAAATCTTCGGAAACCACTTCATCTTCGGTATAGCCCAAAATCCCCTTCAATTCACCTTCGGACGCTTCCTTAAATTTAGCCTTAATTTCTTCATAAGTAGCTGGTTTCTCCAAACGCGCAGTCAAGTCAACGACAGAAACATCTGGAACAGGAACACGGAATGACATACCTGTCAATTTACCTTTCAGTTCCGGCAATACCAATCCCACTGCTTTGGCAGCACCTGTAGAAGAAGGGATGATGTTTTGATACGCACCGCGACCACCTCTCCAGTCCTTATGCGAAGGCCCGTCTACCGTTTTTTGTGTAGCAGTAACCGCATGTATCGTACTCATTAATCCTTCGGCAATACCGAAATTGTCGTTCAACACCTTAGCGATAGGTGCCAAACAGTTTGTAGTACAAGAAGCATTCGAAACGATGGTATGCTCGGCCTTTAGCTCCTTGTGATTTACTCCCATTACGAACGTCGGCGTATCATCTTTTGCGGGAGCTGAAAACACAACTTTCTTTGCACCGGCATCAATATGCTTTTGTCCTGCTTCCTGTGTAAGGAATAGGCCAGTACATTCGAGGACAACCTCTGCTCCTACTTCATTCCATTTTAGATTAGCCGGATCCTTCTCCGCTGTAACGCGAATAGTTTTGCCGTTTACAATCAGGTGGCCGTCCTTCACTTCAACGGTGCCTTTAAACCTACCATGTGTCGAATCATATTTCAACATATAAGCCATATAGTCGGCATCAATGAGGTCATTGATTCCCACTACTTCAATGTCACTTCTTTCAATGGCAACTCTAAAAGCCAATCTTCCGATACGGCCAAAGCCGTTGATTCCAATTTTCATACTTGTCAATTTTTGTTTATATAATAGTTCAGCAGATTGTGTATAGGTTCTTTAATCACCCTTTCAACAGCTAATTTATGTTTATCTGCAATATCCCTCACCCAATCTTCGTAACGACTTGCTATACTTCCCGTAAAGCTGATCGGTATTCCCGGGTGCTTCATGCTCAATGGAAGCAGGTAGGTGTCGAACACCAAATGTAAACCTTCCAAAATCATGTTCTTGATAAAAGGCTCTTCCTTGTTTTCCATTACAAAATCGGTAAATGAGCTCAAGAACAACGCGGGATTATTTATTCGATATACCCTGTCCAAAATCTGTTTCTTATCTAGGGGGTATTGGGCTATAAATTTTGTCTTTATGTCCATGGGCATAACGTCTGTGAGCAAGGACCGAAGCAAGTATCGGCCCATCCAATTGGAAGAGCCCTCATCTCCTAGAATATATCCTAGGCCAAAATTGTTTGCTTCCAAGCGTCTTCCCGAAAAATAAGCAGCATTCGTACCGCTTCCCAGCACACATACAATTCCCTTTTGTTCGCCCAAAGAAGCGAAGGCTGCCGCCAAAAGATCATTGTTCACCGTTATCTTGGCATACCTAAAAAATGACGCAAAGGCCTGTTTTATCATTGCAATGCCTTCTGCATCTGACGAGCCCGCACCAAAAAAATGGATTTTTTTGATTTTCTCTGCATGGTTCACCAAGATATTGCTTTTGTTAAGCAATTGTGTGATATACCTTTCGTCACTATGATTGGGATTGATACCCAAAGTCTTAAAGGCAGCCAGCACATTACCCTTATCTACCAAGCGCCAATCGGCAAATCTAGAACCACTGTATACCAATACCACCATATCAGATAGCTAAGACGTTGGTCATCTCCAACATATCCTCCGCCAATTTAAATTCTTTGTTGCTCAATGCTTCTTCAAGGCTAGTGCTTTCTATTTCGTTGTTTCTAAGGCCTACCATCACACGTGTCTCTCCCGCCAATAACCTATTGACCGCCGCGTAGCCCAATCTGCTAGCCAACACGCGGTCAAAACTACTTGGCGACCCACCACGCTGTAAGTGTCCCAAGATGGTTACTTTCGTGTCGTAAAAGTCGAATTTCTCCTCCACCCGCTTGGCTACGTTATATGCGCCGCCATTCTTATCTCCTTCCGCAACAATAACAATGGTAGATGATTTTTTTCCCTCTTTTGCCCGCTCCAATTTATCAATCAATTCATCAATACCTGTTTCCTTTTCGGGAAGCAATATCGCTTCTGCCCCACCGGCTATACCACAATTGAGGGCAATGCACCCCGAATCGCGCCCCATTACCTCAACGAAAAACAAACGGTCATGCGAAGCTGCTGTATCCCTAATCTTATCTATGGCATCAATCACCGTATTATTGGCCGTATCATAGCCTATCGTATAGTCGGTACCGTACAAATCATTGTCAATAGTGCCCGGTATGCCAATGACGGGGATATCATACTCGCGCGAGAACACTTCAGCACCGGTAAAGGTACCGTCACCACCGATGGCGACCAAGGCATCTATCCCAACACTTCTGATATTCTCATAGGCCTTGGCCCTGCCCTCCTTCGTGCGGAACTCAAGGCACCTCGCCGTCTTCAGTATGGTTCCCCCCATTTGGATCGTATTGCTGACAGAACGGCTGTTCATTTCAATGAAACTTTGGTCTATCATGCCTTGATAACCTTGCAAAATGCCCGTTACCGCTATGTCATGGTATATCGCAGTTCTCACTACCGCACGAACACATGCATTCATGCCAGGGGCATCGCCACCAGACGTAAAAACACCAATTCTTTTAATCTTGCTCATTAGAATATATTTGTCTTATATTGCATTATACTAATGCACCTCTAAGTATAGTCCCTAATCAATTTACGCTTGTCAGCAGCAATGGCAATAAATCTTATCAACAAAAAAGATTTAAACCTCCAACCAACAATCTTTGATGTAAAAATAGGTAAATTAAATTATATGGCTCATATTTATCGACACGAATATAAGGTGTATTTTCTACACTATTGCAAGATTTTCCAACTTTTTTTTCAACTTTGTATAGTGTTTGACAAAACAAGCACGTAAATTTAGCAACACCCAATTTGGAACTAAAAACTATTACGCTTTGCAAAACAATTTACCACATATCCAATCTATCTTCACAGCAGACTGTGTTATACTGGGCTTCAAGGAAGGTGAACTTAAGGTCCTATTAGTAGAGAGAAATGAATTTCCCTTTAAGGATTTCTGGGGACTTCCAGGTTTCTTTGTAGATCAAAACGAAACCATTGACGATGCCGTAAAGCGGATTCTTTTTGAGTACACAGGGCTGAAAGGCATCTTCATGGAGCAACTCTATACTTTTGGCGATTTGCAGCGTCATCCACAGGGACGCATTATTACCGTAGCATATTATGCCATGCTGCGGCTTGATGATGCAATAAAGCTGGCCCCTTCTTCCAATTACGTGCGCAGCGCCAAGTGGTGGAGCATTAAGGACTTGCCCGAATTGGCCTTTGACCACAATCGGATTATCGCGAAAACCCTGGAAAAAATACGCCGTAAAATAAGCCACAGTCCCATCGCTTTCGAGCTGTTGCCGGAAAAATTCACCTTGACCCAACTGCAGCAATTGTACGAGGCAATCTGGGAAAAGAAGCTAGATAAACGCAATTTCAGGAAAAAAATGCTCAACTACGACGTATTAAAGGAATTGGACGAAAAGCAGAAAGGCGTTTCCTATAGAGCAGCCAAACTATACAAGTTTGACAAACGAAAATACGCCAAGGCCTTTCAAAACGGGATTAACTTCTCCAAATAAAGGAATATAAAACAAAAAAGTGCGGCTTCCGCAATTCGGGGAGCCGCACTTTTTGTTTTATGCAATAAACTTTTATTTTTCAGTTACTCTTTCCATATGGTATTTAACCAAATCATCTATAGGCGAGCGTACGATTTTGCCAAACTCCATATTGTGCTCTTTGGCCACCTCTTCCAGCACATTCCGGAAATTGTAGGCCACCGAGCCTATACAGTTAAACGAGTATTTTTGAAAATCAGGGTAATGTGACACCAAATTAGTAAAGAAATCATTAAAAGCACTCTTTACAATACTCCTGTTGTACTCGATATTGACGGTACTGTCATACAAAAACTTGCTAAAACTAGCACAATACCTATTAGCTAATGGCTTGGTATAAACTGCGTCCATTACCTCATCTGGGGTTATTTTATATGTTTCCCAAAACTGATCTCTCACTTCCTGAGGCATATATCCCCTCACATAATCTGTCAGTACTTTCTTGCCGATATAGCACCCGCTACCTTCATCACCCAATATATAAGCGGCCGAGTCGATGTTCAACACAACATTCTTACCATCATAAAGACAGGTGTTTGTCCCGGTGCCCAATATGGCAGCAAAACCAGGCTCATCTCCCAACAAGGCACGTGCCGCCGCCAATAAGTCGTGACCAATAAACACTCTCGAATTAACGAAGATTTGCTTCATGGCAATCTCTACCACACTGGCTTTTTCCTCATTATGTACACCTGCCCCATAGTAATGCACCTCCTCTATCTCCTGATAGGGAATGTCCTTCGGTAGGGCCTTCTTCATCGAGCTCAATATGTATTCACTCGTCACAAAATACGGGTTGTATCCTTCCGTATTAAAATAAATCTTCTTTCCCGAACTGTTTATCAAACACCAGTTGGTCTTAGTTGATCCGCCATCAGCAATAATGATCATAATGGTATAATAATTTATAAACTTCTTTTAGGTATTATTTTGTTAATTACTCATATTGGCTAAACAATAACTTAACAATTAATTTAACGCCTCGCAAATTACGTCTTTAGTCCTTCAAAACAAACAATTAATTGTAAATACTTTCTGCCCCTACCTTCGGTCGTGTAAAAAAAAGATCGCAAAAAGCTCATTTACAAATGAGTGACAAAGAAAATATTTCTTTATCAGTTAGTGTATTTTTTACAATTAGTCAGCAGTTCACGGCTGTAAACGCTTAGCTGGCGGCTCTTGGATTTTGACTATAGTCTGACAGCCTATCATATCTCATATCTATTCCCTCATATCTCTTTTAATCATTACATTTGCCTTTTCACATTTTATCATGTTCACAGGCATCATTGAAACACTCGGTTACGTAGAAAAAATAGTTCAAGAACAAAGCAATTTGCACTTTACCATCAAGTCCGCCATTTCGGACGAGTTGAAAATAGACCAAAGCGTGTCACATAATGGGGTTTGCCTTACTGTAATAGGCATTGAGCCTGGTATGCATACCGTTACGGCTATAGAAGAAACGTTGCTCAAATCCAACCTGAGCGAGTTGAAAGTGGGCGAACGGGTCAACCTGGAGCGTTGCACAATTGCGGGCGCGAGGCTAGACGGCCATATCGTACAGGGGCACGTAGATCAAACGGCTATTTGCACCCATATAGAAAATAAAGATGGTAGCTGGCTTTTCACGTTCAAATACGATACTGCCATGAGAAACATCACCGTAGAAAAGGGATCAATAGCGGTCAATGGCATCAGCCTAACCGTGGTAAACTCGGAAATAGACCGTTTTTCGGTAGCTATTATACCATATACCTATGAACACACCAATCTTGGGAAACTCAGGGAAGGAGATTCTGTCAACCTAGAGTTTGACATCATTGGAAAATATGTGAGCCGTTTAATGTCCATTCGAGAGGCTCGGTAGGTCACTTTTTTGCGGTCCCTGCGTTCAATTGCTTCAGCCTTTCGGTGACGTAATCGATGTAGTCTTTGTTTCCTTTAAGGTCTTTTTCCACTTTAAGATAGGTGTTATAATACTTTGAGGCATTATTTACCTGCTTGAAACGCAAATCGTACAACAAAGCCAGGCTATAAAATGTGAGCGGTTCTTCCTTAAACTGGAGGCTTTTCTGATAGGCAGCGAGCGCATTCTTATTCCAGTTCATATCCTCATAAACCTGTGCTTTTATGGTGTAATAGCTGGACGTGTTTTCCGAAACGGCCGCCTCCAGTGTTTTATCCAGATAGGCTATTGCTTCTTCATTTCGCTTCAATGCCTTATAGCACATGGCCTTATAATATAAAGAACCCTCCTTTAAATCGCCACTTTCCTCTAGCTTATCGTACGTTTCTATTCCCTTATCGTACTTTTTCAAGAAGTAGTAACTGGGTGCCATAATTCCATAGAGCAAATCGGAACGGTCTCCGATCTCCTCCAATCGCTCACCCAACTGCACAACTTCCGTATACTTCTTTTGGGCATATAGCACTTCCAACTGAAGCTTCATGAGCAATATGTTTTCTGGGTCATTTTCCAATGATTTGGCGAGCAATTCCTCTGCGTCCAGGTTTGCTTCCAGCACAATATACAGCGAAGCTAGATCGTAAACAATATCAGACCGATCTGGCGCTATAGCATTCGCATGACGCAGGTATTTCAGCGCATCATCCAATTTGGCCTCAGTCTTTGCCAGGTCTGCAAGCACTACCAAGGATTGGACATGGACACTATCCACTTCCAGCAACTTGGTATAAAAAAATTTGGCCTTTTGTAGGTTGCCTTTTTGATAGCTGAACGCGCCGAGATTGGAAAGCGCACCTCTATGCGTACTATCCAACGTGTATAGTTTGTGATAATACACTTCTGCCTTATTTACTTGACCTGCCATTCTAAAATTGTTGGCAATACTTGCCAACATTCGCTTATCCTGTACAGAATCTCCATAATGACTCAGCATATAATTGGCAGCTTCCGCATATTGCTGGTTTTCATAAAATGCCAGCAACTTGGACTGGTCTATTTCCTGTGCATGGCAATAGTTTTGTATGACGAAACAGGAAAACACACTATATACAGCAGAGAGTAATATTTTCATGCTTCAAATATAACTAATTTCTTAGTTAACCGGAATAGCCATTCGACTTTTAAGTTGAAAAAACAATTATCGCCTTATCCTTATATATAAAAAGCAGCGGTAAGGTTTCCTTCATATTATAATAGATTTTCAATGGCCTCCCCCATCGCTCTAATTGGCCTGCTCATACCAATATTCACGTTGCGTTTTCCAGTCAACGTAAAACCTTATGTATTGACCTGCTTCGTCATAATAAGCGACCATGCCATTCCCATTCATATCATGGTACCTTGGAGAGATGAGCACTTGCGAGGTAGACAACTGGTACAAGCCATATTTGGCATCCTGTATAGATTTAAAGGTCCAATAGCCATTGCCCAGATACCGGATATAAGCGTGTTCCGGCTTCCATTGCCATTTTCTTTCAGCCACATTCCATATACCCATCCGTTCCTCTTTATCACGACGTATCGTCACTTTATACAGCTGGCGATCTTCGTCTACGCTCGCATAACGAGACGGCTTCCAGCCTGATGCCACCGCATCTAGCGGTATTATGTCCTCGATAGACGGCCAAAGGATATCGCCAGCCTGCGAAACAACGGAAAAGCGATTATCTTCGGGTACATTAGCGTGCCAATTGCCGACGGTATCCAACATCCAATACTCAAATGTATTAGAACCTCGATTAAACCGACGGAAAATAAACCGATCCGTATGGGGCATGCTGGCGGCCAGCATGGAGTTCTGAATCAACGTATCGGCGACTAGGTCCTTATGCACCTGTGCGGCGATAGATTTCGGAAATGCCTTGGTCAAATCCGGGAAAAAATATTGTTCACCATCGCTGTCCTGAAATAGATGAGCCACCCGGTGCAGATAATCATATGTCGACACCAAATTCAGGATATGCCGTCGTCCCTCAATTTCATAAGTGAGATGATCCTGATATCGAAACCTTCGCTTGCCTACAGCTTTTCCCTTTACACTAATCAAGCGATAGTAATCTCCCATCTTTTGCAGCAGCAGACCATCGTCGGACTGTCCAAAAACATGTTTCGCGAGCGCCCTGCACCGCTTGCGCCCAATTTCATAAAGGATCCCATCTCGAATGAAGTGTGTATCATCCACTTTTTTTATGTTGAAGTAATAACCATAAGCCAATTCGGAAAGAACTCGTTCCGAATAGATTCGCTGACCACTTTCCAACACGGTGATACATAAATGTGATCGTTTTACCTGCGTATCGAAGAGCCGCCTATCGCTTGCTCCCCAAAATCCGGGTAGAAACCTCCATTCCCAGAACCGTAAGGGACTATTATAGGTGCGCACAGTCCATAATAAAGTATGCTTACCCAATACCTCAACATAAACAGTTTTATATTCGAGTGGCACCACAAGCGCACCGGCGCTATTAATGACTCCATACCTGTTATTCTCATCAGAAACGATGGCAAAGCCCGTACTCGTAAATGGCGATGCACTGCGATAACGCGCGGGGACTACAAGATCAAGTTGTTCGTCCACGTAGCCGTACAATCCGTTTTCAGCAAGATAGGGATAGAGCTGCCGCTCATGCCATTTATCCATTGAGCCTTGGCCCTTGCAACTGACAATGGCCAACAAACAAGCAGCAAACATTATGATGGAATTAACCATGATCCTCCTTATGTCATTCTTCCAAAGTTAAAGTTCTCACCGATATTGAGGAATAATGGTTTTCAGGGGTTTTGTGGTACAAGCAATCGCTACTCCTTGCTGGCTTTTTGGACTTGATTGACAAATAGTGCAATCAGAGCTTAATTTTTCCTGCAACAAATTCTCCGATGACAGGTACAGGCGTCATCTGTTCTTTCGAGGCGTTGATGATGCCCAAGATCATGAATACCAGTGGCACAAACGACAAGGGGTTCAACACTATGCCTAATGACGGAACAATCGCAAACAACAACCGCAGCACGATAGGCCAAATGAACGAAAAAATAAAGACACCCAATGCCTGCTCCAGATGGAACTTAACCAAGGGTGTTCTGTTCTCCTTGCTTTGAAAAAAGGCAATCAACCATCCAATAATGGTAATGTAGGAAATAATACAAATTGTTTTGCTGTTCATAACGTTTATAATTGATACTCCAAAAATATAAAGAAAACCACTACTGACCGACAAAAAATAATTTAAGGAGCTGCCATATCTGGCAAGCTCCTTTTTTCATATTTTGGTTTTACGACAAACTAAAAATATGAGTGATAAAAATACAGAAAAGAAATTAGTCGGTCAGCCAATCTTCAAACAATTATTAGGTTTTATTCCAAGGAACAAATTTGAGATGCTTGTGAGCAAGCACCGGTCTGACCGCTATTACAAGACCTTTGATTCATGGACACAACTCATGACGATGCTGTTCGGAATATTCAGCCGATGTGATTCTATGGG